>DATCCY010000098.1:0-26058 GCA_036510975.1 Candidatus Nanopelagicales bacterium
TGCCTATCCCTACGAGGGCAACTACTCGACCTATCTGGAGAAGAAGGCCGAACGCCTCGAGGTCCAGGGCAAGAAAGACCAGAAGCTGCAGAGACGGCTCAAGGAGGAGCTGGCCTGGGTGCGGTCGGGCGCCAAGGCCCGGCAGGCCAAGAGCAAGGCCCGGCTCGGGCGCTACGAGGAGATGGCCGCCGAAGCCGAGAAGACCCGCAAGCTCGACTTCGAGGAGATCCAGATCCCGGCTCCGCCACGGTTGGGCAATCTCGTCGTCGAGGTCGAGCACCTGGACAAGGGTTACGACGGTCGCGTGTTGATCAAGGACCTGTCGTTCACCCTGCCGCGTAACGGCATCGTCGGGGTGATCGGGCCCAACGGCGTCGGCAAGACCACGCTGTTCAAGACGATCGTCGGGCTGGAGCAGCCCGACAGCGGCGATGTGCGGGTCGGTGAGACCGTCAAACTGAGCTACGTCGACCAGAACCGCGGCGGCATCGACCCGGACAAGAACCTCTGGGAGGTCGTGTCCGACGGGCTCGACTGGATCAAGGTCGGCCAGGTCGAGGTCCCGAGCCGCGCCTACGTCTCGGCATTCGGCTTCAAGGGCCCGGACCAGCAGAAGCGGGCAGGAATCCTGTCCGGTGGCGAGCGCAACCGCCTCAACCTGGCGCTCACGCTCAAGCAGGGCGGCAACCTGCTCCTGCTCGACGAGCCGACCAACGACCTCGACGTCGAGACCCTCGGGTCGCTGGAGAACGCGCTGCTCGAGTTCCCGGGCTGCGCGGTGATCACCTCGCACGACCGCTGGTTCCTCGACCGGGTGGCGACGCACATCCTCGCCTACGAGGGTGACTCGAACTGGTTCTGGTTCGAGGGCAACTTCGAGTCGTACGAGAAGAACAAGGTCGACCGGCTCGGCGCGGACGCCGCGCGCCCGCACCGGGCGACGTACCGCAAGCTCACCCGCGACTGACCGGGTCGCGACGTGGCGCGCCGACGCTTCCTGCTCCAGGTCCGCACGACCGACCTGGACTGGCTCCAGCACGTCAACAACAGCATCTACGGCGACTACCTGCAGGAGGCGCGCGTCGACCTGTTCTCGACGTGGCGGGGCGCCACCCTCTCGCACCCTGAGCTGTCGATGGTCGTCGCGAACCTCGAGATCACCTACCAGCGGTCGGTGCACTTCCGTCCCGAGCCCATCGCGATCGACACCTGGACCGAGAAGGTCGGGCGTACGTCGTACACGCTGGCGCACGAGATCCGCGAGCCGGACTCCGGCGTCGTGTACGTCGTGGCGCGGTCGGTGCTCGTCCTGGTCGACAAGGCCACGGAGCGACCGACCCCGCTGTCCGACGAGCTGCGCGAGCACGTGCTCGCCTACGTCGACGAAGGCCCGTGGACGCCATGACGTCGATCCGGCTCGGCAAGGACGAGTCGCTGCACCTCGCGGCGTTCCTCGGCCGCATCGTCGGCTGGGACGAGCGCGCCGCGGTGCGGGTGCAGGCCCGCGGCGGAGTGGTCGGCGTCTACGCGCCGTGCCCGCTCGACGTCCTGGTCTTCGTCGCGCTGCCGATCGGGGCGCCGGTCGACGAGCCGATCGACACCACCGTGTCGGCCGGCCGGCTGCGCGACGTGATCGGCGACGTCGCCCGTCTCGCGCCGGAGTCCGACGTCACCCTCCCCGATCCGGTGACGGGCTCGGCGTCGCTCGCGGTGCTGCCGCCGGCAGCACCGTGGTCGCCGGGGGAGCGCGGCATGGCGGGAGACGTCACCCCCAAGATCGACGCCGCCGTCGCGGCGTTCCGCGCCTCGGTCCCCGCGAGCGGCTCCTTCCATGCGGAGCTCGTCGCCGAGGCCACCTGGGACGCGCCCGGCTGGGGCGGACTGCCGATGCGTGCTCTGCACGCGGCGCGGCTGCTCGGCTTCCTGACCCATCCGGGAGCCCGCATCGAGACCGCGACCATCAGCGGCTGGAAGCGCCTCGTCACGCCTGCCGGACAGGTCTTCGTCCGCAGCGCCGCCGGTCCCGCGCGCCTGCGCCTCGTCCCCACCAGCCGCTGAGCCGCTGAGCAGTGCTCAGTCCTCCGCCAAGGACTCGAAGGCGTCGAGGGCGCCCGCGAGCGCGGCACGCTGCTCGGCGGTGAGGCGCTCGAGGCGCGTGGCGACAATCTCGGCACGGTCGCGGCGCACACCGTCGAGGAGACGACGACCCGCGGTCGTGATCTCCAGCCACGACGAGCGCCGGTCGTCGGCATCGGTGCTGCGTGCGGCGTAGCCCTCGTCCTCGAGGACCGACACGATGCGCGAGAGCGTGGCCGGAGTGACGCCCTCGTGGCGGGCGAGGTCGCCGAGCCGGATCGGGCCGCACCGCTCCACTGTCACCAGCGCCGCGATGCTGCTCGCACCGATCGGGAGGGCGAGATCGCGTCGCGTCGCGCGGGTGAGGCGTGCGAGTGCGTCGCCGAGCCGTACGGCGTCGACGTCCCGGCTCGTGCGCTGCCGTGCGGTCGCCGCGCTCATGAGGCGTCCTCAGGAGCCGTCGGAAAGCCGAGCGCGTGCGCGAGCGGACCGACGCTGTCGTCAGCCGGCTCGCCCTCGAGCGCGGCGTAGGACTCGGGCTCCTCGCCGAGGCGCTCACCGGCGTCGGGGTGCGAGCGCTCGTCGTCCGGGCGCTTGCCCGCGAACCAGCTCGCGATCGCGGCGACTACCATCATGAGCGCCGAGATCGCGAACACGAGGACGAGCCCGGCGTGGAACGGGTCGGAGATGAGCGCGGGGAAGAAGTCGTTGCCGGTCAGGTTCGCGACGTTCGACGCCGGGAGCGAGGACAGCACTCCGGTGGGGCCGAGAAGGGCGGCGATCGGGTTGATCCCGAGGAACGCCGCGAACAGGATCCCGACCGGGGGCAGGCCCGCGAGGTTGTCGGCCACCCCCGACGGGACGCCCTGCGCGATCAGCCCTCCCGACAGGGTGCCCGGCAGCGTGTTCGCCAGGCCGACGACCATGAGCGAGAAGAACACGCCGATGGACAGTGCCGACCCGGAGTTGAAGAAGGTCATCCGCATGCCCGACGCGACGCCGCGCTGTGCCGGGGGGACCGCGTTCATGACGACGGCGGCGTTGGGGGAGCTGAACATCCCGCTGCCGACGCCGTTGAGGAACGTGAGGAACGCGAAGGCCGGGTAGGGGAAGTCGACCGGCAGGAGCATCAGCCCGAACAGCGAGAGCGCAGTGATCAGCGCCCCACTGACGGCGAAGCGGCGCGCGCCGTAGCGGTCGCTGAGGAAGCCGGAGAGCGGTCCGGCGGCGAGGAACCCCACGGTGAGGGGGAGCAGGAAGATCGAGGCCCACAACGGTGTGCTCTCGAAGGAGTAGCCGCGCCGCGGCAGCCAGATGCCCTGCAGCCAGATGATGAGGATGAACTGCAGGCCGCCGCGCGAGATCGAGGCCAGGAGGCCCGCCAGGTTGCCGAGCGAGAAGGCTCGGATGCCGAACAGGGACAGCGCGAACATGGGCTCGGGGGTGCGTGACTCGACCAGGACGAAGAGTGCGAGCATCGCCGCCCCGGCCACGATCGCGCTGACGACCCACGGGTTCGTCCAGCCCATCGTGGATCCGCCGTAGGGCTGCATGCCGTAGGTCACGCCGGCGATGATCAGGCCGAGGCCGAGCGCGAAGGACAGGTTGCCCGGCACGTCGAGCCGGCCCTTGTGCCGTGCCCCCACCTCGTGCAGCGAGAGGTAGGACCAGATCGCGCCGACGACGCCGAACGGCACGCTCACCCAGAACACCGCGCGCCAGTGCCACTGGGAGAGCACACCGCCGATCACGAGGCCGAGGAACGAGCCCGCGATGGCCGCGACCTGGTTGATGCCGAGCGCCGTACCGCGCTGGTGCAGCGGGAAGGCGTCGGTGAGGATCGCGGTGGCGTTGGCCATGAGCATCGCCGCGCCGACTGCCTGCACCGCCCGGAAGGCGATGAGCCACAGGGCACCGGCCGAGCCGTCCCACGGGACGAGCGAGAGGGCGATGGACGACAGCGCGAACACGAAGAAGCCGAGGTTGTAGATGCGCACGCGACCGTAGATGTCGCCGAGGCGGCCGAAGGTCACCACGAGTGCGGCCGTCACGAGCAGGAACCCGAGCAGCATCCAGAGCAGGTAGCTCACGTTGGCGGGGTCGAGCGGGTTCAGCCCGATGCCGCGGAAGATCGCGGGCAGGGAGATCAGCACGATGGAGGCGTTGACCGTCGCCATCGTCATGCCGAGCGTGGTGTTCGACAGCGCGACCCACTTGTAGCGCGGGTGGTCCTTGTGGACCCGGCCGAAGCCGGCTGCCGTCGCCGTCGTCGGGCCGGGCGAGTGCTCCGTCATGCCCGCATCCTCCGCGAATTAGTTGCCTCGTGCAAACTAAATGTCCTTCGACGACGCGCGGGAGGAGCGACGGGTCGCGGCGCAGCTCAGCGAGCGCGTCGCGGCGGTGCGGTCGACTCGCGCACCAGGACGTGCGGCGTGCGAGGCGCGCTGCGCACCTTCGAGCCCTCGATGAGGCCCAGCGCCATGCGCGCCGCGGTGCGACCCTGCTCGCGCAGGTCCTGCGCCACGGTGGTGAGGGGCGGGCGGCTGTGGGCGGACTCGTCGATGTCGTCGAACCCGATCACCGACAGGCCCCCGGGCACGTCGATCCCGAGCTCGGCGGCCGCGGACAGCACGCCGAGGGCGAGCACGTCGCTCACCGCGAACACCGCTGTCGGCGGCTTGCGGCGCGTCAGGAGCTCGCGCGCGGCCGCGGCGCCGGCTTCGGTGCTGTTGGTGGTGGCGTCCACGACCGCGACCGTCTCCGGCTCGACGCCGGCTTCCCCCGCGCGCTCGAGGAACCCGACGACCCGCTGGGCGAAGCCGCGACGCACCCGCACCACCAGGTCGACCGGCTGCACCGGCATGTCCTCCGGGAGCGCCACGATTCCCAGCCGCCGGTGCCCGAGGGCGGTGAGGTGGTCGGCCGCGAGGGCCGCCGCCGCCGCGTTGTCGATGCCGACGTAGGGCACGCCGGCCAGGCGGGGCGACCCCGAGGACACGAACGGCAGACGGCGGGACCGCACCGCCTGGACGACCGGGTCGTCCTCCCAGATCGAGGAGACGATGAACGCGTCGACGATGGCCCCGCGGACCAGAGCACCGTCGCGGTCGGCGTCGGCGGGGAGCAGGAGCATCGCCATCCCCGCGGCCGACATCTCGTCGGCGACGCCTCGCAGGAACTGGACGAGCCCCGGGTCGGTGAAGGCGTACGTGAGGTTCTCGGTCAGAAGCACACCCACCGTTCCCGCTCGACCGCGGCGCAACGAGCGGCCGGCGGGGTCGGGGCCGCCGTAGCCGAGCTCGGCCGCGACGGCGAGGACGCGCTCCCGGGTGGCGGCGGAGAGCTGGTCGGGGCGGTTGTAGGCGTTCGACACCGTCATCCGGGAGACGCCGGCGGCCTCGGCGACGGTGTCCAGGGTCGGGCGGGAGGTCGTCATGGCGCAGGTCACCCCCTCGATCGGGCATTCCTCGGTTGTGTGGTTCGTTACCGGTACTGTATCGTTCCAGTCTGTATCCATAAAGATCGTCGAAGGAAGCCTCCGCGGTGACCAGCCACACCCTCGCCCTGACCATCGCCTACGCCGCGTCCGTGCTCGGCGTCGCCTCCGTCGTCCCGCAGATCCTGCGGACGATCCGCCACCCGCACATGGCGGGAGTGGCGCCGCTGTCCTACGCCGTCTCGATCCTCGCGTGCACCGGCTTCATGATCTACGGCCTGCGCGCCGACGTCATGCCGCAGATCCCGGGCAACGTCCTGCTGGTGTCGGGGTCGATCGCGATCGTCCTGCTGGTGCCGAGCCGACTGTCGGTGCCGCGTCGCGCGCTGCTGCTGGCGCTGGCCGTGACGGCTGTCGCGCTGATGTCCTTCCGGGTGCCGGTCGAGGCCGCCGGCTTCCTGGCCTTCGGGATAAGCCTGTTCTCCGCGTGGCCGCAGGTCGTCACGACGCTGCGCGGCACGAGCGAGGCCGCCGGCGTATCGCTGACCACGTTCGGCCTGCGCCTCGGCGCCGGCCTGGGCTGGCTCGCCTACGCCGTCATCGCTCACGACGTCCCCGTCATCTTCAGCGCCACCGTCATGACCGGCACCACGCTCATGGTGCTGGCCGTCGAGTCGGCGCGCCGCACCGAGCCGCTGCTCGAGGAGATCCCCGTCCTCGAGCCCGCCTGACCCGACGGGACGGTCGTGCCTCAGCCCGTCAGCACCGGATCGCGCTCCTCAGCGGCCAGGAGTGCCAGGCCTGGCGGGATCGCGAGCACCATGGCCGCGGCGATGACCGCTAGCACTCCGGTGCTCCACCAGGCGATGTCATACGAACCGGTGCTCTGCCGGATCCAGCCGGCGAGGCCGGCCGAGACGCCCGCGCCGATCATGTGCGCGGCGTATACCCAGCCGAACACGACGCTCGAGCGTTGGAGCCCGAAGCACTCACGGCACAGCGCCATCGTGGGCGGGACGGTGGCCGCCCAGTCCAGTCCGTAGAGGACGACGAAGAAGAACATCGGCGCCTGCACTGTCGGTGCCCAGACCAGATGGACGATGAGCAGCGAGACGCCGCGCAGGCCGTAGTAGACGAACAGCAGGTACCGAGGGTCGTAGCGGTCGGTGAACCAGCCTGAGCCGATGACCCCGACGAGGTCGAAGAGGCCGACGAACGCGAGCAGCGCCGCGGCCGAGGTGGGCGGCAGCCCGTGGTCGTGCGCGGCCGGGATGAAGTGCGTGCCGATCAGCCCGTTGGTCGACCAGCCGCAGATGAAGAACGTGACGAACAGCAGCCAGAAGGCGCGGGTGCGCGAGGCCTCGCGCAGGCGGATCATCGCCACCTTCGCAGGGCCGGCACCGCCGTCGTGCAGCGCGGCCGGCTCGGTCCAGCCCGCAGGGGCGCCGTAGGGCAGGACGCCGACCTCGGAGGGACGCTCGCGCAGGACGAGCAGCACGAGCGGGACGATGAGCAGCGCGACGGCCGAGAGCAGGAGGGACGCGGTGCGCCAGCCGTGCTCGGTCGACAGCCGCGCGAGCGTCGGCAGGAACAGCAGCTGACCTGTCGCCGACCCGGCGGAGAAGATGCCGGTGACGAGCCCGCGTCGCTGGACGAACCAGCGGTTGGCCACGATCGAGCCGAGCACCAGCGCGAGGCACCCGGCACCGACGCCGAGGAACACTCCCCAGAACAGGATCAGCTGCCACGGTTGCGAGATGACCGTGATGAGCGCCATGCCGAGGGCGAGCAGCACGAGCGCACCGGCGACCACCCGGCGTACACCGAAGGCCTCCATCAGGGCCGCGCCGAACGGCGCGACGAGGCCGTAGAGCAGGAAGTTCACCGTGACGGCGAACGACACCGTGCCCAGGGACCAGCCGAACTCAGCCGAGATCGGCTCGATGAACACTCCGGTGCTCGACCGGAACGCCGCCGCCGAGACGAGCGCGAGGAACGTGACGGCGGCGACGAGCCAGGCGCGGTGGCGCCAGGTCACTGCAGTGCGATCCAGGTGCACGAGTCCGGGGCGAGCGCCAGGGTTCCTCCGTCGTCGTACTCCGTCACCCCGGTGCTGAGCAGTACCTCGCCCTCGACCTCGACCAGCCGCTCGGTCTCGGAGACGTTGAGCAGCACCAGGACCGCGCCGTCACCGGGACGCTCGATGGCGAGCACGTCGTCTTGCCCCGACTCGCGCCAGATCAGCTCGCCGTCGCCCATCACCGGGCTCTCGCGGCGGATCCGCAGCGCGCGTCGGTAGAGCGAGAGCGTCGACCCGGGGTCGGCCTCCTGCGCCTCGGCCGTGACGCCGGCCCAGTCGGTCGGCTGGGGGAGCCACGGCGTCCCCGTGCTGAAGCCGTACGGCGGGGACTGGCCCGACCACGGGATCGGGACGCGGCAGCCGTCGCGGCCCTTGACCTGGCCCTCGGTGCGGAAGAACGTCGGGTCCTGGCGCGCGTCGTCGGGCAGGTCGACGACCTCGGGCAGCCCGAGCTCCTCGCCCTGGTAGAGGTACGCCGACCCGGGCAGGGCGAGCGAGAGCATGGACATCGCGAGCGCGCGACGACGGCCGGTCTCGAGGTCGATCGTCGTCGCATCGAGCCACGGCGCGAACCGCGTCACCGGGCGCCACACGTCGTGGTTGGACAGGACCCACGTCGGCGGTGCGCCGACCGCGGCTGACGTCAGCAGCGACCTGCCGATGACGTCACGGATCACCGCGGCGTCCCAGTAGGCCTTGAGGAAGTGGAAGTTGAAGGTGGTGTGCAGCTCGTCGGGACGCGTGTAGGCGGCCTGGGCCTCGGTGGTGGCGACCCACGCCTCGCCGACGAACGCGCGCGGCGGCTCGTAGGAGTCGGCGATTCGGCGCCACTCGCGCCATACCTCGTGCACGCCGGGCTGGTCCCACGCGGGCCCGCGCTCGTTGCCGGCGAGCGGGAGGCCGTCGGGCTCAGGGCCGTCCGGCAGGCCCTCGGCCTTGATGAGCGAGTGCGCGACGTCGATGCGGAAGCCGTCGACGCCCATGTCGAACCAGAACCGCAGGGTCTTCTCGTAGTCGGCGTGGACCTCGGGGTTCCCCCAGTTCACGTCCGGCTGCGAGGTGTCGAACAGGTGGAGGTACCACCAGCCCGGATGCCCCTCGATCGGCGTCCACGCCGGGCCGCCGAACGCGCTGGGCCAGTTGTTGGGCGGCAGCTCGCCGTGCGGGCCCTTGCCGCGCACCGCGTGGAACCGGGACCACTCGGGCGAACCCGGCGCGGTCTTCTGCGCCGCCGTGAACCAGGGGTGCTCCCACGAGAAGTGGTTGGGCACGACGTCGACGAAGACCCGCAGGTCGAGCGCGTGCGCCTCCGTGACGAGGGCCCGCATGTCGTCGAGGGTGCCCAGCCGCGGGTCGACGTCTCGCGGATCGGCGACGTCGTAGCCGCCGTCGAGCAACGGCGACGGGTAGAACGGCGAGAGCCAGACGGCGTCCACGCCGAGGTCGTGCAGGTAGGCGAGCCGCGAGCGGATGCCGGGGATGTCGCCGATGCCGTCGCCGTCGGAGTCCGAGAAGGAGCGCGGGTAGATCTGGTAGACGACCGCGTCACGCCACCAGTCGCGCGCCTTGCGGGGCGGGATGTCGGCGTTGCCCTCGCGGACGGGGAGGTCGATCGTCACTGCGGCTCCTGGTGCATCGTGAGTCCTGCCGGGTTGTCAGCGGGTGCGGCGTTGACCATCGCGATGGCCGCGCCGACGAGGTAGCGCCAGAGCTCCTGCTCCCACGCGGGGTCGAGCTCCTGCTCGGCCATGGTCAGGTCGAGCGCCGCGCGCATGTGGGTGAGCCACCGGTCTCGGGCAGCGTCGTCGATGACGTACGGATTGTGCCGCATCCGCAGGCGCGGGTGCCCCCGCTCGTCGGAGTAGGTCGTGGGCCCGCCCCAGTACTGCGTGAGGAACAGCAGGAGCCGTCGCTCGGCCGGCCCGAGGTCGTCGTCGGGGTACATCGCGCGCAGGACCGGGTCGCTCGCCACTCCCTCGTAGAAGTGGCCGACCAGAGCCTCGAAGAACTCCGCACCGCCCATCTGGGAGTACGGCGACGTCTCGGATGACATGCGGGCCATTCTGCCGTCACGGACCCGCGACGCCGTCCACCCGGGTCAGGACGCGCGGTCGACCGGCTCCGCGGCCGGGAGCGCCCGGGTCTCGGCCCGTTCGAGCTCCTCGGCGCTCTCGCGGATGTTGCGCAGCATGGAGCCGAAGATCACTCCGTGGAAGGGCAGCATGCTGGTCCAGTACGCGTGGCCGTACAACCCCTTGGGGTGGAACAGGGCGCGCTGGGTGTACACCGTGACGGCGGCGTCGCCCGTGCCCTCGGTGCGGATAGAGAGCTCCAGCCAGGCCAGGCCCGGCATCCGGAACTCGCCGCGCAGCCGGAGCATCCGCTCGGGGACGCGCTCCTCCACCCGCCAGAAGTCCAGCGGGTCCCCGACCCGAAGCCGATCCGGGTCGCGACGGCCACGGCGCAGACCGACGCCGCCGGACGCCCGGTCCATCCAGCCCCGCACCGCCCAGGCCGCGGGGAACGAGTAGTAGCCGCGGTCGCCGCCCAGGCCCTCGATCACGCGCCACAGGGAGGTGGGGCTCGCGTGCACGACCGTGCTGCGCTCGTCGGTGTAGAGCGAGCCGCCGGCCCAGCTGGGGTCGGACGGCAGCGGGTCGCTGGGTGCACCCGGCAGGCTCGAGTTGGACCACGCCGTGCGGACGTCGGCCTGCTGGATCTTGCTCAGCGCGAGCTCGACCGCACGCTCGTAGGGCACCAGTCCCTCGGGCGGGTCGGGGATGTAGTCCGCGATGTCGTGGTCGCGGCAGACGGTGCGCATCGTCACGCTCTCGACGAGCGGCTTGGCGACGGACCTCGGCACTGGGGTGATCAGCCCGACCCAGAACGATGAGAGCCCCGGCGTGCCCAGCGGCATGCGGACGACGAGGCGCTTGCGCAGGCCGGCGGCGCGCGCGTAGCCGTGCATCATCAGCTCGTAGGTCATGACGTCGGGGCCGCCGATGTCGAACGTCCGGTTGAGGCCGGCAGGCAGGTCGGCGCAGCGCACGAGGTAGTAGAGGACGTCGCGGATCGCGATCGGCTGCGTCGGCGTACGCACCCACGCCGGAGTGACCATCGCGGGCAGCCGCTCGGTGAGGTAGCGCGTCATCTCGAAGCTCGCCGAGCCGCTGCCGATGATGATCGCCGCGCGCAGCTCCACGGTCGGGACCTCGGAGAGCTGGAAGATCTCGCTGACCTCGCTGCGGCTGCGCATGTGGTGGCTCAGCTCGTCCGAGGGCACGTCGGGCATGAGAGCCCCGAGGTAGACGATCCGGCCGACCTTCTCGTCGCGGGCGCAGGCCGCGAACAGCCGTGCGACGTGGCGCTCGATCTCCTCGAACCCGGGGCCCGCCGCCATCGAGTGCAGCAGGTAGTAGGCGACGTCGATCCCCCGGAGTGCCTGGTGGACCGCGTCGGGGTCGCCGGCGTCGCCCGCCACGACCTCGACCTTGTCTATCCAGGTGCGCTCGGAGAGCCGCTCGGGGTGGCGTGCGAGGACGCGCACCTCGTGGCCGGCGGCGAGGAGCTCGGGGACGAGGCGCCCGCCGATGTAGCCGGTCGCACCGGTGACGAGGCAACGCATGGCCCCAGTCTGTCGGGCCGTGGGCGGTCCCGCTCGTCAGGCGGTGGGGCGCACTAGCTGCGCTGGCCCGTGCCCGTCCCCCCGGTGGCGGGCGGCGGGCTGCCGGGGAGGTTCTGGCGCACGAGCACCGGGACGCGCACGCCGGCCTTGTCGAAGGCCAGCTTCAGCTGCTCGCGCAGGGCGCGACCGGCCGACATCTGCTGGTCCGGCGCGGCCTTCGCGGTGACGCGCACGAACACCGCGTCACCGCTCACGCTCTCGACGCCGGCGTAGGTCGGCGTGCCGAACAGGATGCCGTCGTAGGCGGGGTCGCCGTCCATCCGGGAGCCGACCTCCTCGACGATGCGGCGAACCCGGTCGAGGTCCTCGTTGTAGGCGATGGGGACGTCGACGATCGCCAGCGTCCAGCCCTGGGAACGGTTCGCGACCCGGAGGATCTCTCCGTTGCGCACGTACCAGACGACGCCGGACAGGTCGCGGATGCGCGTCACACGCAGCGTGACCTCCTCGACCGTGCCGGTCGCCGGACCGAGGTCGACGACGTCGCCGACGCCGAACTGGTCCTCGAGCACGAGGAAGATGCCGGAGAGGAAGTCCTTCACGAGCGTCTGCGCGCCGAAGCCGAGGGCGACGCCGATGACGCCGGCGCTCGCGAGCAGCGGCGCCATGTTGACGCCGAGCTGTCCGAGGATGATGAGCAGCGCGAGCGTGACGATCGTGAACGTGGTGATGCTCCGCAGCAGCTGCGAGATCGCCTCGAAGCGCTGCTCGCGACGCTGGCTCATCAGGACGGCGGTGAGCTCCTGGGTGCCCTCGACCCCGCGGGCCTGCCCGGGTCGCTCCTGCTGGTCGAGCCGGTTCTTGGCGTTCTGGGTCACCCGACGGATGAGTCGCACGACGATCCACCAGATGATGGACGACACCACGACCGTGAGCACGATGATGATGGCGTTCTTCGTCAACCAGTCGCCGACCGCCTGCCAGAAGCTCTGGGCGCTCGACGACGAGGTCGATCCCGCCATCGGCACGAGCCGGCTGCTGAGCATGGTCGAAGCCTAGTCAGGGCAGCTCGAGGCCGGTCCACCGCGCGATGAAGGCGAGCATGTCGGCCTGCTCCACGATGGCGCGGTCGAGGGAGCGGGCACCGTGCCCGACCTCGGCGCCCGCGCGGATGAGGACCGGGCGCGTGCCGCTCGTCGCGTGCTGCAGCGCCGCGCACAGCTTGCGTCCGTGCATCGGATCGGTGCGCGTGTCGTTGTCGAACACCATGAACAGCGTCGCGGGGTAGTCCGTCGCCTCCACCACGTTGTGGTACGGCGAGTAGCCGAGCAGCCAGCCGAGCTCCTCGGGCACCTGAGGGTCGCCGTACTCGACGGTCCACGTGCGACCGAGCTGCGAGCGGACGTAGCCGACCATGTCGAGCAGCGGCGCGCTGCACACGACCGTGCCGTACAGCTCCGGACGTTGCGTGAGCGCAGCACCGACGAGGAGACCGCCGTTGCTCCCGCCGTGGATGGCGAGCTGGGCGCGCGTGGTCCAGCCCTTTCGCTCGAGCCACTCGGCCGCGGCGTGGAAGTCGTCGAACACGTTCTGCTTCTCGCCGAGCATGCCTGCGCGGTGCCAGTCCTCGCCCTCCTCGCCGCCGCCGCGGACGCAGGCCACGGCGTAGACGCCGCCCGCCTCGACCCACGCCAGCGCGGTGGCGGAGAAGCCGGGCGTCATGGGGATGCCGAAGCCGCCGTAGCCGTAGAGGAACGTGGGGCGCGGGTGATCAGGCGCCGCTTCCTTGGACAGCAGGAACATCCGGACGAGCGTGCCGTCCTTCGAGGTGTAGGTGACCTGCTGGCTCACGACCTCAGGGACGTCGACGGACCCCGGGGGCGAGGAGTACAGCGACACCTCGCCCGTCCGTGCGTCGTAGCAGTGAACGTGGATCTGGGTCGTGAAGTCGGTGTAGACGAACCACATGAGCGGCCCGCCCTCGGGCCGCTCCACGAGGCCGCCGAGCGTGCCGACGCCCGGCAGCGGCACGGACCCGACGCGCTCGCCGGTGGCCAGGTCGTGCAACGTCACCTCGCCCACGGTGTGCCGCGTCCACGACACCGCGAGCAGCGGGCGCTCGAGGTCGTCGCCGTCGAGGACCGCGAAGTCCTCGAGAACCGCCTCGTCGTCCTCGGGGACGAGCTCGACCCAGTGCTCGGCGGTCGGCGTCGTCGGGTCGGTCACGAGGAGCCGGCCGCGCGGCGCGTCGAGGTCGGTGTGGATGTAGGCGCGACCGTCGCGGCCGACGTGCAGCGAGGTGCTGGCGTCGACGCCCACCTGCACCTCGAGCAGCTCGGGCGCCTCGAGCGGCGACGCCGCGAGGTCGGCGATCCACAGGTCGTTGCGCGGCTCGGTCCCCTCCTGGCTCGCGACGACCAGCCAACGGCCGTCCATGCTCACGGACACGCCGTAGTAGCTCGTGACGACCCGGCCGCCGCCGAAGATCTCGACATCCTCGCTCGGGTCGGTGCCGACCCGGTGGAGGTACACACGCCGGTGGAACTGCCCCTCGTCCTCGGGCAGGTCGGCGGGGTCGAGCCGGCGGACGTAGTAGTACGACTCCCCGCCCGGGAGCCAGGCGATGGGGGCGTAGCGCACCCGGTCGATCGGGCCGTCGACCGTCTCGCCGGTCTCGACGTCCATGACCCGGACGATGGACTCCTCGGTGCCACCCTCGGAGAGCTGGTAGGCGAGCAGGTCGCCCTCCTTGCTCGGCTGCCACGTGTCGAGCGTGGTGAGGCCCGTGGCATCCAGTGCGATGGGGTCGACGAGCACGCGCTCAGTGCCGTCGGGATCAACGGTGCAGAGCACGGCGAACTGCTGGGATCCCTCGCGTCGCATGAAGAACCGACGGTCGCGGCGGAACGTGGGTGCCCCGATGCCCCCCGCGGAGACGAGGGTCGCGATGCGCTCGCGCCAGTGCTCGGTCGTGGTCCAGGCGGCGCGCTCGGACGCGAGCAGCTCGGCCTGCTGGGCCGCCCAGGACACCGTCCGCTCGTCGGTCGCGTCCTCGAGCCAGCGATACGGGTCGGGCACGGGCACGCCGTCGTAGTCGTCGACGAGATCGAGGCGGGGGGCGTCCGGGTAGGTCGGCATGAGGCCACCCTAAAAGAGCCTCGCGGTGCCGACGTCGGGTGAAGTCGCTGCGATCCGGCCCGCCGCCGCCACGGGGCCGTGCTGTCGCACGCGGCCAGCGGGCTCCAGGACCGGCCCGCCGCGCCGCGGACCGTCACATCCGGTGACCTGTGATCGCGGCCACCCGGTGCTCATCCCGAGCGAGACCGTGCGCCGGGTCCTGTGCGACTGCGAGCTGGCGACCGTCGTCGTCCGCCCGTCGCTCCTCGACGAGACAGGGAGGTGCGCCAACCCCCTCGCCGACCTGCTGCTCGAGGCGTCCCGGGAGGTCCTCTACGTCGGCCGCGCCGAGCGCGTCGTCCCGCCACGACTCCGCCGGGCGCTCGAGGTGCGGGATCAGCACTGCCGGTTCCCCGGTTGCCGTGCGCACGTCCGGCGTTGCCACGCCCACCACGTGCGGGAGTGGGAGAACGGCGGCTCGACGGACCTCGACAACCGCGTCCTGCTGTGGTGCGTCATCACCGCGCCGTCAACGAAGGCCACTGGACCATCACCCGCACCCCCGACGCCCCACCAGGCGCAACCGGCGCGTGGACGTTCACCCCACCACCACGACCGCCTCGGCCCTGACGTCCCGCGGACCCAGGGCGCACCACTCCTCACCCCTCGCTGCACGACGTCGCGGGCTTTCCAGCGTCGTGTCACCTCCCGGACCAGCCCGCTCCAGGACCTGAGCATCGCCTGGTCAGCGCTTCGGGTGGGCGAGGAGGAAGGTGACGGCGTCAGGCACCAGTGCGTCCGTGAACGAGAAGCCGTGGTCGACGCCCTGGACCGTCCACAGCTGGACCGAGGTGCCGTGCGCGCAGCCTCCGAACGCTGAGACGACCGTCTCGGCGCCGGCCACGTCGACGGCAAGATCGAGCCGACGCCCGGTCGGCGTTCGGTCCGCAGCGCAGCCGTCGAAGCGAGCCCACTGCGCCACCGTGTCCGGCGCCGACGGGAAGGCGGGACCGAAGAGCTCGCCTCCCCCATAGGGGACCGTCTCGTCCGCGGTCCCGTGGATCTCCAGCACGCTGACCGGCCGGGAGGGCCTGCACCGGGTCGGGTCGAGGTAGGTGGCACCCGCCATGCTGACGACGCCTGCGATCGTGTCGGCATGGTCACAGGCCATCCGGTAGGCCATGAAGCCCCCGTTCGACACCCCGAACAGGTAGACGCGGGCCGCGTCGACGCGGTAGCGCGACGAGACGACCCGGATGATCCCGGCGAGGTACGCCGAGTCGTCGACAGACGTGCCGTCCCGGTCGCAGCACGCGTCGGTCGCGTTCCAGAACTGGGCCCCCGTGGAGTCCCTCGTGCCGTCGGGGTGCACGTAGAGGAAACCCGCGCGGTCGGCCTCGGCCTGCATCGAGAAGTAGGCGTCCATCTGCGAACCGGTCGTGGTGTACCCGTGCAGCAGGATCAGCAAGGGGAACGCGACGGTGCCGTTGTAGCCGGTCGGCACGAACACGTCGTAGGGACGGTCGCCCGACCGGCCATCCGACGTCGACGCGGAGACGGCAGACGCCGTGCCCGTGCCCGGGGGTTGTTGCCCCGAGCCGCCGCAGGCAGTCAGGGCCAGAGCTGTTGTCGCGACGATCATGAGCGAGGGCCTGGTGAGACGGTTCATCCCGCACCCCTGACCGGGGCGAGCGCGCCGTCGACCACCTGGCTGGGAGCCCATCCAGTGAGTCCGCTCCGCGCACCCACTGTTCTCCCAGCGGACTGATGGACGCGCGGCCCGATCGGCCCGCACGACCGCGACACGGCATCCCGTGGCGCCGGACGAGGAGTCTCGGCGCGACGTGTACTCACGACTTCGGAATCCACACGATCTCGGAGACCTTCGTGATCCCGTTGACGTCAGTCACCCGGTAGACGGCGATTCCGGTCAGATCGACCCCTCCGTCACCCGCAGTGATATGGGTCGGGACCGCAATCTCATCGGTGCCCGACACAACCCCGGGGCTGACCGCCTCGATGTGGAACGTCCGGCCCATCTGCTCGGTGAACGACTTCGTGAACTGCGTGCCCGCATACGGGCCTTCGGTGATCGTGCCGCCAACCATGCCGGAGAACACGATGGTGCTCGTCGTGGCTGCGGCCACGGCTGCGGGGTCGTGTGCGTTGCGGGCGTCCATGAACGCCGTGACGGCAGTCATCGCCGCCTGCTGCTCGCTGCTCCCTCGATGTTGGGCATATGTCCACGCACCCAGCCCGATGACCGCGAGCAGCGCGACCGCGAGTGCGCCTGCCAGCCACCAGACCAGCGCCGAGCGGCGGTGCTCCACCGGCGCTGTCCCGCGGGTCTGCTGGTCATGCAGATCAGTCACTGCACTCACCTCCCGGCCGCCTGACAGCAACCAGAGCCACGCACTCTCGGCGGCCGATTCCAGGCTAGGACGGACACGAGGGCGTGTCCCGACCGCCGAACCCGGGCCGCGAAAGCCACCGACAGCCGGATGCTGCTCGGCACAGCGATCGGGATCCACCGTGTCAGTCCCGACCGAGCGCGGCCCTGCGACCGACGATCGGCTCACGGCCCGACGTGCGAGCGGGCATCATGCCGTCACGGGGTCGGACGCGGAGGGGTCCATGGCGCAGCTGAAGACACGGGCGAGCGATGACGACGTCGAGGCGTTCATCGCATCAATCCAGGACGAGGGACGGCAGTCGGACGCGCGCGAGGCCTGCTCGCTCATGGCGAAGGCCGCGAAGGCTCCGGCCGTGATGTGGGGGAGCTCCATCGCCGGCTTCGGCGAGCGCCGGCTGCCCTACGACGACGGCCGCGAGATCGACTGGATGGTCATCGGCTTTCTCGCCGCGCAAGGCCAGCTCGACCCTGTACCTGTCCGGTGGTGTCGAGCTCTACGCCGACCTGCTCGAGAGGCTCGGCAAGCACAGCACCGGCAAGGGCTGCCTCTACCTGAAACGGCTCTCCGACGTCGATCGCGACGTCCTGGTCGAGGTGCTGAAGCGCTCGGTCGCTGACGCGACCATGGGCTGAGCCGAGGCGTCAGCCCCCGCGGAGCGCGGCGAGCACGGCATCGTGCAGCACGCCGTTGGTCGTGAGCCCGCTGCCCTGCGCGGGACCGTCGACGCCGTTCACACCGGTGAAGCGGCCGCCTGCCTCGGTGACGATGATCGAGACGCCGGCGATGTCGTAGACGTTGAGCTCGGGCTCGACCGCGATGTCGACGGCGCCCTCGGCGACGAGCAGGTGGCTCCAGAAGTCGCCGTAGGCCCGGTTGCGCCACACCGAGTGGCGCAGCGCGTCCCAGCGTGGCTGGTGCTCGGCCGGCACCCACTGCGTGTCGGAGCAGGACAGCGACGCATCGGCGAGCGAGGACACCTGCGACACGTGCAGGCGGCGCGGCTCGGCACCGCCCGGCTCGTTGACCCAGGAGCCGCCGCCGAGCGTCGCCCACCACCGGCGGCCCAGCGCGGGCGCGGAGACGACGCCGACGACCATCCGGCCGTCCTCGTCCTGCAGGCCGATGACGGTCGACCACACCGGCACGCCGCGCACGAAGTTCTTGGTGCCGTCGACCGGGTCGACGATCCACCGCCGTCCGCCGCTGACGACCAGCTCCGGGTACTCCTCGCCGAGGACTCCGTCGCCCGGGCGCTCCGCGGCGACGAGGTCGCGGATCATCCGCTCCACCGCCTTGTCGGCGTCGCTCACCGGCGTGAGGTCCGGCTTGGTCTCGACGACGAGGTCGCGCGCGTTGAAGCGGTCCATCGTGATGGCGTCGGCACGGTCGGCGATGAGCAGCGCGAGGGCCAGGTCGTCGACGTAGGCGTAGGTCACCCGCGAGACGCTACCGCCCGCCGCAGCCGAGAAGACGCCCAAGGGCGCCCTACGCCGGGTCCGGCAAGGGTGGAGCCGCGCGATGAACCGGCTCCGCGCGACATCCGTCCTACAGTCGGGGGACCGGATCCCCGACCGCGACCCTGCGAGGATGCCCGTGTTCGACACCATCACGAACCTGCCGTGGCACCCTCTCGTCGTCCACGCCGTCATCGTGCTCCTGCCGCTGTCCTGCCTCGGCGCCGTGCTCGTCGCGCTGCGCGCGGACTGGAACCGGCTACACGGGTTCCTCGTGCTCGCGTCCGCCTTCGTCGCCGCCGGTGCGTCCGTGGTGGCGAAGGAGAGCGGCGAGAGGCTCGCGTCGCGGGTCCGCGTGCCGCTCGACCACTCGCAGTGGGGGAAGTGGGTCGTGGTCTCGGCCGGCCTGCTGTTCCTGAGCGTCGCAGCCCTCTGGTGGCTCGACCGTCAGCACGCGAAGGCGCGCACGACGGCCATGAAGGTGCTCGCCGTCGTGCAGGTCGTGCTCGCTGCCGTGGCCTTCACGGTCGTGGTGCTCGCGGGCCACTCCGGCGCCACCGCGGTGTGGGGACCGATCGTGCAGCACACCCAGCCCGGCACCTTCCCGGCCGGCTGAGAGCTCGATCAGCGGGGCCCGCGAAGCTCCATGATCGTGGTGGGTGCGGGGCGGTCGGCGACGTCGCGGTCGGTGGGCGCCTCGAACGCCTCGATGCGGGTGTGCACGTCGTCCGACCTCAGCGGCCCTCGTCCGGGAGCGGTGTCCCGTCGTCGCCGCCGGCCCGGCTGCGCAGCAGGCGGCGCAGCGACTCGAGCCGCGCGACCCCACCAGGACCGGCGTGCCCCGCGGCGACCCAGGCGTCGAGCGCGCAGTCGTCCTCGTCGTGGGTGCACGCGCGGGGGCAGTCGTCGGTGCCCGCGCCGAGGTCGGGGAACGCGAGGATCACCCGCTGCGGGTCGACGTGGGCCAGGCCGAAGGAGCGCACGCCGGGAGTGTCGACGACCCACCCGCCGCCGGGCAGCGCGAGGGCGACCGCGGAGGTCGAGGTGTGCCGGCCGCGACCCGTCACGAGGTTGACCCGGCCGATGGCGCGGTCCGCGTCGGGCACGAGAGCGTTGACGAGCGTGGACTTGCCCACCCCCGAGTGCCCGATCATCACCGAGACCCGGCCTCGGAGCCGTGCGGCGAGGTCGGAGAGGTCGGGCGGCTCACCCGAGACCCGTCGCGTCACCACGTAGGGGACGCCGAGGGCGCCGTACATCTCGAGCAGGTCGTCGGCCGGTCGCAGGTCGCTCTTGGTGAGCACCAGCAACGGACCGAGCACCGAGTCGTACGCCGCCACGAGGCAGCGGTCGATCATGCGCGGGCGCGGCTCGGGATCGGCCAGCGCGGTGACGATGACGAGCTGGTCGGCGTTGGCCACGAGCACGCGCTCGATGGGGTCGTCGTCGTCGGCGCTGCGCCGCAGCGACGTGGTGCGCGGTTCCACGCGGACGACCCGGGCGAGCGTGTCGGTCGCCCCGGACAGGTCGCCGACCAGCGCGACACGGTCACCCACCACGACGCCCTTGCGCCCGAGCTCGCGCGACTTCACGGCGTAGAGCACGGTGCCGGGCTCGTCCGGCGTCCCGAGCACGACGGTGAACCGGCCGCGGTCGACCGCGACGACGAAGCCGGGGCTCGCGCTGTCGTGACTCGGTCGCTCCTTGCTGCGCGGGCGGGACTTGCCGCGTCCGGGACGGATCCGGACGTCGTCCTCGTCGAGCTCGCGACGCTTGCTCACGCGACGCGGCTCCCGAGCATCGACGTCCACATGGCCACGAACTCCGGGAGCGTCTTGCCCGTCGTCGCGACGTCGACGACCTCGATGCCCGGGACTGCGAGGCCGAGAACGGCTGCCGCCGTGGCTATCCGGTGGTCCTCGTAGGTCTCGACGACGCCACCGTGCAACGGTCGCGGGCGGATGACCAGGCTGTCGTCGTCGTCCACCACGTCGCCGCCGAGGCTGTTGATCTCACGGGCCAGCGCAGCCAGCCGGTCGGTCTCGTGGCCACGGAGGTGACCGATGCCGCGCAGGTGCGACGGGGTCGTGGCGAGCGCGCACACCGCGGCGAGCACCGGGGTCAGCTCGCCGACGTCGCCGAGGTCCGCGTCGAGACCCTCGAGCCGGTCACCTGCCCGGACGGTGAGCCCCGCGGGGCCGACGTCGACCCTCGCACCCATCCGCCCGAGCAGGTCGCGCAGCGCGTCACCTGGCTGCGTGGTGCTCCCGGGCCATCCGGGGATCGTCACCGAGCCGCCCGTGACCAGGGCGGCGGCGAGGAAGGGCGCGGCGTTGGAGAGGTCCGGCTCCACGACGCGGTCGAGCGCGCGCAGCGGGCCGGGATGCACGGTCCAGGTGGCGGCCGTGGGATCGGTCGCGTCGACCTCGACGACGATTCCGTGCTCGCGCAGCAGCGCCACGCTCATGTCGATGTGCGGCATCGAGGGCACGGGTGCACCCCGGTGCCGGACGACGACGCCGCGGTCGAAGCGGGGTGCGGACAGCAGCAGTCCGCTGACGAACTGGCTCGACGCCGAGGCGTCGATCGTGACCTCGCCGCCGCGCACCCCGCCGACGCCCTCGACGGTGAACGGCAACGTGCGTCGGCCGTCGTCGTCGATCTCGACCCCGAGCGCCACGAGCGCCTCGATGACGGCACCCATGGGACGGACCCGCGCGCGAGGGTCGCCGTCGAACCTGATGTCGCCGTGCGCGAGAGCGGCCACCGGCGGGACGAACCGCATGACGGTGCCGGCGAGCCCACAGTCCACGTGCGCGGGTCCGGTCAGGGGCCGTGGAACGACCCGGACGGGACCGTCGCCCTGCAGACCGTCGAGGGTCGTCCCGAGCGCGGCCAGAGCCGCTCCCATGAGGACGGTGTCGCGAGCGCGCAGCGCTCCCGTGACGACCGACGGGCCGTCGGCCAGCGCAGCCAGCACGAGGGCGCGGTTGGTCAGCGACTTGGATCCGGGCACCGGCACGACGGCGTCGACGGGCGTCGTCGCGGTCGGTGCCGGCCACGGATGGTCGTCGGATGCCACGGCGCCGAGCCTAGTGGAGCGGCGGACGACGGTCCCGCCCGTTGACGTGTCGCGGGCCGGAGCGGGCCGTGGTGAGGGAGGATCTCGGGCATGTGCGGGAGATACGCCGCGAGCCGCAACCCCGACGACCTCGTCGAGGAGTTCGAGGCCGTCGTGCGGCCGGAGGAGGTGCTCGGGCCGGACTACAACGTCGCGCCGACGAAGCAGGTCTACGCCGTCATGGACCGTCGGCCGAAGGGCGAGCCGGACGCCGTGCCGCGCCGCGAGCTCGCGGTCGTCCGGTGGGGGCTGGTGCCGTCGTGGGCCAAGGACCCGTCGATCGGCAGCCGCATGATCAACGCGCGGATGGAGACCGTGGCGGACAAGCCGGCGTTCCGTCGCGCCTTCGCCAAGCGCCGCTGCCTGCTCCCGGCCGACGGCTACTACGAGTGGTACACCCCGGCCGGCGGGCCGAAGGGCAAGAACGGCAAGCCGCTCAAGCAGCCGTTCTTCATACACCCGGCCGACGGCGGCATCCTGGCCATGGCGGGCCTCTACGAGCTCTGGCGAGACCCGACGAGGGCCGACGACGACCCGCACGCGTGGCTCATGACCGCGACGGTCCTGACCACGACCGCGGAGGACGCGGTCGGGATGATCCACGACCGCATGCCGCTGTTCGTCGAGCGGGACCGCTGGCACGACTGGCTCGACCCCTCGCTCGACGGCTCGGCGAGCGACCTGACGACGTTGCTGGTCCCGGCCGCGCCCGGTCGGCTCGACGCCTATCCGGTCTCGACCGCCGTCAACGCCGTGCGCAACAACGGTCCGGAGCTCCTCGAGCCGCTCGCGGCCGAGGACGTCGACCCGGGCTCGTTGTTCTGACGTGGCCCGGACCGTCCGTACCTCGACCATCGACCTCAGCACGCCGACGGGGACTGCCCGCCTGCACGTGTCCTCCGTGGCCCGCGCCCGCGCGCTGGTGGTCCTCGGGCACGGAGCGGGCCGCGGCGTCGACACCGAAGACCTGCTCGGGCTCGCGGCGGCGTTGCCGGCCCGCGGCGTGTCCGTCGTCCTGGTCGACCAGCCGTGGGTCGTCGCCGGGCGACGGGTAGCGGTGGCGCCGGCGGCGCTCGACCTCGCCTGGGTGCCGTGCGTGGCCGCGGCCGGCGAGGCGGCCGGGGCCTCGCGGCGTACGCCTCTGGTCGTGGGCGGGCGCAGCGCGGGGGCGCGGGTGGCCTGCCGCACCGCCGACCTCGTGGGGGCCGACGCCGTGCTCCTGCTCGCGGTGCCGCTCGTGCCGCCGGCGGCACGCCGCGACGCCGACCGCTACGCAGCATCGCTGGCGGCCCGGAGCGCGGAGCTCCGGGAGCCGGTGCGGACCGGGATCCCCCTGGTGGCCGCCCAGGGGGACCGCGACGCCTTCGGCGGGCCGCGTGAGCTGCGCGCCGCCCTGGGCCGGGTGTTCGCGACCCGGGTGGAGGTGGTCGCCGTGACCGGCGCCGACCACGCGCTGCGGGTCGGTGCAGGGGGAGCGGACCCGGCCCCGACCTTGCTGTCGGCAGCCCTGCGGGCGGTCTCGATGGCGCGTGGGGAATGACTGCGCCGCCCTGCGTTGTTCCACCCCCGATCACGTCGTCGAACGCGAGAAGGGGGTACGGGTGCTGGTCCGCACACCGTCCGAGACCCACCTCGAGCTGCCTGAGCAGGCCGGTGGGGTGTCGGCCCCACTACGCTCGTGGGTGATGCCCCCGGAGAACCCGCAGGACGCCGTCGCGACGACGCCCTCGCCCGAGACCGACGAGCAGCGCTCCGAGCGTTTCGAGCGCGACGCGCTGCCCTTCCTCGACCAGCTCTACGCCGCTGCCCTGCGGATGACGCGCAACCCCGCGGACGCCGAGGACCTGCTGCAGGAGACCTACGTCCGGGCGTTCTCCGCCTTCCACCAGTACCAGGACGGCACGAACCTCAAGGCGTGGCTCTACCGCATCCTCACCAACACCTTCATCAACGGCTACCGCAAGAAGCAGCGCGAGCCGCTGCAGTCCAACACCGACGACGTGGAGGACTGGCAGATGGCCCGGGCGGAGGCGCACACCTCGACGGGTCTGCGCTCGGCCGAGGCGGAGGCGCTCGACCACCTGCCCGACTCCGACGTGAAGGACGCCCTGCAGGCGATCCCCGAGGACTTCCGCATCGCGGTCTACCTCGCCGACGTCGAGGGCTTCGCCTACAAGGAGATCGCCGAGATCATGGGTACTCCCATCGGCACCGTGATGTCCCGGCTGCACCGCGGCAGGAAGCAGCTTCGCGACCTCCTCGAGGACTACGCTCGCGAGCGCGGGCTCATCCCCGCGACGCCGACCGCTGACAGCGGCATGGAGGGGTCATGAGCTGCGGCAACCCTCACGCGACCCCGTGCACCGAGGTCCTCGACGCCGTCTCCGCCTACCTCGACGGCGAGCTCGACGACCATGACGCCTCGCACATCGCGCAGCACTTCGACGAGTGCTCGCCGTGCCTGCGCGAGCTCGGGATCTACCAGGAGGTCAAGGTCCTCGTCGGCCGCTGCTGCGGTGGCGACCAGGTGCCCGAGGCCGTCCGCGCCCGCGTCGTGAGCCGCATCCGCTCGGTCACCGTGACCATCCGGTCGGAGTCCCCGAGCGACGCCGGGTCCTGAGCGACTCGAGCAGCCAGGACCGCAGCACGACGAAGGCCCGTCCCCCTGGGGGACGGGCCTTCGTGTGAACCGGGTGCCGACGCCTCAGGCGTTGGGACGGTTGCCGTGGTTCGCGCCGCTCTTCTTGCGGGTGCGACGCTTGCGGGCGCGCTTGCTCATCGGAACTCCTGAGGGCTGTACGGAACTGCCCCGCAGTCTCCCACACCAGACGCCGAGGGACGAAACCGCGGCGGCTCAGCCCGCGAGACGACGGTTGACCGCGGCGAGCACGGCGCGGGCCACGGCATCCTCCTCGTCGCCGCGCACGAGAGCGCTGCCGACGAGGGCCTGGTCGCCCAGGCGGGGGATCGTCAGGACGAGGGAGACCAGGGCGACCTCGCGGTTGGCGACGTCGAGAACCTGCGCGCTCTCGATCTGCGCGGGGATGCCGAGCAGCTCGGTGAGCGCGGCGAGCGTGGCGCTCGCCACGATCCGCGGCTTGTGCAGCGATCCCGACGGACCGTCGGCGGCACCGAGGAAGACCTGGCCGGCGATCCCGAGCGACACCTCGACGTGCGTGTCGCCCTCGCGGCGGGTCGTGGCGATCTGGGTGAGGGCGGGACGCGGGAGCGACTCGTCCTCGGCTGCCGCGCGGGCCTCGCCCGCCTCGCCGACGCCGACCGCACTCTCGGGGATCTGCACGACGCTCACGATCCGGTGATCGATGTCGAGGTCGAACTGCGCCATCGCCACCGACTGCACGTCGCGGACCACCTGCTTGGCCGGCTTGGTGTCGCCGGCGACCACGTGGACCTCGATCGGGTGGGCGTCCGGCCCGGTCCGGACGCTCGCCTCGCGGATCCCGGGGACGGCGCGCAGCGCGGCCTCGAACTCGGGGAGCAGGCGTAGGGCGGTCATGTGTCCTCCGGCGAGACGTCCGGTCGGGTGACCGGACGCGTCCTGGTGCTGTGGTCGTCGCTCACCCGGGGGTCCCGGGGGGGTCGATCCGGGCGGTGTGCGGGCGCTCGGACGGCAGATCGTCGTCTGTCAGGACGGTAAGCCCCGCCACGAGCAATCGGCGTGGTGGCGCGCCGCCCGTGACCGAGTCCTGAGCCACAGTGACGCCGGCCGAGCGCATCGCGGGGGGCGTGCCAGGAGCGAAGCCGGGTTGTAGCAACGGCGGAGCCACGTCCTGCGGGCCGGAGGTGGCTCGGTCGACCGGCCGCAGGTGCGGGGCCGCCGGGTCGCCCACGGCGGCGCCACCGGCCGGACCTGGCCCGGGCGGGATCGGCGGCGGCTCGTGCAGGACGCCCCCCGGGCCGTCCGGCCGGTCGTCGCGGTGCCGGGGCGCCGCGGTCGTGGCGCCCGACGCTGCGACCCAGGAATCGGCGCTGGCGGCGACCGTGGCCACGGCGTCGCTCTCGGCGTCGTCGATGCGGGCCAGCACCAGCGGCAGCACGGCCGCGAGGTGGTCCTCGACGGCGCGGACCGTCTCCCGCTGCCACCAGCGCAGCGTGCGCGCCGTGGCAGCGTCGAGCGAGCCCGCAGCCTCCGCCGCGGCGAGCTCCCGGTCGAACCGCTCGGTGGCGGGGTCCCGGCGAGCGCCCACGATCGCTGCGACGAGGTCGGAGTAGGCGGCGGCGCGCCCGTCGTCGAGCTGGTCCGTCATGGGCGCACCCCCGTCCCGGCCGGCCGCGCGCGTCGGATCACTGCGGCTGAGCCGAGACTAGTTGCGCCGTCACTCCCCGTCAGCACGGCTCGCCTGGGCTGCTCCGTTCGGGCGACGGGGTCACATCCCGTGCTCACCCGTCCGGACTACGGACGAACCCTGGGTGACCGGACGGGATCGCCAGGTCACGTGTGGGATAAAGCGGACACAGACCACTTGACGTACCAGGGATCACCCCTGCCACAGTGTCTCCGTCCCGCGGCCGGGTTTCGAGCACGCAGGGTGACCGGTCGGTCACCTGGCGACCTGTAACCTCGACCCGGGACCGGCGTACGTCCGGATCTCGGTCCGGCGCACGACACAACTCAACAGCGGCAGGAACGGGATCGGCAGCCGAGGAGAGGAACGACTGGGCGGCCCATCGGCCCTGCCCGCACCTCGGCGCGGGCACGGACAGGGTGGGACGG
>DATCCY010000099.1:0-2812 GCA_036510975.1 Candidatus Nanopelagicales bacterium
TGCAGCTCGGCATCGACCGCGAGTACGACCCGCACGTCGTCGACACGCTGTCGCGCATCATCGAGCGTCAGTCCGAGTTCGCCTACTGAGGCTCGGCGTCCTCGCCGGGACCGAGGCCCCACGCAGGCAGGCCGATCCGCACGTCCGGCGTGCGCTCCTCGTTGTCGTGCCCGTCGGTCTCGTAGAGCTCGACACCGCCGCAGGCGGCGTAGAACGCCCGGGCCGCACGGTTCTCCGCGAAGCACCACAGCTCGAGCGGGCCGTCGTGGCGCACCCTCGCGAACTGGAGGAGCGCCCGGCCGATGCCATGGCGCCGCTGGGCCGGGTCGAGGTACAGGTGGTCGAGCAGGTGCTCCTGCGGGTCGACGACGGCGAAGCCGACCACCCGCTCGTGGAGCACGGCGACGTATGCCGTCTGCGCCTGTACCGCGCGGCCGAAGTACTCGAGATCCTCGGAGCTCGAGTGCAGCACCGGGAGCCAGGGGAGCGCGGCCGCCCTTGCCTCGCGGAAGACCGTCGCGATCCGTCCGACGTCGGACCTGCGCGCCTCGCGCACCAGGAGCTCCGCCACGAGCCGTGACGCTAGCGTCCCGGCCCGGCCGCACGTGCCAGGATGGGCCGTCCCGACAGCCCCACCGATGCAGGAGGACCCGTGGCCACCGAGGTCTGCGCCGAGATGGTCGCGAACGTCGTCTCGATCGTCGTCGCGGCCTCTGACGAGGTGGCGGCGGGCGACACGCTGCTCGTGCTGGAGTCGATGAAGATGGAGATCCCCGTGCTGGCGGAGAACGGGGGCACCGTCTCGGAGATCCGGGTGACCGAGGGCGACGTCGTGCAGGAGGGCGACGTCCTCGTCGTCCTGGCCTGAGGGAACCCTGACCAGGAACCTCCCCGGAGGCTCAAGGACGCCGTCCCGGACGCCGATGCCCAGAGGGTGACGCAGACCGTGGATCCCGACCTCGCATCCGGCACCGCCGCGGTGCTCCCTCCGCCGGCAGCCGGGGCGACGGCTCCCGCCGCCGCGCCCACGGTCGCGCCGGCGGTCCCCGCGCCCGTCCCCGCGCCCTCCGAGCCGGTGACGACGGCGCCGCGAGGCTATGTCGCGCCGGTGTCCGTGGTCCCGTTCCTGCGCGCCCTCGTCGAGAGCGGCGGCTCCGACCTGCACTGCAAGGTGGGCTCGCCGCCCCGCGTGCGCGTCGACGGCACGCTGCGCCGGCTCCAGGTGAGCGACCTGCGCCCCGAGGACACCGAGCACTTCGTGCGCGAGGTGCTGCGTGGGGACCTCATCGAGGACTTCGCGCGCCACAACGAGGCCGACTTCGCCTATGGCATCGATGGCGTCGGCCGGTTCCGGGTCAACGTCTTCCGCCAGCGCGGCAGCGCGGGGCTGGTCTTCCGCCGCGTGTCCATCGGCGCCATCCCGCTCGACGACCTCGGGCTGCCCACGGTCCTCGGGCCGCTGTCCCTCGAGCCTCGAGGCCTGGTCCTGGTGACCGGACCGACCGGCTCGGGTAAGACCACCACGCTGGCGGGCATGGTCGACAACATCAACCAGAACCGCGACGTCCACATCGTGACCATCGAGGACCCGATCGAGGTCCTGCACCACGACAAGCGCAGCATGATCAACCAGCGCGAGGTGCACGTCGACACGAAGGACTTCTCGACCGCCCTGCGCGCCGCGATGCGCCAGGACCCCGACGTCATCCTCGTCGGTGAGATGCGCGACCAGGAGACGGTCAAGGCGGCGCTCTCCGCCGCGGAGACCGGTCACTTCGTCATGTCGACGCTGCACACCACCGACGCCCAGGAGACCATCGCCCGCGTCATCGACTTCTTCCCGCCGCACGAGCAGCCGCAGATCCGGCTCACCCTCGCCGGAACGCTGCGCGGCATCCTCTGCCAGCGCCTCGTGCCTCGTGCCGACGGCCTCGGCCGCTGCGTGGCGATGGAGATCTGCATCAACACCGGCCGCATCCAGGACGCCATCGTCGACCCGGACAAGACGAGCACGATCCACCAGCTCATCACCGAGGGCGGCTTCTACGGGATGCAGACGTTCGACCAGCATCTGGTGGCGCTCTTCCGCGACGGCGTCATCACCCTCGACGCCGCGATGGACGCCAGCACGAGCCCCCACGACCTCATGGTCGAGCTCCAGCGCCTCGGCCTCGTGGCTTAGTTCCTGGAGGGCGCTCGCCTCCGCTGCGCGGCCTGTCGGCGACCTTCGGTCGCCTCCCGCTCGGCCTCGCGGACCTCCTGCGGAGGCCCACTCCGGCCCTCGGGCCGCTCCGCTTCGGGGTACTGCCTGTGCCTGTCCGTCCGCGGTGTGACGCAGACGCGCGGCGATCTTCGCGGGGGCCCCGACGGCGGTCGCGCGGGGCGCGATCGCCTTGGAGGGGCAGACAGTCAGAGGCGGGCTAGGAACTTGGACCTGTCGACGATGACTCTCGTGATGCGGCCGGTGGCTATGACGACCGGTGCGGCGTCGGCGACGGCGTGCTCGGCGGCCACCTCGAAGCGGACCAGGCGGCCGTCGACGTAGGAGACCGAGGCTCGGGCTACGACGGTCGCGCCGACGGGGGAGGCGGCCACGTGCTCGACCTCCACCCGGGTGCCGACGCTCGTGGAGGCGGGGTCGAGGCTCGAGGCCAGGCATGCGACGGTGGCTGCCTCCAGCCAGGCGATCACGCGCGGAGTCGCGAGGACGGGTACGTCGCCGCTGCCGAGGGCCATCGCCGTGTCGGCGTCCGTCACGTCGAACGACACCGCCGCCTCGAGCCCCACGACCACCTGCCCCACGGGGCGACGC
>DATCCY010000100.1:0-56438 GCA_036510975.1 Candidatus Nanopelagicales bacterium
GGGAACCTCTCGAGGCATCCCTTGCCGGCGGCCCGGCCGAGCCCGCTCACCACGTCGCGGCATCCCCCATCGTTCGACGTCTCGCTCACGAGCTGAGCGTCGACCTCGACGCGGTGGAGGGCTCCGGGCGCGACGGCAGCATCACGCGGCACGACATCGAGGTCGCCGCCGCGTCGCACCACGGCGCCCAGCCGCTCGGGGCCCCCGGAACGGCGCAGTCGGTGAAGGCCGTCAGCCGGGCGCACCCGTCCGCCTCGCCCCGGGCCCGGCGTCGCGCGACCGAGCTCGGCATCGACCTCCGGGCAATCGCGGGAACCGGCCCGGGCGGCTCGGTCACCAGCGACGACGTCGAAGGCGCGGCGTGCGTCGCCACGACGGCATCGTCGGTCGCGACGCCACAGCCGCCACCGCGGGCCGCCGCCGGAGCCGGTCGCCCGGCACCTGCTCCACCAGCGCGGCGCGCCCGCACGGCCGACGTGCGGACCGACGAGCGCAAGGACGCCATGCAGGCCGCAACCGCTGCGCTCATGGCGCGATCCAAGCGCGAGATCCCGCACTACTACCTCGAGACCACGATCGACCTCAGGGCCATGCTCGACTGGGTCGCGGAGCGCAACCAGGGACGTGCGTCGTCCGAGCGGCTGCTGCCCGCGGCTGTGCTCCTCAAGGCCACGGTGACCTGCCTGCTCACGGTGCCCGACCTCAACGGGTTCTACGTCGACGACCGCTTCGAGCCCCACGACCACGTCGACCTCGGCGTGGCGGTCTCGCTCCGTGCGGGCGGTCTGCTCGTGGCCAACATCCGCGGCGCCGAGTCGCTGTCCTTCGACGATCTCATGGCACGGCTCAAGGACATCGCGACGCGCGCGCGGGCGGGTCGGCTCACGAGCTCGGAGATGACCGTGCCCACGGTCACCGTCCCCAACCTCGGCGACCAGGGTGCCGACCTGGTCCACGGGGTCATCTACCCGCCACAGGTCGCGCTCGTCGGGTTCGGCCGCACGGTCGAGCGCCCCTGGGCGGTCGACGGCATGCTCACCGTCCGGCCGGTCGTGGTCGCGACCCTCGCCGGCGACCACCGTGTGACCGACGGCCACCGCGGCAGCCGGTTCCTGGCGGCCCTCGACACCGCCCTGAAGAAGCCGGAGGAGCTGTGAACGCCACAGACGCACGCACGACCGTGCTCGGACTGCTCGGGGAGATCGCGCCCGAGATCGACCTCGATGCCGTGCCTGACGACGAGGACCTGCGTGACGCGGTCGACCTGGACTCGCTCGACTTCCTCACCCTGGTGGAACGGGTGCACGAGCGGACGGGCGTCGACGTGCCCGAGATGGACTACGACCAGGTGCGCACGCTGCGCGGCTGGGCCGACTACCTCGTCGCGCGCACCGCCTAGGAGCGCACCGGGAGCGCCCGACGTCTACGCCGCCGGCGACGTCGCCGAGGCAGCCGACCGGATGACCGGTGAGCGTTACGTGCACGCGATCTTCCCGAACGCCGTCGCGCAGGGCGAGGTCGTCGGCCTGAACATCGTCGGCATCGACACCGCCTACCCCGGCGCGGAGTCGATGAACAGCCTCAAGCACCTGGTCATCCCCATCGTATCGATCGGCGCGATGGACGGCGATGACGTGCTGCGATGGAAGGACGGCCAAGCCATGCGCACGGTGTGGCCCACTGCAGGTCGCATCGTCGGCTGTCGACTTGCCGGCGAGATTGCCGGAGCAGGCGCCTACCGCACGTTGATGCTGCGAGGCGACGACGTGCGGCGCTACGGCAAGCAGCTCGTCGACCCGAGGTTCGGGCTCGGTGCAGTAGCGCTTCGCACAGTCCTGCCCGCTCTCTCGGCGTAACCTCCCGTCGCCGTCGGGGAGGGACACGCACCGATGCAGTCCCGCCGTCCAGCGGGCCGTCCGTCCTCCGCCGCCCACCTGGAGGGTCGGACCGCGGTGTCGTGCTCACTGCGACGGTCGGCTATCGCACCGGGCGCGCGGAGTTCGATCGTCCTGCGTCGGGTGACGTGCGACGACGCACGGCACGGACGATCTCGTCGACCCCCCACACCAGCAGCGGGAACAGCGGCAGGACGGTGATGGCCTGCACCGGGGGCACAGCCATGCCGATGCTCGAGGACAGGCCCGGCAGCCCGACCAGGACCGCTGAGAAGGCCAGCTCGAACGCGATGCCCCACAGCAGCAGGCGGTTGGTGAAGGGGCCGACCTCGACGATGGAGCTGCGTTCGGTGCGGGCTGCGAAGGCCGTGCCCACCTGACAGGCCACGATGCCGAGGAAGGTCATGGTGGTGGCCTGCAGGTAGACCTCGTGCAGCGCGCTGGTCTCGCTCACGTCGGCGCCCGGCGTCCACCCACCGAGCATGAGGACCCAGAAGTACCCGGCCGTGACGAGCACGGCCGACACGCCGCCGAGAAGGCCCCAGGCCCTGAGCAGGAGGCTGCCGCGGATGAGCCGCTCGCTCTCGGGCCGCGGCGGGCGGTCCATGATCCCCGGCTCCGCCGGCTCCCGACCCAGCGCCAGCGCGGGGAAGATCTCGGTGCCGATGTCGATGGCCAGGATCTGAAGGACGGTGATCGGCAGCGGCACCCGGCCCCCGGAGAGCGCGAACACGAGGAACGGCACGAGCTCCGGCGTGGCGTGGGCGAAGATGTAGAGGATGAACTTCCGGACGTTGTCGTAGACGCGGCGTCCCGCCTCCACGGCGGCGACGATCGTCTCGAAGTTGTCGTCGGTGAGGACCATCGTCGCCGCCTCGCGCGCGACGTCGGTTCCCTTGAGTCCCATGGCGACCCCGATGTCGGCACGGCGCAGCGCCGGCGCGTCGTTGACACCGTCGCCTGTCATCGCGACCACGTTGCCGGCGTCCTGCAGCGAATCGGTGACACGCATCTTCATCTCCGGTGAGGTGCGCGCCAGGACGAGCTCTCCACAGTCGGCGAGGTAGTCGTCGAACTCCTGCTCGGTCAAGGTGTCGAGCTCGCCGGCGTTGACCGTGACGGGTTCGTCGCCCCCGATGCCGACCTGGCGAGCGATCGACTGCGCAGTCAGGCGGTGGTCACCGGTGACGACGATGATCCGGACGCCCGCGGTGTGGCAGGCCTCCACGGCGCCCCGGACCTCGGGGCGCGCGGGGTCGAGAAGTGCCACAACGCCGACGAAGGTGAGACCGCGCTCGAGCACCTCTCGCTCGTCGTCGTCGAACCGGGGGCCCAGATCGCGGAACGCCATGGCCAGCATACGAAGACCGCGTTCGGCATAGTCGGCGACGACCGCGGCCAGCTGGGCGCGCGTCTCGTCGTCGAGAGGAACGACGACGCCGTCGGGGTCGAGTGCCGACGTGCTGCGGGCGAGCACCTCCTCAGGTGCACCCTTGGTGTGCACCACGACGCCGCGTTGCTCGCGGTCGATCGTCGTCATCAGGCGCAGCGTGGGGTCGAAGTGGAACATCCGCACGTGCCGCGCCGAACGACGGTCGGGATCCACGTCGGCGCCGAGCGTGCGCGCGGCGGCGAGCAGCGCGACGTCGGTCGGGTCCCCGATGCCCTGGCCCGGACGTGCCAGGTCGAGCTCGGCGGTGTTGCACCGCGACAGCACCTCGGCGAGGCGCTCGAGCGGACCGGGTGTGTCCGCGGAGATCGGTGCGCCGGCCATCGACGAGCTCGCGGCCGCGCCCAGCGGATGCTCGCCCCCCCGTGTCCAGGCGAGGAGCGCGACCATCCTGTTCTCGGTGAGGGTGCCGGTCTTGTCGGTGCAGATCACGCTCGTCGAGCCGAGGGTCTCGACGGCGCTGAGCCGCTTGACGAGCGCGCCTTGCCGCGCCAGCTCGCGCACTGCGACGGCAAGCGCCAGCGTGATGATGGGGAGGAGCCCTTCGGGAACGTTCGCAACGATCAGCCCGATCGCGAAATTCACCGAGTTCGCGAGCGAGAGCCCGGCCACCAAGGCGCCCAGCGGGATGAACGCGAGCGCCACGGCGAGCGCGACCAGCGCGATGATCCAGGCGACCCGGCGTACCTCGATCTCCAGACGGCTCGGCTCCCGCTCGACGATCTGGGTCATCGCGGCGATCCGGCCCAGCTCTGTCTGCATGCCCGTGCGCACGACGAGCGCCTGTGCCTCTCCGCCGGTGCAGGACGTGCCGCTGAACACCAGGTTCGGCGAGTCGAGGTAGGCCGAGCCCACGTCGCTCGCGTCGGAGGAGCGCATCACGGGCAGCGCCTCGCCGGTGAGCGTGGAGGTGTCGAGCTCGAGGGAGCCGGTGAGCAGCCGGGCGTCGGCGCAGACCCGGTCGCCCTCGGCGATCAGCATGACGTCGCCGGGCACGAGCGTCGCTGCCTCGATCTCGCGACGATGCCCGTCGCGGAGCACCGATGTGCGCTGCGGCAGGTACTGGCTGAGAGCCTCGACCGCCCGCTCCCCCTGGCGTTCCTGGACGAAGGCGAAGATCGCGTTGAGCCAGATCACTGCGACGATCGCGACCGCGAGCACCGGCGTATGGGTCACGAGCGAGAGCCCGGCGGCCACCCAGAGCAGCAGTGCGAGAGGGTGCACGAGCTGGTCGACGAGCTCGCGGAGCGGATGCCGCCGTGCGGTGCGCCGCAGCTCGTTAGGGCCGAATGCGACCAGGCGACGTGCCGCCTCACGGTCGGTCAGCCCGCGTCGGGTGCTGCGCATGTCGCGCAGCAGGAGCAGCACCGGCTCGGTCGCGTCGATCACACCACCAGGTGCTGCTGCAGGAGCTTCCGCGTTCTTGTCCACGTGCCCTCACCCGGCGTCCTGCACACCGATGGGGCCCCGCCCCATCGGTGTGTCCTGCGCCGTTCCCCACGGTGCCACGGTGACATCGATGATGCCCGCCACCGGCGATCCGCAGACCACATCCCGGGCGGGACGGCTCCCGCGCGGCCCACCTCGTCAGCGGCGACACCGGGGACACCGGGGACACCGTGAAGGGGAGAGCCTCCGGACCGGATGACAGCCTGCCGATCCGGTGAGTAGGCCCCTCGCCCCGCTGCCCGTCGACGAGCCCCGCGGTCACCTCACGGTCCGGCGTGAGCGCCGAAGTTCATGGATCGGGGAACTGGCCAGGCCTCCGACTATGACTGAGCGCGTCTTCAACCGGCCTTCAACCACGGTGCAGCCGGACCACAGCCAGGGGACGAGACCGTGGTGGTGTCAAGAAGAGCGGTACTCGTGCAAGGAGGCGTCGTCATGTCCACCACGCTGAACCCGATCCCCACCCCCGTCACCCCGCCGATAGTCCAGGTAGTCGCGCACTCTGGACGCCTGAGCGCTGTGCGAAAGCGCCTCTCCCGCAATGGATCTGCGAGCGCTGTGCGGCGCACTATCCTGGACTGAGAGTGACTTCGTGTCCGCTCCCAGATGCGCCGACGTGTGCGTCGTGTGCGGGCCGGTCGAGGCGAGCGGGTCCGCTTCGCCGCTCGCCGCGCGTGCGGTGCCGGCGTCGTCGTAACGTCGAGGTGGGTCCGCGTGGTCGCCTCCGGTCCGATCGCGCGGGCGTGATCGAGGGGGATGAGGTCATGAGCCGCACCCGACAGGTCGTGGCATCGGCGGCGGTCCTCAGCGTGGTCCTGGCCCTGGGTGCATCGACGTCCGAGGCGACCAGCGGCGGGTCTGTCAGCACTCCCCTCGTGCGGAGCACGCTGACGGCGTGGGGACCGGCCGGGCCGGTCATCGGGACGGCGCGGGGCACCCTGATGGGTGACGGCTCGGTCCGCAGCACCGCCGCGCCGGCGACCCGGGTGGCGCTGACATCGGCCGTGAAGAACCTCGTCCTCGGCACGCACGCCAGCCTGACCTTCTGGGACTGGTACCCCGCCAGATTCGTGGATGACACCCGGGCGGTCGGCTCGATGGTCACCGCGACGACCGCGACGACGCGCTCGGCGACCCTGTGGGCCCTCGACCTCACGACTGGAGCGGCCATCACACGGGCCGTGAGGGATCTTCCGAGGTCCGTCGGGCTCGTTGGTTCCGACGGCACGGCGTGGGTCACCGCCGCCGCGAGCGGTCCGGCGACGCGGTGGCCGTTCGACGGCTCGGCCCCGTCCACCGTCGGCCCACTCGACCTCGGCCAGGTGCTCGCCGTCGGTGATCTCGGGCTCGTGTACCTGTCGCGCGGAGACGCGACTCTGGCCAGCCGCCTGCTCCGTCTCGCCCCCCGGGACGGGGGCGCCCCGCTCACCCTCGCGGACTTCGCAGGCGCCGACGTCCCGGCGGACTGGGTGGCGGCGACGACGGCGTCAGGATCCGTCGGGTGGGCCTACGGCACCACAGTCGGGTACTGGGACAGGGTCGTCGGCACCCTCCGCACCACGGCCGCCCACTCCACCACCTGGCAGCGGCCCATCGTCGCCGTGATCCCGGGCGCGGTCGCCCTGGTCGGTTTCAGCGCCGACGGCGTACCTGGATGGAACGACGTGTGGCTCACCTGGACCGCGTCCTCCGCAGGGTTGACCCGGCTGGACCTGCCCCCGTCGCTCGCAGGCAGCAGCCCGGCGGTGATCTGGTCCTCGGCGACGACGACGGGGTCGCCTGCGTTCGGGCTGATCCGGGAGCTCGACATTGACACGAACGCGCTGCGGTCGGTCTGGTCGTCGTGGGTGCCCGGCGGGCCGGACACGACTGTCCTTACTGCACCCTCGGCCGCTGCCGGCATCAACCACGCGGAGGGGTCGCTCGGGACTCTGCTCATGACTTACCAGACCGGCCCCTACTTCCCCGGTCTCGGCAACCACGTCAGCGTCGTGCTGCGCCGCATAGGGTCGACCTCGACTCCGGTCGTCTTCACCGTCACCCAGGCCGTTGGGGTCTGGTACGACAGCGGCAGGACCTCATACGGGGTAAGCGGTTCACGCACGGCCATCCCCGAGTACGTCGGGTCGGAGACCCGCCGACAGATCGTGTTGCGTGACGGCGCGAAAGTGAGCGGCCGCGTGCCTCTGGGCAGCGCGGAGATCCGCACGATAGCGATGTCTGGGGCCTACACCCTGTTCGCGACGGACGGCGCCGCCGACCCGATCTCCTCGCTGGTCAGGTGGGCAGGACCGGACGGCGTGACCCACCTGGTGACCAAGAGCGGGACGACGAAGCTCGCGCAGGACGGCAGCCTCTCCGTCTACCAGACCCCGGACGGCTGGGTCTGGCTGCGCGACGAGAACAGCCCGGTCTCGGCCACCAACCCTCGCAAGGTGGTCCGTCCGCCGGGGAAGTCTGCGGCGTCGCGCACGTCCCGCATCTGGCTCTCTGGCGGCGAGCTGGTCGTCTCCTACTACCGCAACGACCGGTACCCCGTCGGCAACCGGCTCCTCGTGGCGGACCTCGCACGACGCACGAGCCGCGACATTCCCGTCGCGTGGCTCTGCGACGACATGATGGGTCATCTGCTGGCTTGCCGCGACCCCGGCACCGGTGGTCTGGCCACGCTCGACGTCGGTGCGCGGACACTCGCCTTCCGCCCGGTGGTCGGTGCCACGCTCCCGGTCGGAGCACGAGTTGCGCCGGAGCTGACGTTCGTCGGCCGTTTGCTCGCCCGTGCATCGACGATCGACCCGCACGAGGGCTGGGCCACGACCATGACGATCGCCGCGCTGCCCCTCACCAACCGCGACGTGTCCCCGACGCGCGTGCTAGGTCCCTGGAACGCGACGGGCACGACTCTCACGCGTGGCCGCACCGCAGGTTCCTGCTGGGCCCCGGTCTGGTCCCTGACCGACCCCGCCTCCGCCGTCACCGTCACGCTGCGCGACCCCAACGGTCGTGCCGTCCGCACCTGGCACGGCGCGTCGCCCGACGGCGTCATCCGCGGGGTGTCGTGGTGCGTCTCCCCCACCGCGATGACGGGCACCTACCGCTGGACGCTCACCGGCCGGAACGCCTACGGCCCGATCCGGGCCACCCTCGGGAACGCAGCCCCAACGGGCACCTTCCGGGTCCGCCGACCCTGACCGGGCAGCCCGAGGTTCCGGAGGCCCGCAGACGGGCCGCGTGCCTCGCATCGGGTCGACCGGTGGGCGGCAGGGCGTCATGAGTGGTCTTCGCTGCACTGGCGGAGTTCGAGCGAGACCTGATCCGGGAGCGGACGCAAGCAGGGCTCGCAGCAGCTCGGGCTCGTGGCCGGGTTGGCGGACGACCGACTGTCTGGACGCCGGAGAAGCTGGCCGCCGCACGAGCCATGAGGGAGTCTGGTCAGCACGACGTTACGGCCATCTCGCGAGCACTGGGTGTGAGCCGGGCTTCTGTCTACCGGGCGATGGCCGGTCGGGAGTATGACCCGGGGCATGGACGCCGCCGGGATCGGGTTCGACGTTCCGTACCGGCGGAGGTCCGGCCCGGTAGAGACTGTCGCCCATGACGTCCGAGCATGGATCCCGGTCCGTCCTTCCCATCCCGAACCGGGCCCACGTGGGTCTGACGACCTATGACGCGAAGGACCCGGAGACGGTGTTCCCGCCGATCGAGCCGTTGCGACCACCGCAGGGTGCCCCGAACGTGCTCGTGATCCTGCTCGACGATGTTGGGTTCGGTGCCTCAAGCGCGTTCGGCGGTCCATGTCCGACCCCGAACGCGGAGCGGGTCGCCGCAACGGGACTGAAGTTCAGCCGCTTCCACACCACGGCGCTGTGCGCGCCGACTCGTCAGGCACTGCTCACCGGCCGAAACCACCATGCGGTGGGGATGGGCGCCATCACCGAGATCGCGACGTCGGCACCGGGCTACAGCTCGATCCGGCCTAACAACGCGGCCCCGTTGGCTGAGACGTTGCTGCTCAACGGGTACAGCACGGCGCAGTTCGGCAAGTGCCACGAGGTCCCGGTCTGGCAGACCAGCCCGATGGGCCCGTTCGACTCCTGGCCGACCCGGAGCGGGTTCGAGTACTTCTACGGCTTCCTCGGCGGCGAGACCAACCAGTACTACCCGGCCCTCTACGAGGGCACCACCCCGATCGAGGCGCCAGCCACGCCGGAGGAGGGCTACCACTTCACCGAGGACATGACGGACAAGGCGATCGGCTGGGTGCGCCAGCAGAAGGCGCTCATGCCCGACAAGCCGTTCTTCATCTACTACGCGCCCGGCGCCACCCACGCTCCGCACCACGTCCCGGAGGAGTGGGCAGATCGCCACCGCGGGCGCTTCGCCGCCGGATGGGACGTGCTCCGGGAGGAGATGTTCGCCCGGCAGAAGGAGCTCGGGGTCATCCCCCCGGACGCGGAGCTCACGGCTCGGCATGACGAGATCCCCGCCTACGACGACATGCCCGTGGAGCTGCGCCCCGTCCTCGAGCGTCAGATGGAGGTCTACGCCGGCTTCCTCGAGCACACCGACCACCACATCGGACGCCTCCTCGACGCCCTCGAGGAGCTCGAGGTCTACGACGACACCCTGATCTACCTGATCATCGGCGACAACGGCGCCAGCGCCGAGGGCACCATCAACGGCAGCGTCAACGAGATGTTCATCTTCAACGGCGCCGCCGCCCTGGAGACACCCGAGTACCTCATCGCCCACGTCGACAGCATTGGCAGCCCAGCGGCCTACAACCACTACGCGGTGGGGTGGGCGCACGCGATGTGCGCCCCGTACCAGTGGACCAAGCAGATCGCCTCGCACTGGGGCGGCACCCGCAACGGCACGATCGTGTCCTGGCCGAACGGCTTCCAGGCCCGCGGCGAGATCCGCCACCAGTTCCACCACGTCATCGACGTCGCCGCCACGGTCCTCGACGTCGCCGGTCTCCCGGAACCGGACTTCGTGAACGGGTTGCAGCAGATGCCGCTGCACGGCGTCAGCATGGCGTACTGCTTCGACGATGCCGAGGCCGAAGACCAGCACCAGACCCAGTACTTCGAGATGGCCGGTAACCGCGGCATCTACCACCGAGGCTGGACAGCGGTGACCAAGCACCGCACCCCCTGGATCGTCACCGGCGACATGACGCCGTTCGACGACGACATCTGGGAGCTCTACGACACGACCACGGACTGGACCCAGGCACGTGACCTCTCGCACGAGCAGCCCGAACGGCTCCGCCACATGCAGCGGATGTTCCTGCTCGAGGCCTCCAAGTACGGCGTGTTCCCGCTCGACGACCGCGCGGTGGAGAGGTTCGACGCAGGGCTCGCGGGACGACCGACCTTGATCCGGGGAACGTCGCAGAAGCTCTTCCCGGGGATGGGGCGGCTGACCGAGAACACGGTGCTCAACCTGAAGAACAAGTCGCACAGCGTCAGCGCCGAGATCAACATCCCCGAAGGTGGCGCCGACGGTGTGATCATCGCCCAGGGCGGGGCCTTCGCAGGCTGGTCGATGTACCTGCGCGATGGTCGTCTGACCTACTGCTACAACCTGCTCGGCCTCGACCGCACGAAGATCTCCGGCGGCGAGCCCCTCGACGTCGGCACCCACCAGGTGCGCATGGAGTTCAGCTACGACGGCGGCGGCCTCGGGCGTGGCGGGGATGTCGCCCTGTTCGTGGACGGCGCGCCGACAGGTTCCGGTCGACTCAACGGCACCGTCCCGCTCATCTTCTCCGCCGACGAGACGTGCGACGTGGGCTCCGACACCGCGTCCCCGGTCAGTGACGACTACACCCCGGCGTCGAGCCGGTTCACCGGGTCTATCGGGTGGGTGCAGCTCGACATCGGCGCCGACGACAACGACCACCTCATCACCGCCGCAGACCGCTGGAGAGTCGCCATGGCCCGCCAGTGACCGCCGCACGTTGCTGGGACTCGGGCTTCGCTCGGGCGTACGGTCGGTCCTCGGACAGCATCTGCTGCGGACGTACTGGGCGGCGGACAGCCCTGGCCTCGCCCTCTCGGGAGGCTTGCCATGACTGATGCAACCGCCACCACTGACGCGGTGGCGACGGAGACTCCCGCGGCATCCGCCTACCGGGTGTCCCACCCCACCGAGGCGGAGCGCGCGGCCGCGGGGAAGGCGGCCCGTCAGCGTGCACCGCTGACGGGGCTGGGCGACTACGACTCGGGTGATCGGGCCAACCCGGTGGAGTTGTTGGAGGGTCAGGCCGCCTCGCGGGTGCCTGAGTTGGTCCCGATCCGGTATGGGCGGATGTCTGCGTCGCCGTTCTCGTTCTACCGCGGTGGCGCGTTGATCATGGCCGCCGATCTGGCCCGGACGCCGAACTCGGGTCTGCGGGTCCAGCTGTGCGGTGACGCGCACATGAGCAACTTCGGCATCTACGCCTCGCCTGAGCGCCGGCTGGTCTTCGACATCAACGACTTCGACGAGACCCATCCCGGCCCGTTCGAGTGGGACGTCAAGCGCCTCGCCGCCAGTCTCGCGGTCGCGGGTCGGGACAACGGGTTCTCGGCCAAGAAGCGCCGCCGCGTCGTCCTGGCCGCCGCTGCGGGTTACCGGGAGTCGATGCGGGAGTTCGCCACGACGGGGAACCTCGCCGTGTGGTACTCCCACATGGAGATGGACGACGTCCTCCGCCAGATCGGTGACCAGCTCGACGAACGGCGGGTCAGCATGACGCAGGCGGCGCTGGACAAGGCGCGCGGCCGGGACAGCATCCAGGCCCTGTCCAAGCTGACCACCATCGTGGACGGTCGCCCGCGGATCGTGAACCAGCCGCCGTTGATCATCCCCATCGAGGACCTGCTGGACGAAGGGCAAGCAGCCGCGGCCTACGACCAGTTCCACGCCATCGTCGGCTCCTACCGGCGCACCCTGCAATGGGACCGCCGACACCTGCTCGAGCAGTTCCGGCTCGTGCAGGCCGCCCGCAAGGTCGTCGGCGTGGGCAGCGTCGGCACTCGGGCGTGGATCCTGCTGTTCGAGGGCCTCAACGGCGGTGACCCGCTGTTCCTGCAGGCCAAGGAGGCTCAGCCCTCGGTGCTGTCCGGGTTCACCAAGGCCAGCGGCTTCAAGAACCACGGCCAACGAGTCGTCACCGGCCAGCAGCTGATGCAGGCCACCAGCGACATCTTCCTGGGCTGGCAACGAGTCGAGGGCTTCGACGGCCTGGACCGCGACTTCTACCTTCGCCAGCTCCGCGACGGCAAAGGCTCGGTCGTGGTCGAGTCCATGGTCCCGGACGGGATCGCCTTCTACGGGAGGCTCTGCGGCCAGACCCTCGCCCGCGCCCACGCCCGCTCCGGGGACCGGGTCGCGATCGCCGCCTACCTCGGCTCGAGCACCAAGTTCGACGAGGCTATCGCCGACTTCGCCGAGACCTACGCCGACCAGAACGCCCACGACCACGGCGAGCTCACCGCCGCCATCGCCGTGGGAGCCGTCACCGCCGTCAGCGGGATCTAGCCACCCGCACCGACACCGGGTCCACAGGAGAACACCATGTCAGGTGCGACCTGCACGCCGCCGCGGTCCGCGACGACGACGGGCGAATGTTGCGCCAGGTCTCGCAGATGGTCGACGTGACCGGCGAAGTCCTCGCGATCGAGGCTGCAGCACGAAGGCCTGGGCAACCCCTCACTCGACCCAGCACCGTCCAGGACTAACGGGTGGTCGTCGCTCCTGAGGGCATCCCCAGGGCGGTGCGCGCCCCGTCGAGTTGACGGCTACCAGCCGATGTCCTCGTCCGCCGCCAGGTGGCCATAGGCGACGATGGCCATCGCCTCTATCCCGGGAGTTGTGGACTCTGTGATCGGCACGACCAGCGACCACGAGAACTCCAACGTGTGGCCCGGCGGGAATCTCGCCTTCGTCAAGGTGTCACCCCAGTCCCGGGCTGCCTCAGCGAAGGGGGCGGTGACCACGAAGGCGACGGGCCACTCCGCGTCAATGTCCTCGGCCGGCAGGCGGTGATCCACTATCCACCCGACGTACTCGAACCGGTCCACAGCCATCACCCGCGCTCGCCAACTCCCATTTCGACGCTACCGCCCTGTAATCGCGTTGCCCCACTCCGGGCCGGTCCTCGGGGCCGAGCGCTATGTAGCGGGAGGGCCCGTCGCATCGCGGACTTGATGCGCCGACCTGCCGCGCGACTTGCAGGAGTCCGGAAAGCCGTACCGCCTCTCTAGGCGAGCGACGCTGGTTGGTCGGTGCCGCAGTACTTGCACTTGCTCGCACCGACCGGCAGGTCGTCGGACAGGCACGCGGGGCAGGTCTTGGCCGGAGCAGGGTCGCCGAACGCGGTGATCCCTCGTCGGGCTTGAACCGCCTTGTATGGGACGACGATGACGAAGTAGATCACGGCCATGAACACGATGAAGGTGATGATCGCCGTAATCAGGCCGCCCACGTCGATGAAGGTGTTGGGGTTGCCCGACTTGATCTGCCAGCCCAGGCCGATGCTGTCGCTCGGACCCATTGCCGCCAGCAGAGGGCTGATGATGGTCTTGGTGAATGCCGTGATCACCGCGGCGAACGCCAGCGCTACGACCAGGGCGACCGCTACTTCGACGACGCTCCCGCGCATCAGGAAGTTCTTGAACCCCTTCATCGTCGCCCCATCCTCGAGGATCTTCGGCCAGCCAAGGCGTCGGTGCTTGTCCATCGAGCATGGCCCGTTCCGCGGCCTGTGTCCGCCGATTCGGTTATAGCACCGGTGAACAGTGGCGCCCTCCCGGCCACCCCTTGCCCCGCGGCTCGGCGCGGACGAGAGTGAGTGCCCCGCCGGGCACCAGGCTCGGCCACAGCATGGGAGACCGACATGGCCGTTTCTGTGGAGCTGAGCAAGGCGCTGGACAAGGCCTACGAGAACTTGTCACTCACAGAGATCCTCGACGCTCCCGTCGCCGCGCTGGCAGGTGTGACCGACGCCGACGGCGAGCACCTCGCAGCAGCGTTCAACATCAAGACGGTCCGCGACCTCGGTAGCAACAAGTACTTCGCGGTCGCCGGGGTCCTGGTCGCCCTCGCGGGACACAGCGGCTGACCTCGCCGAGCTCGAGCAGCGAGGCGTCGGCCTGCGAAGCCTCACCGAGAGCATCGACACCTCGACGCCAGGCGGGAAGTTGGTCTTTCACGTCATCGCTGCGCTGGCTCAGTTCGAGCGGGAACTCATCGTAGAGCGGACTCAGGCCGGCCTGGCAGCGGCGCGGGCTCGCGGACGCGTCGGTGGGAGGCCGACGGTCTGGACGCCGGAGAAGCAGGCAACCGCAAGGGCGATGGTGGAGTCAGGAGAACACGACGTGTCGACGATCGCACGAGTTCTTGGTGTCAGCCGCGCGTCGGTGTACCGCGGCCTAGGGAAGGCCGAGTCGGGCGAGGCGCGTGTCGGTCGATGACGCCTGCCACGGGGGGCCCGCATGACCGGGCCCCCTCTCGGCTCGTCTCGAGCTGAGTCCGCTAGGCGCTGAGCTTCCACAGCTGTGCGGTCCGGGTGCTGTCACAGACGTCGAAGTACACGGCCGCTCCCGACGCAGCGCGCGGGATGGTCAAGCACTGGCCGGTCTTCACGTTCTGGATGAGCCCTACGGGGGTGAACACGTAGCGCCAGGGGTCCCCGAACCGGCAGTACCCGACCGTGGCGGCGACTCCGGCGGTGGGCTTGCGACCGTCCATGCACATGCCCTGGGACTCGACCAGCAGGTTGGTCTGGTCGGTGTTCCAGGTGAAGCCCCACCGCTGAGAGGCCGCGGCCGTGCACTGGGACATCGTCACCTGGCGACCCTCCGTGGCTCCGGGGGCGACGTCGATGCAGAAGCTGGTGTCGATCGTGGAGTGCACCTGGAACCCGGTGCCGTGGGCGGTCGTGGGAGTCGTGACAGCCGCGAGCGGGACCGCGGCCGTGGCGGTGTTGCTCGCGGCGACCACCGCCCCTGCCGCAACGACCAGGGTGACAACGAGCGCGGCGATGCGGACTCTCGACATGCGGGCCTCCTGACCTGGACGCCTCGTCCCGGACGATGACCAACGAGCGGGCGAGCGTCATCTGGCTACCCCGCGAGCCCCGATGACCCGCGTTACCGCAGGGTGACACCGGGGCACCCGCTCGCGGAAGGCCCAGCAGGCTGAACCCGGGATGAACCACTCCGGCTCAGCCGCGGGCGGCCGTTCAGTCTGGTGTCGGGGACTACGGTGGTTTGAGTCGCACGACCCGTCGCTCGGTGCTGGCAGGGCCGACCGTCGTAGGGGACAACGGCTGGCGAGTGGCGGAGGAGAAGTACCGCGACGTCCTCGACCGCTACCTCGCTGAAGGCGCGACCAAGCGCATCGACAAGGACGCTGCGGTCGAGATCGCCAGGGCCCGAGCGAGGGCCGACAAGCGCCTGGACACCTGCCTGCACAGACTCGTCGACTGAGACTGTCGGCGCGCAGTCTTCCGATCGCTGTAACCGCCTGCAGCAGAAGGCGTTTTGGCTGTATACTGGTCACATGAGCAGGTAGCAGGACAGTGCCTGTGGCCCGTTCACCGACTCCCTCCGGGATAACCGCCTGAGTGCGGACCACCCTGCGGAGTCACCCCCCGAGCCCTGACCTCTTGATGAGGCAGGGTTCTTGTCATGTCAGCCCTCGGCCATCCGGCCGGGGGCTTGTTTGTGTCCGCATGCGGACGCACACCCCGCATCGAAGGAGCAACACCATGCCCGACAGCATCCGGCTCACCAGCCCTGCCGAGTTCGCCGCCGCCGTCCCGAGCTTGATCGGCTTCCGACCATCCGAGTCTGTAGTGGTGGTCTACCTCGAGGCCGACAGCTCACACATCGTCTGCACCTTGCGAGTGGATGTGCCAGATGACATCCCGGACCTCGCCAAGCAGCTCCTGGACGTCGGCCTTCGTGCCCGATCGTTGGAGGCGCTCATCGCCGTCTACACCGCCATCGACGCCACCGAGCGCGTGCTGGGCCTGGTCGATGCCCTGGATACCGGCGGCCTACACGTGCGTGATGCACTCCTCGTCCACGCCGACAGGTTCCGCTCTTACCTGTGCACCGACGACTCGTGCTGCACGCCCGAGGGCACGCCGATCCCGGCGAACATGTCGCAGATCGAGGTTGAGCACGTCGCGCACGGTCATCGGGCCCGCGCGCCCAGCCGAGCGGACGTTACTGCGCGGTTCGCTCCACGCCCCGACCTAGCCCCCAGCGCCGAGGAGTACCGCCACGCCGCGGGCCTGGCCAACCACCCGCTCCGGGTGCGCTGCGACACGGCGTGGCAAGCCCTGACCACCCTCGTGGCCGCGGCTCGACACCCGCCGACCGGCGCAGCTGACGTGATCGAGGCCGAGTCCACCGTGCGCGCCGGCCTGCTCGTCCTGCTCTGCGACATCCAGGTCCGCGACCACCTCCTGGCCACAGTCGCGACCCAAGACGCCGCTGCTCGCATCGAACTCGCCGACGCCATGGTCTCCCTGGCCCTGACCGCACCCGAGGGGGTCCGGCGCCATGTCGCCGCAACCGCCGCGGCATTGCTTGCGATCACCGGGCACAGCCCCGTGGGAGCCCGGGAGCTGGTCGCACTCGCTGATGGCGAGAGCCTGGCCCAGCTCGTCGAATCCTCGTTGGACCTGGGCATCCACCCCGACGACATCCGTGAGGTGTTCCTGGAGGCGTTGCCCGAGATCGAGCGGCGCATCGCCGACTCCGACTCGGCGGCCTGAGGTCAGTCCTGCGGGTTCGAGCAGGTTAGGTGCCGCCACTGGTGCTTGTTCCGGGAGAACACCTCCGACTACGACCTCGAGCGGATCGCCGCTCAGGTGCAGGTGGAGGTCGCGGCCGACGGATCGGTGCTCGTGCACGGTGTTCCCGGAGACCTACCCGAAGAGGTCGGACTCGAGGTGGCCCACATCGCCGCTGACGCCGCGACGGCACGGCTGGAGCAGATCCTGCTGCACCGCTCGGTCCTCACCCGCGACGATCGGCGACTGCTGGTCAAGACCGCGCGCGAAGCTCTGCGCGCAGAAGGGCGGCGCAGGGCTCGCACGGCGGCCTGAGCACCACGGTGGGGGGCCGGCTTCCGGGCCGGCCCCCCACCTGGGCCTTCTTCCATGCGTCGGCCTCGTGCGCCATCAGCCGATCCGCACTGTCGCCAGCACCCCCGACAGGGGACCTTGTGGGTGACCCCTGACATCACTCCTCGTGAAGCGCGCCATAACGACGTCCGGGGCAGAGTTGCCTAACCGGGGCGAGCGAGATCGGCACCTCGCGCGCGCCCTCAGCGGCGCACGCCACCGTGGCGCTTCAGGGCAGGTGCTCACTCGCCGTCGGGCGGCTGGGGTCAGCTTTGACGGTCTGCTGAAGTTGCATGAAGAGGTCGTAGAGGCTTCGTGGGCGTGTCGGCTAGTCCAGGTAGTCGCGCAGTACCTGGGAACGGCTGGGATGACGCAGCTTGCTCATCGTCTTGGACTCGATCTGACGGATGCGCTCACGGGTGACGCCGTAGACCTTGCCGATCTCGTCGAGGGTCTTGGGTTGGCCGTCGGTGAGACCGAAGCGCATCTTCACGACGCCGGCCTCGCGCTCGGACAGGGTGTCGAGCACCGAGTCGAGCTGCTCCTGCAGGAGGGTGAACGACACGGCGTCGGCCGGGACGATGGCCTCGGAGTCCTCGATGAGGTCGCCGAACTCGCTGTCGCCGTCCTCGCCGAGCGGAGTGTGCAGCGAGATGGGCTCGCGGCCGTACTTCTGGACCTCGACCACCTTCTCGGGCGTCATGTCGAGCTCCTTGGCGAGCTCCTCCGGGGTGGGCTCGCGGCCCAGGTCCTGAAGCATCTGACGCTGCACGCGCGCCAGCTTGTTGATGACCTCGACCATGTGTACCGGGATACGGATGGTGCGGGCCTGGTCGGCCATCGCGCGGGTGATCGCCTGACGGATCCACCACGTGGCGTACGTCGAGAACTTGTAGCCCTTGGTGTAGTCGAACTTCTCCACCGCGCGGATCAGACCGAGGTTGCCCTCCTGGATCAGGTCCAGGAAGAGCATGCCCCGACCGGTGTAGCGCTTGGCGAGGGAGACGACGAGGCGCAGGTTGGCCTCAAGCAGGTGGTTCTTCGCCCGGCGGCCGTCCTCGGCGATCCACTCGAGGTCGCCGCGCTGGGTGGCGTTGAGCTTGAGCCCGGAGTTGAGCTTCTCCTCGGCGAACAAGCCGGCCTCGATCCGCTTGGCGAGCTCGACCTCCTGCTCGGCGTTGAGCAGCGGCACCTTGCCGATCTGCTTGAGGTAGTCCTTCACCGGGTCGGCGGTGGCACCGGCGACGGTGACCGTCTGGACCGGCTCGTCGGTGTCGTCGACGTCGGAGATGACGAACGCCTCGGACTCCTCCTCGGCCTTCTCCGCCTCCGCCTCGGGCTTCTCGCCCTCGGTCGGCTCCGCGACCACCTCGGCGATCTCCGCCTCGAGCTCAGCCTCGAGCACGGCGGCGTCGGTGAGGTCGACGTCGACGACGGCCTCGAGGTCGGTCTCGTCGAGGTCGACGATCTCGACCGCGTCCTCACCCTCGACCACGACGATCGCCACGACGTCCTCGTCGTCGCCGACGGGCGTCTTCGCGCCCTTGGCGGGAGCGGCCTTGCTCGCCGCCTTCGCCGGAGCTGCCTTGGCGGGCGCGGCGCCGGCCGGAGCCTTGGCAGGAACTGCCTTGGCGGCAACCTTCTCGGGGGCCGCCTTGGTGATCGCAGCCTTCGTCGTGGCCTTCGCCGGGGCGGCCTTGGCCGGAGCCTTGGCGGGCGCGGCCTTGGCCGGAGCCTTGGCGGGCGCCGACGCCGCCTTGGTGGCGGGGGCGGTCTTCCCCACCGGCTTGGCGGCGGTCTTGGCGGGCGCCTTGACGGCGGTCTTCGCCGGGGCCGGGGCCTTGGCAGCGCTCTTGGCGGGAGCCTTGGCAGGGGTCTTCGGGGTGGCCTTGGTCGGCTTCGACGGCACGTACGAACCTCTCGTCATCGGGCAGGCACGCACCTGGTCACCAGCAGTCACCTGGGCGTGCGTCGTGAGGCGGTGCGCAAGGGGCGTACCGGGGCAACATTGTCACACGCCCGCGGCATTCCCTCGCACGCAGGCACGCCGTGCCACGCTGCGCCGCGTCCTGTACGACGAACCGGCGGCCCGATCAGTGCCCAGCCCCGGCGTCGACAACGTCCTCCGCAGCCTCGACCCGGACCAGGACGGCCACCGATCCGAGCACCAGGGCGACGCCCACGACCTGCAGGAGCCCGATCGGCTCCCCCAGCAGCAGGACGCCGAGCAGCACGGCCACGGCCGGCTCGACGGTCGAGACGACCGAGGCGTCGGTGCTCGGCATCCGGGCCAGACCGAGGGTGAGGAGCAGGAACGAGACGACCGTGCCGACGAGCGACAGACCGAGGGTCGCGGCCCACCCGGCGGCGTCGGTGGGTCCCTGCGACCCGGTCACCAGCGCGGCGAGCGAGAACGTGACGGCGGCCCCGGTCGTGATCAGCGCGGTGGTGAGGATGCTGCCGACGCCGTGGACCAGACGCCCGGAGAGCACGACGTAGCAGGCGAAGCCGATGGACGCCCCGACGGCGAGCAGCACGCCGACGCCGTCCACCCCGCTGACCGCACCCACGGTGAGGGCCGCGCCTGCGACCGCGACGACCGAGCATCCGACGACGAGCCGCGTCACCTGCTGACGCAGAACGACCGCGGTGATGAGCACGACCCACATCGGGTAGAGGAAGAGCAGCACCTCCGCGAGCCCGGCCCCGATGCGGTGCAGCGAGGCGAAGTAGAGCGTGACCTCCGCGGGCAGCACGAGCGCGCCGAGAGCCAGCACGCGCAGCACCGTCCGGCCCGCGGGACGACCGACGTCGCCGCCGACGGCGAGCACCAGGACCAACACCCACACGACGAGCGAGGCCGAGGCGAACCGCAGCGCCAGCAGCGCGAACGAGTCGACCCCGTGCGCGTAGGCGACCTTGCCGAAGATCGGTGCCACGGCGAACGCGACCGCGGACCCGAGCACGCACAGCACGCCGATCCGCCGTGACCTCCCAGCCACCGGACGCGAGGGCGACCCGGTCTCGCCGCCCGCGCTCACCTGACGCGGGTCATCGACCCGACGCCCGAGCCTCGGCCTTGGCGTCCTGCTTGAACCGGCGGACCGCCGCGAGGCTCGCGGCATCGACGACGTCGGCCACCGACCGGTAGGAGCCGGCCTCGGAGTATGGCGCGGACGCCTCACGCCAACCGCGTGGGCGCACCCCGCACTGCTTGCCGAGCAGTGCGGTCAGGATCCGGGCCTTCTGGTCGCCGTAGCCGGGCAGCCCGACCAGTCGCTGGTGCAGTGCCGCGCCCGTGGGCACCGCACGCCAGATCGCCTCGGCGTCGCCGGCGTACTCGGTCACGACGTGCTGGGCCACGCCCTGGATCCGTCCGGCCATCGAGCCGGGGAAGCGATGCACGGCCGGAGGTGTCGACACCAGAGCGACGAAGGCCTCCGGGTCGTACGCCGCGATCCGGACGACCTCGAGCCGGCGCGGCGTGCCCATCCTGACGGCCAGGCGGTAGGGGCCGAGGAACGCGCGCTCCATCGGCATCTGCTGGTCGAGGAGCATGCCGACGACGAGCGCGAACGGATCACGCGAGAGCAGGGCGTCGCCGTGGTCGTCGAAGCAGAGGTGCAGCTCTGGTGGCGACGTGGTGCTTGTCCTGGTGGCCACGCGCTCACGCTACTGCGCGCCCCGCAGGCGTGACGACGACTGCGGTCAGGGTGCCTTCACGGCGAGGACGGGGCAGGAGGCGTCGAGCAGGATCTGCTGGGCGTTGCTGCCCATGATCAGCTTGCCGACCGGGGTGCGTCGGCGCAGACCGATGACGATCAGGTCGGCGTCGACCTCGTCGGCCACGGCGATGAGGTCGTCGGCCGGATCCACCCCGCGGACGAGCTGACGGACCTCGTGCTCGACCCCCGAGTCGTGCAGGGTCCGGTGGACGTCGTCCAGCGACTCGTCGAGCTCGATGGCGACCGTCTTGTCGAGCGCGGCTCCCCCCTTGTGCGAGTTGATGACGATCAGCCGAGCGCCGCGCTGCTGGGCCTCGGCGATCGCGCGGGCGAGCGCGGCCTCGCCTTCCGGCGTCTGGACGTACCCGACGACGATCGGGCTCCCGATGGCACCCATCGTTCCTCCTCGCTGGCTACGCCCGGCCCGGCGGCCGGGGCGCAGCGCGAACCTAGCGCCTCCGACCGCCCGGATGGCTCAAGACGGCACCGTTGATGCCGACACCCCCAGGGTGAGCATCGCCCCCGACCGTCCGTCCGACGCACTGACCGCCGATCTCGACCGAACGAGGCGCACCCGGACGCTCGTGGAGCAGCTCATCGCCCAGCCCGCGCTGCTCGGGCCGGACTTCACGCCGATCCGGCGCCTGGACCCGGTCACACCCGGCCAGGGGTCGCTGCTGGGCTGGAAGGCGACCGGCCGTGGTACGCCGGGCACCGAGATCGCGGACACGCTCAGCCTGCTCGCCCAGGCGGCCGAGCTCGGCCTCGTCGAGCGGCTGGATTGGGCCTTCCGCGCGCACACGTTCGACCTCGCGGTCGACGCCGGACTGGCGACCGAGCTGCACCTCACGCCCGAGCCGGAGACCTTCGGCACGGCCTGTCCCCCCCGGCTCGCGGTCGCGATCCTGCGGGGCCGGCGCGCGCTGTCGGTGTGCGCGGAGCTGCACGAGGACTCCCTCGCCGACGAGCAGCGGCTGCTCGAGGCGGCGGAGGAGATGCACGGGTGGGGCTGGCAGCTCGTGCTGGCCGACCTGACCGGCACCGAGACCGAGTCGGCGGCGCTGCGCCTGCTCCCCCGGCTGCGACCGGCGTACCTGCACCTCGACCTCAGCCGGGTCGGCCGGCCGATCGAGTCCACCACCGCGTGGCGCGATGCCGCCGCCGCAGTCGGTGCGCACCTGATCGCGACCGGGATCGAGACCCCGGGGCAGCTCGAGACGGCGATCGACCTGGGTGCGACCTACGGCCGTGGCCCGCTCCTCGGTCGCCCCGTCGCCTCGCCCTCCTGAGCCGACCCGTGGGACCTCACGCCACGAGGTGGGCGTGCGCCGGCGTGACCGTGAGGTCGACCTCGGAGCGCTGGATGAGCGCGGGCCCCGGGACCGCGAACGGGCCGAGCCCCTCGACCGTGAACTGCGCGCGCCACAGGGCCTCGACCGATGCCCGCTGGAGCCCCGCGGCCACGTAGGTGTGGGTCACCGACATGTCGGGCCAGGCCCCTCCCGGAGACGAGGTCCACGCGTCGGTGCCGTCCCCGTAGACCCAGTGCCACCGGACACGGGCCTCGAGCGTCACCGCCAGCCCGAGGACCGACAGGTCGGCTCCGCCGATGCCTCCGGCGGGCTGCCCGGTCCGGTAGAGGACCGGGACGCGCACCAGGGCCGAGCTGCTGGGCTGAGCCTGCGCCCGCAGCGGCGGCAGTGCCGCCTCGGCACGGTCGTGCACCGTCGACCCCAGTCCGGTGACCGTGGCCGGGGCCGACGGGCCCTGGCACGCGCGACCCACGACGCTCCAGTCCGCGCCGGGGCGCAGCAGCCAGATCCGCACGGGGACCGTCCCCACCGGACAGCCGAGGTCGATCCGCGGGCAGCGACCGTCGGCGTCTCCGCCTTCGTGCACAGCACGCTGACCCGCCACGTGCAGTCGAGGCACGACGCGGTGTCGCGTCGCCCGGCCTGATCGCCGCGCCAGTCCGACGCCGGCACCACGAGACCACCGTCGCCGACGTAGAGGTCGCGCTGCGGATCGGGCGACACCGTGACGCTGGGGCTCGAGGTCGCCGCCGCGCCGGTCACAGCCGGCGCAACTCGATCGTCGAGGGCAGGAGGGCGAACGACGCCAGGGTCAGCGACCCGAGCAGGGCGAGGGCGAGGCAACGGCGCACCGCACGACGGTAGGAAGGACGAGCCCCGAGCACCAGCCACCGTGAGCCCCTGTGGAGGAAGGTCACCCACAGGGACCCCAGGTCCCCCGATCGCACCACGGGCCGCACGCGTCACGCTCCCGCTGCGAAGTCCTCGGCGCCGTCGTCGCCCAGGATCGCGGCGACGCTGACCTCCGCCATCATCGCCACCCAGGTCCACGGTGGGGCACCGGTGTCGAGCGCCGCCGACACGAGCGCGGCAAGGGAGTACGTCGGGTCCGCATCCAGGGCTCGTTCGACCGCGACGCGCGCGGCGGCGCCATCACCCGCGACCCAGCTGCAGACGGCGAGAGCGGCCGCCGGGCGTGCGACCGAGGGGCCGGAGGAGCAGCGCACGGCCTCGCCGAGGACGGTCCGGGCGGCGGCGACGACCTCGGGGTCGGGGTCGACGGTGAGCGCGCGCAGCAGCAGGTCGCGCGAGCGGATCGACTCACAGAGCCACCCGACGAGCACCACGAGCCGGGTCAGCGCGACGGCGTTCCGCTGGTCCGCGGCGTAGGCCTTGAGCCCGTCGACGACGTGCCCGACCCGTCGCTCGGTGCCGGCCGGCATCTGCATCGTGACACCGTCGCGCGCGGCGTCCACGGCCGCGCGGACCGGATCGTCGGGGTCGCGCTCGGCCAGCGCGCGGACCAGGTCGTGGCGCGAGCCGAGCGGCGCGCTGCCCTGGCCGACCAGCGCGGCGCGGACCCGCAGCACCTTCTCGGGGTCGACCGGCCTCCCACCCTCCGGGCAGCACGCCTGGTCGCCGCACCAGTACGAGCGGAGCCGGTCGCCGACGATGCACACCGCGTCGAGCGCCGTGAGACCGGCGTCCTTGAGCTCCGCCGCCAGCTCGTCGACGAGGTCGCGGAAGGGCAGCTCACGCGGACGACCGTCGCGCCAGGGATCGTCGGCGGCGCCCGGGTAGACCACGAGGATCGCCTCGAGCGCCCCGGAGCGCGGCAGGGCCGCCAACGACGACGACCACGCCTCGACGACGTCGACCACCTGGTCGCCGGGGTGCGGGAGATCGATCCGGATCGTGACGCGCACGGTGCGCCGCTCGGGCGCGAGGCCGAGCAGCACGAGCGAGGCCTCGGGGTGGAACCCGACGAGGTGCGGCACGAGGGCGGGCAGGGAATCGGGACCGCGGACCACGAGGGTCGGCGTGGCGGGTGCGTGCGTCATGGCCGCAGGCAACGCCCCGGCGCCCACCCGCGCCATCGGCCTCGCGCCGTGGCTGGGGACGCCGCGCGCACCCGACGGCGCTGGGGACGGTCAGTCGTAGACGGCGGCGGCGATCGCGTCGACGGTCTGCTCGACCGACCAGGACTCGGAGCCCTCGATCTTGGGGACGAAGCCGACGAGCATGCCGTCGCGCATCACCTGCGCCTCGAGACCGGCGGCGCCGTCGACGTCCCAGAGCGCCTCACGGCCGTCGGGAAGCACGATGCGCACGCCGAACCGGGCCACCGACCCCCGGTAGAGGTGCGCGAACACGCGTCGCTCCTGGAGCGCCGCGACGACCTGCTCTGCCTCGTCCTGCTGCATGGCAGAAGTATGGCCCGAGCGTGTCGCGCGTCGCGTTCAGGTCATCCCGATGACGGCGCGCCGCGCCTGCAGCACGTGCGTCGCGAGGTGGTCGCAAGCGATGCGGACCCATCCTGCGACGTCGACCTCGCCGTCGGTCGGGTGGACCGCCGTCCGCGACCACGCCTGCGGCGGCAGCGAGGCGAGCAGGCGCACGTTGGCGTTGCGGATGGCGAGCAGCAGGGCGAGCGCGTCAGCCGCCGGGCGGGCGTCGTAGGACAGGGCGGCGGCGTAGCCCTCCTCGTCCCAGTCGGACCACACGGGTCGGTCCTCGACGAGCATGCTGCGGAGTCGCACGGACTGGTGCAGCTCGGCGTCAGCGAGGTGGTGCAGGACCTCGGCGACGCACCACGCGTCCGGCGCCGGTCGCCGGTCGAGCAGCTCGCCGTCGCCGACGCTCGCATCGGCGAAGACGGCGGCGAGCTCGTCGAGCCGGTCGGTGTAGGTGGCCAGCGCCTCGATGCGGCCGTCGTCGGCGAACATGGTCACGTGCGCGTCGTCGCTCATGCGGCGAGGCTAGTGCCCAGGCCGATCGGCCGGTGGTGGCACGAGCGGGTGCGGCGCCGTAGCGTGCGACCCATGGTCGAGCCGGTCTACGCCCCCGTGATCGTCACAGCGCTGGGCGCCTTCAAGGCCCTCGGGCTCAAGCTCGACGTCACCGGCGGCGAGAACGTGCCACGGCACGGCGGTGCCGTCCTGGCCAGCAACCACGTCAGCTACCTCGACTTCATCTTCGCGGGGCTGGGTGCTCATCCGTCCGGCCGCTACGTGCGGTTCATGGCCAAGGACTCCATCTGGCGCAACCCCGTCTCGGGTCCGCTCATGCGCGGCATGAAGCACATCCCCGTCGACCGGGAGGCCGGGGCCGAGTCGTTCCGGGTGGCGCTCGACGCCGTACGAGCGGGCGAGGTCGTCGGGATCTTCCCGGAGGCGACGATCTCGCGCTCGTTCGAGCTCAAGGAGTTCAAGAGCGGCGCGCCGCGCCTGGCGCAGGAGGCCGGCGTACCGCTGCTGCCCACGATCGTGTGGGGGACGCAGCGCATGATGACGAAGGGTCGCCCCCGCGACTTCTCCCGGGGCAAGGCCGTTTCGGTCACGGTGGGCACCCCCATCGAGGTCCCGTCCGGCGCCGACCTCGACGTCGTGAGCGCCGCGCTGCACGACCAGATGCGCCTGATGCTCGACGACGTCGTGACCCGCTACCCGCAGGCCCCGTCCGGCCCCGACGACACCTGGTGGCTGCCTGCGAGGCTCGGCGGCACGGCGCCGACGCTCGCGGAGGCCACGCGGATGGACCGGCTCGAGGCCGTCGAACGCGCCAAGCGGAAGAACGCGTGAGCCGCAAGGTCTTTCCCCGTATTGCCGGCCCGGCTGAACTGCCCTTGGCGCGTGAGACCGACCCCAGCCGCCGGGCCCCGAGCGGCGTGGGCCACGATACGGACATGCGCTTGGACCACGTCTCGTACGCCGTGAGCAGCAGTGAGCTCGTCGACACGGTGCAGCGGATCGGCCAGCAGCTCGGCGGCTCCTTCGTCGACGGCGGTCGCCACCCGCGATTCGGCACCCGCAACTTCGTCCTCCCGATCGACGGAGGCACCTACGTCGAGGTCGTGGCGGCCCTCGACCACCCCGCGTCCGACAAGGCTCCCTTCGGCCAGGCCGTGCGGGCCCGGGCCGAGGACGGCGGCGGCTGGCTCGGCTGGGTCGTGGCCGTCGACGACATCGGCCCGCTCGAGCAACGCCTCGGCCGCCCCTCGACCGAAGGCCACCGGGTCCGGCCCGACGGCTTCGACCTCACCTGGAAGCAGATCGGCGTCACCGACCTCATCGCCGACCCTTCGCTCCCGTTCTTCCTGCAGTGGACCAGCGACCCCTCGCAGCACCCGTCGCTCGCAGGTCCTGTCCACGTCTCCGCCGTCGCCTGCGAGATCGCCGGCGAGAAGGAGCGCATCCGCGAGTGGCTCGGCGGCGAGATCGCCTCGCCGATCGACAGCACGGACATCGAGTGGGTCGACGCCGACGAGCCCGGCCTCGTCGCGGTCCACTTCCGCACCGCGAGCGGCGACATCGTCCGCATCGACTGACGACCCGCCGCCGACCTCATCCCCGGCTGCGAGGGCCCGCCGACCACGATCTGGTCCGCGGGCCCTCGGCGTTCGTGTCGAGTACGTGAATTGCCCTGCACCGTGGCACCCGGCGGGGTTACATGGGTCCCCCGCCGGTCCGCCGGCAGCGACCCCCTCGGAGGCGATCGTGACGGTCGTACGTGCAGCGCTGGTGCAGACCACGTGGACGGGTGACAAGGAGTCGATGATCGTCGCGCACGAGGGGTTCGCGCGCGAGGCGGCCGCGGCCGGCGCCCAGGTCGTCTGCTTCCAGGAGCTGTTCTACGGCCCCTACTTCTGCCAGGTGCAGGACGCGTCCTTCTACGACTACGCCGAGAGCGTGCCCGGTCCGACGACCGAGCGCTTCCAGGCCCTGGCCGCCGAGCTGCGCATGGTCATCGTGCTCCCGGTCTACGAGCAGGAGCAGCCCGGCTTCCTGTACAACACGGCAGCCGTGATCGACGCCGACGGCCGCTACCTCGGGAAGTACCGCAAGCACCACATCCCGCACGTCCAGGGGTTCTGGGAGAAGTTCTACTTCCGTCCGGGCAACCTGGGCTTCCCGGTGTTCGACACGGCTGTCGGCCGGATCGGTGTCTACATCTGCTACGACCGCCACTTCCCCGAGGGATGGCGCGCGCTCGGGCTCAACGGGGCGCAGATCGTGTTCAACCCGAGCGCGACGTCGCGCGGGCTGTCGTCGTACCTCTGGAAGCTCGAGCAGCCGGCTGCGGCGGTCGCGAACGAGTACTTCATCGGCGCGATCAACCGGGTCGGCATCGAGGATCTCGGCGACGACGACTTCTACGGGACGTCGTACTTCGTCGACCCGCGAGGACAGTTCGTGGGCGAGGTCGCCGACACGCACGCCCCCGAGCTGGTGGTCCGCGACCTCGACCTCGACCTGCTCACCGAGGTGCGCAACCAGTGGGCGTTCTACCGGGACCGACGTCCCGAGGCCTACGACGACCTGGTGCAGCCGTGACCACCTTCATCCACGGTGGCACCGTGGTCTCCCCCATCAGCGCGCAGCCGATGGACGTGCTCATCGACGGCGAGAAGGTGGTCGCGCTGCTGGCCCCGGGCGACGCCTCGCTCGGGGCGGACCTCGCGTCCACCGCGGACACGGTGATCGACGCGACCGGGAAGTACGTCGTGCCTGGCGGGATCGACTGCCACACTCACATGGAGTTGCCCTTCGGCGGCACGTTCGCGTCCGACACGTTCGAGACGGGCACGCGCGCGGCCGCATTCGGCGGTACGACGACGATCATCGACTTCGCGGTCCAGCGCACCGGCGAGCGCGTGCAGGACGGCCTCGCCGCCTGGCACGCGAAGGCCCGGGGCGAGTGCGCCATCGACTACGGCTTCCACCAGATCGTCGGCGGGGTGGACGACGACTCGCTCAAGGCGATGGACGAGCTCGTCGACGAGGGCATCACGAGCTTCAAGCTGTTCATGGCCTACCCCGGTGTCTTCTACTCCGACGACGGGCAGATCCTCCGCGCGATGCAGACGGCCGCGAACAACGGCGCCATGATCATGATGCACGCGGAGAACGGAATCGCGATCGACGTGCTCGTGAGCCAGGCGCTCGCGCGCGGTGAGACGGCTCCTCGCTACCACGGTCTCACGCGGCCCTGGGAGACCGAGGAGGAGGCGACCCACCGCGCGATCATGCTGGCGCGGCTGACCGGGGCCCCGCTCTACGTCGTGCACATGTCGGCGAAGCAGGCCGTGCAGACCCTCGCCGCGGCTCGCGGGGAGGGGTGGAACGTCTTCGGCGAGACCTGCCCGCAGTACCTCTACCTCTCCCTCGAGGAGCAGCTGTCCGCACCGGGCTTCGAGGGGGCGAAGTGGGTCTGCTCGACGCCGCTGCGCTCACGCGAGGAGGGCCACCAGGACGAGCTCTGGCGCCACCTGCGCACCGGCGACCTCGCCGTCGTCAGCACCGACCACTGCCCGTTCTGCTTCAAGGAGCAGAAGGAGCTCGGGCTCGGCGACTTCTCCAAGATCCCCAACGGCATCGGGTCGGTCGAGCACCGGATGGACCTGCTCTACCAGGGCGTGGTCGACGGTCGGATCTCGCTGTCGCGCTGGGTGGAGATCTGCTGCACCACTCCGGCACGGATGTTCGGGCTTCACCCGCGCAAGGGCGAGATCGTCCCCGGCGCGGACGCCGACGTGGTGGTCTACGACCCGCTCGCACGGACCCGCATCTCGGTCGAGACGCACCACATGAACATGGACCACTCGGCCTGGGAGGGCTTCGAGGTCGACGGGGGCGTCGACACCGTGCTGTCCCGGGGCCGTGTCGTCGTCCAGCGCGGGGACTACCTCGGCGCGAAGGGCCACGGGCAGTTCGTGCGCCGCGGCCTGTCGTCGTACCTCGTCTGATCAGCTCGCCCGGAGTCCGAGGAGGACCGCATGGAGTTCGGCGTCGTGCTGCAGTGCAACCCGCCCGCGTGGCGGGTGGTCGACCTGGCGAAGAAGGCCGAGCTGGCCGGCTTCCGCTACGTGTGGACGTTCGACTCGCACCTGCTCTGGCAGGAGCCGTACGTGATCTACAGCCAGATCCTGGCGCAGACCCACCGTGTCGTCGTCGGCCCGATGGTGACCAACCCCGCCACGCGCGACTGGACGGTCACGGCGTCGACGTTCGCCACGCTCAACGAGATGTTCGGGAACCGAACGGTGATCGGCATCGGTCGCGGCGACTCGGCCGTGCGCGTCATCAACGGCAAGCCGGTGACCCTCGCCGAACTGCGCGAGTCGATCGGAGTCATCAGCGATCTGGCCAACGGTCGCGCAACGACGTACAAGGACAGCCATCTGCGGTTCACCTGGAACCCGGACAGCAGGGTCGACGTCTACGTCGCGGCCTACGGCCCGAAGGCGCTGGCACTGGCCGGCGAGGTCGGCGACGGCTTCATCCTGCAGCTCGCCGACCTCGCGATCGCGGAGTGGAGCATCGCGGCCGTGCGGCGTGCGGCCGAGGAGGCCGGGCGTGACCCGATGTCGGTGAAGATCTGCGTCGCGGCGCCGGCGTACGTCGGCGACGACCTCGCTCACCAGCGCGACCAGGTGCGGTGGTTCGGCGGCATGGTGGGCAACCACGTCGCCGACATCGTCGCGCGCTACGGCGACGGCGGCGCCGCGGTGCCGCAGGAGCTCACCGACTACATCCGCAACCGTCAGGGCTACGACTACAACGAGCACGGTCGCGCGGGGAACACCCACACGGGCTTCGTGCCGGACGAGATCGTCGACCGGTTCTGCGTGCTCGGGCCGGTGCAGGCGCACATCGACAAGCTCGTCGCGCTCAAGGAGCTCGGCGTCGACCAGTTCGCGATCTACCTGCAGCACGACGCGAACGAGGCCACGCTCGCCGCCTACGCCGACACGATCATGCCCGCGCTGCACGAGCACGTGCTCGCCAAGAGCTGAGCCTCAGGCTCGACCGGGCGAGGTCGGCTCCTGCGCGTGCGGCAAAGGGGGCGCGAGGTGCGTCACGACCTGGAGCCCGAGAGCCACGGACTGCCCGATGAGCAGCGCGAAGAGCACCGTGCCGACGCCGAACGTGCCGCCGAGCGCGACTCCGAGCACGAGGACGACCACCTCGATGCCCAGGCGGATCTGACTGACCGGGCGGCCTGTGCGGTGGTGCAGGCCGGTCATCCAGCCGTCGCGCGGACCGGGGCCGTGACCCGCGGTCAGGTAGAAGCCGCTGCCCAGGCCGATCGTGACGATGCCCAGGAGCACCAGGGCGAATCGCGCCGCCAGGTTCGACGGCGTCGGCACGACGTCGTAGGTGATCTGCAGCGCGACGGGGATCACGATGATGTTGAGCACCGTGCCCAGGCCCGGTCGCTGGCGCAGCGGGATCCAGAGCAGCAGGACCGTCATGGAGATCAGGAACGTGAGCCAGCCGATGTCCCAGCCGGTCTTGAGGCTCAGACCCTGCGCGAGCACCGTCCACGGCGAGGCGCCGAGGTCGCCGGTGAGCAGGAGCGCTTCCCCCGTGCCGAAGAGCCACAGGCCGAGCAGGAGCGATGCCATCGAGCCCGGGGTCGGGCGCCACACCTGTCGTGCGGTCCAGCGCGACCGCGGCACCGTGCGCGCGCCCTTGAGGAACGCCAGGAACCAGGATCGGCGGTCGGTGGGGTCGTCGGGCACGGGAGCACTCTGGCAGGGCGAGGCGGCAGCCGCGCGGGCGTATCGCGTGCTGGACGCACGGCGGGGCAGAAGGAGCCGACGGGCGGACGCTGTCCAGGGGTGAGTCCCCATCCCGAGCCCACGCGATGTCCGGCAATCGCACTCGGGGCTCCGTGCGCTCACCCCACCTGTCGAATCCGCGGTTACCGGACCCCAAACCGCGGATTCGACAGGTGTGGCAAGCCCATGGGCCGCGCAGGTGGCGAGCGCGTGGGTGCCGCTATCGCTCGCCTTCCTGGTGTCGAACGGGCGATGGACTACCGCACGGTGACGACGGCTGGCACTGGCCCGCTCGGACCGAGACCTTCGTAACGGTCAGCGCGTCGGCCGACACGGACCCCCTGGCTAGCTGTCACCGTCCGGCTCCTCGTTGAGCCTGCTCGAGTCCTGATCGACGTGGAGGCCGGCCCATTCGGTTCAGACCAGCCTGTCCCCCGCGCCCTGCGCGACGACCGTGTCCGTGGGAGTGAGCAGGTGGTCCAGAGCCCAATCGACGCTCACGTTGGCCAGCACCCATGGCAACATGCAGAGGAAGAGTCCCCCATGGCCGACCAGCACTGTCGTGCCTGGAAGTGCGGCGGCGTCCGCGACCAGCGGCACGAACCGGGCTCGCATGTCACGGTGACTCTCACCACCGCCCACCCGCCGGTCCACGTCGCCGTCCCGCATCCACGCAGCCACCACGTCGTCGAACTCGTCCCAGTGCCGTTGATCGCGAGTGCCTTCGTACCGGCCGACGTCGAACTCGCGCAGGCGATCGTCGACCACCATCGGCAAGCCGAGTCGCTCGGCGACGATCCGAGCAGTCTGCTGGGCTCGCAACAGGGGACTCGTCAGGATGTTCTGGACGCCGCCCTGCATACTGAGCCGGACCGCCAGACGGGACGCTTGGTGACGCCCTGCCGCGGTGAGCGGGTGCTTGGTCCCCGTGTTGGAGAACTCCCCCAGCAGGTTCGCTTCGCTCTCTCCGTGCCTGGCGAACACCACCCGTGCGTCCTGCCCCGCGATCACGTCAGGCACCCTAGCCGCGCCCCTGCCGACGTGCGGCACGACGGTCCCAAGGTGCTCATGGCGATTGGGTAGTGCGCCCGGGTGGGAACACACCCCTCAGGGGCCGATGAGCAGGCTGTCGAGGGCCTTGCGGATGCGCTTGTCGCTCACCGGGTGGCGGGTGCCGAGGTTCTGGGCGAACAGGTTCACCCGCAGCTCCTCGATCATCCAGCGGACGGCAAGGGCCTCGACGGTGTCGCGCTCGGCAGGGTGCAGCGCGTCCAGGGTGGCGTGCCAGTCCTCGGTCACGGCGTCGACCTGCGCCTGCCGCTCGGCGTCGCGGCCGGTGTCCTGCGGCGCGGTGTCGAGACGGCGGAGCACCGCGCGCAGGTAGCGCTGCAGGTCGGGCAGCCGGTCGAGCCCGGCGTCGGTGATGAAGCCCGACGGCAGCAGCGCGTCGAGCTGCGCGGTGACGTCGTACTTCATCACCATGAGCTTCGGCGAGCTGATCGCCGACACCGCGAGCCGCGTCTCGGTCGCCAGCTCGAGGATCGCGGCGGACTGCTTGACGGCCTTGAGCAGGTCGTCGCCTGCGTGCTCCTTCGCCTGCACCAGGATCTCGTCGTACGCCGGCTTGTCCCACGGCAGCCCGTCGACGATTCCGGCGACGCTGCGGGCCGCGACGCGGGCGAGCGCAGCGTCGAGACAGGCGCCGAAAGCGTCGTCGACGAGCAGCGGCACGCTGCCGTGTGGGGTATGACCCAGCGCCAGCTTCTCGCGTGTCGACAGCACGCCGACGACGTAGCGCACCGGCGGTGTGACGGCGAGACGAAGCAGCCGACGGACGCCCGCACGCATCGCAACCGCCTGCTCGGGGCGCGTCACGAGCACCCGCAGGTCGACGGCGGTGCCGACGTCGACGAGGGCCGGCCAGCCGCGGACCACGTGCTCGCCATGGGTCTCCTCCACGACCCTGGGTACGCCGGACGCCGGGAAGTCGTTGAGCCCCAGCACCTCGACGCCGCGCGAGGCCCGCGAGATCGTCCGTTGCACGGCAGGTGCGAGCCGCGTCTGCAGCGCCTCGACGTCCTTGCCGCTCGCGAGAACCGATCCGGCGTCGTCGACCACGCGCAGCGTCACGCGCAGGTGCTCGGGCAGCGTCTCCGGCGCCCAGGCGTCGTACGGGACCACGACGCCGGTGAGCCGGGTGAGCCCGTGGCCGAGCGCGTCGAGCAGGCCATGCTGCGCCTCGCTGGTCTCGAGCAGCGGCAGCACGGATCGCGCCGTGTCCGGCACCGGGACGAAGGACGTGCGCAGGTTCTTCGGCAGGCCGCGGATGAGCGCCGTCACGACCTCCTCGCGGCGGCCCGGCACCTGCCACAGGAAGTCGTCGGCGTGGGCCTGCGGCAGCAGCGCGACAGGCAGGTCGACGGTGACGCCGTCGTTCTCGGCCCCGGGCTCGAAGGCGTAGGTGAGCGGCAGCTCGGCGCCGAAGGAGCCGAAGGTCCATCGACGCGGGAACTCGCCCTCGAGGTCGTCCGCGTCGTCCCGGACCAGGAGCTCGCGCGGATAGGTGAGCAGGTCCGGGGCGGAGCGGCGTACCGACTTCCACCAGCGGTCGAACGCCCGCGCGTCGGTCACCTCGGCAGGCACCCGCTGGTCGAAGAAGTCGACGAGCACGTCGTCGTCGACCACCAGACCACGACGCCGGACCCGGTCCTCGAGCTCGGACACCTCGTCGACGAGCCTCGCGTTGTCGGCCACGAAGCGGTGGTGGCTGTCCCACTCCCCCAGCACGAGCGCGTGCCGGATGAACAGGTCGCGGCAGGCCACCGGGTCGATGCGCGAGTACTGCACCGCTCGACCGACCACCAGCGGTACGCCGTAGAGCGTGACCCGCTCGTCGGCGATCACCGCACCGCGCTTCTTGGACCACCGCGGCTCGGAGTAGCTGCGTTGCGCGAGGTCACCGGCCACCTGCTCGGCCCACTCCGGGTCGATGCGCGCGGCCACCCGGCCGAACAGCCGCGCGGTCTCCACCAGCTCGGCCGCCATCGCGAAGGCCGGCGGCTTGCGCGCCAGGGCGGAGCCGGGGTGGATGGCCCAGCGGGCCCCGCGAGCCCCGAGATAGTCGCGTCGCGCGGAGTCGTAGGAGCCGATGTGGGACAGCAGCCCCGCGAGGAGCGCCCGGTGCACGGCCGCGGGGTCGGCGGCTGCGACCGCAGGGCCGGAGTCCGGATCCTTCGAGCGTCCGGTCGAGACCGCGATGCCGAGCTCCTTGCACGCCTGGCGGAGCTGCGCGTGCACGTCCTGCCACTCGCGGATGCGCAGGTAGTGCAGGAACTCCTCGCGGCACATGCGGCGGAAGGCGTTTCCGGTGCGCTCCTGCTGCTGCTCGCGCAGGTAGGTCCAGAGCCCGAGGTAGGCGAGGAAGTCGCTCGTGGGGTCGCGGAACCGGGCGTGCAGCTGATCGGCCTGCGCCTGCTTGTCGACCGGCCGCTCGCGCGGGTCCTGGATGGAGAGCGCGGCGGCGATCACGAGCACCTCGTCGACGACGCCCTGCTTCTCCGCCTCGAGCACCATGCGCCCCAGCCGCGGGTCGAGTGGGAGCCGCGCGAGGCGCCGGCCGACCTCGGTCAGCACGAGGTCGCGCCCGGGTTGCAGCGCCCCGAGCTCGCGCAGCAGGTCGACGCCGTCCTTGATCGAGCGCGCGTCGGGCGGCTCGACGAACGGGAAGCCCTCGACGTCGCCTAGCCCCAGCGCCGTCATCTGCAGGATGACCGATGCGAGGTTGGTGCGCAGGATCTCCGGCTCCGTGAACTCCGGACGCGCCGCGAAGTTCTCCTCCGGGTAGAGCCGGATCGCGATGCCGTCGGCGACGCGGCCGCAGCGCCCCGAGCGCTGGTTCGCCGACGCCTGCGAGATGGCCTCGATCGGGAGTCGCTGCACCTTGAGCCGAGCTGAGTAGCGCGAGATGCGGGCCGTCCCGGGGTCGACGACGTAGCGGATCCCCGGCACGGTGAGCGAGGTCTCGGCGACGTTGGTCGCGAGGACGACGCGGCGACCCGCGTGCGGCTCGAACACGCGGTGCTGCTCCGCCGACGAGAGCCTCGCGTAGAGCGGCACGACCTCGGTGTCGCGCAGCTTGAGACCCACGAGCGCGTCGGCGGTGTCGCGGATCTCCCGCTCGCCGGAGAGGAAGCAGAGGACGTCGCCAGGGCCGGCGTGCTGCAGCGACACGACGGCGTCGGTGACGGCCTGCACCTGGTCGCGGTCGTCGCCGTCGTCGACGCCGTAGGGCTCGTAGCGCACCTCGACGGGGTAGGTGCGGCCGGACACCTCGACGACCGGCGCGGGCGTGCCGTCCGTGCTCGCGAAGTGCTCGCTGAACCGCGCCGTGTCGATGGTCGCCGACGTCACGACGACCTTGAGGTCCGGGCGTCGCGGCAGGATCTCCTTGAGGTAGCCGAGCAGGAAGTCGATGGTGAGGCTGCGCTCGTGCGCCTCGTCGATCACGATCGTGTCGTAGCGCTCGAGCAGGCGGTCGTTCTGGATCTCGGCGAGGAGCACGCCGTCGGTCATCACCTTGACCAGGGTGCGTTCGCCCGAGTGGTCGGCGAAGCGCACCTGGTAGCCCACGGCCGCGCCGAGCTCGACCCCGAGCTCCTCGGCGATGCGGTCGGCCACCGCCCGGGCCGCGATGCGCCGTGGCTGGGTGTGACCGATCTGACCGGTGATCCCCCGGCCGAGCTCGAGCAGGATCTTGGGGATCTGCGTGGTCTTGCCGCTGCCCGTCTCGCCGGCGACGACCACGACCTGGTGATCGCGGATCGCCGTCGCGATGTCCTCGCGCCGAGCGCTGACCGGCAGGTCGGGGTAGGTGATGGTCGGCAGCGACTCACGGCGGGTCGCCACGCGCTGCTCCGCCCGCACGACGTCGAGGGCCAGCTTCTCGAGGGCGTGTGCGCGCTTGGCTGCGTCACGGGTGCGGCGCAGCCCGTCGAGCCGCCGGCCGAGCCGACGACGGTCGCGCAGCATCACGAGGTCGAGCCGTCGCCGGAGGTCGCCGACGTCGATGCGCGACGACTCGGACGGCTCGGACATGACGCCGCCCAGGATAGGCGTCCAGCCGATCTGGACGTCACTGACGGCACGGTGGAGCAGGGGGCTCCCACGATCTCACGTGCGTCGGTGACGTCGGACGGGTCAGGGGTGGATCTTCTCGCCGCGGCCGAGCATCTCGGCGTACTGCCCGATCTTGCGGGCTCGGGTCTCGGCCTTCTTGACCGTGGCGATGCGGTGGAGGACGGCGTAGCGGTTGGTCGGGTCGAGGGAGTCGAAGAACGCCCGCGCTCCCGGCACGGCACCGAGCCCCGCAGCGAGGTCGTCGGGCACCTCGGCCGTGCTCTGCGAGGAGTACGCCCCGTCCCATCGGCCGTCGGCCTTGGCCCTGTCGACCTCGGCGAGCCCGCGCGGTGTCATCCGCCCCTCGGCGATCTGGCGTTCGGCATGCTCGCAGTTGACCCTCGACCACACGCTCCGCGCCCGTCGCGGTGTGAAGCGCTGCAGCCACACGCCCGGCTCGTCGCCCTTGCGCTTGTGGCTGTCGATCCAGCCGTGCGCCAGCGCCACCTGCAGCGCCTCGGCGTATCCGATCCCGGCGATCCCAGATCCGGCCTTCGGGATGCGCATCCAGACGCCGCCCGGCTCGTCGCCCTGCGCCACGATCCACCGGGCGAAGTCGTCGCTCGTGGCGAAGCCGACGTGAGGGTCCTGGTCCACCTCGCCAGTATCGGCCCAGGACCCGGACACCCTCGAGTACCTGGCGCAACTGTCGCTCTGAGCGGCCCCCGAGCGACAGTTGCGCCAGGTACTCGCGTCGGACATGGCGAGAGGGGCCCCGCGATACGCGGAGCCCCTCTCGGTGGCTTCAGGTGCCCGGCCGCTCAGGCGGCGCGGGCGCTGGTGGGACTAGTCGTCCCAAGGACCGAAGTCGTCCATGGTCGTACCTCTTCTCCTTGCCGGTCCGAGCACGTCCGCAAAGGGACCATCTCGAGGACCGTGAGTTCCCGTGGGGAAGTGTCACCGTCACGGGGGTCGGTCGTTCTCTTCAGTTGTCCGTACGGTCCTTATCGACCGCGCAGACCCAGAACATGACACCGACGCATCCACAACGGTACCCGACACGGGACATATTCCCTAACGCTGAGTGAACGCAGAGTGCTCGTTGAGGCGGTGAAGGTCACGCAGCGTCGCCGCCGGCGCCAGTGGATCTGGCCGACGGTCGGCGCGAGGACTAGCGTGCGTCGGGTAAGGCATACCTGACTCGGGGTGGGAGCCGTCATGACGGTGGCGTTGGCGATCGGCACGCGCAAGGGGCTGTTCGTGGCCCGCAGCGACGACCGCGGGAGCTGGTCGGTGCAGGGACCGCACTTCCTCATGGAGGAGGTCGCCTCGGTCGCCTGGGACACCCGCCGGTCCCCCGCTCGCCTGCTGGTGGGCGTGATGAGCTGGCACTGGGGACCCACGGTCGCGTGGTCCGACGACCTCGGTTCGACCTGGAACGAGAGCGACCACGCGTCGATCGCCTTCCCGGAGGACACCGGGGCTGCGCTGGCGCGGGTGTGGCAGATCCAGCCTGACTCGGCGGAGCGGCCAGGGGTCGTCTGGGCCGGCTGCGAACCGACGTCGCTGTGGCGCAGCGACGACGGCGGCGAGAGCTTCGCGCTGGTCCGCGGCCTGTGGGACCATGAGCACCGGCCGAGCTGGGCGCCCGGCTTCGGCGGGGCCGCGGTCCACACGATCCTGCCGCACCCCGAGACCGACCAGGTGACCGTCGCGATGAGCACGGGCGGCGTCTATGTGAGCCCCGACGGCGCCACGGGGTGGTCCCCGCGCAACACCGGCATCTCCGCGAAGTTCTTCCCCGACCCCTACCCCGAGTATGGCCAGTGCGTGCACAAGGTCGTCGCCGACGCCGCCGGCCCCGACCACCTCTACGCCCAGAACCACGGTGGGGTCTACCGCACCACCGACGGCGGACGGCAGTGGACCTCGATCGCGGCCGGCCTGCCGGCGGAGTTCGGCTTCGTCGCGCTCGCCTCGCCGCACACGCCGGGCACCTTCTGGGTGATGCCGCTCGAGGACGACTCGAGGCGCATCCCACCGAACGGCAGGATGCGCGTGCACCGCACCCGTGACGCCGGCGACTCGTGGACGGAGCTCGGCGAAGGCCTGCCCGACGACTCGTGGACCGTGGTGCTGCGCGACGCCGCCTGCGTGGACTCGCTGCGCCCGACCGGGCTCTACCTCGGCACGCGCGACGGCTGCCTCTACGCCAGCGCCGACGAGGGCGAGTCGTGGTCCGCGGTGGCCGAGCACCTCCCCGACGTCCTGTCGGTGCGTGCGGCCGTCCTGCCGTGACCGAGCCGTCTAACGACGGCGTCACGCTGCGCCTGCCGGCCGTGCTCGCCGACCTCGTCGGCGGTCGCCGCAGCATCGTGGTGACGCCGGCGCCGCGCACCGTCGGCGAGCTGCTCGACCGTGTCGAGGCCGACCAGCCCGTCGTCGTGCGCCGGATCCGCGACGAGACCGGCGCGCTGCGACGCTTCGTCAACGTCTACGTCGACGGTCACGACGTGCGCCACCTCGACGGCCTCGAGACTGCGTTGGATACCGGCGCGACCGTCCACGTCCTGCCGTCCGTGGCCGGCGGCTGAGCCGGGGGGCTGAGCGGCCGTCGACCCGGCGACCGGGTCAGGACAGGCCGACGACCTCGCCGTCCGCGTCGATGTCGATGCGCTCCGCGGCGGGGTGCCTCGAGAGCCCCGGCATCGTGCGCATGTCGCCGCAGATCGCGTAGACGTAGCCCGCGCCGACGGCCGCGCGCACCTCGCGCACGGGCATCCGCCAGCCGCGCGGAGCGCCCTTGAGAGCCGGGTCGCTCGAGATCGACAGGTGCGTCTTCGCGATGACCACGGGGAAGTCGCCGTAGCCCAGCGCCTCGAACTGGCGCAGGCCCGCGGCGGCGACAGACGACAGGTCGATCCCGTCGGCGCCGTAGACCTGGGTGGCCACGGCGGTGATCTTGTCGACGAGGGAGTCCTCGAGCTCGTAGGCGTAGCGGAAGTGCGTGGTGTCGGACGCCGCCTCGTCCACCGCGTCGACGAGGTCCTGGGCACCACGACCGCCCTGGGCCACGTGCCGGGTGACGGCCACACGTGCGCCGGACTCCGCGGCGACGCGTGCGATGACCGCGTGCTCGGAGTCGAAGTCGCCGGGGAAGGCGTTGATCGCGAGGACCGGGGATACGCCGAAGCCGCGCAGGATGGCGATGTGGTGGCGCAGGTTGTCGGCGCCCGCCTCCACGTCGTCCGGGTTCTCGACGAGCATCTCCGGCGGCAGCGGCTTGCCGGCCACGACCGCGTAGCGACCGGAGTGCGACTTGAGCGCCCGCACCGTGGCGACGAGCACGGCGACATCGGGCCGAAGACCGGACACGCGGCACTTCACGTCGAAGAACCGTTCGGCACCCATGTCGGACCCGAAGCCCGCCTCGGTGATCAGGTAGTCGCCCGTGTGCGTGCCGAGCAGGTCGGCGACCACGCTGGAGTTGCCCGTCGCGATGTTGCCGAACGGTCCGGTGTGCACGAGCGCTGGAGTGCCCTCGAGGGTCTGCATCAGGTTCGGCTTGAGCGCGTCCTTGAGGATCACCGTCATCGCGCCGCCGGCTTTGAGGTCGTCGGCAGTCACGGGCCGGCCCTCGTGGCTGTAGCCCACCACCACGCGCCCGAGGCGACCGCGCATGTCCTGCAGGTCGGTCGAGAGCGCGAGGACCACCATGATCTCGCTGGCCGCGGTGATGTCGAAGCCGGCCTGACGAGGTACGCCGTCGAGCCGTGCGCCGAGCCCGATGACGACGTTGCGCAGGGCGCGGTCGTTGACGTCGAGCACGCGACGCCACGCGATGCTGTGCGGGTCGATCCCGAGCTCGTTGCCGTGGTGCAGGTGGTTGTCGACCATGGCCGCGAGCAGGTTGTGCGCCGCGGTCACGGCGTGGAAGTCGCCGGTGAGGTGGAGGTTCATGTTCTCCATGGGCACGACCTGGCTGTAGCCACCACCGGCCGCGCCGCCCTTGATGCCGAAGGTCGGACCCATCGACGGCTGGCGCAGGGCCACCGTCGGTCGGCGCCCGCGGACGGCCAGACCCTGCGCCAGACCGATCGAGGTCGTGGTCTTGCCCTCGCCGAGCGGCGTCGGGGTGATGGCGGTGACGAGCACGTAGGTCGCCGGCGGCCGGTCGGCGAGGGCCGCGGTCGCAGCCGGGGTCACCTTCGCGACGTGCCGCCCGTAGAGCTCGAGGTGGTCTAGACCGATTCCCGCGTTGCCAGCCACCTCCTCGATCGGGAGCAGCGTGGCGCCCCGGGCGATCTCGAGGTCGGAGGGCATCGGGGTGGTGGACGTCGTTGTCACGGGGGCAGCATGCACCTCCGAGGTGACGTCGTGCCCGCGCATCGCCGCAAGAACTCGTGTCTCGCGCACGACACGCGCTCGATCTTCCCGTCGCAGGACCCGCGGACGCGCACCCTCGGCTTCCCAGAGCGGCCTCGGCGCGCTTAAGCACTCCGGACGTCTCGGTCCTGGGACGTTTCTTGGACGTCGGTCACCCGCTCGGCTCAACAACACCTCGCGATACGCCGCCGAAGGACCGGGAGTGACACTGCGTCGGCCCCACCCCCGCACCGTCCCGGCGATCACCGTGGCGCTCGGTGCGGCGGCGCTCGCGTGCCTGCTCCCGGCCTCGCCTGCCGCGGCCGCGGCGAGCCCGGCACAGGCGGTCGCCGACGACTACGGGCAGTCCGACGCCGAGGTCGCGGTCGAGATCGCCGCCGCCGTCGCGGCAGATCCCTCGGTGGTCCACTGGAAGGCCGTCGCCGCCACCGACCGTCGCGTCGTGCTGGCGCGGGTGGCCGCCGAGGCGAAGGCCGGCAAGGCCTACTCGGCCGCCGTCAGGTCGAAGAAGCGGACCAGGATCACCGCCACGCACAAGGCGCTGCTCGGCTCGCACGCGCTCACGGTGAAGGCAAAGGCGGTCTACGCCGCGGCCGTGAAGAAGCGCGACGCGGTGATCGCGTCGCGGACGTCGGCCGTGACCGGCGCCCACTTCCGACCCGTCGACGGGACCTTCGACGGTCGACTCGTGAAGTACCTCGTCCCCACCGTGCCGTTCTCGTTCGAGCCGATGCAGGTGCGCATCACCGTCTACGGCGGCCACGTGAGCGACATCAGCGTGATCACGCAGGCGGACCCGCTGAGCGACTCGGGCACCTACAACACCCGGTCACTGAGCACGCTGACGCTGGAGGCGATGAGCGCCGGCGACACGGCGAACGTCGCGAGCGTCTCGGGTGCCTCGCTGTCCTCCGAGGCCTTCTCCCAGTCGCTGCAGTCCGCGCTCGTCGCCGCCGGGTTCAAGGGCTGAGGGAGTCACGATGACGAGACGGACCTCGCCCGCCCGCCGCGCGGTGGCGCTGGTCGCGGGCGCCGGCGCCGTCGCGACGTCGTGGAGCGGGCTCGTGCTGACGCCGACTGCGCTCGCCGCCGCACCCGACGGACAGGACGTCCTCAACGACTGGGCCCAGACAGCCGACGAGGTGGCCGAGGAGGTCAACCTGGTCGTCGACGCCGATGCCGGCGTCGTCGCGGCCCGGACGCGCTACCTGCACGCGCTCTCGACGTACGCCTCGCTCAAGAAGACCCAGAAGGTCGCGTCCGCCGCGCACGCCCACGCCCTGCGCACCCGCACGCAGGTCGACGACGTGCGGACGACCAAGACCCTCGCGGTGGTGAACAAGCGGGTCATCGCAGCGGCTCGCGAGGTCGTGCTGGCCCAGCTGGCGATGGCGCACCGCGTCGATGCCGTGACCGCCCTGGTCCGCGCGCAGCACTACGTGCTGGCCCCCTATGTCGCTCCACCGGTCGCGCCCACGGGCCTCACCGCCGTCGGCGCCACGGCGCAGGTGAGGCTCGACTGGCCGGCCGTCGCTGGCGCGACCGGCTACCGCGTCTACCGGGACGGGCTGCAGGTCGCGACCACGGTGTCGCCCGCCTTCCTCGACTCCGGCCTCGACAATGGCGTCGGCTACCAGTACGCCGTCGTCGCCACCAACATCGCCGGCTGGTCGCCGCTCTCGGCGGCCGTCACCGGGACCCCGACGGTGGTCGCGCCCCTGACCCCTCAGGGCCTCGTCGCGGCACCAGGTGACGGCACGGTGTCACTGGCCTGGGCCGCGACCGCGGGCACCACCGACTACCGCGTCTACCGCAACGGCGTCCTCGTCGGCTCGCCGACCGGCCCGAGCTACGTCGACTCCGGGTTGATGGACGGCACGGCGTACACCTACACGGTGGCCGCGGCCAACGGGGCGGCGCTGTCGCCGGTGTCCGCGCCCGTGCAGTGCACCCCGGTCGCGGTCGCCCCCGCGCCGCCGACCAACGTCGTGGCCACCCCGGGCGACGGACGGGTGACGCTCACGTGGACGGCACCCGCGGGCGCCACCTCCTACACGGTCCTGCGCAACAACGTCGCCATCGCGACCCAGCCGGGCACGAGCCTGGCCGACACCGCGGTGACGAACAACAGCACCTATACCTACGTCGTCGTCGCGTTCCGGCAGAACTCACCGGCCTCGGCACCGTCGGCGTCGGTGTCGGCGACCCCCGTGGCACCGCCGCTGTCCTCGCCGTCGGGACTCGGGGCCACCCCGGGCGACGCCCGGGTCACGCTGAACTGGAGCGCCGTCAGCGGCGCGACGTCCTACCAGGTACGTCGCAACGGGACGCTGGTCACGACGACGCCCGCCACGACGTTCCTCGACTCGCCCCTGGTCAACGCCACCGCTTACACCTACACGGTGACGGCGGTCGGCCCGAGCTCGACGTCGGCACCCTCGGCACCGGTCACGGCGACGCCGGCGGCTCCGCTCGCGGGCGCCCCGACGGGACTGAGCGGGGTCGCGGGCGACCGGTCTGCGTCGCTCACCTGGACCGCGGTCAACGGCGCCAGCGGCTACAAGGTCTGGCGCGACGGGGTCGTCGTCGCGTCCCCCACCGCGACGTCGTACCTCGACAGCGGCCTCACGAACGGCGTCGCCTACTCCTACGCCGTGACGGCGACGGTGACGAGCGGCGACTCCGCGAAGTCGACGGCCGTGTCGGTCACGCCCTACGTGCTGACACCCGCGGCACCCACGGGGCTCGTCGCGACCGGGGGCAACGCCCAGGTCTCGCTGTCCTGGACGGCGTCTGCGAACGCGAGCGGCTACAAGGTCTACCGCGGGACCACGCTCGTGGCGACGCAGACGGGGACGTCGTACGTCGACACCGGCCTGACCAACGGCACCAGCTACAGCTACACCGTCGTCGCGACGAACGGGTCGGCCTCGTCGCCGGCCTCGGCCGCCGCGACGGCCATCCCGCTCGCGCCACCTCCGGCCGCACCGACCGGGCTGACCGCCACCGCCGGCAACACCACCGTGTCGCTCAGCTGGTCGGCCGTGGCCACCGCGACGTCGTACAACGTCTACCGCAACGGGGTGCTCGTCGGCTCCCCCACGGCGACGACGTACGCGGACACCGGGCTGGCGAACGGAACTGCCTACACGTACTACGTCAAGGCGGTGGCCGCGACGACCGAAGGAACAGCATCGACGTCGGTCGTGGCGACGCCGGCGAAACCGCTGGTGAACGGCACGTTCACGGGGGCCGTGACGTCGATCGCGAACGGCCACGGCACCATCCGCGTGGTCGTCGTGCTCACCAACTCCGTGATCACGTCCTCGAAGGGGACGCTGGTCTCCAACGACGGGTCCGAGACCGTGAAGATCAACAGCACGGCCATCCCGCAGTACGACACCAAGGCGCTCGCCGCGAACTCCGCGTCGATCTCCAAGGTGTCCGGCGCCACGCTGACCCTCGCCGCCTACACCGGCTCCCTGCAGTCCGCGCTGACGGCGTCGGGCCGATGACCGGCAACAACGGGCACGACCCGTACACCGGCGTGGGATCGGGTCGCCACGCCTTCGTCGAGGGCGCCGACTTCACGGGCGCTCCCGCCAACCTGCACCCGGTCTACCTGCCGTCGCCGGACGCCGTGCCGACCCTGCTGCCGCCGCCCACCACCCCGCCGGTCAGCATGCCCCCGCTGCACGAGCCGGCACCGGTCGTCGAGCCCGCGCCCACCGCCTACGTGGCGAGCCCGGACCTGCACAGGGGGACCCACCGTCCGCACATCCGTCACGGGGTCGCCGCCCGTGGGAGGACCCGGCACCGCGGCGACATCGCGATCACCGTCGCCGGCATCGGCCTGGGCATCTCCCTCGGGATCGGCGTCTACGCCGTGAAGGGCGGCCTCGACCTGCCGGGCGGCAAGATGCTCGCCGTCGGGACCATCTCGGCCCTCGTGGGCACCTACCTGTGCCTGATGCTCATGCTGGTGGTGTCGCGGCTGCCGTGGCTCGAGCGCGAGCTCGGGCACGACCGCATGGTCGCGCTGCACCGCAAGGTCGCGCCGTACTCGATCTCCCTGATCCTCGGCCACTTCGTCTTCACCACGATCAGCTACGCCCAGGCCGAGGACCACTCGCTGCTCGGCCAGCTCTGGTCGCTCATCACGAAGTCCGCGTGGATGATGCCCGCGGCCGCTGCGTTCGTGCTCATGATGGGGGTCAGCGTCCTGTCCTACCGCAGGATCCGGATGCGGATGCGCTACGAGACCTGGTGGGTCACGCACCTGTACTTCTACCTCGCGGTCGCGCTCTCGTTCGGCCACCAGGTCGCGCTCGGCCCGATGTTCATCGCGCACCCCTTCCAGCGCTACTTCTGGACCGGTCTCTACCTCGTCGTCTTCTCGACCATCCTCGTGGCACGCGTGATCCTGCCGCTGTCGTTCTCCCGCAAGCACGACCTGCGGGTCGCGGCGGTCGTCCCCGAGTCCGACGGCGTGGTGTCGGTCTACATCTCCGGCGTCGACCTCGACCTGATCAAGGCACGTGGCGGCCAGTTCTTCCAGTGGCGGTTCGCGACGCGCGAGTGGTGGTGGCAGGCGCACCCGTACTCGCTCTCCGCGTCGCCCAACCACTCGTGGCTTCGCATCACCGTCAAGAACCTGGGCGACCAGTCGGCCATGCTGCGCCGGCTGCGCGTCGGCACCCGGGTGATCGCCGAGGGACCGTACGGCGTGTTCACCGCCGGCCACCGCCACGGCGAGTCGATCGCCGCGTTCGCGGCCGGTGTGGGTGTAACGCCGATCCGGGCCGTGCTCGAGGACCTGCCGCACGGGACGGCCGCGACGATCGTCTACCGCGTCCCGGAGGCGACGTCGGCGCCGCTGCGCGCCGAGCTCGAGGAGCTCGTCACCGCCCGCGGCTGGCGCCTGCACTACCTGCAGGGTCCGCGCCACCTCCACCCGCTCACGGCCGACTACCTCGCTCGCCTGGTCCCTGGGCTCGCGGGCACCGACGTCTTCGTCTGCGGACCCGCGGCGTTCACCGACGGCGTCCTGGACGCCGTTCGCGACGCCGGCGTCCCCGACCACCGGATCCACCATGAAGCCTTCTCCTTCTGAGCGCCCCGCACCTCCGTCCCGTCCCCGCACCGAGTGGAGTACGTCATGAAGCGCGCGATCCTCGTGTCCTCCGGGACCCTGGCCGGCCTCGTGGCGGTGCTGACCTACTCGGGCGGCGACACGATCCCGGTCGCGGCCGCTGCCGGGACCGGCGGCGCGGGCCTCGGCGGTCCGCCGCCGCTCGGCTCGACCGACCCCACGACCGCAGCCCCCACCGCGGACGCGGGCGCCACCGGTTCCACCGGGGGCTCCGGGGCCACCGGTGCGACGGCGGCCGCGGCACCCGCGGCCACCACGGCGGCGGCCGCACCCGCGGCGAGCAGCGCGGCACCGACCAGGGCCGCCGCCCCTGCGGCCGCCCCGACGAAGGCAGCGGCCACGCCCGCCGCCGCCCCCACCAAGGCGGCCGCACCCGTGGTGGCACCGGTGGCCAAGCCCACGCCCGCACCGACGAAGGCGGCGGCGCCCAAGCCGACCCCGACGCCGACGAAGGCAGCACCGCCCGCGGGTCCGAAGGACTACGTCGGCAGCCTGCAGACGCACAAGTACGGCAAGGTGCAGGTCGGCATCCGCGTCCAGGCCGGCAAGATCATCGCCGTGTGGCCGGTCGTCTACCCAGACGGCGACTCGCAGCCGTACTCCGACTTCTCGATCCCGGTCCTGAAGTCCGAGACGATGGCGGCGCAGGGCGCGAGCATCGCCAACGTGTCGGGCGCGACGCTCACCTGGGAGTCGTGGAAGACCTCGTTGCAGTCGGCGATGTCGATGGCCGGCCTCTAGATGTCGGCCGCGACCGAGGCGACCATCAGCTACGCCGGGCCTGGCAGCTGGGCGCAGCGGGTCCACGTCGAGGCGGTCTGGGGCACGCACGTCACGATCGACGTGCGCGGCGAGTCGCTGCCCGACGACGTCGACGCCCTGATCGCGGATGGCGTCGCCTACCTGCACCAGGTCGACGCGTGGTTCTCGACGTACCGCGTGGACACGCCGATCACGATGTACCGCAACGGCCTCATCCCGTTGTTCCGCACGCCGACGGTCGTGCAGGAGGTCCTCGAGGCCTGCCGCTACGCCAAGGCCCTCACCCGGGGCGCGTTCGACCCGTGGGCCGTGAAGGGCGGCGTCGACCCGTCGGGCTACGTGAAGGGCTGGGCGGCCGGGCAGCTCGCGGACCGCTTCGTCCGCGCCGGCGTGCGCAACGTGTGCGTCAACGCCTCCGGCGACATCGCCTGCCGTGGGCAGCAGGCCGACGGTGAGGCGTGGGCGATCGGGATCATCAACCCCTACGACACCCAGCAGATCGTCGAGGTCGTGCACGTCGGCGACGGCGCGATCGCGACCAGCGGGCTCTACGAGCGCGGACGCCACATCGCGAACCCGCGCACGGGCAACACCGAGGTCTACTACGACTCCGCGACCGTCGTCGGTCCGGACGCCGGGCTCGCCGACGCGCTGGCGACCGCGGCCCTGGTCGAGGGTCCCGGCGCGGCAGCGTGGTTCGCCCACCTGCCCGAGTGGTCGGTCTACCTGATCAAGGACGGCCAGGTCTCCTTCTTCGGACCGGCGTTCGACCGCTCCTGACCCGTCGCGTGCCAGGATCGCCAGGTGGGCGACTACGACGTGCTCTTCGAGCCGGTGCGCATCGGTCCGAAGGTCGCACCCAACCGCTTCTACCAGGTGCCGCACTGCAACGGCCTCGGCCACCTGAGGCCCGCGGCGCTCGCGGCGATGCGCGGCATCAAGGCCGAGGGCGGCTGGGGCGTGGTCTGCACCGAGGAGGTGGAGATCCACCCCACGAGTGACCTGTCGCCCTACGTCGAGGGCCGCCTGTGGGACGACGCGGACGTCCCCGGGCTGCGGCTCATGACCGACGCCGTGCACGAGCACGGTGCGCTCGCCGGCATCGAGCTCACCCACGCGGGGCTCGACTCCGCGAACGACTACTCGCGCCTGACCCCGATCGGGCCCCGGTCCGAGGGAGTCCTCGGCGGAGGCGGCTTCGAGCCGCGGCAGACCCGCGCCATGACCAAGCGCGACATCGCCGACGTGCGCCGCTGGCACCGCAACGCCGCGCTGCGCGCGCGCGACGCCGGCTTCGACATCGTCTACTGCTACGCCGCGCACGGCCTGACGCTGCCGATGCAGATGCTCTCGCGTCGTCACAACGACCGCACCGACGAGTACGGCGGCAGCCTCGTCAACCGCGTGCGCTTCCTGCGCGAGATCATCGAGGACACCCGCGACGCCGTCGGCGACGACTGCGCCGTCGCGGTGCGCCTCGCCGTCGACGAGCTGCTCGGCCCGGAGGGCATCACCCACGACGGCGAGGCGACCGAGATCGTCGGGATGCTCGCCGAGCTGCCGGACCTCTGGGACGTCAACGTGTCGGGCTGGAGCAACGACTCCGCCACGTCGCGGTTCGCCGCCGAGGGCCATCAGGAGCCGTACATCTCCTTCGTGAAGTCGTTGACGAGCAAGCCCGTGGTCGGCGTCGGTCGCTACACCTCGCCGGACGCGATGGTCTCGGCCGTGCGCCGTGGCGTCCTCGACCTCATCGGTGCTGCCCGCCCGTCGATCGCCGACCCGCACCTGCCGCGAAAGATCCTCGAGGGGAATGCCGACCGCATCCGCGAGTGCATCGGCTGCAACATCTGCGTGGCCACCGACCCCAAGTCCCTCCCGATCAGGTGCACCCAGAACCCCACGATGGGCGAGGAGTGGCGCCGCGGCTGGCACCCGGAGCGCATCGAGGTGCGACGCTCCACCGCCGAGGTCATGGTGGTCGGCGGTGGTCCGGCCGGTCTCGAGGCGGCCCGCGCGCTCGGCGAGCGCGGCCACCGGGTGCAGCTGCTCGAGGCACGGACCCGCCTCGGGGGCCGGGTCGACCGGGAGGCGCTTCTCCCCGGGCTCGCGGCCTGGCGACGCGTCGTCGACTGGCGGCTCGGGGAGATCGGCAGGCTCGACGGCGTGGAGCTCTACCCGGCGTCACCCATGTCGGCCCACGACGTCCTCGACACCGGCACGCGCGACGTCGTGGTCGCGACCGGAGCGGTGTGGCGCCGCGACGGCCGGGGGAGGTCGACGGGTCGTGCGATCGACGGTCACGGGCTGCCCGGAGTCGTGACGCCGGACGACCTGCTCGACGACCTCGTGTCCGGATCGTGGTCGCTGACCGGCGAGCGGGTCGTGGTCTACGACGACGACCACTACGTCGTCGGCGGGCTCCTCGCGGAGCTGCTCGCGCGGCGCGGGCACAAGGTCGTCCTCGTGACGCCGGCGCCTCTCGCGTCGTACTGGACGCAGTACACCCTCGAGCAGGAGCGCATCGAGTTCCGGCTGCGCGGGCTCGGCGTACGGATCCGGACGCGCGAGACGATCGCTGCCATCGGGCCCGATCACGTCGTCACCACCTCCGTGCTCGACTCGGCGCCGACCACGCTGGACCGCGACCACGTGGTGCTGGTCGGCGACCGCGCACCGGTGACGGATCTGCACGAGGAACTGCTGCCGGCGCTGTCCGACGGGCGCCTCGACTCGCTGCGCCTCGTCGGCGACGCCGACGCCCCCGGTCTCATCGCGCACGCCGTCTTCGCCGGCCACCTCGCGGCCCGCGAGTTCGGCGACGAGATCGACCCCGACGTCGTCCCCTTCCGACGCGAGAGGTTCGCGGCCCCCTGAGGCCGCGGGTGTCGTTCCCGCTCCGTGTTCGCAACCCGACACTCCGCATACCGACCAGCTGAGCCCGACCCCATGGCCAGGATTGCCTCGCCTTCGCTTCACTGACGTGCGGCGAAGGGGGATGCGCCATGGTGGAACTGATCGAGCTCGAGCCGGACCCGGACCTCGTTCCCGGGACGTGGGAGGGCACCGGCCGCCTGATCGTCGACCTCGGCGACGCGGGGGCCGGCGGTCCCCGCGGCCGTGAGCGGCACACTGGCGCGCTGGCGCTCGCGGTGCTGATGGCGGTGATGCTCGTCTCCCCGGTGGGTGGCAGCGACCGCGACGCGACAGGGGCGCCCCCGGCGGCGATGGAGGCTGCCTCGCACTTCTCGACCACGCATCCGCACCCTCGCATCCCGGCGTCGACGCCGTCCGCCCGGGCGCACCGAGGGCTCCTGCCGGCGTACTCGCCGGGCGGGAGCACCTACCTCAGCCAGGTGCCGCGCCCACGATGACGGCGCCACTCACCGACGCCACCAGTCGAGCAGGCCCGCCTGGTCCGGGATGTCGGCCTCGACGCCGAGCACCGCGGCAATCACGAGGGCGGTGACCGCGGACCGGCCGGGGTCGGGGTCGTCCGCGCCCCCGCAGAGCCGACGGGCGCGGGCGCGCGGTCGGTCGTCGAGCACGTCGCCGTGCCCGAGTCGCGTGACGACCACGTGTCGCGCGGACGGCACCGCGTCGGCGAACGCCCGGTGGCTGACCGGTTCCGGCGCGCAGCGCCCACCCAGGCCGGCCCCGACGATAAGGCACGGGATCGAGAAGCGGGCCGGGGCGGCGGTCGCGCTGCGGGCCGTCGGCGCGCGTCCGGAGCCGTCCACCGGGTCGACGAGCACGAGCCCGCGGAGGATGCCCGCTTCGGCCCGGTCCGTGGCGAGGAGGTTCGCGGCGCGGAAGGCGGCCTGCCCGCCGCGCGAGTGCCCACCGAGCCACACGGGGCCGCGCGGCGCCAGGTCGCGGACGAGGTCGGCCGCGTCGGCTGCCTCCTGCTCCACCGTGGCGCGTCCCGTGAGGGCACCGATGCCACGGCGGTAGAGCTGCGGGGCGACGACGGAGATCCCTTGCAGCGTCAAGGGTTCGAGCAGTGCGCGGTAGGAGTCCGCCGCCGTCATGAAGCCGGGGAGGAACACCAGCGTCCGCTCCCCCGGCGTCGCCGGGTCGAGGCGCAGCACGCTCAACCGACCCGGTGCTCGAGCGGTTGCGGCCGGCTGAACAGGTAGCCCTGGCCCTGGGTCCAGCCGTGGGCCTGCACGAGGTGCGCCTGCTCCTCGGACTCGATCCCCTCCGGGATCGACTCGAGGCCCAGACCGGTGGCGAGACCGGCGAGGCCGGACGACAGCACGTTGGCGTGGCTGGCATGCTCGGTGAGCTCGTCGACGAACCGGCGGTCGAGCTTCAGCCCGGTCACGGGGAGGTCGCGCAGCAGCGAGATCGAGGAGTAGCCGGTGCCGAAGTCGTCCATGTCCGAAAGAGCCCAGAACGACACCCCGTCGCCGTAGGACGGGCACCGTCCCTGGGCCAGTAGATGTCCTCGGTCAGGCCGTCGGTGTACTTCGTCAGCTCCCACACGAGCCGCGACTTGCCGATGCCCGCCACTCCGCTGACGTGCAGCAGGCGCGGTCGCCCCTCTCGGCCCGTGGCGTGCAGCAGCTCCTTGATCTGGCGCAGCTCCTCGTCGCGGCCGCCGAACGGCGGCTCGGGTGCGGTCCCGCGATTGCTGCCACCGAGCTCGCTGATCAGCCGCAGCGCCTTCCAGGCCGGCAGCTGCTCGGCCTTCCCCTTGAGCGTGAGCGCCTCGACCGGCTCGTAGCCGATCGACGACGAGGTCGAGCGGTACGTCCGCTCGCCCACGAGCACCGTGCCCGGTTCGGCGGCCGACTGCAGACGTGACGCGGTGTTGACGAGGTCACCGGTGACGAAGCCCTGGTCGACGGCGCCGAGCATCGCGACCGCCTCGCCCGTGAGCACCCCGGCGCGCGCGCTGAGCGGCAGGTCGAGCGACGCGCCGAGACCCCGGACCCGGTCGACGATCTCCAAGGCCGACCGCACCGCGCGCTCGGCGTCGTCCTCGTGGGCCACTGGGGTGCCCCACACCGCCATGACCGCGTCGCCGATGAACTCGACCGATCCGCCGTGCCGCGAGACCGCGTCCGACGCTGCCTCGAAGTAGTGGCTCAGCATCGCGCGGACGTCCTCGGCATCCCGCCCCTCCGAGAACGACGTGAAGCCCACGAGGTCGACGAACAGCACCGACACGAGCCGCCGCTCGGTGTCGGACGCCGATGCCGGTGCCGACGCGGCTGCCGCGGACGGGGCGCGCAGCGGCACGGTCAGCGCGACGCCGCACTCGCCGCAGAACTTGTCCTCGGGCGCGTTGGCAGCGCCGCACGCCGCGCAGGCCAGGGCGAGCCGCGCCCCGCACTCCTTGCAGAACTTGCGGCCCGGGTCGTTGGCGACCCCGCACGCCGAGCAGACCATGGCCCCTCCCCTGCGCGGAATGTATCCGCTCCCGCTCGCCCGGAGGGCCGACCTGACCGAACCGGGCCGTCAGGGGCTCTTCTGCTCCAGGACGTCGGCCCACCAGCGCTCGGCGACCTTGGGGTGGGCGCGCAGCCAGCCCTTCAGCGTGTTCGCGCCGTACTCCGTGAGCAGCGGGTTGGACGGGTCAGTGTCGACCCCGCGCGCCTGTGCCGCGAGCTCCGGCGGCAGCGGGATCTCCTCGATCACCGAGTCGAGCCGCGGACCCAGGAAGTACGGGATCGAGAACCGCTCGACGTCGCCGGGCGGACTCACCACCCGGTGGACCGTGGCGCGGAGGTAGCCGCGGGTCGCGATCTCGAGCACCTCGCCGAGGTTGAACACGAACGCACCCGGGACCGGCGCGGCGTCGAGCCAGGTGCCGTCCAGGGACTCGACCTGCAGACCGCCGAGGTCGTCCTGCAGCAGCAGCGCGAGGAAGCCGTAGTCCTTGTGCGCGCCGACCCCCTGGTCGTCCGGCGCGTCGCCGCGACCGGGATAGCGGATCACCTTGAGGTGCGAGTGCGCCTCGTCGTCGAACCAGCGGTCGAAGTAGGAGTCGTCCTGGCCGAGCGCGGCCGCCAGAGCCCGCAGCACCTCGCGGCTCACGCGGTCCGCCTCGGCCTGCCAGTCGAGCACGGCAACCTTCAGTGCGGGGAAGGACTCGGGCCACTGGTTGGGCCCGATGAGCCGGAGGTAGGCCGGGTCCACCGGTCCGAGCTCGAGCGCGGGCCGCTCGACCCCGACGTCGAGCTGGTCACGACGGTCGGGCCGACCGTTGGTGTGCTCGTACCCGACGCGGGTGTAGCCGCGGAACTGCGGCGAGTTGAGGTTGTCGATGGCCAGACGATCCTCGAGCGGGAGCGAGAAGAACGTGCGCGCCGCATCCAGGACGGCGTCGGTCACCGCGGTGGGGACGCCATGGCCCGCGACGTAGAAGAAGCCGACGTCGTGCGCGGCGTGGCGGAGGTCGGCGAGGAAGGCCTCGCGCTCCGACGGCGTGCTGCGGAAGCGGGCGATGTCGAGCAGCGGGATGGCGGGCGTCGTCATGGTGGGTCCTCGGTGTCGTGGGGTCGCGGGGCGGGTCACACGACGCGACGACAGGAGGCGCTCGAGACCCGGCACAGGTCGACGTGGCGACGGCGCACGGGATCGAGGAGCACGACCCGATACTGCCGCACCGGACGTGGGTGCGTCAGCACTGGGTTCCGGGGAGCGGAGCGTTCGGGGACGGCACAGGGTTCGGCGACGCGGATCCGCTGTCGCTAGCGTGCTGGCCATGAGCGACGCCCCCATGACCGTCCGCCCCGCCCTGCCCGACGACCGCGAGCAGGTGGTGGCCACCGTCGTCGCGGCCTTCGCGACCGACCCGGCCTGGGAGTTCCTCACCGGCCGCGAGCTCGACCGGGTGTCGCCGCACTTCGCCCGCGCCCTGTTCGACGCCCGGGTAGGCGACGGGACCGTCTGGGTGGTCGACGGCTGCCGCGCCGTCGCGATGTGGGACGACCGGACCGGGCCGCAGGTCGAGGACCCGGGGCGCGCGTCCGTGTGGGCGGCGTACCGCGAGGCGGTCGGCGAGGACTCCTGGGCTTCGCTTCAGCGCTACGACGACGCCGTGCACCCGCACGAGCCGGTGCGGCCGTACTGGTACCTCGGGGTGCTCGCCACGCACCCGGCGGCGCAGGGCATGGGCCTCGCGACCGCAGTGCTCGTGCCCGCGTTCGCAGCGGCCGACGCGGGTGGCTACGACTGCTGGCTGGAGACCTCCGTGCCTAGTAACACCGAGTTCTACGAGCGCCGCGGCTTCACCGAACGCATCGAGGTCGCGATCGACGGCGGTCCCGACACGTGGTGGATGCGCCGCCCGCCGCAGCGCTGATCCGACGCGGCCGACCCGATGCGGCCGATCCGGCGCGGCTGATCCGCCGCGGCGGGCATCAGCGCGGCCTCCGCCCCCGTCACCGGGAGCGGAGGCCGCGACCCCGTCGGCGTCGATCGGCCCCCACCGAACCGACTCCCGACCGGGAGTCCGTGCTGACGCAGTCCTACCTCATCTGCCGCCTCTGCGTCTGTCCGACAGCCGACACAGCGCCACGTCGCCTCCGGCCGGGCTCGGCGACCGTCCGACGTCGCTTCAGGATCCGTGACCGCGCTCGAGATCCCCTCCACCAGCCGCACGTCTGCACCGGGCGCTGCGCGGCTGCGGCTCAGTGGTAGAAGTACGGGTCGAGCACGCTGACCTGCGCGATGGAGTCGACCGGCAGGCCGTTGCTGCTCGCGGCGGCGCGGATCGCGTCGGGGTCGGGGCCGTCGTAGATGCAGAAGGTCTTGGTCTTGTCCGAGCTCACGTAGGAGTGCACCCACGTGACGCCGACGTGGGCATTGTTGTCGACGACCCCGAGGCACACGCCGGCGCCGGTGTCGTCGGTGGGGATCGCGAGGCCGTCGGTGAAGGTGCGCTCGACCATGTAGCGGGGCATCGGGGCTCCTGGATCTCGTCGGACCGCGGCTCGGTCCGTGCACGACAAGTAGGCCGCTCGGCACCCCCGTCCCGCATCGGGAGCGTTGCCCATGTTGGCGCGACGTGCTCCCTACGCCGCGGTGCACCGTCGCGCGTCCGACGTCGCGCCTCCGACGTCGCGCACCGGTGTCGTCGTCAGGTGCGCCTGGGGGCCGCCGCGACGGCGAGACCCGCCGCCCATCCCGGAGCGCGACCGTTCGGCGGTGGGGCGAGGTCGCGTACGGGCAGTCCCGCGCACGCGAGCAGCCACGCGACGAGCGAGTTGGAGTTCCACATGTCGCCGGCGCCGAGCTCGTCGCGACCCCAGACGGCCGTCGGGAAGGTCGGCGCAAGGTCCAGGACCCGACGAGCGACGCCCTCGTCCGAGGTCAGGACCCGTGGACCTCCGACCGCATGGTCGCGATCCGGGATCACGCCGTCGCACCGGCAGTGCACCTCGTAGCGGAACAGTCGCGAACGGCCGAGCACGCGCAGGCCCACCGGCCCCGACGCCACCACCCCCTCCGCGCTGTGTCCCGAGCCCCACGCCGGCGTCATCTCCACGACGAAGCGCGCCCCCTCGGCCCCGACCTCGAGCGCCGCGTGGTAGAGGTCGAGACGTTCGCGTCGCTCGCGCCGGGCGACGAGCGCCTCGTACATGCGCCCGTTGCACCGCACGACGGGGACGGCCGATCCAGCGCCCAGCGGTATCCACAGCAGGTCCACCCCGGGCCGTGCCGTCGCCCCACCCACCTCGCTACCTCCACTCGCTACGACACCGACCATGATCCTGCCCCCGCGCCGAGCAGGAGCCGGGTTGCGGTCTCCGGCGACCGCGATGGACTCGCGACGAGGGCCCCGCCGTCGCGCCAGCCAGGTCGTTGTCGGTGGCCCGACATATCCTTGGCCCGCGGACTCCATGTCTCGATTCTCATTGCGCTGCAAGCGAACTCGGGTGGACGCGGCCTTGACAGGTATAGAACTGGTGTACGAGAATGGAGCCATGGTGAAACGACCCGGCGGTGACGACGAGCGCTCCGGCGCGGTCGACCCGTCGGTGTCGGGCACGCCGTTCGAGACCGCCGAGTCGGCATTCGCCGAGGGCGGTGAGTCGGCGTTCGAGGCTGAGCCGGCGTTCGAGGAGGTCGTGCTCCGCACGTCGGACGCGGAGGCGGAGAAGGCGTTCGCCGCCTCGCTGGTGGAGCTGGACCGGGCCGATCGTGAGGCGGGTCTGCTCGACAACCTCGACACTGCCGGCCCGGCGCCGTGGGACGAGGCGGTGGTGAGCGATGACGAGCTGGTCGCCTCGCTGGGTCGGTCGGTGCACGAGGCGGACCTGATGCTGCTCGCGTCGATCGATCCGCGGGACCTGTCGGAGAACCTGTCCGGGTCGACTACCTCCGCGCCCTCGACCGCGTCGCGGCACGGGTCGCATCGATGCGCCACGACGCGGTCGTCGCGATGGTCGGACCCAAGTCGAGCGAGGCCTACCTCCCCGAGGTGGCACTCGAGCACGAGATCTCCGTGGCCCGGCGCACCTCCCGCTACGCCGCGGGCAAGGCGATCGAGGCTGCCCGCGCCCTGGCCACGACATTCCCCTGGGTTCGCGGCGGCGCTGCGCGCCGGGGAGATCAGCGACACGCACTGCTCGATCCTGGTGGAGAAGACCCGCGTCGTCGCCGACGAGACGGTCCTGGTCGAGATCGAGCGCCGGGTCCTGCCCAAGGCGCGGAGGTTGACCGCGGGTGAGTTCGCCGGCGAGGTCGCCACGACCATCGCCCGTCTCGACCGGGACGCGGCCGCGCGGTTGAAGAGGGCCCGGGCGACGCGGCGGGTGTGGGCGCGGCAGCTCGAGGACGGGATGGGCTACCTCGGGCTGACCCATGACTGGTCCACGATCCAGGCGATCCACGACGCCGGGTCGGCCGACGGCCGCTGCCTGCAGGTGCAGCGTGGCGGCACCGGCGCGGTCGCCGACGGTGTCGAGGACGCGACCGCGGACGCCTGCCGCGCCGACGCGCTCGCCGCCCGCGTCCTCGGCCAGGTCCACGACGACGGCTCCGTCTCCTGGGACCGGGACAACGTCGCGGTCACCGTCAACGTCGTGATCGACCTGGCCACCCTGCGCGGGGAGTCCGACCAGATCGCGATCCTCGACGGCCAACCCGTCCCCGGACAGATCGGCCGCGAGATCGCCCAGTTCGCGACGTGGTGGCGGCGGCTGGTCACCGACCCGGTCGACGGCCACCTCCTCGACTACGGCCGCACCACCTACCTGCCCGACAAGCTCCGCAGGTTCGTCCTGGCCCGCGACGGTGCCTGCCGCACCCACTACTGCACGAA
>DATCCY010000101.1:0-13843 GCA_036510975.1 Candidatus Nanopelagicales bacterium
GAGCTCGGCACGCAGCGCCGCAGGTCAGAACCCGAACGTGCCGGCGTCGTCGAACGCGGCCGGACGAACCTCGTCCACGACGGTCACCGGCACGGCGGCGTAGAGGTGTGGGAAGACCTCGCCGCGGCCCGCGTCCTCGAACCGGACCGGTACGCCGGCGGCCTCCAGCGCCTCGGTCCGCATCACCAGCACGACGAGCGGACCTTCGGCGCCGGCGTAGAAGCGCGACGCCGTTCCCTGGACCTGGTCGGGAGTGGAGGCGTGGATGAAGCCCTGCTCGTCGATCGTGACTCCGAGGGTCGACATCCGGTAGACCCCGGCGACGAGGGCGTCGGACCAGTCGCCCGCCGTCGCGATGTGAAGGATCCGCACGCCCGGAGTCTGGCAGCGGTTCTCGGTGAAGGACGCCCCTATTGATCTCTATGCAACAAAGGCGTCCTTCACCGAGAACGTCCGGGGGGGGAGTCCAGCATCCGGACCTCGTGAAGGGGTTCACAAGGTGCTCGGTAAACTGCGGACACCGCCATCCGACGTCGAGCCCCAAGGTGCCCACGTGAGCAAGCCGGTCGTCCTCATCGCCGAAGAGCTGTCCCCGGCCACCGTCGAGGCCCTCGGTCCCGACTTCGAGATCCGTCACGTCGACGGTGCCGACCGCGCGGCCCTGCTGCCCGCGATCGCGGACGTCGACGCGATCCTGGTCCGCTCGGCCACCAAGGTCGACGCCGAGGCCCTCGCCGCGGCGAAGAACCTCAAGGTGGTCGCCCGCGCGGGCGTCGGCCTCGACAACGTCGACGTCAAGGCCGCGACCCAGGCCGGCGTCATGGTCGTCAACGCGCCGACCTCCAACATCGTGAGCGCGGCTGAGCTCGCCGTCGCGCTGCTGCTGGCCTGCGCGCGCAACATCGCGCCGGCGAGCAACGCCCTCAAGGCCGGTCAGTGGAAGCGCTCGAAGTACACCGGCGTCGAGCTCACCGACAAGACCGTCGGCGTCGTCGGACTCGGCCGCATCGGGCTGCTCGTCGCGCAGCGGCTCTCGGCGTTCGGCGTCAAGCTCGTCGCCTACGACCCCTACGTGCAGCCGGCCCGCGCCGCGCAGCTCGGCATCCGGATGCTCAGCCTCGACGAGCTGCTCGCCGAGTCGGACTTCATCACCGTGCACCTCCCCAAGACTCCGGACACGATCGGACTCATCGGCGAGGAGGCGCTGCGCAAGGTCAAGCCGACCGTCCGCATCATCAACGCGGCCCGCGGCGGCATCGTCGACGAGCACGCCCTCTACGTCGCCATCAAGGAGGGCCGCGTCGCCGGCGCCGGTCTCGACGTCTACGCGACTGAGCCGTGCACCGACTCGCCGCTCTTCGAGTTCGAGTCCGTCGTCGTCACCCCGCACCTCGGCGCCTCGACCGACGAGGCGCAGGAGAAGGCCGGCATCGCCGTCGCCCGCTCCGTTCGGCTCGCGCTCGCAGGCGAGCTCGTGCCCGACGCCGTCAACGTCCAGGGCGGCTCGATCGCACCGGCCGTCCGCCCCGGGATCGCGCTCGTGGAGAACCTCGGGCGCGTGGCGGGTTCGCTCGCCACCGCGCCGCTCGAGGCCGTCGAGGTCGAGGTGCTCGGCGAGATCGCCACGCTGGACGTCAAGATCCTCGAGCTGTCCGCGCTCAAGGGCGTCTTCTCCGTCCTGGTCACCGACCCGGTCTCCTACGTCAACGCCCCCGTGCTGGCCGGCGAGCGCGGCGTGGCCGTGTCGCTCACGACCTCGACCGAGAGCGCGAGCTGGCGCAACACGGTGCGCATCCGCCTCTCGCTCACCGACGGCCAGCGGATCGTCGTCGGGGGCACCGTCACCGGTCCGCGCAACATCCAGCGGCTGGTGGAGATCGACGGCTTCGACATCGACGTCCCGGTCAGCGAGCACGTCGCCTTCCTTCGCTACACCGACCGTCCCGGCGTCGTGGGCGCCGCGGGCCGTCTGCTGGGCGAGGCCAACATCAACATCGGCGGCATGCAGGTCAGCCGTGACGAGGCCGGCGGCCAGGCGCTCATCGCGCTCACGGTCGACAGCGCCATACCGGCCGACGTCCTGGCGAAGATCGCCGTCGAGGTAGGGGCCATCTCCGCCCGCTCGGTCGACCTCCCGCTGTAGTCCGCTGATCGCGTAACCACTGGCACGAAGTGCCGGGGCGTACGACGCTGCCCGCATGAGGCTCCTGGTACTCGGCGGTACCCAGTTCGTCGGCCATGCGGCCGTGGCAGAGGGCCTGGCCCGCGGCTGGGAGGTCACGGTCGCCAATCGTGGCGTGAGCGGCCCGGCGCAGGACGGCGTCACCGCCGTCAGACTCGACCGGACGCAGCCCGGGGCGTTCGGCGCCATCGCCGGCCAGCACTTCGACGTCGTGCTCGACACCTGGTCGCAGGCGCCGTGCGTCGTCCGGGACGCAGCACGGGCGCTCGCGTCGTCGACGGACCGCTGGGTGAACGTGTCGAGCCGGTCGGTCTACGCTTGGCCGCCCCCGCGGGGAGCGGACGAGTCGGCGCCGGTCGTCGAGGGCGACCCGGACGCGGACGTCACGGACTACGCCGCCGACAAGCGCGGAGGCGAGCTGGCAGTCGAGCGCGAGATCGGCGCCGACCGGGTCGTCCACCTGAGGGCCGGTCTCATCCTCGGGCCTCGCGACAATGTCGGTCGACTGCCCTGGTGGCTGCGCTGGGTCGCCCGCGGCGGACAGACCCTGGCCCCGGCGCCCGCGACCCTTCCGATCCAGTACGTCGACCCGCGCGACCTGGTCGCGCTCGGCCTCGATGCCGCCGTCGCCGGGCGGCATGGCCCCGTCGACGTCGTCTGCCCACCGGACCGGACCACCCTGGGCGACGTGCTCCACGCCTGCGTGGCGGCGACCGGCTCGGACGCCACCTTCAGCTGGATCGATCCGTCGTGGCTCCTCGCGCAGGGCGTGGAGATCTGGACCGAGCTCCCGATCTGGATCCCTGAGTCCGAGGACGCCTACGCCATGCACCAGAGCGACGTATCGCGAGCCCTGGGGTGGGGCCTGCGGGTCCGACCGGTCGCGGAGACGGTCGCCGACTGCTGGGACTGGGTGCAGCAGGTCGACGCCTCGGGCACAGCGCCCTCACCGCGCGACGCAGTGGGGATGGACCCGCAGCGCGAGGAGGACCTGCTCGCCCGGTGGCGTAGTCAGGCGGGCAGTGCGTAGGTGAGGGTGAGGGTGGCGCCGTCGTCGTCGTGCTCGATGGTGCCGGTGCCGGACAGCCCGGCGAGACCCGCGGAGCCCGATCCGGTCACCACCACGAGGGCGAGGCTGGGGACGCCGAGGGAGATACTCCCGACGTGCTGCAGCACGAACGTGCCCTCGATGCCGCCGAGCCGCCCCTGCACCCGCTCGAGGGCGACGTAGGCCAGCGGGCCGTTGCCGTCGTGGGCGGACACCATCCGCACGACGCTGCTCCCGGTCAGCCCCGGGCCCGCGAAGACCTTGTCGAAGGTCGTGATCCCGACCACCGGTGGGTCGTCGGACGCGACCGGCTCGGAGGGGCGGGCTGTGATGCTGAAGGGCACCCGGATCGTCGGCATGCGCCAACCGTACGGTCGGGCACCGACGGCGACGTCCACGGGCGCACGACGGGTGGCCACCCCTACTCGAGGAGCGAGCGTGGCCACCCGCGGACGTACGTCGATCAGGAGGACGAGTCGCGCTCCGCGCGGTTGACGGCGCTGATGACGGCCTTGAGCGAGGACGTCACGATCGACGGGTCGATGCCGACGCCCCACAGCACCCGGCCGCCGACCGCGCACTCGAGGTAGGACGCGGCGACCGCATCGCCGCCCGAGGACATCGCGTGCTCGTTGTAGTCGAGCACGCGCACGTCCACGCCGTACGCCGCCAGTGCGTCGCAGAACGCAGCGATGGGGCCGTTCCCGACGCCACCGATCTCGACCTCGCGGGTGCGGTCCGTGAGGACCAGGCGCACGTTCGTCTGGCCGTCCACCGCCGAGTCCTGCGCGATCGCGCGCAGCGCGAACCGGCCCCACGGCGCGGCCGGGTTCGGGAGGTACTCGTCCTGGAAGTACTCCCACATCGCCGACGGCGACACCTCGCCGCCCTCGGAGTCGGTGACCCTCTGCACGACCGCGCTGAACTCGATCTGCAGGCGGCGCGGGAGCTCGAGCTTGTGCTCGGACTTCATGATGTACGCCACGCCGCCCTTGCCCGACTGCGAGTTGACCCGGATGACCGCCTCGTAGGTGCGGCCGACGTCCTTGGGGTCGATGGGCAGGTAGGGGACCTCCCAGCGGAAGTCGTCGATCGGGACGCCCGCGGCGTCGGCGTCGCGCTGCATCTGGGCGAGGCCCTTGTTGATCGCGTCCTGGTGCGAGCCGGAGAACGCGGTGAACACCAGGTCGCCGCCGTAGGGGTGGCGCTCGTTGACCGGCAGCTGGTTGCAGTACTCGACCGTGCGACGGATCTCGTCGATGTCGCGGAAGTCGATCTGCGGGTCGATGCCCTGGCTCATCAGGTTCATGCCGAGCGTCACCAGGCAGACGTTGCCGGTTCGCTCGCCGTTGCCGAACAGGCAGCCCTCGATACGGTCCGCGCCGGCGAGGTAGCCGAGCTCGGCAGCCGCGACGCCCGTGCCACGGTCGTTGTGCGGGTGCAGCGACAGCACCAGCGAGTCGCGACGGGCCAGGGTGCGGTGCATCCACTCGATGGCGTCGGCGTAGACGTTGGGAGTGGCCATCTCGACGGTGGCCGGCAGGTTGACGATCGCCTTGCGCTCGGGCGTGGGCTCCCACACGTCGAAGACGGCGTCGCACACCTCGACGGCGAACTCGAGCTCGGTACCGGTGAAGGACTCGGGGGAGTACTCGAAGTACACCTCGGTGCCCGTGAGGTTCTCCGCGTACTTCCGGACCAGCTGCGCGCCGTGGACGGCGATGTCCTTGATGCCGTCGCGGTCCAGGCCGAACACGACGCGCCGCTGCAGGGTGGAGGTGGAGTTGTACAGGTGCACGATCGCCTGCGGGGCGCCGGCGATGGCCTCGTAGGTGCGCTCGATCAGGGGCTCGCGCGCCTGGGTCAGCACCTGGATGACGACGTCGTCGGGGATGTGCTCGCCCTCGATGAGCAGGCGCACGAAGTCGAAGTCGGTCTGCGACGCGGAGGGGAAGCCGACCTCGATCTCCTTGTAGCCCATCGACACGAGCTGCTGGAACATCCGCATCTTGCGCGCGGGAGTCATGGGGTCGATGAGCGCCTGGTTGCCGTCGCGCAGGTCGACCGCGCACCAGCGCGGCGCCTTCGTGATGACCCTGTTCGGCCACGTGCGGTCGGGGAGGTCGACCGGCGTGAAGGGGCTGTAGCGGCGCCAGGCCATCGGGGAGGGCAGCTGGGCGTTGCGCACGTCGTAGGACGCGGCGTAGTCGTTGGTGCTGGTCACGGGATGTCCTCGCAGAGTCTGTGGGTGATGCCGGGATCGGGACGATCGACCGGCACGACAGCACCCCGCAGCGAGGAGGCCGGTCTAGGCCCCGCTGCGGCCGCTAAGGAGCAGTGCCACGTGAGTCATCCGGAGAAGGGTAGCAGCGCGGACCTCAATGTCGACTCTCCGCCGCTCAGGGTGTCCGAGGAATGAGACGGCGGTGTCGGATGGTGGGACGCGGCCGTACGATCCGGGACATGTCGACGCAGTATCGCCTCGCGGTCATCCCCGGCGACGGGATCGGGACCGAGGTCGTGGCCGAGGGCCTCAAGGTCCTCGACGTCGCCGCCGCACGCCACGGGATCACCTTCGACCGGGCCGAGTACGACCTCGGCGCGCGTCGCTACAACGCCACGGGCGAGGTGCTCCCGGACTCCGTGCTCGCCGAGCTCGGCACCGCCGACGCGATCCTGCTCGGCGCGGTCGGCGACCCGAGCGTGCCGCCGGGAGTGCTCGAGCGCGGTCTGCTGCTGCGTCTGCGCTTCGCCCTCGACCACCACGTGAACCTGCGCCCGGTGAAGCTCTACCCGGGGGTGACCACGCCTCTGGCCGGCAAGGGCCCGGAGCACATCGACATGGTGGTGTGCCGCGAGGGCACCGAGGGCCCCTACGCCGGCGCCGGCGGCGTCCTGCGCGTGGGCACGCCGCACGAGGTCGCCACCGAGGAGAGCATCAACACGGCCTACGGCGTGGAGCGCATCGTGCGCGACGCGTTCGCCCGCGCCACGCGCCGCCGCAACAGGGTGACGCTGGTGCACAAGACCAACGTCCTCGTGCACTCCGGCAGCCTGTGGCAGCGCACCTTCGACGCCGTCGCCGCCGAGCACCCGCAGGTGGAGACCGATTACTGCCACGTCGACGCGGCGACGATGTTCTTCATCACGAACCCCGAGCGGTTCGACGTCGTCGTCACCGACAACCTGTTCGGCGACATCATCACCGACATCGGTGCCGCGATCGCGGGGGGCATCGGCCTCGCCGCGAGCGGCAACCTCGACCCGAGCCGGGTCCACCCGAGCATGTTCGAGCCGGTCCACGGGTCGGCCCCGGACATCGCCGGCCAGGGCAAGGCCGACCCGACCGCCACGGTGATGTCGGTCGCAATGCTGCTCGACCACCTCGGTGAGGACAAGGCGGCGGCGGAGGTGGAGGCAGCGGTCGCTGCCGACCTCGTCGAGCGCGGCTCGGCCGTGCGCTCGACCTCGCAGATCGGCGACGCGCTCGCGGGGCGAGTAGCCGGCTGATCCAGCGGCTCGCTCGGCTGGATCAGGCCTCGCCCTCATCCGCTCGCCCCGAGAGGTAGTTTCAGCCCATGTCCACCACGACCATCCCACGCACGACCTGCGCAGCGCCGCGCACCGCCGCCGAGATCGCGGCGATCCAGGAGAACCCCGGGTTCGGCAAGTACTTCACCGATCACATGGTGACGATCCGATGGACCGAGGACGCCGGCTGGCATGACGCAGCACTCGTGCCGTACGCGCCGATCCCGTTCGACCCCGCGACCAACGTCCTGCACTACGGGCAGGCGATCTTCGAGGGACTCAAGGCCTACCGCCAGGCCGACGGGTCGATCGCGACGTTCCGACCCGAGGCCAACGCCCGACGCTTCCAGCGCTCGGCCGTGCGCCTCGCGATGCCGGAGCTGCCGGAGGAGCTTTTCCTCGCCTCGATAGAGGCGCTCGTCGACCAGGACCAGGCCTACGTCCCCTCCGACCCGGAGGAGTCGCTCTACCTCCGCCCGTTCATGTTCTCCATGGAGGTCGGGCTCGGCGTCCGGCCGGCCAACGAGTACCTCTACGTCCTCATCGCCTCGCCCGTCGGTGCCTACTTCAAGGGCGGCGTGCGCCCCGTGTCGGTGTGGCTGTCGACGGAGTACGTGCGCGCGGCACCGGGTGGCACCGGCGAGGCCAAGTTCGCGGGCAACTATGCCGCGTCCCTCATCGCGCAGGCCCAGGCCGCGGAGCAGGGCTGCGACCAGGTGGTGTGGCTCGACGCCCACGAGCACCGCTGGGTCGAGGAGATGGGCGGGATGAACCTCTTCTTCGTCCACGGGTCCGGCCCGAGCGCCCGCATCGTGACCCCCGAGCTGAGCGGCAGCCTTCTCGCCGGCGTGACCCGCGACTCGCTCCTGCAGGTGGCCAAGGACCTCGGCTATGGCGCGGAGGAGGGCCGGATCAACATCGACGACTGGCGCGAGGGCAACGCCACGGGCGAGATCAGCGAGGTGTTCGCCTGCGGCACTGCTGCCGTGATCACGCCGGTCGGCACGGTGAAGAGCGCCGCGCACTCGTGGACGGTCGGCGACGGCGGGCCAGGCGAGGTGACGATGCGGCTGCGCGAGGCCCTGCTCGAGATCCAGACCGGTCGCGCCGACGACGTGCACGGCTGGATGCACCCGCTCGTCGCCGCCCCCTGAGCCGCGATGCGCTGAACGCTCAGGTGGCTGCGGGGGTGGACTCGGGCACGGATGTCGTGGGTGGCGTGGCGGCGTTGGACGTCGACTCCTGGGCTGCCGGCGTGGTGCTGACCACGGGGTCCGGCGGCGTCGTCGGCGAGTCCGGCGGGGGCACGGAGGTCGTCGGCGCCGGTGGTGCGGGCGCGGCGCCGGAGGTCGTCGGAGCCACGGACGGGGTGCGCGACGTCGACGACGCGCTGCCGGAGGTCGACGGTGAGGCGCTGGTCGACGTCGTCGGCGTACCGCGGCCGGTGGCCGAGGAGCTCGACCGGCTTCCCGACGGGGGTCGGTACTGCCCCGAGACGGGCCCCCAGAAGGCGCTCTGCGGGAGGACCTCGCGCCGGGCCCGCGGTGCGGCGGGGTCGAGGGCGCTGCACCCCTGCGCCGCCTGCGCGAATGCCTCGGCCCGACCCTGCGAGCCGGCCTCGTTCGGGTGGATGCCGTCGCCGGACATCCACTCGGGGTGGGCCTCGACGAGCTGCGACCAACGCAGGACGCGCACGTTCGCGCGTCCGGACGTCGCACGGTCCAGCGCCGCGTTCATCGCCGTCTGCGAGTCGCCGATGCGGTCGGGGCGCACGATGTCGACCCACACCACGCAGCGCCGGGGTCCGAGGGAGTCGAGCATCCGGCGGGCGGACTCCTCGAGCACGTTGGCCACAGGGTCGTTGGTGCCCGAGCTGACGATGACGACCGGCGGCACGGCTCCCACGGAGTCGAGCTGCTTCTCCGTGGCGGGCGTGGACCGACCCACCTCCGCCTGATAGGACACGTAACGGTCGGGGAGCAGGTCGGCGAGCCAGGGGTAGACGACCAGGCCGAGCGAGTCGCCGAGCACGAGGGTGTCCTGCGCAGGCGCAAGAGGCGGCGGGACCGCGGTGTCGGTGGCGTCCGCGGGCTCCGAGGCGGCCGGGGTGAGGCCGACCGCGGGTGAGGACGTCACCGCGGGCGAGGAGGCCGCTCCGGCGCCCGTGACCGACGACCCCGCGGCGCGCTGGAGGGCGACGGCTCCCACGACGCCCAAGACGAGGACACCGGCCGTCACCGCCGCCACCGCGAGCAGGCCGCGTCGACGCGACTCGGCGGGGACCGCCACGGGTGCCACGTGGTGACCGGGGGCCGACACGGGGTCGCTGGCAGGGCCGGCGTGCGGGTGCTCCGCGGCGACCCCGTCGGCCGCGGCGACGGCTGCGGCCGCCTGCGCCTCGGTCACGGGAGGCTGGGGTGCGGTGACGTCGTCGGGATGCACGCCGTCGCGCACCCACGGGGCCTCGAGCCCGTCAGGGGCGCCGGAGGTTCCCGTGTCGTCCACCCGAGGAGGGTACGTCGCGAGCCTGTGGGGTCGCTGATGTGGTGTCCGTCTCGTGAGACGGGGCTGTCCGCGCACTGGATGGTGTGGCACCCTGGACGGGTGACTCACCTAGTGATCATTACCTAGCGCGTCCGCGACCCCGTCGCCGACGCGCAGCCTCTCGCACCCGTGCGGGGGGCTTTTTCGTTGCCCGACACCGCCCGACCGAGCCCGAGCAGACCGATCACACCGACAGACCGACAGACCGACAGACCGACAGAGGACCTGAGATGACGACCGACGCCTTCCACGTCTACGACACGACGCTGCGCGACGGAGCCCAGCGCGAGGGCATCTCGTACTCCGTGACCGACAAGATCGCGGTCGCCCGGCTGCTCGACGAGCTCGGCGTCGGGTTCATCGAGGGCGGCTGGCCCGGGGCGCTGCCGAAGGACACCGAGTTCTTCGAGCGCGCGCGCACCGAGCTCGACCTCAAGCATGCGCAGCTCGTCGCCTTCGGGTCCACCCGCAAGGCCGGTGTCGCGGTGCAGGACGACGCCCAGGTCCAGGCACTGCTCGACTCCGGCGCCCCGGTGATCACCCTGGTCGCCAAGTCCGACGTGCGCCACGTGGCCGAGGCGCTGCGCACAACGCCGGAGGAGAACCTCGCCATGGTGCGCGACACCGTGGCCCACCTCGTCGCGCACGGGCGTCGGGTGTTCGTCGACTGCGAGCACTTCTTCGACGGCTACCAGCACGACCCGGACTACGGCGTCGCCCTGCTCAAGGTGGCGGCGGAGGCGGGGATGTCCGTCGGCGTCCTGTGCGACACGAACGGGGGAACGCTCCCGAGCCGCATCGGCGCCGTCGTGGCCGACGTCCTCGAGCGCTCCGGCGTACGCCTGGGCATCCACTGCCAGGACGACACGGCGTGCGCGGTCGCGAACACGATCGCGGCGGTCGAGTCCGGTGCCACGCACGTGCAGTGCACGGCCAATGGCTACGGCGAGCGCACCGGCAATGCCGACCTGTTCGCCGTCGTGGGCAACCTGGAGATGAAGCTCGACATGCGGGTCCTGCCCGAGGGGAGGCTCACCGAGATGGTGCGCGTCTCCCACGCGCTCGCTGACATCGCGAACCTGCCGCCGAACACCCACCAGGCCTACGTCGGAGTCTCGGCGTTCGCGCACAAGGCAGGCCTGCACGCGAGCGCCCTGCGGGTCAACGCCGAGCTCTACAATCACATGGACCCCGAGCTGGTCGGCAACGACATGCGGGTTCTCGTCACCGAGATGGCCGGCCGCGCCTCCGTCGAGCTCAAGGGTCGCGAGCTCGGCATCGACCTGTCGAACGACAACGCCGTGCTCGGTCGCGTCGTCGACCGGGTGAAGGACCTCGAGAGCAGCGGCTGGACCTTCGAGGCTGCCGACGCCTCCTTCGAGCTGCTGCTGCGCGACGAGATGGCCGGCGAGCGGCGTCGTCACTTCTGGGTCGAGTCCTGGCGCACGATCGTCGAGCAGCGCGAGGACGGCAGCGTGGTGAGCGAGGCGACGGTGAAGGTGCACGCGGGCGGGGATCGGATCATCTCGACCGGAGAGGGCAACGGCCCGGTCAACGCGCTCGACAACGCGTTGCGCGCCGGGCTCACCACGGCCTTCCCGGAGCTCGCCCACCTCGAGCTGATCGACTACAAGGTCCGCATCCTCGACGGCGGCAGCGGCACGGACGCGATCACCCGCGTGCTCGTCGGCACCACCGACGGCGTGCACGACTGGACCACCGTCGGCGTGCACGAGAACGTCATCGCGGCCTCGTGGCTCGCGCTGGAGGATGCGGTCGCCTACGGCCTCCTCAAGGCCGGGCGAGCGGCGGAGACCAACGCGCCCACCGACTAGGGTCGGGGTGTGAAGATCGCGAGGTTCGCAGGCCCGGACGGCATCGTCTCCTTCGGCGTGGTCCAGGGCGTCGGCCCCGACGGCGAGGTCGGCGAGGACACCACGGTGACCGCGATCGTCGGGCACCCGTTCGGGTCGTTCGAGGCCCCCGGACCGGCGATCCCGTACGCCGACGTCCGGCTGCTGGCACCGGTGCTCCCGAGCAAGATCATCGCGGTGGGCAAGAACTACGCAGCCCACGCGGCCGAGATGGGCGGCGAGGTCCCCACCGAGCCGATGATCTTCCTCAAGCCCTCGACGTCGGTGATCGGTCCCGGCGACCGCATCGCGCTGCCCGAGCAGTCCGAGCAGGTCGAGCACGAGGCCGAGCTCGCGATCGTGATCAGCCGGCTGTGCAGCGAGGTGCCGATCAAGCGCGTGCACGAGGTGATCCTCGGCTACACCTGCGCCAACGACGTCACGGCGCGCGACCTGCAGCGGACCGACGGCCAGTGGGGCCGCGCGAAGGGCTTCGACACGTTCTGCCCGCTCGGCCCGTGGATCGAGACCGACGTCGATCCCGACGACCTCGCGATCTCCTGCCGGGTCAACGGCGACGTCCGGCAGGACTCGCGCACCTCGTTGCTCGTCCGCGGGGCCGAGGAGCTGGTGGCGTGGATCAGCAACGTCATGACCCTGCTGCCGGGCGACGTGATCCTCACGGGCACCCCGGCGGGCGTCGGCCCGCTCATCGACGGCGACGCCGTCTCCGTCTCCATCAGCTCCATCGGCACTCTCACGAACCGGGTGACCCTGCGTGACTGACCTCCCCGCCCCGCTGCCCACCACCGGCTCGTCCCCGATCCGCGTCCGCTTCTGCCCGTCTCCCACCGGGAACCCGCATGTCGGGATGGTGCGCACGGCGCTGTTCAACTGGGCGTATGCCCGCCACACGGGCGGCACGTTCGTCTTCCGCATCGAGGACACCGACTCGGCGCGCGACTCCGAGCAGTCCTACGACGACCTCCTCGGCGCGCTGCGCTGGCTCGGCCTGGACTGGGACGAGGGCCCCGAGGTCGGCGGCCCGCACGAGCCCTACCGCCAGAGCCAGCGTCTCGACCTCTACGCCGACGTGGCCACGAGGCTGCTCGCCGCGGGACTGGCCTACGAGTCCTTCTCCTCGCCCGACGAGGTCGAGGCGCGTCGCCGGGCCGCCGGGCAGGACCCGAAGCTGGGCTACGACAACAGGGACCGCGACCTGACCGACGCGGAGCGGGCCGCGTTCCGTGCCGAGGGTCGGCTTCCGGTGCTGCGCCTGCGGATGCCCGACCAGGACTGGGGCTGGGACGACCTCGTCCGCGGTCCGATCGAGTTCAAGAACGAGCACGTGCCCGACTACGTCATCGTCCGCGGGAACGGTGAGCCGCTCTACACGCTGGTGAACCCGGTCGACGACGCGCTCATGGGCATCACCCACGTGCTGCGCGGCGAGGACCTGCTCTCGAGCACGCCGCGCCAGCTCGCGATGTACGCCGCCCTCGCGCAGATCGGCGTCGGCGACGGCACCACGCCGCGCTTCGGCCACCTGCCCTACGTCATGGGGGAGGGCAACAAGAAGCTCTCCAAGCGGGACCCGCAGAGCTCGCTGAACCTCTACCGCGAGGAGGGCTATCTCCCCGAGGGCCTGCTCAACTACCTCGCGCTGCTCGGCTGGTCGGCCGGCGACGACCTCGAGTTCTTCTCGCCCACCGAGCTGGCACGGCTCTTCGACCTCGACCGCGTGCAGCCCAACCCCGCACGCTTCGACTCCAAGAAGTGCATCGCCATCAACGGCGACTGGATCCGGCACATCAGCGCCGAGGACCTCGCCCGGCGCATGATCCCCTACCTCGACGCCGTCGGTGCGATCGACGGGGTCCCGACTCCGGCGCAGCAGGCGACGATCGACGCCGCGGTCCCGCTGGTCCAGGAGCGGATGGAGACCCTGAAGGCCGGTGCCGAGCAGCTGCTCTTCCTCCTGGTCCCGGACGAGCGGTTCAGGGTCGACCCGGAGGACCGTGAGCGAGTGCTCACAGCGGAGGCCCGGCCCGCGCTACAGGCTGCCCGCGACGCGCTCGAGGCCCTCGAGCCGTTCGGCCACGTCGAGATCGAGGCGGCGCTGCGCGCCGCGCTCGTCGACGGCCTCGGCCTCAAGCCCAAGGTCGCGTTCGGCCCCGTGCGGGTGGCCGTGAGCGGCCGTCGTATCTCACCGCCGCTGTTCGAGTCGATCGAGCTGCTCGGCCGCGAGCGCGCGCTCGGCAGGTTGGCTGCGGCGATCGGCTGACGTCCGGTTTGGGCGCGACCGCGCGCTCGGGCTATCATTCTGGGCGTCGTCGTCCCGCGAGGGTCGAAGGCCTTGGGGTATGGGGTAATTGGCAGCCCAACTGATTCTGGTTCAGTTAGTCTAGGTTCGAGTCCTGGTACCCCAGCTGATCGTGACGATCACCCGAAGCGTGAGCGGTGCCACTCCTGCGTTGATTTGGCCCCCCTTCGCGTGCTCCGGTAGCGTCTCGGTCCGCTGGTCCGGCTTCCCGCCACGGAAGCCGTCCCGAGTAGCACGGCCCCGTTGTGTAGTGGCCTAGCACGCCGCCCTCTCAAGGCGGTAGCGCGGGTTCGAATCCCGTCGGGGCTACAAGCGAAGGCCCAGGTCAGCGACCTGGGCCTTCGTCTTTGGCCTATGGCAAA
>DATCCY010000102.1:0-28523 GCA_036510975.1 Candidatus Nanopelagicales bacterium
GCTGCCCCGCTTCGACAAGGCGGCCATCGCGGCCTCGGGCGGCCGCATCGACGTCGCGGCGGTGGCCGCTCTGGGCCCGGTGCTCTCCGCCCTCGCGACGCGATCCGGCGAAGCGGCGCGCGACCTCACCGACGTCGATCCCGCCGGACTCAGTGCTGCACAGGCCGACGAGATCGCGCGGCTGCGCACCGCGCTCGTCGACGCCGAGACACCGTTGCGTGCCGCGGCGACGACGGTCCCGCTCGTGGCCCACCTGCTGGGGTCGGCCGGGCCACGGACCTGGTTCGTCGCCCTGGAGAACCTCGCTGAGGCGCGCGGCACCGGTGGTCTCGTCGGCGCCTACGCCGTGCTCCGCACCGATGCCGGCAAGGTCACCCTCGTCGAGGCCAGCCCGCGCAAGATCCTCGACGCGGGCCCGGTCATCCCCGACCAGAACCTGCCGACCGACTTCCAGCAGCTGTGGGGCGCCGACGCCACCGAGTGGGCCGGGCTCAACCTCAGTCCGCACTTCCCCTACACCGCCCAGCTCGTGCTCGACGGCTGGAAGGCCCGCGGCGGAGCGCCACTCGACGGCGTGATCGCCCTCGACCAGACCGTCGTCGCCGCGCTGCTGGCCGGCACCGGGCCGATCACCGTCCGCGGTGTCACCGTCGACTCCGCCTCCGCCGTGAAGTTCCTGACCGAGGACATCTACGCCCGCTTCCCGGTCGTCGCCGACAAGGACGCCGTCGTCGTCGAGCTCGTGCAGTCGGTGTTCCAGAAGCTGTCCGCCGGGCAGGTCTCGCTGGGGCCGCTGGTGAAGGCCCTGCGCCGTCCGATCTCCGAGGGCCACTTCCTGGTCTGGTCCGCGCACCCCGACGAGCAGGCGCTGCTGGCGACCTACGCCGTGGGTGGCGTGCTCCCCGACGCCGCGGGTCCCTTCGCGATGGCCGTGGTCAACAACGGCGGAGGCAACAAGCTCGACGCCTACACCGCGGTGTCGGTCGACTACACCCGCGGCGCGTGCAGCGCGGACGGGCCGACCAGCACGCTGCGCGTCACCGTGACCGACAAGGCCCCCGCATCCGGCCTGCCCGCCTATGTGACCGGCCGGCTGGACCTGACCGACGCCGAGCAGGCCTCGGCACCGAAGGGGTCGACGCTGGTCCTGCTCTATCTCTACGGCCCCGTGGACTCCTCGATCTCGGCCACCACCGTCGACAGGCATGCCGTCGACGTCAGCGAGGGGCTCGAGCGCGGCCACCCGGTCTGGCGCGTCGACCTCCCACTCGACCCAGGCCAGACCAGCACCGTCGAGGTCCGGATGCTCGAGCCCTTCGACACGGCCGCGACGCCCGCGCCCACGGTCGGGATCCAGCCGATGTCGATCCCGCAGACGGTCGCGGTGCATGCCGGCCCGACCTGCACCGCCTGAGCCGGACGTCCAGAGGCCCACGCACGACAGGTGAGTCGAATGCCCCTCGGATGCCGCGCGTGGATCCGCCGGATCAGCCGACGTGGTTCACGTGCCAGACGGCGACGTATCCCCGCTCACCAGACGGGTGGAACTGGAAGCCGGCGGCCGACGCCGCGTTCAGCCCCGAGGCGACGAGCAGCGTCATGGCGACCACGACCACCAGGACACTCGCGATCACGATGGCCCACGCGGCCGTGCGAGCACTGCGCTCACTGAGCTCACGGGGCTCACTGGGCTCACTGGGCGACGGTCCCGCCGCGTCCGCGTGCTCCAGCGCGGGGATGCCTTCGGTGGTGACGTTGAGGGGAGGCATGTGCTCGACCGGGAGGGAAGCGGCACTACCCTGCGGGGTCTCCTTCTTGGTTGTCATGGCGACCTCCTACGGAACGGCTACCTCGATCCGCGGAAGGGACCTCATCGAGACCGCTCCTCACCTCGAGTATCTGCCCGATGCGGACCTGTCGCAGGCCGGCTCCACGGTCGGGGTCGGTGCGGGGAACGACGATGTCCGAAGATGTGTCATCCCCACGGGTCGCTGACGCGACTAATCCTGTGTGGACGACATGCGGAGCTGGCCCGACGCCGCCGTGGAACCGGCGACGGTGCTGGGCGACGCCTCGGCCGAGGTCATCTCCGACGACCACGCAGTCACTGCGCCGACCCAGCACCCGGTAGACCCGCGGGCCCGCTCGTACGACGAGTTCTACCGCCGGGAGATGCCCCGGTTCGTTGCGCTGGCCCGCGCGCTCAGCGGGTCCGCCGCGGCGGACGACCTCGCGCAGGAGGCGATGCTAGCGGCCTACCGGCGCTGGCCCGAGGTCGCTGCCTACGAGAACCCCGAGGCGTGGGTGCGACGCGTCTGCGCCCAGCACGCCACGTCACTGCTGCGACGTCGCGGTGCCGAGACCCGGGCGGTCCTGCGGCTCGCGTCCCAGCCGCCGCCCGCGCCGGAGCTCGACGAGCGGCACGAGCCGTTCTGGGCCGAGGTCCGCCGACTGCCGCGCAGGCAGGCCCAGGCCGCGGCGCTGCGCTACGTCTACGACCTCGGCGTGGCCGACATCGCGGCGACTATGGCGTGCTCGGAGGGTTCGGTGAAGGTCCACCTGACCCGAGCGCGTGCCGTGCTTGTGGACCGGCTCGGGACGGAGGCGTCCTCATGAGCATCGACGACCTCGCCCGGTCCGCCGCACAGGACCTGCGTGACACCGCAGCGGGCACGTTCGACGTCAACGGAGGGCTCGCGCGGATTCCCGTATCGAGTCGGCGACGGACGATCGCACAGCAGGGATCCGTCCTGGCGATGATCGTGCTGGTTCTGATCGTGGGGGCCCTCGCGGTGCGTCCCCACCTCGGTGCTGCGCCTCAGCCCGTCGACAGCCGCACCCTGACACCGTCAGTCTCGGGCCCCACACCCGTCCCACCCCCGACGGGGCCCTTCGACGTCATGGTCCTGCGAGGCACCACGCTCGTGGTTCTCGACGGCTCAGGCGCCGTGCGCTGGTCGCGCGACCTGAAGGGTTCCGGTCTCATAGCCGCCAACCTCCCCAGTACGTATGTGTCGACCGCTGGTTGGCTCTCGACGGACAACCCTGGGCCCCACTTCCAGACGTCGATGGCGGGCGACTCGATGTCGCTCCTGGACCTGCAGCATCCCTCCACGCCGCCACGCACGATCGAGGGATACGTCGACAAACAAGCGTGGAGCCCCGACGGACAGCTCCTCTTCGTCATGATGGCCACCGTGGACAACCCCCAGGGGCGTTCAGTCGTCATCGACCCGGCCACCGGGTCGATGCGAACCCTCTCGCTGTCGAGACCTCCGGGCGGCGGCCCCGATCCCGTCTGGGCCGCCGACAGCACGGGCCTGCTGTACATGGACGAGTCCAACCGTCCGAGCGCAGTGACCCCGATCGACGGCTCGCCGCTACGCCCCGGCGTGCCTGCACTGTGGTTCCGCTCCTCGAGGTACATCGCGGCGGGCGGCAGCTGGATCGCGCAGGGCGCATGCAATCCGTGCGGGCCGCGGGAGACCGAAGCGGGTGACTCACAGACCCTGAGAGTCAGCGATTCCGGCGGAACCGCCACGACCTGGTACGCGCACGACCTCGCACCGCTGCGGCTGGTCGACACCAGCCTCACCGCCGACGGGAACGCCGCCTGGCTGCTGCTCACGAACACCACCGGAGCACCGGCGGTGACCCTCGCGCGCGCCGACGCCACCCGGCACACACGTGCGATCAGCTCGACGCCCGTCGACAGCCCACCCTCGAACGGCTGGGGCATCATCGCCAACTCCCCTGACGACGCCATGCTCATCGCGGCGTCCGTCACCTCCCCGGACGCAGCGAAGACCGCCACGTTCACCGTGTACGTCCTGCACCCTGATGGCAGCCCCGGGCTTCACCTCGACGGGAGCTTCGTGGGCTGGGTGCCGTCCTCGGTCGTGGACCAACTGCCCTAGAAAGCGCACGAGTAGGGGGATCTGATGCTGAGTCGGTTCGGGGTGGCGATCGCACTGGTGGCTCTGGCCGCGTGCTCGTCGACGAGTGCCTCGCCCAGCACCGCGCGTCCGGCGAGCTCTGGCGCGAGCTCCGTGTCGGCGTCGAGCCCGAGCGGAAGCGCGGCCTCCCCTGCGAGCGATCGCGTCGGGGTCGCCGACTCCTGGATCGTCGACGAAGGCCCGATCACGGGAGGCGACGGTGGGCGCGCCGGCAACCGCATGGTCCGGCCGGACGGCACCGGGGACCACTGGGCAACTCCTGACGTGCCTCTTCCCGCCAAGGGCTGGCAGGTGCATCCGGACTGGAGCCCGGACGGTCAGCGCATCGTCTTCGCGGCCGACGACGCGCGGCAGGACGGTGCCGCCATCGTGACTCGCGACCTGTGGCTGTCCGACGCGAACGGCGGGAACCTCGACCGGGTGTTCGACTGCGAGCTCCCGTGCGCGGAGGCCGACGACCCGGCGTGGTCACCGGACGGACGTACCCTCGCCTTCGCCGTGTTCGACGCGAAGGGGGACTTCAACGTCAACACGCGCATCGCCGTCCTGGACCTGCAGACGCGCCGGATCCGGACGATCACGCGAGCGGCGGGAACGGACAACCTGACCGGGCCACGCTGGTCACCCGACGGCCGGACACTGGTGTTCGACGTCCAGCACTACACGAACCTTGGCCCCACGGGCACGATCACCGGGACGGCCATCGCGACGGTGCCGGTGACCGACCACGTGGCCGCTGCGAGGGTGATCACGCCGTGGAGCTTGGGGGCCACCTACCCGGACTGGCACCCGAGCCAGGACCTCGTCCTGTTCTACACCCGGGTGTGGCCGGACCTCACCGGACCGTCCAACCTGTACACGGTCCGGCCCGACGGGTCTCACCTGACCCAGATCACCCGTTTCACCAAGGGGCAGACCCGAGCCACCCAGCCGACCTTCACCCCGGACGGCTCGCACATCATCTTCACCGCCGTCGAGGGCGACGACTTCGGCAACCCGACGATGGCCGTGATCGCGCTCGACGGGTCGGGGCTGACATCGGCGACGTCGTCGGGACCGATGTTCGGCACCCACCCCCGGCTCCGCCCCACCGTCAAGTAGACCGTTCCGTCGTGCCTCCAGGGGGAGAGATGCGCCCACCCACTGCGATCGCTGCCACGCTCACCCTTGCAGGGCCGCTGCTCGCGGGGTGCAGTTCCGGCACCACCGGTGCGCAGTCCGTCGTACCAGCCACCTCGAGCACGACGCCGTCGACCGATCGGCGGGGTTGGATCGTCTACCAGTCCGAGACCGGCCTGCATCGGGTGCTGCCCGACGGTACGGGTGACCAGGCTGCGGTGGGCGACCTGTCGGCGACTGCGCGGCACGCCGACTTCTCCCGAGACGGACAACGCCTGGCGTTCGTCACCGACGAGCCGGACGGCACCCGGGACATCTGGGTGTCGCGCTGGGACGGTTCCGACATCGAGCGGATCGTCGACTGCCAGGCGCCGTGTCGCGACGCCGACTCTCCGGCATGGTCGCCCGACGGCACGCGCATCGCATTCGCAGGGTGGACAACGTCAACGGGCACAACCCCGGCTCGAAGCTGCAGACGGTCGACGTCACGACCAAAGACGTCGTCACGGTGCTGTCCACCAGCGGAGCGAACTACGTCGATGGTCCACGGTGGTCACCTGACGGGAAGTCGCTCGTCGTCCAGATCACCCGGTTCATCGATGACGGCAACGACACCGATCAGACGATCGGCCGTGCGATCGCCGTCGTCGACCTGACGGCGAGCAAGCCCCAGCTCACGATCATCCGACCGTTCACGTCGTACGCCTCGTACCCCGACTGGGACCCCCGGCCGACCGCATCGTCTTCGCCCAGGGTGGACACGACCCGCTCGACCCCACCCAGGCACCTCAGAACCTCTTCTCCGTCCGACCCGACGGCAGCGGAGTCGCGCAGCTGACCCACCAGGGCTCGAACGACGACGGGCTCTGGATGCCGGCATTCAGGTTCAGCGAGGCCGAGATCCTCGCGACCCGGGTCCAGCGGCCGAGCGGCAACCTCAGCGTCGTGACGGTCGGGCCGGACGGCACCGTGACCGACCTGGGCAACGCGACAGCCCTCCCGGGAGCCCACACTCGAGAGCGTCCGATGCCAGCAGGCAGCTAGCGGAGCACGCCGGCATCTCGAGGCCGGCGCGCCGGAAGTCTCTCCTGCTAGCCCTGGCGAATCCCGAGGGTGTTGCCGTCGGGGTCGAGGAACCACGCGCAACGTGCAGGACCGAGCTGGGCGATGTGCCCGGTCGTGGCCAAGGGTCCGTCGGTGTAGTCGAGGAACGTGACGCCGCGGTCGACCAGCGCTGCGACCTCGGCCTCGATGTCGTCGACCTCGAAGTGGGCGAGGGTGTGCTCGGTCGTGATAGGTGGGCGCTTGAAGATCGAGATCTCGCTGACGGTCCCAGTGCGGAAGCGCACGGAGACGGGCGTCTCCCAGAGGAACTTCAGGCCGAGGATCTCGCCGTAGAACTGCTTCGCCCGTTCCAGGTCTGTGACCGGGATCGTGGCGACCGCCATCGTCGCTGTGATCATCGCAATCTCCTTCGTGGGCCGACCGCGTGCGGTCGGAATGGCAGTGTGGCGCGGTGCGCGTTGCCGGCGGGGCGCAATCGTCCGTGCGCTGGTCTGTCTGCCGCCGTGAGGCCGCTCACCCCGTACGGTCAGCGGCCCCGCTCATCGCTAGTTGACGATGCTGTAGAGGTCGATGGTGGTTTCGGTGGGCGGGGTCGGGAACCCACCCTCGATGCCCTGCTGCATGCGGGGGATCAGGATGGTGTCGCGGAAGGACTCCCAGCTCTCCTGGGTCTCGTGGACGGCAAGGATCGTCCAGCCGCCTTCCGAGGGGCCGGCTGCGTGGAAGACCTGGCCGACGGGGAGGACTCCTTCGCCGGGGTGGACCGCGTGGATCGACGCCTCGTAGTTGGCCGAGGTGCCTCCGGGGAAGAAGTGCACGACTGCATAGTTCGTGGTGCTCATGACACGCTCCGGGGGAGTCGACATAGTATTTGGCACGACAAGTAATATCCCCGGACACTTGGCATGTCAAGTACTTCACGTATGCTGGTTCCATGACGACCGACACGGTGGAACGCTGGACGCCGGCCTGGATGGCGCTCGTCCGCACGTACGCGCGGCTCTGGGACCAGGTCGAGGCCCAGATGCGTCACGACAGCGGCCTCACGATGCCGCGCTACGACGTGCTGATGCAGCTGGACCTTGCGGGTGGACGGCTGGGACTGACCGAGCTGGCCTCGTCGATCGTGCTCTCACCGTCGGGACTCTCGAAGCTCCTGGACCGCATGGAGGCCTCGCAGCTGATCCGACGCGAGCCCGACCCCAGCGATGCCAGGTCGACGTTCGCGAGGATCACACCGCGTGGCAGGTCGCTGGTCCGGAAGGCACGCGACCGTCATCACGCATGGCTGCAGCAGGTCGTCGGTGACGCGCTCGACGATCGCGACGTCGCAGACCTCACCCGCATCATGAAGCGCATCGCGGACCGCACTCCGAGTGCCTAGCTGCGTTCTTCAGACATGGTCTCCGAGTCCGTCAGCTCGTGGCCATGACCGGCCGACCGTACCCGGGGCGGTCGGAGTGATCGATGCCGTGCTCGGACCTGGTGTAGAGGTGGTGCTCGATGCCGTCCGGATCGTGGAGCACGAGCAGCCAGCCCAGGCTCGCTTCGATGACCGGTGAGTGCGCGACGTCGATCGAGTCGAGGAAGGACGCCCAGTCCTGGAGTGCTGGGAGGTCGGTGACGTGCCAGTTCAGTGGGTCGAAGCCGGCGATGCCGTGCGCCACATCGGCATTCTCCCGCAGGGCGAGCCCGGAGTCGATCAGCCCCGGGACGGTGCAGAGCACCCCGCGCACGACGCCGTCCGCGTCGGGGAACTCGAACCAGGGCGCGACGTCGAACACCTGCTGGTACCAGCTCAGGGAGCGTTGCAGATCGGTCACGGGCAGCTTGACGCCCCGCAGGCCGTCGATCGCGGGTCGAGTCATGACCATCCTCCATTTGTTAGGTACAGTTGAACTGCCCTGAATTGGAAGGATGCTCCGGATGCCCGAGGCCGTCAAGAGGCCCTACCGCTCCGATGTCCGCGAGCGACAGGCGGCGGCCACCCGCGCCGAGATCCGTGAGCGCGCCGCTGCCCTCTTCGTGACGCGTGGATACGCCGGCACCACCATGCGCGATGTCGCTGACGACGCAGGTGTCGCGGAACGCACCCTCTACAAGGCGTTCCCCACGAAGATCGAGCTGTTCCGTCACGTGCTCGGCGTAGCGATCGGTGGGGACGAGGGCGAGCGGCAGGTGCACGAGCGGGCTCAGGTGCAAGCGGTCCTGGCCGAGCGCGACCCCCGGGCGGTCCTGTCCGGGACCGTCGACGTCAGCGTCACGCTGTTGGATCGGGCGGCCGCCCTGATCATGGTCGGCGTGGAGGCAGCGGGAAGCGACCCCGAGCTGCGCGCCATGTCCTACGCCGGCGCCAGGGCGACCTACGCGGGTCACCTGTCCGTGGCGCGGCACCTGGCCGGCCTCGGAGGGCTTCGGACCGGACTCTCCCCAGCGGATGCGGCAGACGTGATGTACGCCCTCGCGTCGCCGTTCGCCCACCAGATGCTCCGGCGGGACAGGAGATGGAGCTCGCGCCACTACCGCAGCTGGCTGCTCGCGACACTGACCGAACAGCTCGTCAGTGTCGATCGTGCTACCGCGCCACCACGTCGACGTAGTAGATGACCACGGCGGCGACGGACGCGACCATCGCGACCATCGGGAGGACGTTGAGCGCCCAGACCTTCACGGGAGGATCTCCTTGACTCGGTGTTGATGCACCTCACGCTACGGCGGGTCCTGGTCGTCGACTCCTTACTCCCAGCGTGGCGAGTGGGCAGGGTCACCCATGAGTGCTTGGTCACGTCGTCCGCCGCGATGTCCAATGCGCGACAGCGGGTCCGCGGATGAGCGGGCGAGGACCCGGTGCGGAGGCGCGCTGTTCCACCAGGCGTATCCGCACGCGCCGCAGGACGCGCACCTCGCCAACAGGATCAGCGACATAGCCGCACAGGCCGACTAGGCGTGGATCGGGTCAGTGACCGTGGTCGTTGCCGCGCTTGGTGACCTGGATCCGGGTGAAGGCCTGCTCGGTCGAGGTGCAGCCGGTGGTCGTCGCGGTGAGCGTGTACTTGCCCTTCGCCGTCGGCGCGGTCAGCTTCGCGACCGCGTGGCGACCGGTGGCCGGCACCGTGACGGACTGGCTGCCGAGGGTGAAGGTGATGCTGCAGCCCGGCTGGACGTGCTTGGCGATGGCGTTGACCTGACGGCCCACCGACACCTCGTGCGGGTCCGCCGCCACGGTCAGGTGCTTGCCAGGCGGATAGGCGGACGCTCCCCCGGCCGCGCCGACCATCACACCGGCGCTGAGGCCGAGGATGAGCAGCGCCGTCATCGCACGACGCATCATGGCGCCGAGCCTAGCGCGTGACCGTGTCCGACGGGGGCGGACGGCGACGTCGACCCCTGCGATCCCCGGCCGCTGCCGGACATTCCGGACTCGCCGTCGTCCTCCATCCCCCTGCTCGGCCGGCCGCGGCGCTGCGGCCGATAGCGTCGCGGCGTGACGTCGACGGTGCAGCCAGGGCCGGTGCGGGTCCTGGCCGTGTGCACCGCAAACATCTGCCGCTCCCCCGCGATCGAGCTGCTGCTGCGCTCCGCGCTCGCGGGCGCGGGCGTGCCCCTCGACGCCGTCGCGGTCTCGAGCGCCGGCGTCGTGGCGCGCGACGGCGCCACCCGGTGCGCCCGGTCGCGCAGCCTGCTCGCGGCGTACGGCGTCGACGACGTGGAGCTCTGGACGACCGGGGCGCGACGGCTCACCGCCGAGGACGTGCGCAGCGCCGACCTGATCCTCACCGCGTCCCGCGAGCACCGAGCCGCGGTCGCGCGGCTGCTGCCCGCGGCGCAGACCCGCACCTTCACCCTGCGCCAGGCGGCCCGCGCCGCCCACGGCATCGCCGCCGGTCCGCTGCCCGCGGTGGTGCCCCTGCCGCCTGCGGACGACGCGCGCGCGCAGCTGCGCTGGTTCGTCGCCGAGCTCGACGCGGCGCGCGGCCCCGTCGACGACCCGCTCGACGACGACGTGCCCGACCCGCACGTGGTCGGCGACGCCGAGCACGCCCGCGCCATGACGCTCATGACCACGGCCGTCGCCGACCTCGCCGCCTGCGTCCAGCTCGTCCTCGCCGAACCCTGACCCGTGGTCCGCGCCGAGCCCTGCACGTCAGTGCCGCGCGTCAGTGGTGCGCGACGAGTCGGTCGTAGACGCTGGCACGGTCGCGGCCGTTGCGCTTGGCCTCGTAGAGCGCACTGTCCGCGTGGTCGAGGGAGTCCTTGAGCGAGTCGCCGTGCGCCAGAACGGAAATGCCCACGCTGAGGTGGCAGGTCAGCGACCGGCCGGCGACAGCGATCGGACGGGCCACCGCGGTGCGGATCTTCTCGGCGACCGTCTGCGCGTCCTGGACCCCGTGGACCCCGCGCAGCACCACGACGAACTCGTCGCCGCCCATGCGTCCGACGACGTCGCCGTCGCGGACCGTCACGGCGATGCGGTCGGCGACGATCCGCAGCACGTCGTCGCCGACGGCGTGGCCGAACGTGTCGTTGATGGTCTTGAAGTGGTCGATGTCGCAGTAGAGCAGGCCGACCCCGAGACCGCGGCGGTGGTCGCGCCAGTCGGTGTGGGTGAGCACGTCGAGCAGGTGGGACCGGCTCGCGACACCGGTGAGCGGGTCGCGGTTGACCCGTCCCGCGAGGTCGAGCCGCGCCACGTGGGCGGCCGTGACGTCCTGGTACTGGCAGACGTAGAACAGCGGATCACCGTGCTCGTCGCGGATGAGCCCGACGGCATGGTTGATCCAGATCTCGCGGCCGTTCGCCTCCAGCAGCCTGCGTGGGTGCGACTCGCGCGCCGAGACGCCCGAGAGCAGCCGGTCGCGGACGCTCCGGATCGACTCGCTCGCGTCGTCCGGGAAGAGGTTCTCCTCCGTATGCTCGATGAGCCATGACTCGTCGCGACCGACGAGCTCGCCGAGCACCCCGTTGACCTCGACGAAACGGCCGTCGGGGCCGACCACCGCCATCCCCTCGGCCGCACCAGCCATGGCCAGGCGGAACGTGCGCTCGCTGCGGTCGAGCTCCTTGCGGAACCGCACCTCGTCGTCGATGTCACGCAGCGCAGCGACGAACCCGATCACGATTCCTGCGTCATCGGCGAAGGGGCTCAGGGCGACGGACATCCAGCGCGACGTGCCACCGGCCAGCACGAACCGCTCCTCGTACTGCGAGCGCAGACCCTGGGTCGCGCGCAGCTCGTGCCCCACGGCCGTGTCGCGATCGGCCGCATTGGTGAAGTCGCGACGATGCCGGCCGAGCACCTCGTCGGCGGCGTAGCCCAGCTGCGTGGTCACGGTGGGCGACGCCCAGGTGATCACCCACTCCAGGTCCATCAGGAACACGGCGTCGGTGGCGTTGTCGGCCAGCAGGCGGTAGCGCTTCTCGCGTGCGGCCAGGGCGAGCTCACGGCTCGTGGCCAGCCGGGAGAGCTGCACCGCGACCAGGCACACCACCAGCAGGCCCGCCAACCGCACCCAGTAGTCGTCGCTCGACAGCCCACCGTCGACGACGCCGGTCAGCATCCCCAGGGCGACGGCGACGATGCCGACGAACGCGGTCGCGCGGGGTCGCAGGAACGTCGCCGCGGCGACCACCGGTGCCGCCAGGAAGGGGAGCAGGACGACGTCCGGCATGCGGATGTCGAGCACGAAGATCACCACGAGGATCATGACCAGCGCGGCGAGCCCGGCCCGCCGGACCGTGGCCTCCACAGCACGGGCAGCGGGGGCGTCGGCGGCCGCCTGGGGCCCTCCGGCTCGGGCGCTCGGTTCCTCGGGGGTCGTGACCACGGGCATCCCCTCGCGACGGGTCGGCGCGCGGTGCCAACAGCCGTTGCGGACCGCTCGCACCGCGCCTTGACGCGCAGGGTGCGCGCCGATCCTGGGTGTGCCACGTCAGCACCCTGAGAAGCACGTGTGACGTGTCGCGGCCCCACCGCAGGCGCGTCCGCTCAGGCGAACGCGGCGCTCGGTCCGGCGCGACCGCGGGTAGCGTCCCTCGTCCGGCCCTGGGGAGGGACCGGGGGGAGGGAACCATGCGTGTTCGGCATGCCGGTCGGCGGGTCACCGTCGTGGCGCTTCCGCTCGCCGTCGCCACCGCGACCGCCTGCGTCGCCCTGGGCCTCACCGCCGGGCCCGCGGCCTCCGCCGCCGCGCCGTCCTCGCTCGCCCCCCGGACCGCCAGCACCCCTGCCGCCCCAGTCATCGCGGGGACGGTCGACCGGACGAGCCGCGCCGCGGTCCTCGCCGCCTACCGCGCGCAGTACGTCGCACCGTCCCGGGTCACCGGCTCGTGGAGCGGGCGTGTGTCCTCGTGCGACGCGGGCAGCACGAGTTCCGCCTTCACCCGGGCGACGCTGTCGGCCATCAACTGGGCCCGGTCGCAGTCCGGGATGCCGCCCGTCCTCGGCGTCAACCCGGCCTACTCCGCGCGGGCGCAGCGCACCGCGCTGCTCATGCAGGCGCAAGGGGCGCTGTCGCACGCGCCGGCGAGCTCGTGGGCGTGCTGGACCAGCGAGGCCGCTGCGGGCGCCGCACACTCCAACCTCGCGCTCGGGATCACGGGCGCACGCGCCGTCGGGATGTACCTCACCGACCCGGGCAGCGCCAACACCGACGCCGGGCACCGCCGCTGGCTGCTCTTCCCCCGTCTCGGCCAGATCGGCATCGGCAACACCGCCTGGGCCAACGCCCTCTACGTGCTCGGCTCGCCGGCGCGCCTGCCCGCCGGCGTTCCCGCCTACTACGGCTGGCCGACCTCGGGCTACTTCCCGCGCGCCGCCGAGCCGAGCGGCCTGTGGTCGTTGTCGTCCGCGCGCGGCAGCTCCTTCGCGCGGGCCACCGTGCGGGTGATCGGTCCTGGCGGCGCTCCGGTCCGGGTGGTCCGCTACCCCGTGCACGACGGCTACGGCGACCCGACCCTGGTCTGGCGGCTGGTGCCGGTCCCGAGCCGGGGCGTGCACGTCGACCAGGTCTACCGGGTCACCGTCTCGAACATCAGGACCGCATCGGGCCGGACCACGTCCTACTCCTACGCGGTGACCCTGATCTCCTGACAACGTTAGGTTGACGTGGGTAACTGAACCTGGCTAACGTAGCGGTGTTCAGTCGACACTCCGTCGACCTCGTCCCCCGGGAGCACCGATGTCCGCACCCACCGTCGGCGCCCACGGCGCCGCAGCCCCCGCGCCGCGCGGCTTCGCCCGCCTCGGCGCGTTCACCGTCCGGCGCCGCATCCCGATCCTCGTGCTCGCCGTGCTCTTCGTCGTCGTCGCCGGGGTCGTCGGCGGTGGGGTCGTCGCCCGGCTGTCTTCCGGCGGCTTCGACGACCCGGGCTCGGCCTCGGCCACTGCCGCCACCGAGCTCGCCGACCGCTTCGACGCCGGCCCGTCGGACATCGTCGTCATCGCCGGAAGCCCGGCCGGCACGTCGGTCGACTCCCCGGCCGTGGCCGCCGCAGGCACCACGCTCGCCCAGCGGCTCGCGAAGGAGCCCGGCGTCCGTGACGTCACGAGCTACTGGGCCGCCCCCAACGCGGCCATGCGCAGCACCGACGGCTCGCTGGCGCTCATCACCGCGCGCATGGTCGAGAGCGGCGACGCCGCCCAGAAGCGCGCGGGCGAGATCGCCAAGCAGCTCGCCGGCACGACGCCGGACGGCGTCCTGACCGTCCACGTGTCCGGGGCACCGGTCGTCTTCAGCGAGGTCGGCTCCACGATCGAGAAGGACCTGCAGCGCGCGGAGAGCATCGCCATCCCGATCACGATGATCCTGATGCTGCTCGTGTTCGGGGCGCTCGTCGCCTCGGGGCTGCCCGCCGTCATCGGTGCCGTCGCCGTCCTCGGCTCGTTCCTCGCGCTGTTCCTCACCACGCAGGTGACGAGCGTGAGCATCTTCGCGATCAACCTCGTCACCGCCCTGGGCATCGGGCTCGGCATCGACTACGCGCTCTTCCTCGTCACGCGCTTCCGCGAGGAGCTCGCGCGAGGTCGCGAGCCGCACGACGCCGTGATCCGCACGGTCGCGACCGCCGGGCGCACCGTGGTGTTCTCCGGCATCACCGTGGCCATCGCGCTGTCGGCGCTGCTGGTCTTCCCGCAGTTCTTCCTGCGCTCCTTCGCCTACGCCGGCATCGCCACCACGGCGCTCGCCGTCATCGCCGCCGTCGTCGTCCTGCCCGCGCTGCTCGCCGTGCTGGGCACGCGGGTCAACCGGTTCCGGGTGCTGCGGGGCTCGATGGAGGTCACCGACCACGGCTTCTGGTACCGCCTGTCGCAGTTCGTGATGGCGCGGCCGTGGCCGGTGCTCATCGGCGGCGTCGCCCTGCTCGTCGCGCTCGGGCTGCCCTTCTTCCGCGTCACCTTCGGGCAGACCGACGACCGCGTGCTGCCCGCCTCCGCGCAGGCGGCCCAGGCCGGAGCGCTGCTGCGCGACAAGTTCGACTCGCGCGAGTCCGACCCGCTCAGCGTCGTCGCACCGGCGAGCACCGCCGGCACCGGCATCGTGTCGACCTACGCCGCACAGCTCTCGCAGGTCCCCGGCGTCACGCGGGTCGACGCGGTGACCGGCTCCTACGCCGAGGGCAAGCAGGTCGCGCCGGCGAACCCGGCCAGCACGAGGTTCACCGCACCGAGCGGCGACGGCACGTGGCTCTCGGTGGTGGTCGACGTCGAGCCGTACTCCAACGCGGGCAAGCAGGTCGTCGCGGACCTGCGCGCCGTGCCGTCGCCGCTGGGCACGACGTACGTCGGCGGCTCCGCGGCGGTGTTCGCGGACTCGCAGGACGCCATGGGATCGCGGCTGCCGTGGGCCATCGGCATCATCGCGGTCGCGACGTTCATCCTGCTGTTCCTGTTCACCGGGTCCGTCGTCCTGCCGGTCAAGGCGCTCGTGACGAACACGCTGAGCCTGTCGGCGACCTTCGGCGCGATGGTGTGGATCTTCCAGGAGGGTCACCTCTCGCAGTGGCTCGGCAACTTCACAGTCACCGGCGAGCTCGACACCTCGATGCCGATCCTCATGTTCTGCATCGCCTTCGGCCTGTCGATGGACTACGAGGTCTTCCTGCTCTCGAGGATCAAGGAGGAGTACGACCGCACGGGTGACAACAACGCCGCCGTGGCGATCGGGCTGCAGCGCACGGGCCGGCTGGTGACCTCGGCCGCCGCGCTGCTGGCCATCGTGTTCATCGCGTTCGCGACGAGCAGCGTCACGATCATCAAGATGCTCGGCATCGGCGTCGCCCTCGCGGTGCTCGTCGACGCGACGGTCGTCCGCGGCCTGCTCGTACCCGCGTTCATGCGGATCGCGGGCGACGCGAACTGGTGGGCCCCCGGCCCGCTGAGGCGCCTGCACGACCGCATCGGGATCAGCGAGGCGGACGACGAGATCTACGTGCCTGCGGACCCGCGTCGCGACGACCCCGTGGTCGTAGGCTGAGCCGCATGACCTCCGCTCCCGCTCGCCCCCGCCGCCGGGCACGCCGCGGCGAAGGCGAGCGGCTGCGTGAGGAGATCCTCGCCGCCGCCCGCGAGCTGCTCGCCGAGACCAACGATGCGGACGCCGTGTCCGTGCGCGCGGTCGCCGAGCGGGTCGGCGTCTCCACCCCCTCGATCTACCTGCACTTCGCCGACAAGGCCGCCCTCATGGACGCGGTGTGCGAGGCGGTGTTCGCCGACCTCGACCGGGTGATGGAGGAGGCGGCCGCCACCACCGACGACCCGTTCGACGGCCTGCGGCTGCGCGGGCTCGTCTACGCGCGGTTCGCGCTGGAGAACCCCGAGCAGTACCGGCTCGCGATGATGCGCATGCCGGGCCACCTCGACTCGAGCGTGTCGGCGTTCACCGCCGACGACATCGTGGGCGGACCGACCTATCACCACCTCACCTCGGCCGTCGCGCGCTGCATCGACCTCGGGGTGTTCGCGCCGGGGGTCGACCCGCAGGTCGTCGCGACCGGCCTGTGGGCCGCCGCGCACGGTGCTGTCGCGCTCTGCCTCGCCAAGCCGGACCTGGCCGGCGAGGACGCCCTGGCGCTGTGCGAGATGGTGATCAACAACGCCGGTCTCGGTGCTGCCTTCGCCAGCTACCTCGGCGACCACAAGCACGCTGACGGCGACCCCGCGCCCCAGGGCATGAGCACCATGCTCGCGGGCCTTCTGCGCGCGCTGCTCCCGACGTCCGAGCCGTCGACGTCCGAGCTGCGGGCGCCCTAGCTGCTGGCGCCCTGGCCCTCGGCGAGCGGCTCGGCCGCGTCGCGGGGCGCGGGGATGTCTCCGAGCAGCGACCTGACCTCGGCCGCGCGGTAGCGGCGGTGCCCGCCGAGCGTGCGGATCGACGTCAGCTTCCCGGCCTTGGCCCAGCGCGTCACGGTCTTGGGGTCGACCCGGAACAGCGCCGCGACCTCGGCCGGGGTCAGGAGCTCGTCGGCCTCGGGCAGGCGGCTCGCCATCACAGTCCCCCTCATCGCCGTAGTGCTGCAGGTCGACCGGTCCCGCGGGTGTCCGGTCTGTCCGTTTGGTCCGGCCGCGACTATCCCACGCGGTCCCCTCGTTGGCGCGTTCCGTTCCCCTTTCGTGACCAGGCCGTCGCGCCCCCGGGGAAGCGCGGGGTGCGGGCCGGCCGGGCGGCGTCGGGCGGCGGGCGGCAGGCGGGCTCACTACGCTTCCCCGGAGCCCCCGACCCACCGGCGGCCGGGACCCAGCGCAGCGGAGGCACGACCGTGACCGTCCTCGTCGTCGGAGAGGCCCTCGTCGACCTCATCGTGTCCCCCGACGGCAGCCTCGAGGCGGTGCCCGGCGGCGGACCCTTCAACCTCGCACGCACGGCCGCGCGTCTCGGCGTGGCGACGGCCTTCGGCGGCGGGATCTCCGACGACGTCTTCGGCCGGCGGATCGCCGCGCTGCTGCGCGCCGACGACGTCGACACCCCCGTCACCACCAGGACCGGGCTGAACACCACCCTGGCCATCGCCGAGCTCGACGCGTCCGGCGCCGCGAGCTACACGTTCTACCTCGACGGCACCGCCGCCGCCGAGCTGCACGACGGAGACGTGATCGTGGGCGACGACGTCGACGTCCTCGCCGTCGGCACGCTCGGCCTGGTCGCCGAGCCCATCGCTGCCACGGTCGAGCGCCTCGTGGCCGGTGTGGCCGACCGGGTCCTGGTGTTCGTCGACCCGAACTGCCGACCCTCGGTGATCTCCGACGACGCCGGCTACCGGGCGCGGCTCGAGCGGGTGCTGGCGCGGGCCGACGTCGTCAAGGTCTCGGGCGACGACCTCGCCTACCTCGACGCCGACGCCGACCCGGTCGCGGTCGCCCGCGGGCTTCTCGCGCTCGGCCCAGCCGTGGTGCTCTTCACCGACGGCGGCGACTCGGTGCGCCTCCTTCTCGCCAACGAGGAGCTCGTGGTGCCGGTGCCCGGTGTCGACGTCGTCGACACCGTCGGTGCCGGGGACGCCTTCGGCGGTGCGTTCATCGCGTTCTGGGAGCGCGACGGCCACCACCGCGACGACCTCACCGACCTCGCGAAGCTGCGCTCGGCCGTCGAGCGCGCCATCGTCGTCGCCGGCATCACCTGCACCCGACCCGGCGCCGACCCGCCCCACCTCGCCGAGCTCCCCGCCTGACCCCCTCCACCACGCGAGTACCTGCCCCAACTGTCGCTGAGGGACGGTGCTGGACGACAGCTGGGCCAGGTACTCGGGGCTAGGTTGGCGGGGTGACGCTTCCGGCTGCGATCTCGTCGTACGAGCAGGTCCTCATCGGCAACGACCCGTCGGTCGGGCTGCGCGCGATCGTCGCCGTGCACTCGACCGCGCTCGGGCCGGCCCTCGGCGGCACCCGCTACGTCGCCTACCCCGACGAGGACGCCGCGCTGCGCGACGTCCTCGACCTGGCGCGGGCCATGACTTACAAGAACGCCCTCGCCGGCCTGCCCCACGGCGGCGGCAAGGCTGTCATCATCGGCGATCCCCACACCGACAAGACGCCCGGGCTGCTGCTGTCCTACGCCCGGCTCGTCGCCTCGATGCAGGGCGCCTACGTCACCGCGGCCGACGTCGGCACCTACGTCGCCGACATGGACCTCATCGCCACCGTCAACCCCTGGACGACCGGCCGATCACCGGAGCACGGCGGTTGCGGCGACTCCGGCGACCTCACCGCCGTCGGCGTGCACCACGCCCTCAAGGCCGTCGCCGAGCACCTCTGGGGCTCGCCCTCGCTCGCCGGTCGCCGGGTGGCTATCGCCGGCGCCGGCAAGGTGGGCGGACGGCTGGCCGGGCACGTGATCGACGAGGGCGGCCGCGTGCTGGTCGCCGACGTGGACCCCGACGCCGTCGCGCGGCTGCGTGCGGCGTACCCCTCTGTCGAGGTCGCGGACTCGGCCGACGACCTCGTGGAGGCCGACGTCGATGTGCTGTCCCCCTGCGCGCTCGGTCACGCGATCACGCCGGAGGTCGCCGGGCGGCTCACGGCGTCGGCCGTCTGCGGCGCGGCCAACAACCAGCTCGCCGAGCCGGGCCTCGTCGACGTCCTGGCCGACCGTGGTGTGCTCTTCGCGCCGGACTTCCTGGTCAACGCCGGCGGCGTCATCGCGGTGGGCGCCGAGTACGCCGGTCGCGGTCGCTACGACGACGCCCCGGCCCGCGCGCGGGCCCGCGCGATCGGTGTCACCCTGCTCGACGTCCTGCGCCGCGCGGAGTCCACCGGGACGACCCCCCTCGTGGCCGCCGAGCGCCTCGCCGAGGAGCGCATCGCGGCCGCGGAGCCCCGACCGGCCTTCACCTCCCCCGAGTCCTGAGGCGCCCGCCCGGGCCCTCGGACCGGGGCCGCCCACCTGGGGATACGCCGACCGGCGAGGGTCCGCGACGCGCCGGACGTCCGCTCGGGGCGAACCCGGCCAACGGCGACCCGGCGGGCAGATTATGATGGCGACTCGCACCACCGGCCGTTCAGGCTCGGTGGCGTGTCATGTCGGTCGGATCAGGGGCCATGACGGTCCTGTGAGGGGGTCGAGCCATGGGGCGCGGCCGGGCCAAGGCCAAGCAGACCAAGGTTGCACGCGAGCTCAAGTACAGCAGTGGCAACACTGACCTGAGCGCGCTGCAGGCCGAGCTCACCGGTGGTGGCTATCACCCGCCGGCGCCTCCTGCTGCCGTGGAGGACGAGGACGAGGACGACGACCTCTACTCCAAGTACATCGACGACGAGGACGACGAGTAGTCCCACGACGCATGCCGACGGGCGCTCACCCTGACGGGTGGGCGCCCGTCGCGCGTTCGAGGGACTCGTCCGGGTCGGACCCGAGCCCGGCGCCAGCGGGGCCGGGCTCGGGAGGACCGGACGCTCACGACGGCGGCACCAGGGCACATCCGCGTGGGGACCCGTCCCACGGTGACGGGCCGAGCTCGCCCGGTGGTCGCGCCCGGCTCTCGGTTCGCTCAGCCGGCGTGGTGGCCGACGAGGGTGACCGCGCCGCCGTGGCCGCCCTTGGCCGGTGCGTCGCCGGCCTCGCCCTCGGCTCGGGGCCGGGCCTCGCCCAGCACCCAGGCGTCGACCCCGCGGGCCGACAGCCGGGTCAGGGCGGTAGAGACCGACCCGGGGTCGACCATCGCGATCATGCCGACGCCCATGTTGAACGTCTTCTCCAGCTCGGGAAGCGCGACCTGACCGGTCTCGCCGACGAGGGAGAACACCGGGTGCGGCGTCCACGAGGTGCGGTCGACCACGACGTGCACGTCGCCGGGCAGCACTCGCGCGAGGTTGGCGGCGAGGCCGCCGCCCGTGACGTGGCTGAACGCGTGGACGTCGACGTCGGCGGCGCGCGCGAGGTCGAGGCAGTCGAGGGAGTAGATCCGGGTCGGCTCGAGGAGCTCCTCGCCGAGGGTGCGGCCGAGGACGTCGACGTGGGCGTCGAGGCGCATCCGGCCCGCGGTGAGCAGGACGTGGCGGGCCAGCGAGTAGCCGTTGGAGTGCAGGCCGCTGGCCCGCATGGCGATCGCGACGTCGCCCACGCGCACCCGCCGCGGACCGAGCAGGTCGTCGGCGTCGACCACGCCCGTGCCCGCCCCGGCGACGTCGTACTCGTCGGGGGCCAGGAGGCCGGGGTGCTCGGCGGTCTCGCCGCCGACCAGCGCGCAGCCGGCCTGCCGGCAGCCTTCCGCGATGCCGGCCACGATCGCCGCGATGCGCTCGGGCACGACCTTGCCGGTGGCGATGTAGTCGGTCATGAACAGCGGCTCGGCGCCGCAGACGACGAGGTCGTCGACCACCATGGCGACGAGGTCGATGCCGATCGTGTCGTGCTTGTCGAGCTTCTGGGCGATCACGACCTTCGTGCCCACGCCGTCGGTCGACGTCGCGAGCAGCGGGCGGGTCATGCCCTTGATGACCGAGACGTCGAACATCCCCGCGAAGCCGCCGAAGTCGCCCACGACCTCGGGTCGCTGGGCCCGCGCGATCGAGGCCTTCATGAGCGCGACCGCGTGCTCGCCGGCCTCGACGTCGACACCGGCTGCGGCGTAGGTCGTGGGGGTCGTGGTGGCGTGCCGGACGACGTCGCCCGAGATCGGCTCGGTCACGGGCGGGTCAGGGCGTCGGCCGCGCCGCCGCCGCCGAGCAGCGACGGGAGACCGTCGACGTCGAGGGTCGGCGTGGGGTTCTCGGCGTCGCGCAGGCCCATCTCGAGGACCTCGATGCCCTCGAGCAGGTGCTTGCCGAGCAGCTCGGGCTCGGGCAGGTCGACGGGGTAGACGCCGTCGAAGCAGGCGCGGCAGAGCCGGTCCATGGCGACGCCGGTCGAGGCGACGAGGCCGTCGAGGGAGACGTAGCCGAGGGAGTCGGCGCTGATCGAGGAACGGATCTCGTCGACCGTGAGGCCGTTGGCCACGAGTTCGGCGCGAGTCGCGAAGTCGATGCCGTAGAAACACGGCCACTTCACCGGAGGGCTCGAGATGCGTACGTGGACCTCGAGCGCGCCGGCCTCGCGCAGCATCCGGACGATCGCGCGCTGGGTGTTGCCGCGCACGATGGAGTCGTCGACCACGACGAGCTTCTTGCCGTGCACGATCTCGCGCAGCGGGTTGAGCTTGAGCCGGATGCCGAGCTGGCGGATGGTCTGCGACGGCTGGATGAAGGTGCGTCCGACGTAGGCGTTCTTCACCAGCCCCTGGGCGAACGGGATGCCGGACTCCTGCGCGTAGCCGACGGCGGCCGGTGTCCCGCTCTCGGGCACGGGGATGACGAGGTCGGCGACGACCGGGTGCTCGCGGGCGAGCTGGCGGCCGACCTCGACGCGCACGGCGTGGATGCTGTGACCGGAGATCGTGGTGTCCGGCCGCGCGAGATAGACGAACTCGAACAGGCAGCCCTTGGGGTCGGCCTCGGCGAAGCGCTGGGTGCGCAGGCCGTGCTCGTCGATCGCGACGAGCTCGCCGGGCTCGACCTCGCGGACGAAGGACGCGCCGACGATGTCGAGCGCGGCTGTCTCGCTCGCGACGACCCAGCCGCGCTCGAGCTTGCCGAGGGTCAGCGGGCGGATGCCCTGCGGGTCGCGTGCGGCGTAGAGCGTGGTGTCGTCCATGAACACCAGCGAGAACGCGCCCTTGAGCAGCGGGAGCTCGACCATCGCCGCGGCCTCGAGCGAGAGGTCGGGGTGCGATGCGAGCAGCGCGGTGAGCAGGTCGGTGTCGCTGGTGCTCACGCCGCCGCCGCCCAGGGGCAGCTCGCCGCTGGCCTCGGCCCGCTCCCGCACGCGTCGCGCGAGCTCGTGGGTGTTGGTGAGGTTTCCGTTGTGTCCGAGCGCGAGATGCCCGGTGGCCGTGGCGCGGAAGGTCGGCTGGGCGTTCTCCCAGATGCTCGCGCCGGTCGTGGAGTAGCGCGCGTGCCCGATCGCGATGTGGCCGTGGAGGCTCTCCAGCGTGGCCTCGTTGAAGACCTGCGAGACCAGTCCCATGTCCTTGTAGACGACGGTGTGGAACCCGTCGCTCACCGCGATGCCGGCCGACTCCTGGCCGCGGTGCTGCAGGGCGAAGAGCCCGAAGTACGTGAGCTTCGAGACCTCTTCGCCAGGGGCCCACACGCCGAAGACGCCGCACGCGTCCTGCGGCCCCTTCTCACCGGGCAGCAGGTCGTGGCTGAGCAGTCCGTCACCGCGAGGCACGACCGTCAGTCTACGTGTCCTCTCGCGCCTCCCTGCTTGCGGCGTACTGCTCGCCGCTCAGGGTCAGCGGTTGGCGACGGCGTGGATGGCTGCTAGGACTTCGGGCCACGCGGGGGAGGTGGGGTCGATGAGGTCGAAGTGGCCGGCGCCAGGGACCGCGTCCAGGACTGTCCCTCGGTGGGCTGCGGCGTAGGTCTCGGACTGGTGCAACGGCACGACGGCGTCGTCGGCCCCGTGGACCAGGGTCACGGGATGGGCTGAGGAGACCATGCGGGTCGGGTCGAGCTCGGGTCGGGAGGAGGCGGGCCCGCCCAGGAAAGCCTCGACCGCTCCGTCGCCGAGCCGCTCCCGGTCGGCGCCGGCGAGGTCGGCGACCGGCGCGAGGGCCACCGTGGCGACCAGCCCGGCCGCCGGCGCGACCGACGCCGCCCACAGCGCGAGGTGGCCCCCCGCGGAGTGCCCGAGCACCACCACCCGGCCGTCGTGGCGACCGCGGAGCTCCACCGGCAGGATGCGCAGCGCGACGCGGACGTCCTCGAGCGCGGCGTTCGGATCGCCCGGGATCCTGCGGTACTCCGGGGCCGCCGCGGTGAACCCCTCGGCCGCGAGCGCGTGCAGCATCGTGCGCAGGTGCAGGCGGTCGTACGCCGGTCGCCAGAAGCCGCCGTGCACGACGATCAGCAGCGGTTCGTCGTCACCACCGAGCTGCACGTCCGCGACGTCGAGCGCGCCGGGCCCGTACGACACGACGACGTCCGGCTCCGGAGCCGGACGCGACAGCACCGAGTCGTCATCTCCCATCCCGCCATCGTGCCCGAGACACCAGCCCAGCGATGCACTACCCCGAAGCCGAAGGGCCGACCGTCGGAGGTCGCCCGAAGGGCGGCCGAGGACGGTCAGCCGGCGCCGAAGGCGACGGCCTGGCCCGCAGGCGGGGGGGTGCGCCAACGCGCGATCCCGGAGGGAGCGCGCTTGGAGGCGCCAGAGGTCCCGAAGGCGACGGCCAGGCCCACAGGCGGCGGGGTGCGCCGACGCGCGATCCCGGAGGGAGCGCGCTTGGAGGCGCCAGAGACTAGGGCTCGGCGCCGACCTGCGTCACGCGACCGGGGCCGTCGCTCATCCGCATGGCGAGGTAGACCGGGAGGATGAAGGCGACGAGGAGGGCCGCGGCGACGGCATTGATGATCGGGCCCTGGTTGGGGCGGAAGAGGTTGTTGAAGATCCACTGCGGCAGCGTCTCGATGCCCGGACCCGAGGTGAAGGTCGTGACCACGATCTCGTCGAAGGACAGCGCGAACGCGAGCAGCGCGCCGGCGACGAGCGCCGACCGGACCGCGGGGAAGGTGACGTCGCGGAAGGTCTGGAACGGCCCGGCACCGAGGTCCATCGCCGCCTCCTCCAGGCTCTGACCGGTACGCCGGAGCCTGGCCAGGACGTTGTTGAAGACGACGACGATGCAGAACGTGGCGTGACCCAGGATCACCGTGAACAGGCCGAAGGTGATGCCGAGCGGCACGAGCACGGTGTTGAACGCCGAGTTCAGTGCGATACCCGTGATGATGCCCGGCAGCGCGATCGGGAGGATCACGACGAAGCTGATCGTCTCGCGACCGAAGAACCGGTAGCGCGACACCGCGAAGGAGATCATCGCGCCGAGCAGGATCGCGATGGTCGTGGCCCCGATGCCGGCCTTGAGGCTCGTGACGAGGGCCGCGCGCACCCCCTCGTTCGTCGCGGCCTTCTGCCACCACTCGAGCGTCCACGACGTCGGCGGCCAGCTGAACACCTTCGAGGCGTTGAAGGAGTTGATCACGACCACGACGAGCGGGAAGTAGATGAAGACGAGGACACCCGTGGTGATGATCCCGAGGATCCAGCGGGTACGGCGTGACAGCGTCATGACAGCGTCACAGCCCCTAGAGGTTCTCGAGCGCGCCGGTACGGCGCACCGCGAGCAGGTAGCCGACGATGACGACGATCGGGAACATCGCCGCCGCTGCGGCCAGCGGTAGGTTGTTCGCGACGCCGACGTTGTCGTAGATGATGTTCGACCACATCTGCGTCGTGCCGCCCACGATCTTCACCATGATGTAGTCGCCGAGGGTCAGCGAGAACGTGAAGATCGACCCTGCCACCAGCGAGGGCACGAGCAGCGGCAGCACGACCCCGCGGAACGTCGAGCCGGCCGAGGCACCGAGGTCGGCGGAGGCCTCGAGCAGCGAGTCCGGAAGGCGCTCGAGACCGGCGTAGACCGGGAGCACCATGTAGGGCAGCCAGAGGTAGGCAAGCGACAGCACGGTCGCAGGGATGCCGAGGCCCGGCCCCTTGAGGCCGAACGGCGCGAGCATCCAGTCGATGACGCCGTTGTTGATGAACATGGTCTGCATGGCGTAGCCCTTGACCAGGTAGCCGGCCCACAGCGGCATCGTCACCGCGATGACGATGGCGTAGCGCACCCGTCGGCTGCGCACGACCTTGGCCGCCATGAAGGCGATCGGCACCGCGAGCACCATGTCGATGACCGTGACCGAGACCGCGATGCCCAGCGTGCGCAGGGCGACCGTGCGGTAGACGGGGTCGTGGAAGAGCGTCTTGAAGTTCTCGAGCGTCGGCTCCTTGACCAGCGAGCCGGTGAACGAGTCGGTGCTCCAGAACGAGGCCACGATCATGACCAGCAGCGACCCGAGGTAGAGCACGACGAGCCAGAGCAGCGGAGCGGTGAGCAGACCCGCCAGCCGCACGCGCGGGTGGCGGTAGAGGCAGCGCGCGGCCGACCGCGACGAGCCCCCGGACTGGGGGCTCGTCGCGGTCAGGGTCGACTGAGCGGTCATCAGCCCTTGATCTCGGTCCACGCCTGGACCCAGGCCTTGTAGTCGGTGCAGATGTCACCGCGACCGTCGAGGCAGTTCTTGGTCGGGGTGGTCCAGTACGAGATCGAGTCGGCGTAGGCCGCGTCGAGCGCGTGGAACTGGTCGCAGAAGCCCTTGGTGGCGACGTCGCACGCCCTGGTCTGCGCGGGCGCCTCGCCGAACCACTCGGCCACCTCGTCGTTGACCTTCGGCGAGATGATGTAGTCCATCCACTTGTACATGCAGTTCGGGTGGGCGGCCTTGGACGCGATCATCCACGTGTCCGACCAGCCGGTGGCACCCTCGGTCGGGACGAACGACTCGACCTTGACCTTGCCGTCGGCGTTGATCAGGTTGGCGTTGATCTGCCAGGCGGTGCCCAGCACGCTCTCCTGCGAGTCAAACGACTTCACCTCGTGGGTGTAGTCGGCCCAGTAGCTGCTGATTAGTCCGCGCTGGACCTTGAGCAGGTCGACCGCGGCCTGGAACTGCGTGTCGTCGAGCGCGTAGGGGTTCGTGATCTTCAGCTCGGGCTTGGTCTTCATGAGGTACAGCGCTGCGTCGGCGATGTAGATCGGCGAGTCGTAGGCCGTGATCTTGCCCTTGTACGGCGAGTTCGCGTCGAAGACCGCGCCCCACGACGTCGGGGCCGGCTTCACGACGGCCGGGTTGTAGGCGAGGACGTTGGCGCCCCAGCCGTGCGGGATGCCGTAGGCCTGGCCGTTGACGGAGTTCCACGGCTTGAGCTTGAGGAAGTCCGAGACGGTCGCGTAGTTCGGGACGAGGACGGTGTTGACCGGCGCGACGTAACCGCCGTAGACGAGACGCAATGAGGCGTCGCCGGACGCCGAGACGCCGTCGTACTGCCCGGTCGTCATGAGGGTGACCATCTCGTCGGACGTGTTGCCGATCTTGACGTTCACCTTGCAGCCGGTCTGCTGCTCGAACGGCGTGACCCAGTTGACCTTCGGGTCGGTCGAGCCGTTCTCGGCGTAGCCCGCCCACACGATGATGTTGAGCGCGCCCTCGCCGGCGCCGACCGAGGTGGCCGCCGTGCCTGCGGGCGGGGCGGGTCGCTGCGTGCTGCCGGCGCTGGAGCTGCCGGTGCTGGTGGAACCGCTGCTGCTGCCGCACGCGGCTGCCAGCAGGACGACGGCAGCGCTGGACGCGGCCACCTTGAGCAAGCGCGAGGTGTGCACCTGCTACCTCCTGTTCTCATCAACCCCTGACGCAGTGCCCGGGGAGCTCGTGGGGACCTGACGGTCCGTGGGACGGGGTTCAGGCCCCGACGCGGTACTCGTGCTCGCGGCGCCACACCAGCCGCATGCGCGAGCCGCGCAGCCCGGCGACGTCGGAGGACGTCGTGTGGGTGTTCTGCGCCAGCGCCACGAGGCTGCCGCCGGCGTCGAGGTCGACGACGAAGCGCGTGGCGTCGCCGACGTAGACGACCTCGGCGACCGTGCCGTCGGCGCAGTGCTCGCCGGCGCCGATCGCGACCCCAGTGCCCGTGATCCGGATCTTCTCCGGTCGCACGCTGAACACGCCCTCGAGGCCGAGGACCTTGAGCGAGGCCTCGCCGCGTAGCAGGTTCGAGGTGCCGACGAACCCGGCGACGAACTCGGTGGCGGGGTGCTCGTAGACCTCGGCGGCCGTGCCGATCTGCTCGATGCGCCCGGCGTTGAAGACCGCGATGCGGTCGCTCATCGTCAGCGCCTCCTCCTGGTCGTGCGTCACGAAGACGAACGTGATCCCGACGTCGCGCTGGATCGCCTTGAGCTCGACCTGCATCTGCTCGCGCAGCTTGAGGTCGAGGGCACCGAGCGGCTCGTCGAGGAGGAGGACCTTCGGACGGTTCACCAGGGCGCGGGCGAGGGCCACCCGCTGGCGCTGGCCGCCGGACATCTCCGACGGCGCGCGGTCGCCGTAGCCCTCGAGGCGGACGGCCGCGAGCGCCTCGGTCGCCCGACGGACCCGGGAGGCCTTGTCGACCTTCTTGACCTTGAGGCCGTACTCGACGTTCTCCTGCACGGTGAGGTGCGGGAAGAGCGCGTAGTCCTGGAAGACCGTGTTGACGTCGCGCTGGAAGGGCGGGAGCTGCGAGACGTCGGTGCCGGCGAGCTCGATGAGACCCGCGGTGGGGAGCTCGAAGCCGGCGATCATCCGCAGCACCGTGGTCTTGCCCGAGCCGGAGGGGCCGAGCAGCGTGAGGAACTCGCCGTCGGCGATGTCGAGGTCGACCGAGTCGACGGCGACGACCGCTCCGAAGGTCTTGCGCAGGCCGCGCAACCGGATCGCCGGTGCCGGTGCGGTCGCGGTGCCGGCGCTGCTGCCGGCGGGATCGGGGGTCACGGAGCTCATGTCGGGGGTCCTCGGGGGAGTCGGGGGCTCCTCGCCACCGGCGGAGGCCGAGCGGACGGTGCGGTCGGGACACGGCTCCCCCACCGCGGCCAGTCGTGCACCGCACCTTAGCCAGGTATTCGTCGCGAACTCGAGGGCGGGGCACCGATTCCGTCGTGATCGTGACCGAATCGTACGTTTTCAGTCGTGTTCCGCCCCGGGCGGCGGGGGCGCGGCGGGGCGGCCGGGAGGAGGGCGAGCTCCCCGCGGCGTACGCCGACGTCCGGGGCAGCCTCGATCCCGAGGCGCACGAGCGTCCCTCGGGAACCGAGGACGGTGATGGTGATCCGGTCGTCGAGGACGACCGACTGTCCGACGTTGCGAGCGAGCACCAGCAATGGCCGACCTCCTGCCGGCCCCCTCGGCGCCAGTGTCGACCCGGCCCGGACCAGGACGCGGGTCACCCGCACCCACATGGGCTCGGTCGATCGCACGACCCCGGTGGACCCGCCGAGGGACGCGGTCGGCGGATCAGCCGAGCGGGAGGTACGCCGAGAGGTCGCTGCGCTCGCCGCTGGCCCGGACCCGGCCGTCGGCGACGGCGTCCGCCCACATGAGGCGGCCGGCCGCGAGCGAGAGCCAGGTGCGCGCGTCGCACTCGACCACGGCGGGCGGCGTGCCGCGACGGTGGCGGGCCCCCTCGATCGCCTGCACCGCGGCGTACGGCGGCACCCGCACCTCCACCGCGTGCCCGGGAGCGGTCTCGACGAGGACCGCGAGGCTGGCCTTGACCGCCGCCCTGACGGCCAGGCGGTCCGGCGTCCCACCGGACTCCCACTCGTCGAGCAGGCCGGTCGCGTCGGACTCGTCGGTCACCGGACCGCGGCCGTTCCCCACGCGGGCAGGTCGGCCGCGAAGGCCAGGACCGTGTCGAGGACGTCGTCCCACCCGGCGTCGAGCATGAGGTCGTGACCCATCCCCGGGAACCACACCGGCTC
>DATCCY010000103.1:0-109423 GCA_036510975.1 Candidatus Nanopelagicales bacterium
CGCCGTCGCGACCGGCCCGCTCATCGGCGGTGCGGCCACGACGTACGGCTCGTGGCGGTGGGTGTTCTTCGGCGAGGTCGTGGTGGTTGCGGGATCCTCGCGCTGTCGCGGCGGATGGCCGACCGGCCCGTCGAGTCGACCGCACGGCTCGACCTCGTCGGGACGCTGCTGTCCGTGCTCGGCCTGGGGGTGTTCGTCTACGGCGTGCTGCGCACCAGCGAGTGGGGCTGGGTGAAGCCGCGCCCCGAGCAGCCCTCGATCGCGGGGGTCTCGCTCTCGTTCTGGCTGATCGGCGCCGGCCTGCTCGTCGTCTGGCTCTTCCTGCTCTGGGAGGGGCACGTGGTCCGTGCCGGACGCGAGCCACTGGTGCGCCCGGACATGTTCCGGATCCGCCAGCTCGACGGCGGCCTGATCATGTTCTTCTTCCAGTTCCTGCTGCAGGCGGGCGTCTTCTTCGTCGTGCTGCTCTACCTCTCCGCCGACCTCGCGCTGTCCGCCATGGCGACCGGCGTGCGCGTGATGCCGCTGTCGATCGCGTTGCTCGTCGCTGCTCTCGGCGTGCCGCGGCTCTGGCCGCGGACGTCACCGCGACGCATCGTGCGCATCGGCATCCTGCTCATGCTCGCGGGCATCATCACCCTGCTCACCGGAATCACCCTGGAGTCCGGTCCGAGCGTCGTCACGGTCCCGCTGCTCCTCATCGGCCTCGGGATCGGGGCCCTCGCCTCTCAGCTCGGTGCCGTGACGGTGTCCGCGGTGCCGACGCACCAGAGCGGCGAGGTGGGCGGTCTGCAGAACACCGCGACCAACCTGGGCGCGTCTCTCGGCACGGCCCTCGCGGGTTCGATCCTGCTCTCGATCCTCGCGGCGTCGCTCATCGCGGGGATCCGGGACAACCCGCAGATCCCGGCCTCGGTGCAGTCGCAGGCGAGCGTCCAGCTCGCCGCCGGCGTGCCCTTCCTGTCCGACTCGCAGGCCCAGGCCGCGCTCGACAAGGCCGGGGTGCCGCAGGACGTGACGGCTCAGGTGCTCGCGGCCAACCAGCAGGCACGCACCGACGGCCTGGACGCGGCGCTCGCGGTCCTCGCCCTCGTCGCGGTCCTGTCCTTGCTGTTCACCGGGCGCATCCCCGAGTCGCAGCCGACCGGCGACGAGGTCGACGACCCCGCACTCGCCCCGGCCTGACCCGGCAGCGACGCCGATGCCGGGAGGGGGCTACGCCGGGAGGGGGGTCGTGGTGATCTCGGCGCCGAGCGCCGAACCGGCGAGCCACGCCGACCACGTCGTGTTCCAGTCCGAGGCACCCGGGTCGCCCTTGGCCACGAGGTCGTCGATCGAGCGGCTCGTGTGCACCACGTTGACGATGTCGCCGTACTGAGCGAGGTCGTAGTAGGTCTTCGCGTGGTCGAGCGTCAGGTGGATGCAGCCGTGCGACACGTCGGCGAGGCCGAGGTGGCTGTCCCACGGGGCGCCGTGGATGAACGTGCCCGACCACGAGAGCCGGGTGTCCCACTGGACCTTGAGGTCGTAGTACTGCGGGTCGGCCTTGTCGCAGGTGATCTGCGCCTGGCAGGAGGTCATCTCCCGCAGCGCGTCCTTCTCCAGCACGATGTAGTTGCCGGTGCGGGTCTCGAACTGCGCCTTCCCGAGGCTGGTCACCCAGCTGAAGGCGACCTTGCCGTTGACCTTGAAGACGAAGGTGTGGGTCGTGTCGTCGACGATGGTCTGGTGCGCGTCGCCGATCGTGAACAGCGAGACGGCGTCGCGCGTGCCGTAGCGGGTGTCGCTGACCTGGACCCCGTTGAGCTTGAAGGTGACCTGCACCTTCGTGTGGGCGGGCCACGCGGTCTTCGGACGGAAGTGGATCTCCGAGGCGTTGATCCAGTGCCAGGCTCCGACGACCGGACTCGTCGACTCGACCGTGAGGGCGTTCTCCACGGCGTCCTTGTTGGTCACCTTGTGGTCGAAGCGGATCACGACCGGGGCGTTGACCCCGACGGTCTGCCCCGAGCCGGGCAGGATCCCGAAGTGGATCTTCGCGGCGTCGGGCATCTGCGCGACGCGCACGGCGCCGGCGAGGTTGGCGGTGGCGTCGCCGTCGGCGACGACCACGGCGATCCGGTAGACCGCGCCCGGGCTGGGGCGGTCGGTGCTGGTCCAGACCCCGGACGACGGGTCGACCGCTCCTGGGAGGGCCGCGGCGGTGGCCTTGTCCGTGACGGCGACGGACGTGAGCGCTCCCGTGGTCACGGCCACCTTGAGCGGGGAGTCCCAGGGGGCCGGGCTAGTCACGGACAGCTTGGGCGCGGCCTTCTGGGTGGCTGCGGGGGCGGCGTCGCCGCCTGCTCCGCCGGCCCCCGAGCCGGCGTGCAGCTGGAGTCCCGCGCACCCCGAGAGCAGCGCTGCGGACGCCGTTGCGGCGACGAGCGCGACGATCCTGGGGAAGGGCTGCCGCTTCACGGTCCTGGCTCTCGAGTGGTGTGAGGATCACCACGGTAGGTCACGGGGCGCCCACGGGCCACATCGGCATGGGTCGACCACTCCGACGCGGGGGACGACCAGTCGGTTCCCTCCGCGCGGGAGCGACCCTCGGTCACACCCAGGTCGGGAACCACATCCGGATCTGCCACGCGGTGTACGGGATCACCTCGGCCGACCACACGGGGTAGAAGAACCAGGACGCCGCGAGCGCCAGAAGGACCAGCGAGCCGACCACGGACGCCCCGATCGTCCGTCTGCGCGGCGAGGAGTCGGAGCGCCCGAGCATCGTGCCGAGGGTCAACGCGAGCACCATGCAGAGGAAGGGCACGAAGGCGACGGAGTAGAACGTGAAGATCGTGCGGCCCTGGAAGCCGAGCCAGGGCACCCAGCCCGCCAGGACCGCGACGACGACGGCGCCGGAGCGCCAGTCGCGCCGGGAGAACCAGCGCCAGGACTGGTGCACGAGCGCGCCGGTCGCCGCCCACCAGATGATCGGGTTGCCGAGGGCGAGGACCTCGGTGGAGCACTTGGACGCCGTGCACCCGTCGACCCCGAGGTCGCGCGACTCGTAGTAGAAGCTCGTCGGCCGGGTCTGCAGCAGCCAGCTCCAGGCGTTGCTCTGGTAGCTGTGCGGAGAGGTGAGGTGCGTGTGGAAGTTGAGCATCTCGGCGTGGTAGTGCAGCAGCGACCGCAGCGCGCCGGGCACCCAGCCCCACAGCGCCGACGCCGGGTTGGTGTCGGCCCACTGGCGGTCGTAGCCGCCGTCGGTCACGAGCCAGCCGGTCCAGGACGCGACGTAGACGACGAGTGCCGTGCCGGCCATGGCCACGGCGCCGAGGACGCCCTCGAGGGCCGCACCGAGCCAGGCCTGCGACGACCGGACGCCGACGACCTTGCGCATGCCGACGTCCCAGACCACCGTCATGAGCCCGAACGCGAGCAGGAACCAGACGCCAGACCACTTCGTCGCGCAGGCCAGGCCGAGGGCGAGGCCCGCCGCCCACCGCCACGGACGCAGGCCGGTGAACGGTCCGACGCCGGCTCCGAGCGACACCATCGCGGCCTTGTCGTCGCGGTAGGTCAGCACCTTCTCGGCCAGTCGTCGCCTCGTGCGGTCGCGGTCGAGCAGGACGCAGCCGAACGCGATGAGCACCCAGAACATGAGAGTGCCGTCGAGCAGCGCGGTGCGCGACATCGAGATCGCCATGCCGTCGATCGCGAGCAGGAAGCCGGCCACTGCGCCGATCAGGGTGGACCGGGTGAGCCGCCGGGCGACGCGCACGGTGACGAGGATGGCCAGGGTGCCCAGCAGCGCCTGGGTGAACCGCCAGCCGAACGGCGTGAGGCCGAAGGCGTACTCGCCGAGCGCGATGGTCCACTTGCCGACCGGCGGGTGCACGACGAACGCGGGGTTGTTGGCGAACACGTCGATGGTGCGCCAGTTGCCGTCGCTCGCGAGGATCGTCTTGTCGGCGCCTTCGCGGAACGAGCGCTCGTAGCCCCAGCGCAGCAGCGAGAGGGCGTCCTTCATGTAGTAGGTCTCGTCGAAGACGACGGCGTGCGGCCGGGCGAGGTCGCCGAAGCGGAGCAGGCCTCCGAAGACGGTGATGCCGAGGGCGACGAGCCACGAGGTGGCGCGATCGGTCGGCATCGGCGGCACGAGGCGCTCCGCGACCGTCGAGGCGCGACGACCGGACGGCTGACCGACCGGGGCAGGCCGGTGCTCGAGGGTCGCCGTCACCCGCACAGCATAGGGACGTGGCACGCTGATCACCGTGGCTGACGGGACTCACGGCGTGCTCGTCGTGGCGGGGACGCCGATCGGTGACCCGACCGATGCCTCCCCGAGACTCCGCGCCGAGCTCGAGGCGGCGGACGTCGTCGCCGCCGAGGACACCCGCCGGACCCGGCGGCTCGCCGCCGACCTCGGCATCACGCTGCGCGGGCGGGTCGTGTCCTACTACGACGCCGTCGAGCGCGAGCGGCTGCCGGAGCTCGTCGCAGCGCTCGAGGCGGGGGATCGCGTCGTGCTCGTCACCGACGCCGGCATGCCCAGCGTGAGCGACCCGGGCTACCGGCTCGTCGCGGCGGCGGCCGCGGCCGGCATCGGGGTGACCGCCGTACCCGGACCGAGCGCGGTGCTGACGGCCCTGGCGCTCTCCGCCCTCCCGGTGGACCGCTTCGCCTTCGAGGGGTTCCCGCCGCGCAAGGCGGGCGAGCGGGCCCGGGCGCTCGCCGCTCTGGCGCACGACCCGCGCACGCTCGTGTTCTTCGAGGCGCCGCACCGCATCGCGGAGACGCTCGTGGCGATGGCCGAGGCGTTCGGGGCGGACCGTCCCGCCGCGGTGTGCCGCGAGCTGACCAAGACCTACGAGGAGGTGCGTCGCGCGCCGCTGGGCGAGCTCGCGATCTGGGCGGCCGAGGGTCTGCGCGGCGAGATCACGGTGGTCGTCGCCGGTGCCCCGGCCGGATCGACGCCGACCGTTACGGCCGAGGGCGGCGACGCGCGCAAGGCGGCGCTGGCGGCCGTGGCCGCGGCGTACGGGCTCGACCGCAAGGCGGTCTACGACGCGGTGGTGGCGGCGAAGAAGGCGCAGCAGGCCGGCCCGGCGGTTACTCCGGAGAGTGCTCTGCCCCCGCGCCTCTAGGATTGGCACGTGTCCGACACCAAGGCCTTCTACCTCACGACGCCGATCTACTACGTCAACGACGCCCCGCACATCGGGCACGCGTACACGACGACGGCCGGCGACGTCCTCACGCGCTGGCACCGCCAGCGCGGCGAGAGCGTCTGGTTCCTCACGGGAGTCGACGAGCACGGCCAGAAGGTGATGCGGACCGCGGAGGCGAACGACGTCTCGCCGACCGAGTGGGTCGACCGCCTCGTCGGCACGGCGTGGATCCCCGTGCTCGAGACGATCGACGCGGCCAACGACGACTTCATCCGCACCACCGAAGTGCGGCACAAGGAGCGCGTGCAGCGCTTCCTGCAGGGGCTCAAGGACAAGGGCGAGATCTACGAAGGCCGCTACGACGGTCCCTACTGCGTGGCCTGCGAGGAGTTCAAGCTGCCCGCCGACCTGCTCGACGGCGAGGGCGAGTTCGCCGGCCAGAAGGTCTGTCCCATCCACGGCCGTCCGGTCGAGCAGGTCAGCGAGACGAACTGGTTCTTCCGTCTCTCCGCCTACGCCGAGAAGCTGCTCACGCACTACGAGGCGAACCCGCTCGCCGTCGAGCCGCAGTCGGCCTACAACGAGGTCGTCTCTTTCGTCCGCGGCGGGCTCCAGGACCTCTCGATCTCCCGATCCTCCTTCGACTGGGGCATCCCCGTGCCGTGGGACCCGGACCAGGTCGTCTACGTCTGGTTCGACGCCCTGCTCAACTACGCGACGGCCGTCGGCCTCGGTGACGAGCCGGGCACCCCGGGGGCGGAGAAGTTCGCGTCCACGTGGCCCGCGGACGTCCACCTGGTCGGCAAGGACATCCTGCGGTTCCACGCCGTCATCTGGCCGGCGATGCTGATGGCAGCCGGTCTGCCGCTGCCGAAGAAGGTCTTCGCCCACGGCTGGCTGCTCGTCGGCGGCGAGAAGATGAGCAAGACCAAGCTCACCGGCATCGCACCCGAGCAGATCATCGACACGTTCGGGTCCGACGCGTTCCGCTACTACTTCCTGCGCTCGATCACGTTCGGCTCGGACGGCTCGTTCTCGTGGGAGGACTTGAGCGCCCGCTACACGGCCGAGCTCGCGAACGGCGTGGGCAACCTGGCCTCGCGCGGCGCGGCGATGGTCGGGAAGTACTGCGACGGCGTGCTGCCCGAGGCGACGTCGTACTCCGACGCGGAGGTCGCGCTGCAGACCCTGCTCTCCGACACCGTCGTGGCGGCTGACGAGGCGATGCTCGCGCTGGACTTCCAGGGCGGCATCACGGCGGTGAAGCAGTTCGTCGACGCGGTCAACCTCTACGTCACCGAGCAGGCCCCGTGGGTGCTGGCGAAGGACGGGGGGGACGTCGCGCGGCTGCACACCGTGCTCTACACGATCTGCGAGAGCCTGCGTGCGATCGCCGTGCTGCACCACGCCGTGATGCCCAAGGCCACGGCGTCGCTCTGGGGGCAGCTCGGCGCCGACGTCGCGATCGGGCGGCTCGTCGACCAGGACGTCACCGACGCGGGGCGCTGGGGCCAGCTGCCGGCCGGTGCGACGGTCACCAAGGGCGCGAACCTCTTCCCGCGCATCGAGGAGACCGCGTCCTGACGCGGGCTGGTTGATGTCCTCGACTGACGAGCCGGTCCGCTCGCGCGCGACGACCCAGGAGTCCGGCCACTCCCGGGAGCTCCAGCGTCCGCCGCTGCCCGAGCCGCTGCGTACGCCGGTGATCGACACCCACTGCCACCTCGACATCGCCGACGGCGACATCGGGGCCGAGTGGCTCGGGGTCGACGACGCGGTCGCACGGGCCACGGCCGTGGGCGTGACGCGCATCGTGCAGGTGGGCTGCGACCTGCCGAGCGCGCGCTGGTCGGTCGCCGCCGCGGCCGAGCACCCGGCGCTCGTCGCCACCGTCGCCCTGCACCCGAACGAGGCGCCGCGGATCCTCGCTGCCGAGGGTCGCGACGCGCTGGAGGCGGCGTACGCCGAGATCACGGAGCTCGCGGCGCAGCCGCAGGTGCGCGCGGTCGGCGAGACCGGGCTCGACTTCTTCCGCACCGGCGCGGACGGCCGCGACGTGCAGGAGGAGTCGTTCCGCCGGCACATCACGCTGGCGAAGGACCTCGGCAAGGCGCTCGTGATCCACGACCGCGATGCGCACGACGACGTGATCCGGGTGCTCGAGAGCGAGGGAGCACCCGAGCAGGTCGTGTTCCACTGCTACTCCGGCGACGCCGAGATGGCGCTCTACTGCACCGATCGCGGCTGGCACCTGTCCTTCGCCGGCACCGTCACGTTCAAGAATGCGGCTCCGCTGCGCGAGTCGGTGGCGGTCGCGCCGATCGACCGCGTGCTCGTGGAGACGGACGCGCCCTACCTCACGCCGATGCCCTTCCGCGGCCGGCCGAACGCGTCCTACCTCGTACCGCTCACGGTGCGGGTGATGGCCGAGGCGGCCGGTCTGCCGGAGGACGAGATGGCTGCCGCGCTCTGGGACAACGCCCAGCGGGTCTTCGGCCCCTGGTGAGGGTGCCGAGAGCCGGCCGATCGGCAGCCTCTCGATCTGCTCAACGAACGTGTGACCCGATACGCGACAGCCCTACCGTCGAGGTGTCTGCACCAGCGCGTCACCGGACGAGGAGCCGTTCCGTGCGAGCCATGCACAAGATCGTTCTGGCGGGGGCGTCGGCCGTCGCGATCGTCGCGGCCGTCGGCAGCGTGACGGCGGCCACCGGGAACCCCGCACCCACTCCTGCGACGACGATGACGGGCTTCTGGTACTGCAGCGGCCCCCACGCGATGCGCATGGTCTGGTCGTTCAACGCTTGCGCGACCGGGGAGAGGAAGTTCTTCCTCACCCCGCCGTCGGGTGCCGGGCTCACCGGACCGACCGGGCCCGCCGGCCCACGGGGCGTAGCAGGACCGACCGGTGCGACCGGCGTCGCCGGTGTCACCGGTGCTGCGGGTGCACCAGGAGCCGCCGGATCGCCCACTGCCGCGGGCGCTGCTGGTTCGGCCGGCGCGACGGGTCCCGCGGGGGCGACCGGTGCGACCGGGGCCGTCGGTCCGACAGGCGCCACCGGTGCCACCGGAGCTGTCGGTGCGACCGGTCCGAGCGACGCGTTCAGCGTCCAGGGCGTGGCGTCCCACACGAACGTCACCGGCGGCGCGATGGTCGACATCCCGGGGACCGCGGTGACACTCCCCGCTGGCAGCTACGTGGTGTCCTGGAACGTGGATGCGACGGCGTCGGTCGCGGATCCGACGGCGAGCGAGCTCAGGTGCACGGTGAGGGACGGCGGGATCGAGGTGCTGGACCGCCATCGGGCCGGGCTCGACCGGGTGGGGCTGTCGAACGTGTCCGGTCAGGGTTCCGTGACGCTGGCGAGCACGACGACCCTGCGTCTGAGCTGCCGGGCCTTCCCCAGCAGCGACCTCTGGATCACCGAGAGCCCGGAGCTGACGGCCGTGCGCGTCGGCACACTCACCCCGTAGCCGTCGGCTCCCTGACCGTGCGCGACATGGTCGCGCTCGGTCAGGGCGTCAGGGCGAGGGCGAAGGCGGTCCGAGCGGCTGCGGCGTCGCCGTTGACCGCGAGGTGCTCGATCCCGGTGCGGTGCCAGAGGGCGAGCAGGAGCCGCTCGGGCGTGCCTGTGACGCTGGCGACCGTCGGCGCGTCCGGGTCGGTGCAGTCGCCGGAGAGCACGTAGGACGTCGACGGAACGTCGGCGGCGACGAGGCGTACGCCTGGCTCGATCGGTGGGATGCGACCGAGGCGGATCTGGCGCGGCGTCATCATCGTGACGACCTCGTCGACTCCATCGGCAGCGAAGTGGACGTCGACCTCGTGCGGGAATCCCAGTGCGAGGCGCAAGTCGCGGAGGTGCATCGACGTCTCGTGCGGCTGGCGGCGTAGCCAGAACTCGGCGAGACGGGGCTTCGGCCCGAACGTCCACACGGGGGTGGAGGGGTTGGTGGTGCCCAGCGCGTCGACGAGGAGCGCGGCCCCCGACACGAACCAGTCGACGAGCTCGCCGTGGTCGCGCGGTCCGTCCGGTTCGTCGCCCGGTGCGCCGGTGGTGACGATGCCGTGCGCCCAGCGGTGCACGCCGCCGAGGTGGCGTGCGAGGTCACCGACGTCCCAGCCGGGGCAGTCCGGGACCGGCGTGGCGAGGTCCGCGTCACGCAGGACGGCGGCGAACGCGTCGGCGTCGCGGGTCAACGACCTCAGGTACGTGTCACGTCTCAGCACGTCGTGATCGTGGCACGGCGGCGCTGCCCGGCGCCCGCGGTTCGTGGGCGGATCCGCGTGCCCGTTCCGGTGCGCGCCACGACGTGCGGGAGAGTGCTCCCATGACCGAGCCGGACCACCCGCAGAAGGCGCACTTCTCCGGCGTGTTCCACCGTGCGTCGCAGACCTACGACGCGGTCGGCGTCGACTTCTTCGCGCCGCTGGCGAGCGCCCTCGTCTCGCGCGCCGACCTCGTGCCGGGCGACGCCGTCCTCGACCTCGGCTGCGGTCGCGGCGCAGCGCTGTTCGCCGCTGCCGACGCGGTGGGCCCGACCGGCCACGCGTTCGGGGTCGACCTGGCGCCCGGGATGGTCGAGCGGACCGCTCACGACGCCGCTGCACGCCGCCTCGGGCACGTGCGGGTCGAGCTCGGCGACGCCGACCACCCGCCGGTCCGCGACGGCGGTTGGGACGCCGTGGTCGCGTCCTTCGTGCTGTTCTTCCTGCCCGACCCGGTCGCGACGGCGACCCGCGTGCGCGAGGTGCTGCGGCCCGGCGGCCGGTTCGTGCTCTCGACCTTCGACGTCGCCGACGAGCGGTGGAGGGGGGTCGAGGCAGCGGTGCGGCCGTTCTGGCCGCCCACCGACGAGCCCTCGCACCCGGCCACGAAGTCCCGTTTCTCCTCGACCGTCGCGGTGGAGGAGCTGCTCGGCGACGCGGGCTATCACGACGTCGACACGGTGCTGGTGGAGCACGTCAGCGTCTACCGCGACGTGCGGCAGTGGCTCGACTGGACGTGGTCCGCCGGCGCTCGCGTGATCTGGGAGCGGGTGCCCGAGGCAGACCTCGTGACGGCGCAGGCGGCCGCGTGCGACGTCGTCGCCGGACTCGCCGAGCCCGACGGCACCCTGCGCGAGCGCTTCACCGTGCGGCTGCACAGGGCGGTCGCGCCATGACCGACGACGCGCTGCGAGGTTCGGACTCGGCCGTTCCGCATGACCCTGCGGCGCCGGGCGGGGCCACCGGCGACGGCCTGCTGGGCGCCTCCGACGTGCGCGAGCTGGCCGAGCGGCTGGGCGTCCGCCCGACGAAGCAGAAGGGGCAGAACTTCGTCATCGACGGCAACACGGTGCGCCGCATCGTGCGCACGGCCGAGCTGCGCGAGGACGACGTCGTGATCGAGGTCGGACCAGGGCTCGGGTCGCTCACGCTCGCGCTGCTGCCGCACGTGGCGCGCGTGGTGGCCGTCGAGATCGACGAGGTGCTCGCCGGCGCGCTGGCGGAGACGGTCGCTGCGCGACGTCCCGACCTCTCCGACCGGCTCGAGGTCGTGACGGCCGACGCGCTGGCCGTGCGGTCGCTGCCCGGATCCGCACCGACCGCGCTGGTGGCGAACCTGCCCTACAACGTCTCCGTCCCGGTGATCCTGCACCTGCTCGAGGCCTTCCCGTCGATCCGCCGGGTGCTCGTCATGGTGCAGCTCGAGGTGGCCGACCGGCTGGCCGCGGGGCCGGGCGGCAAGGTCTACGGCATACCCAGCGTGAAGGCGCGGTGGTACGGCGACGTCGCGCGGGTCGGCGTCGTGGGGCGCACCGTGTTCTGGCCCGCGCCGAACGTCGACAGCGGTCTGGTGGCGATCACCCGCACGTCGCCGCCGGTGACGACGGCGTCGCGCGCAGATGTCTTCGCCGTGGTCGACGCCGCCTTCGCCCAGCGTCGCAAGACCCTGCGTGCCGCCCTGGCCGGCTGGGCAGGCTCCGCGCCGCAGGCTGAGCAGGCCCTGCGAGCCGCCGGCGTAGACCCAGGAGCCCGAGGCGAGGTCCTCACCGTCGCCGACTTCGCCAGAATCGCCGAACACCACCCTTCTTGATCGTCCCTTAGGGACGATCAACTTCTTCGCCCAGAGCGTCCATAACTCGTGATCTTGGCCGTGGCGACCGGCACCGGACGTGACGCATAGGGTTGGCGCGTGCTGGCATCGGTCACCGTGCGAGCCCCCGCGAAGGTCAACCTCGCGCTCGGGGTGGGGCCGCTGCGCCCGGACGGCTACCACGGGCTCGCGACCGTGTTCCACGCTGTCGGCCTCTACGACGACCTCGTCGCCACCCCGCTCCCGGAAGGATCCGGCCTGCAGCTCGTGGTCGAGGGGGAGGGCGCCGCCGAGGTGCCGCTCGATCGCTCGAACCTCGCAGCGCGAGCCGCCGCTGCCCTCGAGGTCTACGGCGCCTCGCCGGACGTCTCGATCGCGATCCGCAAGGGGATCCCGGTCGCGGGCGGCATGGCCGGTGGCAGCGCCGACGCGGCCGCCGCCCTCGTCGCTATCGACGCCCTGTTCGACCTTGGCCTCGGCAGGGACCACCTCCTCGACATCGCCGCCGCCCTCGGCAGCGACGTCCCCTTCGCCCTGCACGGCGGTACGGCGATCGGCTCGGACACCGGCACGCAGCTCACCACGGCGCTCGTGCGCGGCACCTACCACTGGGTGTTCGTCCTGGCCGAGGAGGGGCTCCCGACCCCGCTCGTCTACCGCGAGTTCGACCGGCTCGCCGCGGGTGCGCCGTTGCGCGAGCCCGTCGTGCCCGACGAGCTGATGGCGGCGTTGCGCGCAGGCGACGCCGTCGCCCTCGGCAAGGCGCTGCACAACGACCTGCAACGGCCGGCGGTGAGGCTGCGCCCGCACCTCGCTCAGGTGCTGAGCATCGGCCACGAGTACGGCGCCCTCGGCGGCATCGTCTCGGGAAGCGGTCCGACCTGCGCGTTCCTCGCGCGCGACGACGAGCACGCGGTCGACCTCGCCGTCGCGTTCACCGCGTCCGGTGTGTGCCGCACGGTCAAGCGCGCCGTCGGCCCGGTGCCCGGAGCGCGCGTCGTCGACCAGCGGGCCGGAGCCTGATGCCGCCGGTCACCTACGTCGCGCTCGAGAACGTCGGCAAGGCGCTCGGCACCCGGACGCTGCTCTCCGGCGTGACCGTCGGCGTGACCGAGGGCGCCCGGATCGGCGTCGTCGGGCGCAACGGCGGCGGGAAGACCACTCTCGTCCGTGTGCTCACCGGGATCGAGCCGGTCGACACCGGCCGGGTGATCCGGTACGGCGGCCTCACGATCGGGCTGCTGGCGCAGACCGACGACCTCGAGCCGACCGCGACGCTGCGCGAGGTCGTCGTCGGCGACCGGCCCGACCACGAGTGGGCCGGTGACGCGCGCGTGCGCGACGTCCTCGACGGCCTGCTCGGAGGAGTCTCGGCGTCGTCGTACGGCGACGGGCTGGACACGGTCGTCGCCACGATGTCCGGCGGCGAACGGCGCCGCGCCTCGCTCGCGCACCTGCTCGTCACCGATCCCGACCTCCTCGTCCTCGACGAACCGACCAACCACCTCGACGTCGAGGCCGTGTCGTGGCTCGCCGCGCACCTGGCCCCTCGCCGTGGCGCGCTCGTCGCCGTCACCCACGACCGCTGGTTCCTCGATGAGGTCGCGAGCGAGACGTGGGAGGTGATCGACGGCGGCGTCGAGCGCTACGACGGCGGCTACGCGGCGTACGTCCTCGCGAAGGCCGAGCGCTCGCGGCAGGCGGCGTCCAGCGAGGAGCGCCGGCAGAACCTGCTGCGCAAGGAGCTCGCGTGGCTGCGCCGAGGCGCACCGGCCCGCACGAGCAAGCCCAAGTTCCGCATCGACGCGGCCAACGTCCTCATCGCCGACGAGCCCCCGCCGCGCGACCGGCTGGCGCTGGAGAAGTTCGCGACCGCGCGGCTGGGCAAGCAGGTCTACGACCTCGAGGACGTCACGCTCGCGCCGGCCCCGGGCGCCGACGCCGTCATCACGCGGCAGACCTGGCGGCTCGGACCCGGTGATCGCGTCGGCCTGCTCGGCCCGAACGGCGCGGGCAAGACGACGATCCTGCGCCTTCTCAATGCCGCGCACGACGGCAGGCTCGATCTCGGCGCCGACGTCGGGGGCGCCGCGGTCGGCGACCCGTGGGCGCCGCCGGACGTCCGCGGCGGCACGGTCCGCGTGGGTCAGACCGTGCAAGTCGCGCACCTGTCGCAGGCCCTCGCTGAGATCGACCCGGACGAGCGCGTCCTCGAGTCGCTGCAGCGCCAGGCGAGGTACGTCGAGCTCGGCAGAGGACGCACGCTGACCGCCCAGCAGCTGCTGGAGAACTTCGGGTTCACCGGCGACAAGCTCTTCACCCGGCTCGGGGACCTCTCGGGCGGCGAGCGCCGCCGGCTGCAGATGCTGCGGCTGCTCGTCAACGGTCCGAACGTGCTGCTCCTCGACGAGCCCACCAACGACCTCGACGTCGAGATGCTCACGGTGCTCGAGGACCTGCTCGACACCTGGCCGGGAACGCTCGTCGTCGTGAGCCACGACCGCTACTTCCTCGAGCGCACGACCGACGACATCTACGCGCTGCTCGGCGACGGAGCGATCCGTCACCTGCCCGGCGGCGTCGACGAGTACCTTCGGCGCCGCAAGGGTGTGCTCGCCGCGGCCACGGGCGAGGCGACCCGTGCTGCGGTGTCATCGAGCCCCGGAACCGCTTTGCATGCAAGCGATTCCGCCGGTTCCGACGGCGTACCTGCGGTCCTGTCGGCGGCCGACGCCCGGTTGCTGCGCAAGGAGCTCACCAAGGTGGAGCGCCGGTCGCAGCGGCTGCACGCGGAGGAGGATCGGTTGCACGCGGAGCTGGCGGCGGCCGCGACCGACCACGAGCGGGTGCTCGCGCTCGACGCCGAGCTGCGGGCGGTCGTGACCGAGCGCGAGGAGCTCGAGGACCGCTGGCTCGCGATCGCCGAAGCCCTCGAGTAGCTGCCGAGTCGTCGACCCGTCCCGTCTCGGGTCCGCCGCAGGTCGGCGGTCCCGTCGGCCTTCACGTGGGCGGCACCCTCCGCTCGACGCGAGTGGCTGCGCACGTTCGCGGCCGCGGCAGGGCGTCAGGCGTCGCCGGCGCGGTCGAAGGGCACGGTGAGCCGGCGTAGCAGGTCCGCGAGCTCCTCGCGGTCGTCCGCCGGGAGGGTCGAGAGGATGTCGCGCTCGTGCGCGAGCAGGTCGGTGAGGGCGTCGTCGACCCGGCCGCGTCCTGCGTCGGTGAGCACGACCTGCACGCCGCGTCCGTCCTTCGGGTCCGGCACGCGGGCGACGAGTCCTTTGGCGGCGAGCCGGTCGATGCGGTTGGTCATCGTCCCGCTCGTCACGAGCGTGACCTGCAGCAGGCGGCCGGGAGACAGCGTGTACGGCGCCCCCTCGCGGCGCAGCGCCGCCAGGACGTCGAACTCCCACGGCTCGAGATCGTGAGCCGCGAAGGCCTCGCGGCGTGCGAGGTCGAGGTGCCGCGCGAGGCGGCTCACCCGCGACAGGACGCCGAGCGGTGCGACGTCGAGGTCCGGTCGCTCACGCCGCCACGCCTCGACGAGGACGTCGACCTCGTCGAGCGTCCGCTCGGCCTGCCGGTCGCTCATGACCTGAGCCTAGCGAGAATCTCTCGACGTCGAGATACCTGCCCCGCCCCGTCACCCTCCGCAACCGCCACCCCCCCACCCGAATTCACTGAAGGACGCCTTAGTTGCCAAGAGAACAGAAAAGGCGTCCTTCAGTGAGAACGGTCAGTCACTCAGGGTGAGGAGCCAGCGGGTCTCGCCGTGGTGCGTGACGTCGGTCGGCGTCAGCCCGAGACGGCGTGCGACGGTTTCGGACGCGACGTGCCCGGGCGCGATGTGAGCGTGCACGCGCGTGACGTCGTCGCCCGTGGCCGACTCTGGACCTCGTACGCCCTCGCGGACGGCCGCCGCGGCCTCGGTCGCGAAGCCGCGACCCTGCCACGGGACGCCGATCACCCATGCGAGCTCGGCGCTCGAGAGCCCGTCGTACGGCGTGGCGACGGTGTCGGCGGCCGCGGACGAGGACCCGGCGGTGGGTCCCACGGTGGCCTGCACGAAGCCGATCGCTGTGCCCGACTCCCGCTCGCGCACGATCCAGGAATGCCACACCTCGTGGCCGTCCGGCGAGAGACCGGAGGCCTGGCGGGCATAGCGCTCGCGGAGCTCCTCGAGGGTCGGCGACGGCTCGTCGTCGTAGAAGACGTAGAGCGCCCGGTCGGCGAGGAGTCCGACCATCTCCTCGGCGTGCGACGGCGACACCGGCTCGAGGTCGAGCCGCTCGGTGCGCAGGGCCGGCGTGGTCAGGACGTGCCGCCCCGCTCGGTGACGAGTCGCGGCTTCTTCTCGAGGCCGACGATGCCGTTCCACGCGAGGTTGACGACGTGCGCCACGACCTCGTCCTTCTTCGGCCTGCGGACGTCGAGCCACCACTGCCCGGTCAGCGCGACCATGCCCACGAGCATGTTGGCGTACATCGGCGCGAACTTCGACGGGAAGCCGGAGCGGTCGAACTCGCGCGCGAGCCGCTCGTCGACCTGGCTCGCGACGTCGCGCAGCAGCGAGGCGAAGTTGCCCGTGTTCTGCGCCACCGGCGAGTCGCGGACGAGCACGCGGAAGCCGTCGCTGCGCTCCTCGATGTAGTCGAAGAGCGCACGCGCGGCCTGCTCGAGGAGCGCGCGCGGGTTGTCGGCCGTCAGCGAGTCGCTGACCATCCCGAGCAGGATGTTCATCTCGCGGTCGACGATGACGGCGTAGAGGCCGTCCTTGCTGCCGAAGTGCTCGTAGACGACGGGCTTGGAGACGCTCGCCTTCGCCGCGATCTCCTCGATCGTGACCGCTTCGAAGCCCTTCTCCGCGAACAGCCTCCGGGCGACGTCGACGAGCTGCTCGCGACGTTCGCGCCCGGACATCCGCACGCGCTCGGTGCGGACCCGCTCGGTGCGCGGACTGCGCGCCGGCACCGCGCTGACGGCCGTCTCGCTCGTCCCGTCGGCGTTCGGGTCCTCGGTCACGACGGTCATCCTGCCGTGCCTGCGGACTCCGGAGTACGCCGGACCGCCTGTGTCACGACACCTTCCGTGACAGGCGGGTGTTCTGGGGGTCCACGAGACGGGCGCGCAGTCGCGCCGCGCGGGGCCACCGGACGTCCGTTGCCCAGCCGCGCCACTCGAAGAGCTCGATGAGCCGAGCGCTGGTGTCGACCTGGCCGCGGAGCACGCCGTGGCGGGCGGCGGTCGGGTCGCTGTGGTGCAGGTTGTGCCAGGACTCGCCGCCGGACAGCAGCGCGAGCCACGCGACGTTGCCGGAGCGGTCACGGGTGCGGAAGGGGTGGGTGCCCCAGATGTGGCAGACGGAGTTGATGGACCACGTCACGTGGTGCACCAGGGCCACCCGCACGAGCGAGGCCCAGAAGAAGGCGGTGAGCGCGCCATGCCACGACCAGCTGAGCACGCCGCCGAGCAGGGCCGGGGCGAGCAGCGATACGGCCACCCAGAGGGGGAACAGCCGCGAGATGCGCGCGATGTCGCGGTCCTTGAGCAGGTCCGGCGCGTACTTCTCGATCGGCGTCTGCTCGACGTCGAACAGCCAGCCCGTGTGGGCGAAGAGGAATCCCTTCGCGAGGCCACGTGCGGACTCGCCGTAGGCCCAGGGGGAGTGCGGATCGCCCTCGGCGTCGCTGAACGCGTGGTGCTTGCGGTGGTCGGCGACCCACCGGGCGACCGGGCCCTCGATGGCGAGGCTGCCGGCCATCGCGAGCGCGATCTTCAGCGGTCGGTTGGGCGTGAACGAGCCGTGGGTGAACGCCCGGTGGAAGCCGATCGTGATGCCGTGCGCGGCGATTGCGAAGAAGAGCGCTCCGAGCGCGAGGTCGAGCCATCCGAGGCCCCAGCCCCAGGCGACCGGTACGGCGAGGGCGACGGCGACCAGCGGTACGGCGACGAACGTGCCGACGGCGAGCTGCTCGGCGAGGGTCTGGCGCTCGGCACCGGTGAACATCGGGACGCTGCCGTCGGCACGGGCGGCGGCGTACGCCTGACCGGTCAGCGCCTGCTCCTCGGCGAGTTCGGCGCTGCTGAGGGCGAGGTCGGGGCTGGTGGTCACGGGTCTCCTCGGGGTCTGCGGCCGCGGTCCTAACCTACGGCTACGCAACCGTAACCTACGGTGCCGTAACCTTGTCAAGCCGGGGATGAGGGGAGACCGCAGGCGCCCCTGTCGCCCGCCGGGGCACCTTCATGCGCGGAGCGGGGCGGCGCTGCGGCCTAGGCTGGCGCGCAGACCTTCCCGGGTTGCTCTGCTGGCAGGGGCGACCGCACTTTGAATGCGGGTACGACGCAGGTTCGATTCCTGCCCCGGGAGCCCACGTGAGCACCGGACGTCGCGCTGATGCCGCGCCGAGCCGCCCACGTGAGCTCGGCCGCGCAGGGGCGGCGGCGCAGCGGCCGAGGCCGACGGGGGTTCGACGACGAGGAGACCTGATGGCACTGGCCGACTTCCCCCGCTATCCGCTGACGTTCGGACCGAGCCCGGTGCACCCGCTCGACCGGCTGTCCGACCACCTCGGCGGCGCGCGGCTCTGGGCCAAGCGCGAGGACGTCAGCAGCGGCCTGGCCTACGGCGGCAACAAGACCCGCAAGCTCGAGTACATCGTTCCCGACGTCCTCGCCGTGGGCGCCGACACGCTGGTCTCCATCGGTGGCTACCAGTCCAACCACACACGACAGGTGGCGGCGGTCGCGGCGAAGCTCGGCCTCAAGGCCGTGCTGGTGCAGGAGAGGTGGGTCGACTGGCCGGACCCGCTGAACGACCGGGTCGGCAACATCCTCCTGTCGCGGATCATGGGCGCCGAGGTCCGGCTCGACCCGGCCGGCTTCGACATCGGCTTCCGGGACAGCTGGACCCGCGCGCTGGAGGACGTCCGGGCACGTGGCGGCACGCCGTACGGCATCCCCGCAGGCGCGTCCGACCATCGGCTCGGCGGGCTCGGATTCGCCAGCTGGGCCCACGAGGTCGAGCGGCAGGAGCAGGACCTCGGCGTCTTTTTCGACACGGTCGTCGTGTGCGCGGTCACGGGCAGCACGCACGCCGGCATGATCGCGGGCTTCGCCGCGCTCGAGGACGCCGGTGGGCGACCGCGCCGGGTCCTCGGGATCGACGCATCGGCGACGTTGGACCGGACCCGCGAACAGGTCGGTCGCATCGCGCGGAGCACCGCAGCGCTGATCGGCGTCGAGCGCGACCTGCGCGACGACGAGATCACGGTGCTCGAGGGCTGGGCCGGCGACCGCTACGGGGTCCCCGTGCAGTCCACCCTCGACGCGATCCGGCTCACGGGTCGCCTCGAGGGCATGATCATCGACCCGGTCTACGAGGGGAAGTCGATGGCCGGGCTCATCGATCTCGTCACCCGCGCAGACATCGCGAAGGACAGCACTGTCCTCTACGCGCACCTCGGCGGGCAGCCGGCGATCAACGCCTACAGCGCACTGTTCTCCTGATCCGGACAGCGCGGCACGCCGGCAGGTGAACGGCAGGTATCCTGTGCAGGCCTCGCCCGCCGCCACCCGGAGAGCAGCCGCCCTCGTGAGCAGCCCGCGCCCGTCCGCCGTCGTCGTCCTCGCCGCCGGTGAGGGCACGCGAATGCGGTCGTCGACCCCCAAGGTCCTCCATGAGGTCGCCGGCCGCTCGCTCGTCGGGCATGTGCTGGCCGCGGTGGATGCCCTCGACCCGGACCACCTCGTCGTCGTGGTCGGCCACGGCCGTGACCGTGTGGTGGCCCACCTCGCGCAGATCGCGCCGACGGCGCTCACGGTCGTTCAGGAGCAGCAGAACGGAACGGGCCACGCCATGCGCGTCGCGCTCGACGGGCTGGCCGCGGCGGGCGTCTCGCTCGACGGCTCAGGCCCTGTCCTCGTCGTCGCGGGCGACACCCCGATGCTGACGGCCGAGACGCTGCGCAGCCTCGTCGAGGCGCACGCGGCGGAGTCGGCGTCGTCGACCGTCCTCACCGCCGTCGTCGAGGACCCCACGGGCTACGGCCGCGTGCTGCGCGACTCCGCGACCGGTCGCTTGGCCGGCATCGTCGAGCAGAAGGACGCCGACGACGCGCAGCGCGCCGTCCGTGAGATCAACTCGGGCGTCTACGCCTTCGACGTGGCGGCGCTGCGCGACACCCTCGGGCGGCTCACGACGGACAACGCGCAGGGCGAGGAGTACCTCACCGACGTCCTCGGCCTCCATGTGGCGGCGGGCCTGCCGGTCGCCGCGGTGGTCGCGGCCGACGAGCGCGAGATCCTCGGCGTCAACGACCGGGTGCAGCTCGCCGAGGCGCGCGCGCTGCTGCGCGACCGGATCAACGACGCGTGGATGCGGGCGGGGGCGACGATCGTCGACCCGGCCACGACGTGGATCGACGCCGACGTCGTCCTCGAGCGCGACTGCGTGATCGAGCGCAACACCGGGCTGCACGGCATGACCTCCGTCGCTTCCGGGGCCTTGGTGGGGCCGGACACCGACCTCACCGACGTCGTGGTCCACGAGGGTGCGAGCGTGGTCCGCACGCAGGGGTCCGGCGCCGAGATCGGCCCGCGCGCGACCGTCGGTCCGTTCACCTACATCCGGCCGGGCACGCGGCTGGCGGAGAAGGCGAAGCTCGGAGCCTACGTCGAGGCGAAGAACGCCGTGGTCGGCGCCGGGTCGAAGGTGCCGCACCTGTCCTACGTCGGCGACGTCGAGATCGGCGAGGGCTCCAACATCGGTGCCGCGACGGTGGTCGTGAACTACGACGGCGTCGCGAAGCACCGCACGAAGGTCGGGGACCACGTGCGCATCGGCAGCGACACGATGCTCGTCGCGCCGGTGACGATCGGCGACGGCGCCTATACCGCCGCCGGATCGGTCATCACCGACGACGTACCCCCCGGCGCCATGGCCGTCGCCCGCGGTCGACAGCGCAACGTCGAGGGCTGGGTGGAACGCCGGCGACCCGGCTCCCCGGCCGCGGAGGCGGCACGAGCCGCCCATGAGACCTCCGGACCGGCGTCCGCCGACCGGGATTCGGCCACGCCCGAGGAGCAGCAGCAGTGACCGGAATCGTCCAGACCAGCCAGAAGCGGCTCGTGCTGATCGCGGGTCGCTCGCACCCGGACCTCGCGCAGCACGTGGCCAAGGAGCTCGGCGTCGACCTCGTCGACACGCAGGCCTACGACTTCGCCAACGGCGAGATCTTCGTCCGGTTCGAGGAGTCGGTGCGCGGCTGCGACGCGTTCGTCCTGCAGAGCCACACCGAGCCGATCAACAAGTGGATCATGGAGCAGCTGCTCATGGTCGACGCGCTCAAGCGGGCCTCGGCCAAGCGGATCACCGTGATCATGCCGTTCTACGGCTATGCCCGTCAGGACAAGAAGCACCGCGGCCGCGAGCCCATCTCCGCGCGGCTGATCGCCGACCTGTTCCAGGCCGCCGGTGCCGACCGCCTCATGGCCGTCGACCTGCACACCGCACAGATCCAGGGCTTCTTCGACGGCCCGGTCGACCACCTCTTCGCGCTGCCGCTGCTCGTGAAGTACGTCGCCGAGACCGTCGCCGACCGCAGTCTCATCACCGTCGTCTCGCCGGATGCCGGGCGGGTGCGCGTCGCCGAGCGCTGGACCGACCTGCTCGGCGCGCCGCTGGCCATCATCCACAAGCGCCGCGACCCCGACGTCCCGAACGAGGCCAAGGTGCAGGAGGTCGTCGGCGAGGTCGAGGGCCGCATCTGCGTCCTGATCGACGACATGATCGACACCGGCGGCACCATCGTGAAGGCGTCCGAGGCGCTGTTCGACAACGGGGCACGCGACGTCATCGTCGCCGCGACGCATGCGATCCTCTCCGGCCCGGCCGTCGAGCGCTTCGCCAACAGCCGGGTCCGCGAGGTCGTGGTCACCGACACCCTGCCGATCCCGGACGACCGTCGTTTCGCCAAGCTGACCGTGCTCCCCGTGGCCCCGCTCATCGCCCGCGCCATCCAGGAGGTCTTCACCGACGGCAGCGTGACCAGCATGTTCGAGGGCGACCGCGTGTAGTTGCGCCTCCAAGCGACGGCCTCCGGCCGTCGCGTCGGATTCTCGCCGCCTCAAGCGATGGCCTTCACCTGGCTGTCCACGAGTCGTGATCTTGGACGAGGAGCGACGCCGGTTTTGGGGCTGGGGGCTGGTCGCATTAGACTCGGCAGGCTCCCCGGCGAGGGTGCGCGATCGGGTCGACCTGCTCGGCAGGGCGTTGCTCCCCCACTCGCGGACCGTGATCGACTCGGATGCGCGGTCACGCGCGCCCGCAGCGTCATCTGCCGAGGCGCTGACCGCCCCGCCGCGAGGCGCGGCACCCCCACCGTTGCCGGCGGCGCGTTGCTTCACCGCCGGTCCGCACCACCGTCGCGTCCTCTCACGCACGCGACGGCACGATCGACGTAGGAGTAGTTGTGGCTCAGGTCAGCATCACCGCGGTTCCCCGCTCGGACTTCGGCAAGGGCGCCGCGCGCCGTACCCGCCGCGAGGGCCGCGTGCCCGCGGTCATCTACGGCAAGGGCACCGAGCCCCAGCACGTGTCCCTCCCGGACCACGAACTCACCCTGGCGCTGCGTCACCCGGGCCTCGTGCTCGAGGTCACGATCGAGGGCAAGACCCTGCTGGTCGCTCCGCGCGACGTCCAGAAGGACCCGGTGCGCCGCGTGCTCGAGCACGTCGACCTCGTCATCGTGACCAAGGCCGAGGCCGCCGAGCGCGTCGAGGCCGGCCTGGCCGCCGAGGCCGCTGCGGAAGCCGCGCACGAGGCCGAGGTCGAGGCCGCCGCGCACGCGCCCGAGATGGACCTCGAGGCGCACCTCGACACCGACGCGCAGCCCGCCGAGGCCGAGGCCGACGAGGCCTGATCCTCCAGCGCTACGCCGTACCCGCACGCACGAGAGAGCCCGTCCCCGAAAGGGGACGGGCTCTCTCGTCATCCGGGCCGACCGTCCCGTCGAGGGAAGCCGTAGGAGCCGAGGGGCTACGCAGCGCTAAATGAAGAGCAGCTGGGCCCCGGCGGTCAGCTCGATGAAGTCGGAGGCGTTGATGATGTCCTCGACGCCCTCGTAGAGGTCCTCGAGCGTCACGTGGTTCATGTCGGCGCTCATCCGGCACGCGTGCAGGTGACCACCGCTCGCGACGATGTGCTCGAGGAAGTCGGGCACCTCGGGCACGCCGAGGTCGGCGATCTGCTTCTTGAGCATGTGGGTCGCCATCGGCTGCATGCCCGGCAGGGGCGCGAGCGCCTGCGGGATGCGGACGTCGCCGACGGGCATGTGCATGGCGGTGTTGCCCGAGGGGCTGAACTTCAGGTCGTTCATGCGGGACTTGATGATCATGTCGAAGCCCCAGAACGTGAAGAACAGGTGCACCTCCACGCCCTCGCCGATCGCGGCGTTGGCGAGGATGAGGCCGGGGTAGGCCATGTCGAGGTTGCCCTTGGAGCAGATGATGGCGAGCTTGCGGCCGCCGTCTGCCTCGTCGTCGTCGAACTTCGGGATGATCGCTTCGGCGGTGCTGGTCATGGGTGCCACGTCCTTCGTGGGTGAGGGTGAGCGGTGCGGGCGCGCGGCGTGGCGCTCAGACGCAGCCGGCGGGCTTGGGCAGGCCGGCGATGTAGGCCATCTTCTTCGCGGGCTTCTTCGGGAACAGCTCGAAGAGCTTCTTGGTGTCGAAGCCCCCGACGGTCGAGACGCGGCGCAGCGTCGGCGTGTGCCCGCCCTCGGCCTTGAAGTCCTCGCGCAGGAACCGGATCGGTCCCCACGCCTCGTCGCTCAGCTCGACGCCGATGGCGGCGGCGAGGGACTTGCCCAGTTCCTCGTCCCACTCGTCGTACTCGGTCATGAAGCCCTCGGCGTCGACGTGGATCTCGTGACCGTCGATGGTCGTGACAGGCATGGTGCGCTCCTCGTGAGTGTGCTGATGTAGGTGGGTGCGGCGGGTCAGGCGTCCTGGGCTTCCTTGCCTGCCATGGACATCGCGGCGCCGATCGGCATGGGGCGTCCCGGCATGAGCACGTTCCAGTAGGCCCAGCGGAATGCCAGCTTGCCCAGGTGGTTGACCTTGGTCTCCTTGAGCAGGCTCATCGGACCGACGCCGGGCACCGGGAACTTCCCGGGCAGCGGCTCGGTGTCGTAGTTGAAGTCGATGAGCATCGCCTTGCCGTAGCCGGTCTCCACGAAGCAGTTGGCGTGCCCGTCGAAGGAGCCGGTGAGCGGCTTGCCCGCGATGTGCTCGAGGAAGTTGTCGACGAAGACCTCGATCTCGAAGTGCGCGACCGAGCCGGCCTTGGACGCCGGGATGTCGTTCGCGTCGCCGAGGGCCCAGATGTCGTCGTAGGTCTTCGACAGCAGCGTGTGCTTGTCGACCGGTACGAGGTTGAGCTCGTTGCCGAGGCCCGAGCGGGCGACGTAGTCGGCACCCATGTTGAGCGGCACCGTCACCAGCAGGTCGTAGGGCACCTCTCGCTCGTCGTAGGAGACGAGCATCTTCGCGGCGCTGTCGACGCGCTCGACCATGTAGTCCGGCTCGAGCGCGATCTTGCGCTCGTCGAGCAGGTGGCCGAAGCGGGCCGCGCAGATCGGCTTGGTGAACGCCGACGACAGTGGGGTGACGTAGGTGATCTCGACCTGGTCGCGCATGCCGCGCTGGGTGAAGAACGACTCCGCGAGGAACACGAACTCGAGCGGGGCCACGGGGCACTTGATCGGCATCTCGACGACCTGGACGACGAGCCTGCCGCCCTTCCACGTCTGCAGCTTCGTCGCCAGGGCACTGGCGCCCGCGTGGGTGTAGAAGTCGAAGACGTCGACGTACCAGGAGCCCTCGTCGTCCATGCCCGGTGTCTGGTCGGGCCGCGGCGTGACGCCGGTGGCGATGATGAGCTGGTCGTACGGCAGGACGGTGCCGCTCGTCAGCGATACGCACCTCGCCTCGGCGTCGACGCGGTCGATCTCGCCGTAGACGATCGGGATGTCGTCGGAGACGTACTTGCGCCTCGACTTCGTGACCTCGTCGGGCTGGTAGGTCCCGAAGGGGATGAACAGGTAGCCCGGCTGGTAGTCGTGCCGGTCGTCTCGGTCGACCACGGTGATCTGCCACTCGGCCCTGTCGAGCGCCCTGCGCAGCTTGTTCGCGGCCATCGTCCCGGCGGTCCCGCCGCCCAGGATGACGAGGTTCTTCATCTCAGCTCCTCGGCACGGCACCCGGTCGCGGCTCCCGGGACGGGTTGCCCCGGTGCGTCGATCGAGCGCGGCACCTGTCGACTCCTACGCCACCATCCTCCGCGCGTCGCGGCCGCGATGACGGGTCGACGAGCCCGATGTGACCCGAGAGACACACCCCCGGGGGTATGCGGAGCGATCGCCGGGCCGACCGGCGCGACTGCCGCCGCGACCCCGCGGCGCCGGTGTCGCGACGCACGACGTGCCCGGCGTACGGGAGGATCACCCCCGTGAGCACCGAGACCGCGCCCTGGCTCGTCGTCGGCCTCGGCAACCCGGGACCGGACTACGCCGCCACCCGGCACAACGTCGGCTTCCTGGTGGTGGAGGAGCTCGCCGATCGCGCCCGCGGCCGCTTCGCGAAGCACAAGCGCGCGCACGCCCAGGTGGCGGAGGAGCGGCTGCAGGGTCACCGCGCCGTCCTGGCCAAGCCCTCGACGTACATGAACGAGTCGGGCGGTCCGGTCAAGGGCCTGCTGGACTTCTACAAGGTCCCGATGGAGCGTCTCGTGGTGATCCACGACGAGCTCGACATCCCGTTCAACACCCTGCGCCTCAAGCTCGGCGGCGGCGACAACGGGCACAACGGCCTGCGCTCGATCCGGCGCTCCACGGATAGCGGCGAGTTCTACCGTGTGCGCGTCGGCATCGGTCGTCCGCCGGGGCGTCAGGACCCGGCCGACTTCGTCCTCAAGCCGTGGTCGTCAGCGGAGCGCAAGGAGCTGCCGCTGCTCGTGTCCGACGCGGCGGACGCCGTCGAGATGCTCCTGCACGAGGGTCTCGAGCGAGCCCAGAACCGGTACAACACATGAGGTCCGACCCGGACTACGCCGGACCCGCAGGCGACGCGGAGCTCTCGCGCGACCTCGCGCGCCTCGCCGGCGAGCTGCTGCTCGATGTGCGGTCGTCCTTCGGCGCCGTCGACCCCGGGGACCGGCCCCGCGGCCGCGAGCTGCGCGACACGGCCGACCGCTCCGCGCACGAGCTGATCGAGGCGAGGCTGGCCGCCGCGCGACCCGACGACGTCCTGCTCTCGGAGGAGGGCCTCGACGCCCCCGCGCGGCTCACCGCTCGCCGGGTGTGGATCGTGGACCCGCTCGACGGCACGTGGGAGTACGGCCAGGGCCGTCCGGACTTCGCGGTCCACATCGCACTGTGGACGAGGACGGCCGACGGCGGCGCCCTCTCGGCGGCGACCGTCGACCTGCCGGCCCAGGGCACGGCGTACTCGGTCCTCGATCCGGTGCCGGCGCCGGCGCCCGTGCCGCGCGACCGTCCCGTGCGGCTCGTGGTGTCGAGATCGCGGCGCCCGGCGCGCCTCGACGACACCGTGGCGCGCCTCGCTACCGGGTTGGCCGAGGACGGTGTCACCGGGCGTGGGGTCGAGGTCGTCGAGGTGGGGTCGGTCGGTGCCAAGGCGGCGGAGCTGTTCGCCGGCCGCGCCGAGGTCTACCTGCACGACGAGGGCTTCAGCGACTGGGACCTCGCGGCGCCGCTCGCCGTCGCCCGTCACCGCGGCCTGTGGTGCGTCGCCCCGAACGGTGCCGAGCTCACCTTCAACCTCGCGTCCCTCATCCAGCCCGGCATCGTGATGGCGATCCCCGCCCTCGCCGACTCGGTACGCCGCGCGCTGCGGCTGCCCTGAGCCGGCGTCGCACGTCAGCCCCGACGTCGCCGAGTGCTGCTGGGGCAGACTGTCCGGACCTGCGGATGTGAGCGTCGGGTCAGTCGGGCAGGAACGCGCAGAACTCGTTGCCCTCGGGGTCGGCGAGCACCCACCAGTCCGTGTCCTGCGGGCCGTCACCGCGCTCGCGCAGGACCGTCGCTCCGGCGTCCACGAGCGCCCCGGGCGAGTCGTCGCGGAGCACGACGTCCCAGTGCATCCGGTTCTTCACGGTCTTGGGCTCGGGCACGGTCCCGAAGACCCAGAAGAGCCACGGGAAACCGGCGGCGCCCTCGATCCACCAGAAGGGGCCGCCGCGGGTGTGCGCGGTGCCGCCGGTGCGCGCCGCCCACCAGGTCGCCTGTGCCTGGGCGTCGACGCAGTCGACGTTGAGCTCGAACGGCGTCGTCGTGTCGACGGCGGGCAACCCCCACTCCGGAGGAGCGGGCGGCATCGCGCAGAACAGGTTGCCGTCGGGGTCGGCGAGCACCCACCAGTGCTGCTCCCCGCCGCGGTCGCGGACGAGGGTCGCCCCGGCCTCGAGCAGCGGGGCGACGTCCTCGGAGGGGAGCCGCAGGTCGAGGTGCACGCGGGTCTTGCCGGTCCTCGGCTCGGGCACGGGATCGACCCAGATGCCGGTGGTCTCGGGGCCGTCGGGCACCACCCGCCAACCGCCGTCGTCTGTCCGGGCGAGGTCGCGGCCCAGCACGCGCGTCCAGAACGCGGCGAGGTCCTGCGCGTCCGCGGCGTCGAGGCAGAGGTCCTTGAAGGCGACCTCGGGTGTGTCAGCAGCCATCACCCCATCCTGGCCGCGCGTCACTGCAGGAACGGTCGTTTCCCGCAGCCTGGAGCGACCACCGGGGCAGTGACGTGCGGCGCGTAGACTCGGCTGCGGCCCGGCCGACCCCCGCCCTCACCCGAGGTGCGGGGCTGCTGTCGTGCTGCTGGAACGCGCGGACGAAGGGGCACCATGACGCTGCACGGGCTCGTCGAGGCCGTCGTCGCCGAGCCTGGGATCGCCGAGGTCGTACGCCGGGCCCGGCTCACGGGCACGGCCTCGGCCACCGAGGCGCTCGACGTCACGGCTCCGTCGGCGCTCCAGCCGCTCGTGGCGGCCGCCGTCGCCGACGCGGGGGAGCGTCCGCTGCTCGTCGTGACCGCGACCGCCCGCGAGGCGGAGGACCTGACCGCCGCGCTCGCGAGCCTGCTCCGGCACGACGCGGTCGCCGAGTTCCCGGCGTGGGAGACGCTGCCGCACGAGCGGCTCTCGCCCTCGAGCGACACGGTCGGTCGCCGTCTCGGCGTGCTGCGTCGCCTGGCCCATCCCGAGGACGACGAGCACGGAGCGCTGCGGGCGATCGTCGCGCCGATCCGCGCCGTGCTGCAGCCGGTGGTGACGGGCCTCGGCGACCTCGAGCCGGTGCAGGTGCGCCAGGGCGACGAGGTCGCGATGGACGACCTCGTGCACCGCCTCGCCGCCGCGGCGTACACGCGCACCGACCTCGTCGACAAGCGCGGTCAGTTCGCCGTGCGCGGCGGCATCCTCGACGTCTTCCCTCCGACGGAGGAGCACCCGGTGCGTCTCGAGTTCTGGGGCGACACGGTCGAGGAGATCCGCTACTTCAAGGTCGTCGACCAGCGGTCGCTGGAGATCGCCGACGGCGGGCTCTGGGCGCCGCCGTGCCGCGAGCTGCTCCTCACCGACGAGGTGCGTGCGCGGGCGCGCGCGCTGTCCTCGCAGCACCCCGAGCTGATCGACCTGCTCGACAAGCTGTCCGAGGGCATCGCGGTCGAGGGCATGGAGGCGCTCGCGCCGGTGCTGGCCGACGGGATGGAGCTGCTGGTCGACCTGCTGCCCGAGGGCGCCGTCGTCCTCGTGTGCGACCCCGAGCGTGTGCGCTCGCGGGCCCACGACCTCGTGGCGACGAGCGAGGAGTTCCTCGAGGCGTCGTGGCACAACGCGGCCGCCGGCAACGTCACGCCGATCGACCTGCGGGCCGCGGCGTACCGCAGCGTGGCCGAGGTGCGTGGCACGGCGCTCGCCGGGGGCATCCCGTGGTGGGGCGTCTCGCCATTCGGCGGCGACCTGTCCGACGACACCGACGCTGCCGACCTCGCCGCGCTCGACCCCGACGCCATCGACCGGGTGAGCCTCGATGTGCGGGCGGCCGAGAGCTACCGGGGCGAGACGTCGCGGGCGTTCTCCCAGACGGCCGAGTGGCTGCGGGACGGGTGGGCCGTCGTGCTCGTGACCGCCGGGCACGGCACGGCCGAGCGCGTCGCGGAGTCCGTGCGTGCCGAGGGACTCGCCGTCCGTCTCGCGGAGGACCTCGTCACTGCGCCGGAGCCCGGTGTGGTCACCGTGGTCACCGGGGGGCTCGAGCACGGGTTCGTCGCGCCCTCGCTGCGGCTCGCGGTGCTGACCGAGACCGACCTCGTCGGCCAGAAGTCCACCACGCGCGACACGAGGCGCATGCCGACCCGCCGTCGTCAGACCATCGACCCGCTGCAGCTCAAGGCCGGCGACTACGTCGTGCACGAGCAGCACGGCGTCGGGAAGTACGTCGAGATGGTGCAGCGCACCGTCGCGGGCGCGACCCGCGAGTACCTCGTCGTGGAGTACGCGCCGGCCAAGCGCGGGCAACCCGGGGACCGCCTCTACGTGCCGACCGACCAGCTCGACCAGGTGACGCGTTACGTCGGTGGCGAGGCGCCGAGCCTGCACCGGCTCGGCGGCGCCGACTGGACGAAGACCAAGGCCCGCGCCCGCAAGGCCGTGCGCCAGATCGCCGGGGAGCTCATCCGGCTCTACGCGGCGCGGATGGCCAGCCGCGGTCACGCGTTCGGCGCGGACACGGTGTGGCAGCGCGAGCTCGAGGACGCGTTCCCCTACAACGAGACGCCCGACCAGCTCTCGAGCATCGACGAGGTCAAGGCCGACATGGAGAACGTCATCCCCATGGACCGGCTCATCTGCGGCGACGTCGGCTACGGCAAGACCGAGATCGCCGTGCGCGCCGCGTTCAAGGCGGTGCAGGACGGCAAACAGGTCGCGATCCTCGTGCCCACGACCCTCCTTGTGCAGCAGCATCTCTCGACGTTCACTGAGCGCTACGCCGCGTTCCCGGTGAAGGTCGCCGCGCTGTCGCGGTTCCAGACCGACAAGGAGGCGAAGGCCGTCATCGCGGGGATCGCCGACGGCTCGATCGACGTCGTGATCGGCACGCACCGGCTGTTCAGCGCCGAGGTCCACTTCAAGGACCTCGGGCTCGTCATCGTCGACGAGGAGCAGCGGTTCGGCGTCGAGCACAAGGAGCACCTGAAGGCGTTGCGGGTCGACGTCGACTTCCTGACCATGTCCGCGACGCCGATCCCGCGCACCCTCGAGATGGCGGTGACGGGAATCCGCGAGATGTCGACGATCCAGACACCGCCCGAGGAGCGGCACCCGGTGCTGACCTTCGTCGGTCCTTACGACGACAAGCAGGTCGCCGCCGCGATCCGTCGCGAGCTGCTGCGCGACGGGCAGGTGTTCTTCGTGCACAACCGGGTCGAGTCGATCGACCGGGTCGCGTCCAAGATCCGCGAGCTGGTGCCGGAGGCGCGGGTGCAGACCGCGCACGGGCAGATGAACGAGCACGCGCTCGAGCAGGTGATCGTCGACTTCTGGGAGAAGGAGTTCGACGTCCTCGTCTCCACGACGATCGTCGAGAGCGGCCTGGACATCCCGAACGCGAACACGCTGATCCTCGACCGGGCCGACACGTTCGGCCTCTCGCAACTGCACCAGCTGCGCGGCCGCGTGGGTCGCGGTCGCGAGCGGGGCTACGCCTACTTCCTCTACCCGCCGGAGAAGCCCCTCACCGAGACCGCGCACGACCGGCTCGCGACGATCGCGGCGAACACCGACCTCGGCTCGGGGATGGCGGTGGCGATGAAGGACCTCGAGATCCGTGGTGCCGGGAATCTGCTCGGCGGCGAGCAGAGCGGTCACATCGCCGACGTCGGCTTCGACCTCTACGTGCGCCTCGTCGGCGAGGCCGTCGCCGAGTACCGCCAGGGCGGGGCCGAGACCGAGGAGCTCGGCGACATCCGGGTCGAGGTCCCCATCGACGCGCACATCCCGCACGAGTACGTCGCGGAGGAGCGGTTGCGTCTCGAGGCCTACAAGCGCCTCGCCGCGTCCGTGACCGACGACGACGTCGACGGCGTCGTCGAGGAGCTCACCGACCGCTACGGCCAGATCCCCGAGCCCGTGGAGAACCTGCTCGCGGTCGCGCGCTTCCGCATCCACGCCCGTCGCGCGGGCGTGACCGAGGTCGTGGCTCAGGGGAACTTCATCCGGCTCACGCCCGTCGAGCTCCCGGACTCGCGCGCGATGCGGCTGACCCGGCTCTACCCGGGCAGCCTCGTCAAGCCCGCGACCCGTACGATCCTGGTGCCGCGACCGATGACCGCCCGGGTGGGCGGCCAGCCGGTTCGCGACACCGCATTGCTCGACTGGCTCCGCGACCTCGTCGACGCCGTCCTGCTCGAGCCGGTTGCCGTCCGATGACCGAGAGGCCCGTCCCGTGAGCTCCCGCCGCCTGCGCCGCACCGCTGCCACCGTCGCCCTCGCCGTCCTGGCGCTGTCGGGCTGCGGCACGAACCAGGCCGGGGCCGCGTCGGTCGTGGGCACTGCCGTCGTGACCGACGCGCAGGTCGCCGACGTCGTGACCGAGACGCAGACCCAGCTCGCATCCGTGCAGGGGAGCACCTTCGACGAGAAGGCGGCCACGGAGGTCTCGCTCACCATGCAGACCCGGCACCTCATCCTCGCTGCCGTCGCGGCCAAGGAGGGCATCACAGTGACCCAGGGGCAGGTCGACGCGTTCGTCAAGAACATCGTCGACGCGCAGTTCAGCGGGAAGCAGCAGGCGCTTCTCGACAGCCTCGTCTCGCAGAGCAACGTGCCCGCGAGCCAGGTCCCGGCGGCCGCGCGCGACCAGCTGGTCTACAACGCGCTGGTCGCCAAGATCGCCCCGGGGACCACCGACCAGACGGCGCAGTCGAAGGCGTTCACCGACTACATGAAGCCGTTCGTCGACGAGCTCGGCGTCCAGGTCGCTCCGCGCTACGGCACGTGGAACGTCTTCGCGCTCGGCCCGGTGCCGAACGACCTGTCGTTCGTCCCCGCCGCTCCGGCCTCCGGGAGCACGCCGACCCCGCTGCCGAGCGCGACGGGCTGAGGACCGCGTGCCCGGTCGGCTCGTCCTGGTGGCGACGTCCCCGCGGGTGGCGCCCGGGCTGCTCTCGCACGAGGCCTGGGCGCTGCTAAGCGCCGCCGACGCGGTGCTCGTGGCGGATCCCCATCACCCGTGGCTGGCGCCGCTGCGCACCGCGGGGATCGATGTCGTGGTCGCGGCGTACGACGGCACCGCGGTGGATCTCGCACGCAGCCTGCTCTCACGCACGGCCTCCGCGTCGACGGCGTACATCGCGTCGACCGACGGCGACCCCGGGCTCGCCGGTGCTCTGGCAGCGGTGCTCGACGGCCTCGGCGACCCCGGCCCGCAGGTCGACGTCGTCCTCGGGTCGTGGGACCTCCCCGGGGCGCACGTGCTCGACCTTGTCGCCGTGATGGACCGGTTGCGCTCACCGGGCGGCTGTCCGTGGGACGCGTCGCAGACGCACGAGTCGCTCGTCGAGTACCTCGTCGAGGAGGCCTACGAGACGGTCGAGGCCATCGAGACCGGCGACGACGCGGCGTTGCGCGAGGAGCTCGGCGACGTCCTCCTGCAGGTCGCGTTCCACGCGCGCATCGCCGAGGAGCACGACGACCCGTGGACGATCGACGACGTCGCCGACGACATCACCGCGAAGCTCGTCAGCCGTCACCCGCACGTCTTCGCCGAGGACGAGGCGCGGACCCCGGACGAGGTCGAGGCGAGCTGGAAGCGGCTCAAGGCGGCGGAGAAGGGGCGCGACTCGGTCACCGACGGCATACCGGACGCGCTGCCGGCGCTGGTCCTCGCGGCGAAGCTGCTGCGCCGGTCCTCCGACGTGGACGGCGTCGGATGGGTGGCGCCACAGGTTGAGGCTGCGGCCGCCCGGGCCTCTGACTCGGTCGACGGCGAGGCCGGCGACCTGCTGCTCGCACTGGTGGCCAGGCTCGCGGCGGCCGGCGTGGACGCCGAGCAGGCCCTGCGCGAGGCGGTCCGCCGCCACCGAACCAGGATCCGCACAGCCGAGGCCCTCCGCCGAGACTGATCGTCCGGGGGTTACCCGCGCGCGGAAACCCCCACACGATCGGTCCCAGCGCCGGGGTGGGCGGGATAGCGTCGTGGGATGAGCGATTCCTGGGATCTCGGCGAGCCTGCGGCGCGTGGCGAGGACGCGTTGGAGAACTTCGCCGCACTGGCCGGCGCCGTCGTTGACCACTGGCTCGCCCGCGATCCCGTGAGAGCCACCGCGCTCGGTGACCACCGCTTCGACCACCGCCTGCCCGACGTGACGCCCGAGGGGATCTCGGAGAGCCTGTCGATGCTCGATCACGCGCTCGGCGCGATCGACCAGGTCGACGACGTCGCCCTCAGCACGGAGGCCGTGGTCGACCTCGAGATCCTGCGAGCACGGGTCTCCGGCGAGCAGTTCGTCCTCGGGTCGCTCCGGCCGCACACCTGGAACCCGCTGTCCTGGAACCCCGGCACCGCGATCCACCTCCTGCTGGCCCGCGACTTCGCACCGCTGGAGGAGCGGCTCTCCTCCGTCGGCGGGCGGCTCTCGGCGGTCTCCGACTTCCTCGAGACAGCGCGCGAGACTCTCCGCGACATGCCTCGGGTGCACGTGGAGACGGCGGTCGGTCAGCTGCGCGGCGCCCAGGCGATGATCCGCGACCAGCTTGACGACGCGCTGGCGGAGGCGCCGTCGATGCGGTCGGTCGTCGACCCGGCGAGAACGGCGGCGCTCGGGGCGCTCGACGCGCACGTGGGGTGGCTGCAGGACGCGCTTGACTCCGACCTCGCCACCGGCGACCCCCGCCTCGGGCCGGAGAAGTTCGCCGCGAAGCTGTGGGCCACGCTCGACGCCCACCTCTCGCCCGACGACGTCCTGCACCGCGCCGAGCACGACCTCGCGCGGCTCGAGGGCGAGATCGCCCGCGCGTCGGCGGCCTACCTCGGCGAGCCGGTGCCGCCGCCGGACGACGCCGTGGCGGTCGTACGCCGTGCCCTCGCCGCCGTGGCCGCGAGCGGCCCGGTCGACGATCGCACCGTGCTGGCGATGTGCCGCGATGCGTTCGAGTCGACCCGCGCGTTCGTGATCGACCACGCGCTCATGACCGTCCCCGAGATCCCGGTGGAGATCGTCGAGATGCCGGAGATCCACCGCGGTGTCGCCATCGCCTACTGCGACCCGCCCGGCCCGCTCGAGACCAGTCCGCTGCCGACCTTCTTCGCCGTGTCGCCGACCCCCGAGGGCTGGGGCACCGACCGGGTCGCGTCGTTCTACCGCGAGTACAACTCCCACATGCTGCAGGAGCTCGCCATCCATGAGGGTGTGCCGGGGCACGTGCTGCAGCTCGCGCACAACAACCTCGCGCGACCGGTGACCAGGGTGCGCTCGGCATTCGGCAGCGGTCCGTTCGCCGAGGGCTGGGCGGTGTACGCCGAGGCCCTCATGGCCAAGCACGGCTATGCGCCCCGCGGCGTCGACGCTGCCGACCGGGACCGGGCCGCGCTCGCCATCCGCCTGCAGCAGCTGAAGATGGCGCTGCGCATGACCATCAACGCGATCCTCGACGTGCGCGTCCACACCCGCGGCATGACGGAGGACGAGGCGCTGCGCCTCATGCAGGTGCGTGGGCACCAGGAGGAGGGCGAGGCCGTCGGCAAGTGGCGCCGGGCCCTGCTGACCTCGACCCAGCTCTCGACGTACTACGTCGGCTTCATCGCCGTGGACGACGTCGTGCGCGATGTCAGGGCCGCCCACCCGGAGTGGGACGACCGGCGCGTGCACGACGCCGTCCTCGCGCACGGGACACCACCCCCGCGCCACCTCCACGCCCTGCTCGGCCTCTGACCGCGCCGCCCGTCCCCCTCGCCGCCCGTCGCCTCCGCCTTTCGCGCTGAAGGTGCCCCCCACGCGCGATGGGCGCAACCAGGGCGCCCCTTGCACCTGTGCTCCGACAGACTGGCGCCATGCGCCTCGCCGACGTCCCGCACCCAGCCTCCCCCGTCGCCGAACAGGCCCTCGAGGTGGTCACGGCCTACTCCTCGCCTGCGCTCGTGCACCACTGTCGGCGTTCCTACGTCTGGGCCGCGTCGTACGCCGTGCAGCACGGGATCGAGTTCGACGCCGAGCTGCTCTTCGTCTCGGCGATGCTGCACGACATCGGGCTGGTGCCGGCGTTCGACAACCACGCGATGGCCTTCGAGCACGCGGGTGGGCACGTCGCGTGGGTGTTCGGCGCCGGCGCGGGGTGGTCGCTCGCCCGTCGGCGGCGGACCGCCGAGGTGATCGTGCGGCACATGTGGGACTCTGTCGACGTCGACGAGGACCCCGAGGGATTCCTGCTCGGGATCGCGACCGGCCTCGACATCTCCGGGAGCAACCCGCAGTGGTGGCCGGCCGATCTGCGCGCCGAGGTCGTCGCCGACTTCCCGCGACTCGGGCTCGCCGAGGAGTTCACGACCTGCTTCGCGGCCGAGTCGGCGCGCAAGCCCGAGAGCTCTGCCGCCGCGGCGATGGCCGGCGGGATCGCGGCGCGCATCGCCGCGAACATCCTCGACCTCGACCCGGGTCGCGAGCTCTGACCCGAGGCGTGGCACCAGCGCGCCTGCCACCTCGCGGTGGTGACACGTCTCGGTGGTGGCGACGGCGAATCCGCACGACAGCGGGCGTCGGAGCCGGGGAGGATCGGATGCGTGGACGACGTGGCCGGCCGTGCGGACTTCCACCGGCTCGTGACGCAGGTCGTCGCGCCGGTGGCGCTCGCGCACGGGTTCGTCGTCGGCATGCTCGACGACCGCAACGACTCGGCGCTGTTCCACGCCGAGCCGCTCGAGGAGTTCCTGGGACGCCATCCCGAGGTCGCGTCGGGCCCCGGCCACCAGCGGGTGATGTGCATCGACCTCTGGGTCCATCGCAGCGACGACCGGCGGTCGGTGAGCGCGCAGCTCGAGGGCACGGACGTCGGGCGGTGGCTCGCCCCCTCGGGCTACGACGCGCTGTCGGAAGCCGCGGCCGCGTTCGACGACCAGGCGACGTCGCTCGCCGCCCTCGCGCGCGGCCTGGAGCTGATGCTGGCCTGACCGTCGACGCCACCGCGAGGTGCGGCGTCAGCGCTCGTGGCACCTCGCGGTGATGCCACTTCTTGGGGGAGGGGCGGGTCAGCCGACAGCCGGCTCGTGCGCGAGACCGAGCCGCACGAGCGCCGCAGTGAGGTGCGGGTTCGTACGCCGGTCCTCGGGCACCACCAGCAGCGTCGAGCGCAGGGTCCGTGCGGTGATCGTGGCCTGCAGGTCGGTCGTCGGCAGACCGGGGAGCGCGAACATCCGCCGGGCCCAGCGCGGCATGAGCGCGACGCCGGTGAGGGCGAACAGCGTCCAGGCGGGACGCGCCGGAGTGAGGAGCGCGACGCGCGGCGGCATCGGCGGCCAGAGCAGGCCGCGCACGGCCTCGCGCGCCTCCGGCGTCACCTCGAGCAGCGGGCGCATCGAGCGGACGTACTCGCGCAGCTCGGACACCGAGGTCGGCACGTGGGCGACATCGCAGCCGATCAGCCGGGCCGCGACGACCTGCTCCTCGACGTAGCGGTCGGCCTCCGCTGCGGTCATCGGCGCCCCGGAGCGCCGGTGCGCGTCGAGCCAGGAGTCGACGGCCCCGCAGTGCACCCAGAGCAACCAGTCCGGCCGGTCGAGCCCGAGGGCGCCGTGGATCCGTCGCACGCGCGCGGCCGCGGCGTCGGCCTCGTCGCGCGTTCCGTAGGTGATCGCGTTGACGTAGCGACCGGTGCGCGAGAGCCGTCCCCAGGCGTCGTCGCGCGCGTCGGTGACGCCGGAGAACCCGAGCATGACCTCGGGGTGCAGCGACTGGAAGGCCAGCGCCCGGATGCCGCCGACGATCGACGCGGGGTCGTGATGGACGCGCCACGAGACGCTGTCGGGGCCGAACCAGCCCGGGTCCGGCGTCCGCTGGTCGAGGGACTCCAGCGGTGTGAAACCGCTGCGGATGCCGGTGCGGGGGCCTTCGACACCCGGCTGACCTGCGGGGACACCGCCCGGGTGCTCGGGGGACGGCGAGGACGCGGGGATCTGCTGCACGGTCATGGTGATACCAGGGTGCGCCTCGAACCGCCCGCGCGCACGCCGGTCCCCTTCAGGTGCGCCCCGACGGATAGGCTCGACCACGCAATCACCACCCGTTCTCGAACACCGGAGTGCCCTGTGGCCAGCATCGACGCCGTCATCGCCCGCGAGATCCTCGACTCCCGTGGCAACCCGACCGTCGAGGTCGAGGTCGGCCTCGACGACGGCACGGTCGCCCGCGCGGCCGTCCCTTCCGGCGCCTCGACCGGCGCCTTCGAGGCGGTGGAGCTGCGTGACGGCGGAGAGCGCTACGGCGGCAAGGGCGTCGAGCGCGCCGTGCTCGCGGTAGAGGACGAGATCGCGCCCGAGGTCCTCGGCTTCGACGCCTCCGAGCAGCGCCTCATCGACCAGGTGATGATCGACCTCGACGGCACCCCCAACAAGGAGCGCCTCGGCGCCAACGCGATCCTCGGCGTCTCGCTCGCCGTCGCGAAGGCCGCGGCCGACTCCGCCGGACTCCCGCTGTTCCGCTACGTCGGCGGTCCCAACGGCCACGTCCTGCCCGTCCCGATGATGAACATCCTCAACGGCGGGTCGCACGCCGACTCCGACGTCGACATCCAGGAGTTCATGATCGCGCCGATCGGCGCGGAGAGCTTCCGCGAGGCGCTGCGCTGGGGCGCGGAGGTCTACCACGCGCTCAAGGCCGTGCTGAAGAAGGAGGGCCTCTCGACCGGCCTCGGCGACGAGGGCGGCTTCGCCCCGAACCTGCCGAGCAACCGCGCCGCCCTCGACCTCATCTCGAAGGCGATCGACGACGCCGGCTTCACCCTCGGCCGCGACTTCGGCCTGGCGCTCGACGTCGCCGCCAGCGAGTTCTACGACGACGGTGTCTACACCTTCGAGAAGACGTCGAAGACGGCCGAGGAGATGTCGGCGTACTACGCCTCGCTCGTCGCTGACTACCCGCTCGTCTCGATCGAGGACCCGCTCAACGAGGACGACTGGGACGGCTGGAAGACCCTCACCGACGCGATCGGCACGCAGGTGCAGATCGTGGGCGACGACCTGTTCGTCACCAACCCCGAGCGGCTGCAGCGCGGCATCGACGCCGGCACCGCTAACGCGCTACTGGTGAAGGTCAACCAGATCGGGTCGCTCACCGAGACCCTCGACGCGGTCGCGCTTGCCCACCGCAGCGGCTACCGCTGCATGATGAGCCACCGCTCCGGCGAGACCGAGGACGTCACGATCGCCGACCTGGCCGTCGCGACCGACTGCGGCCAGATCAAGACAGGTGCCCCCGCCCGCTCCGAGCGGGTCGCGAAGTACAACCAGCTCCTGCGCATCGAGGAGGAGCTCGACGACGCCTCGCGCTACGCCGGTCGTGGCGCCTTCCCGCGTTTCCAGGTCTGAGGCCGCACACTCGTCCGAGGAACCCAAACGACGTGGGGCGGCAGGTATGAGCGGACCGTCGCAGCGGGCTGCGGAGCGCCAGGCAGCGCGCCGTACCGGCTCGACGCGTCCGTCCGGCCCGACGACCGCGCGTCGCACGTCGTCCTCGACGGCGAGGACGACGACGACGGGCAGGGCCGGACCCGCGAAGGGCGCCGCAACCAAGCCCGGCGCCGCGAAGACCGGCGCGGCGAAGGCGGGCACGTCGAAGGCGCGTCCGCTGGCGGGCGCTGCGGCCGCGATGCGCGACCGGCCCAGCCTCACCGGCCGCGCCGTCGTGCTCGCCGCCGTCTTCGCGCTGCTCGTGCTCTCCCTCGCGGTGCCGACCCGTGAGCTCGTGCACCAGCGGGCCGAGATCAACGCGCTGCGGGCGGGCAACGCCGCATCGCAGTCACGCGTGGACGAGCTGACGATCCGCCAGGAGCGCCTGGCGGACCCGGCGTACGTGACCTCGCTCATCCGCGAGCGGCTGCACTACGTCCTTCCGGGCGAGGTCGGCTACGTCGTGCTCGATCCGTCGGAGGCACCCGCGCCGAGCAAGGTCAAGCCGGGAGCGGCGACGGCGACGTGGTACTCGGCGCTGTGGTCCTCGGTCGAGACCGCCGACGGCGCGGGCCTTCCGGCGAGCGGGCTGGCGCCCATCGTGCTGCCCTCCAACGCCCCGCGATGACCGAGGCACCCTCGCAGCGCGACCTCGACGCCGTACTCCGCCAGCTCGGCCGCGAGCCGCGTGGCGTCGCGGCCGTCGCGCACCGGTGCTCGTGCGGGGACCCCGACGTCGTCGCCACCGAGCCGCGGCTTCCTGACGGCACGCCGTTCCCGACCCTCTACTACCTCACCTGCCCCCGGGCCGCGGGGCTGATCGGCACCCTGGAGGCGGGCGGCACGATGCGCGAGATGCAGGACCGGCTCGCCACCGACCCCGGCCTCGCCGCGGCCTACGCCGCGGCGCACGAGGCCTACCTCGCGAGCCGCGAGGAGATCGGGCAGGTCGCGGAGATCACCGGCATCTCCGCCGGCGGGATGCCCACCCGGGTGAAGTGCCTGCACGTCCTCGTCGGTCACGCGCTCGCCGCCGGACCGGGCGTCAACCCCTTCGGCGACGAGGCGCTCGCGATGCTGCCGGACTGGGGCGCGTCGGGCCCCTGCACCCGCCCCGAGGACGACGCGTGATCCGTCGCGTGGCCGCGATCGACTGCGGCACCAACTCGATCCGTCTGCTCGTCGCCGACGTCGACACCGACGCCGGCACGCTCGTCGATCTCGACCGGCGGATGGAGATCGTGCGGCTCGGCCGCGGCGTCGATGCCACGGGACGGCTCGACGACGAGGCGCTCGCGCGCACCTTCGCCGCCTGCGACCGCTACGCCGAGGTCCTGCGCGACCTCGGGGCGCAGCGCGTCCGCTTCGTCGCGACCTCGGCCTCGCGCGACGCGGAGAACCGTGACGACTTCGTGAGCGGTGTCCTCGCGCGCATCGGTGTGGCGCCCGAGGTGGTCAGCGGCGACGAGGAGGCCCGGCTGTCGTTCCTCGGTGCCACCCGCGGCCTCACGGGCGCTGAGCCGCCGTACCTCGTGGTCGACATCGGCGGTGGGTCGACCGAGCTCGTGGTCGGCACCGACGAGCCGCTCGCCGCGTGCAGCGTCGACGTCGGCTGCGTACGCCTCACCGAGCGCCACCTGCGCGACGACCCGCCGACGAGGGCCGAGATCGACGCGGTCGTCGCCGACGCCGACGCGGCGATCGCGCTGGCGGGCGAGACGGTGCCGTTCGGCGAGGCGCGCACCCTCGTGGGCCTCGCCGGGTCCGTGACCACGGCCGCGGCACTGGCGCTCGGCCTCGAGGAGTACGACCCCGCGCGCATCCACGGCGCGCGGATCAGCGCTGCCGCCGTCGCCGAGGTGTCCGACCGGCTGCTCGCCTCGACCCACGCCGAGCGCGCCGCCGTCGCGGTGATCCACCCGGGCCGGGTCGACGTGCTCAACGCCGGGATCCTCGTGCTGCGCCGCATTCTCGATCGCACGGGGCTGCCCGAGGTCCTCGTCTCCGAGCACGACATCCTCGACGGCATCGCCCTCTCCCTCGCCGAGCGCGCCTGACCCGACCGGCGGGGGTGTCCGGAGTATTCCCCCGGGCGGTGTGGGGCACGGAACCCTTGATCGGTCCCGTTCGGGGAAGCGGCGACGAGCAAGGCGTGCCTAACCTGGACCCATGAGCACCGAGGGCACCATGAGCAGCACCACCGGCACCGTCCCGCGGATCCTCGTCGTCGGCGGCGGCTACGTCGGGCTCTACACCGCACTGCGGCTGCGCCGCAAGCTGCAGCGCGGCGAGGCCACCGTCACGGTGGTCGACCCGCGGTCCTACATGACCTACCAGCCGTTCCTGCCCGAGGCGAGCGCCGGCTCGATCCAGCCGCGCCACACGGTCGTGCCGCTGCGTCAGACGCTGACCGACGCCGAGGTCGTCACCGGCTGGGTGACCCGGGTCGAGCACGCGCGCAAGGTCGCCACCGTCCAGCCGCTCGAGGGCGAGCCCTACGAGCTGTCCTACGACGTGCTCGTGATGGCGGTCGGATCGGTCGCCCGGACGCTGCCGATCCCCGGGTTGGCCGAGTGGGCGTCCGGCTTCAAGAACGTCGAGGAGGCCATCGCGCTGCGCAACCGCGTCCTGGAGTGCCTCGACATCGCCGAGAGCGCGACGGACCCCGAGATCCGCGAGCGCAACCTGACCTTCGTGTTCGTCGGCGGCGGCTACGCCGGCGTCGAGGCGGTCGCCGAGACCGAGGACCTCGCGCGCTACGCGACGCGCTACCTGCGCAACGTCTCGGCTTCCGACCTGCGCTTCGTGCTCGTCGAGGCCACCGGCCGCATCCTGCCCGAGGTCGGCGAGGACATGGGGCGGTGGACCGTCGAGCAGCTGCGCGAGCGCGGCATCGACATCAGGCTTCAGACGCGGCTGGAGTCCACGGTCGACGGTCACGTCGTCCTGTCCGACGGCGCGACGATGCTCGCCGATACCGTCGTCTGGACCGCCGGCGTGCGCCCCAACCCGCTGCTGGCCGAGACCGACCTGCCGCTCGACGAGCGCGGCCGCCTGGTCTGCCGCGCGGACCTTCGGGTCGAGGGCGTCGAGGACGCGTGGGGCGCCGGCGACTGCACGGCGGTTCCCGACCTCACCGACCCCGGTGCCTACTGCTCGCCCTCGGCGCAGCACGCGGTGCGTCAGGCCAAGACCCTGGGCGACAACATCGTCGCGGTCATGCGTGGCTTCGAGCCTGCCGACTACGCGCACCGCCACAACGGCTCGGTCGCGTCGCTCGGCCTCTACAAGGGCGTGGCCCAGGTCTACGGCGTGAAGATCAAGGGATTCCCGGCCTGGTGGCTGCACCGGACCTACCACGTGAGCAAGGTGCCGACGACGCGTCGCAAGGTGCAGGTCCTCACCGACTGGACCATCGCGTTCCTGTTCAAGCGCGACGTCACGAGCTTGTGGTCGATGCACGAGCCGTCCCGCGAGTTCGCGGCCAACGCCAAGGGCGAGCCCCCGGCCGGACGCCGCTGAGCCTCGCGTCGTTAGGCTCGAGGTCATGACGCAGAGCCTCGCGATCACCGTTCTCGGCCACGACCGGCCCGGGATCATCGCCGATGTCACCGGCGTGCTCGCCGAGCTTGGCGGCAACCTCGAGGACTCGTCGATGACCCTGCTGCGCGGGCACTTCGCGTGGACGCTGGTCGCCGAGGTGTCCGACTCGCCGGACGAGGTGGCCGAGCGGCTCGCGCACCTCACCGCGGAGGGCCTCGTCGTCTCCGTCCTACCGGTGGCCGGCCCGGAGGGCGCTGCGGTCGCGGGCTCCGCGTGGCTGCTCTCGGTGCACGGCGCCGACCGCCCCGGGATCGTCTCCGGCCTCACCGGTGTCGTCGCTGCAGCCGGCGGCAACATCACCGACCTGACGACCCGCCTCGGGGGCGGGCTCTACGTGCTGGTCGCCGAGGTCGCGCTGCCGGAGGGTGTCGACGTCGAGACCCTGTCCGCGCGGATCGCGGCTGCTGCCGAGCGGCTCGCGGTCCGCGCGACCTTCGCACCCGCCGACACCGACGTCCTGTAGCGGTCGTGGCTCTCCTCGACGGGCGGATCGTCATGCCGCCGCTGCCCGACGGCCGGGTGCTGCCGGTGGTGACGGCACCTGCCGACGTGCTGTCGACGCCGTGCGTCGACGTCGACCCCGCAGATCCACAGGTCGTGCAGCTCGCGGCCGACCTGCTCGCGACGCAACGGGTCTCCCCGGGGTGCGTCGGGCTCGCGGCCAACCAGGTCGGGGTCGGCTGGCGGGTCTTCTCCCTCGACGTCTCCACGCACCCGAAATCTCGTGTCTCGCACGGGGAATACGTCCTGGTCAACGCCCGCATCGAGTCGTCGTCGCGCAACGAGCGCTCGCGCGAGGGCTGCATGTCGGTGCCCGACTTCACCGGGGACGTGAAGCGCGCGTCGCGCCTTGTCGTCGTGGGGCTCCTGCCGGTCACGGGTGAGGAGGTGCGCCTCGACACCGACGCCCTCGAGGCCCGCGCCCTGCAGCACGAGCTCGACCACCTCGACGGATTCGTGTTCCTCGACCGGGTCGCCGGGGCGCACGCGGTCTTCCCGCGCCAGACTTACCTCTGAGGCCCTCGTAGCCCAACTGGCAGAGGCACGCTGCTTAAACCAGCGACAGTGCAGGTTCGAACCCTGCCGGGGGCACTCGTTCTTTCTCCCCCCTCCAAACGCGCATCCTGGCGGATGCGCGCGTCGGGGGACCCCGCCGCTCTCGGCCTCGGGCCGCTTCGCTTCGGGGCACTGCGCTGGTTGGCTTCCCACCGACGCTCGGGGCACTGCCGGGTCAGCGGACGACGAGGACGGAGACGGGGGAGGTGCGGACCACCTTCTCGGCGTTGGAGCCGAAGACGAACTCGCGCGCACGGGCGCGCTGGCCGGCGCCGACCACGACGAGGTCGGGCTGCTCGTCGTCCAGGACGGCGTTGACGGCCTGCGGGAACGTGCCCTCGAAGACGATCGCGCGGGTGGTGACGCCGGCCCGCTCCAGCTGGTCCTGGGCGTGCCGGGCGATCGCCTCGGCCTCGGGCTCGTCCTCGTCCACCGCGCCGTCGACGATCGTGGCGGCCGGGCGCTCGAAGGACCATGCCTCGTCGAACGCGACCACCACGATCACCTCGGCGCCGGTCGCCAGCGCGAGGCCCTGGGTGACCTCGAGAGTCCTCGCCGCCTCCGCGGTGCCGTCGATGCCGACGAGGATGCGCGCGAGCGGCGGCAGACCGGCGGCCTGCTGCATCGGTTCGGTCATGAGCGCACCCACTCCCCTCGGATGACGGACTCGGCATCGATCCCCGGGCCGAAGTCCACGCCGGCCGGATCGAGCTCGCCGTCCGGACGACCTCGTTTGACCCAGCGTCTCGCCACCGGGTAGAAGATCGCGCAGCCCGTCACCATGATCACGCTGATCCAGAACGAGACGGGCTCGGTGACCCGGGTGGACTTGATCAGCCACAGGGCGAGGGCGGTCGGGACCACGGCGACGGCCACCGCCCCGACCATGCCGCCGGGAACCTTGTAGGGCCGCACCATCTTGGGGAAGGTACGTCGCAGCACGATCAGAGCGGCGAACTCCAGCACGAGCGCCACCATGTTGAGGGTGATGTCGGCGTCGAGCAGCGACTGGAAGTCCAGGGCGATGAAGAACGCGAAGATGATGCAGCTCACGACGATCGAGGTCACCGGCGTACCGGTCCGGGGGCTGATCCGTGCCAGTGACGACGGCAGGTAGTGGTCGGCCGCCAGCACGGCCGGGATGCGCGATCCGGACAGCAGCAGCGAGGAGAACAGGCCGATCTGGGAGACCAGGGCACCGATGACGACGGCGCCCTGCAGCCAGGGCCCGCCCAGCGCGCCGCCCGCGATGGCGAAGTCGCCGTTGTCCCAGAGCGAGGTGTCGCCGTCGTGGATGCCCGAGGTGAGCGCGAAGAGCATGGGCAGGATGTAGGTGAGCATGATGAGCGGCAGCGAGACCAGCAGGGCGATCGGATACGTGCGTTTCGGGTTCTCGATCTCGCCGCCCACGGTCGAGACGGCATCGAACCCGATGTAGTTCCAGATTACGATGGCGAGGCCGGCGCCGGCGGCCTGGCGGGGCGAGAGGCCAGGTGCCACGAAGGGGTGGAGCGGGTTGACCCCCGCGGTGGTGATCCAGTGGTAGAGGCCGAACCCGATCAGCAGCACGAACGGGGCCAGGATGACGACCAGGAACCCGAGTGAGGTGTCGCCGACCACCTTGGCGCCGCGGGCGTTGAGGTAGCCCAGCGGGATCATGAACGCCACCGCCACGAGCCAGTGCAGGTCGAGGGAGAACGCGCCGTCCCACATGCTGAAGACCACGTCGTTGCCGCGCTGCAGCGGTGGGAACCAGGTCGCGAGGTAGTCCACGAACAGGACCGGGTAGAGCGCCGTGTCCAGCCAGGAGGTGACCCAGCTGATCATGCCCTCCATGAACCCCCAGAACGCACCGAGGCCGATCTTGACCCAGGCGTAGTAGCCGCCCTCGAGCGGCAGCGCCGACCCGAGCTCGGCGTTCATGAGGGCGCAGGGCACCGAGAACAGGATGGGTACCGCGACGAGCAGGACCATCGTCATGCCCGGCCCGGAGCTCGACACCGCTGTCTCCAGGCCGTACGGGCCGCCGGACACGCTGAAGTAGATGAGGGCGATCAGCGGCCAGGTGCGCAGCTGCCGACGGATGACGCGCAACGACCCGTCCGACATCGCCCCTCCTCGCGCGAGCACGTGGGAGCGCAGCGTAGCGGCGTCCTGGTGCCGGAAGTCGGCTGACGGCACTACCGGTCCGGTGCCTCGACCGGCAGTGAGCGGGGCCGGTCAGCTGATGCAGGTGGCGTCGCTCGCGGTGCTGGGGCTGCTCCCGTCGGTGCTGGCGGGGCTGGCCGACTTCGTCGACGTCGTGCCGGCCGAGGACGACGCCGTGGCCTTGGCCTTCGCCGGGTACGCCGTGTCCTTGATCATCGCGGTCCACATCAGCTGGGCCGCGGGACGTACCCACTCGACGGTCGCGTGGTCGGAGCGACCGACGTTCGGCACCGTGTAGAACCGGATCGCACTCGGCTTGAGTCCCTGCAGGCTGAGCAGGAACTCCTGGAGGGCATCGCCGGTGAGCCCGGCGTCGACGGTCAGCGACTGGGCCACCTTCGACAGCACGTCGTAGAGCTTCACGGGGTCGGTGATGAGACCGGCGCTCGTGGCCTGGCGGATCACGGCGCTCATGAACTGGTGCTGGCGGTCGATGCGCGACAGGTCGCTGCCGTCGCCGATGTGCCGCGCGCGCACCAGGGCGAGGGCCTGCGTGCCGTTGACGTGGACGTTCCCCTTGGGCAGCTCGAGCCCGCTGCCGACGAAGCCGGTCGACGTACGCCGCACCGGGTCCGAGATCGCGTGCGTCGTGCAGATGTCGACGCCGCCGAGCGCGTTGACGATCGCCTCGAAGCCGAGGAAGTTCACTTCGACGAAGTGGTTCACGGGGACGCCGGTGAGGTACTTGACCGCGGCGATGACGCAGTTGCGCCCGCCGACCGCGAACGCGGTGTTGAACCGACCCGGTGGCGTCAGGGTGCCGTCGGTGGTGCCGTCGGCCCGGCAGCCGGGGCGCACGACCCAGGAGTCGCGCGGGATGCTCACGGCGAAGGCCGACTTCCGGTCCGCCGAGATGTGCAGCAGGAACGCGGTGTCCGAGTGGCCGTAGCCGCTGGAGTCCACCGTCGTGCCGTAGGCGCGCCCCTGGCCCGTGCGGGTGTCCGTGCCGACCACCAGGATGTTCTCCGGCGTGTTCGGCTCGGACGACGACGACGGGGCGGCGCTCGCCGCGACGAGCTGCCGGCCGAGCGAGGTGTCGACCGCGAGGTTGCCCTCCACGCCTTTGACCGCGGCGAAGCCGGCCCAGCTCGTGGCCGTCAGCAGCAGCGCCGTCACCGAGGCGACCGCCGCGGCGATGCGCAGCGGTCTGCGGTGCCGAGGGACGTCCGAGCGCATTGGGAGATGGTAGATCTCGTCGCTGAGAGGACTCTCAGCCAGCGCATGACTCCGGCGGCTCAACCCCACCTGCCCGCCGTCGGGCATGCCGACGAGGACGCGGCTCCCGAGCAGCCTCCCGACCACCTCACACCTGGTTCGGGCGCGCCTCTCCGGGTCGTCGCACGTCGTGCGAGTCCGGGACCTCGGGTTACCGTTGTCGGGTGACCTGGTCCGTCGGGGGCCGGGCCGCGATGTTCAGGAGGACTGCATGGCTTCCCGCAACCCTGTGCTCACGCGCGCGGCCGAGACCGCGACGGGCGAGGGCTTCGCCTACGACGAGGGCAAGGACGCCTACGCCCAGGCGGCCGGCATGGCTGCCACGGGCGCGCAGGCGACGAGCCTCGACGCGCTGAAGGCGGCCTACGACACCCCCAGGCCGGGCACCGGCCGCCTGACGCTCGACGACGTCATAGTGAAGACCGCCATCGCGTTCGTGTTCACGGTGGTCGGCGCCGTCGTGGGCTGGCAGCTCGCGCCGTCGATGCCGTGGCTGCTCTGGGTCACGATGTTCGTCGGTCTCGGCCTCGGCTTCGCCAACTCGCTCATGAAGCGGGTCAACCCCGCGCTCGTGATCGCCTACGCGCTCGTCGAGGGGGTGTTCCTCGGCGGAATCTCGTGGGCCTACAACCAGCTGGCGGTCGCGAACAACTACTACGGCATCGTCCAGCAGGCCGTGATCGGCACTCTCGTGGCGTTCGCCGTCACGCTGATCCTCTACAAGACCGGCGTCATCAAGGTGGGCGCGCGTACCCGCAAGATGTTCATGGTCGCGATGGTCAGCTACCTCGCCATCGGGCTGGTCAGCTTCATCTCGGCGCTGTTCGGTGTCGGCGGTGGCTGGGGCTTCTACGGCGTGGGCACGATCGGCATCGTGCTCTGCGTGCTGGGCGTCGGCCTCGCTGCCTTCAGCCTCATCATGGACTTCGACATGATCTCGCAGGCGGTCGCCATGGGAGCCCCGGAGCGAGAGTCGTGGCGGCTGGCGTTCGGCCTGCTCGTCACGCTGATCTGGCTCTACCTCGAGCTGCTCCGGCTCATCTCGATCGTGGCCGCCAGCAACCGGTGAGGACCCGGCCGACCGGCACGAGTCACGAGCGAGGCCCCCGCATCCACTCGTGGGTGCGGGGGCCTCGCTCGTCGCGTGGCTCGGCTCAGCCGAGCTTGCGGTGCGCCCGGGCCATGTCGGCCTCGTGGACGATCGCGGTGGCGAACCCGTGCGAGAGGCCGTGCTCGTCGCGCAGCCAGTTGACCTTCTCGTCGAACCGGGAGAAGGCCGGTCCGTCCTCGAGCGCGCGCATCCAGTCCTTGAGGTCACGGCCCGTCGCGGAGGGGAGTCGCTCGACGAGCTGCTGGTGGGTCTGCTCGGAGTGGCGGATCATCGGCGTCTCCCTGGAGGCTCGGCTCTGCTGGTGCGGTGCCCACCGTAGCCCCGAGGAGTCGGTCGATGGCAGGTCAACTCAGCGATTCGGCGGAACTTCTCTAGGCTCGCCGGTGTGGACGAGCCGAGGACGCCGACCGAGCGGTTCGAGGCCGACCTGCGGCGTACGGTGGACCGGCTGCGCACGCTGGGCCTCGACCGGCTGAAGGCGTCCTTCGAGCCCGAGCCGACCCGCGCCGACGCCGCCACGGCCGCTGCCCAGCGCCTCGCCGACGCCGCCGCCGACCTCGAGGGCGCTCCCCGGCGGACCGTGCCGCGGCTGGCCGACACGGCCGTGGGGGACCAGCTCGCCGTGTGCGGGCACGACCTGCTGGCCGTCACTGGCGTGTCCACGGACCGGGCCTGCGCCGACGAGGCGCTCACCCGTGCCGCGGACGACCTGCTCGGTCTGCGGCGCCGGATCTGAGCCGGCTCAGGCCGAGGGGAGCGCCGGGCGCGCCTCGTCCGGCACGAGCCCGACGGCCGCGCGGACCTCGGGCAGCAGCGCGTGCGCGCAGGCGAGGTAGCCCGCAGCGGACGGGTGGAAGCGGTCGGCGGAGAAGAACCGCCCCGGCTCGGCATCGAAGACCTCGCCGAGAATCTGGGCGAGGGCGACCGGCCGGCCTCCGGCGTCGCGCACCGCGATGCTCTGCGCCGCCGCGAGCTCGCGGGACATGCGCCGCGCCACCTGGCGCAGCGGCGGCGCGAACGGTCGCACCGTCCCGAGATCCGGACACGTGCCGACGACCACCTCGGTGCCGGCCGAGCGCAGGCGGCGTACGGCGTCGGCGAGGTGACGGACCGAGTCCTGCGGCCGGACGAGGTGCGTGACGTCGTTGGCTCCGATCATGATCACCGCGACGTGCGGACGGACGACGAGCACGCGGTCGACCTGGGCGGCGAGGTCCGAGCTCCGCGCGCCCACCACCGCGACGTTGGTGAGCACGACCGTGCGGTCGGCCCCGGCAGCGAGCTCGGCGGCGATCACGGCCCCCGGTGTGCTGCCGGCGTCGTCGGCGCCGAGCCCGGCCGCGCCCGAGTCGCCGAGCACGGCCAGGCGCAGGGACGTGCCGCGCCGCTCGCCCACCGGGAAGTAGCGGCCGTCGGCGTAGGGCGGCACGGTCCGGCGCGGGCCGATGGCGCGCTTGGCGAGGGTGGCCTGGACGACGATCACGCCGATGGCGGCGCCTGCGACAGCGGTGCCGACGCCCAGCAGCCCGCCGCCGCCCTTGGCCGCGCTCAGCGCGATCCGCCGGACCCGCTCGTCGCGGATCGGCAGCGTGGGCAGGCCGGGGTTCACCCCCCCATCATGACCCTGGGGCTCCGAGCGCCGCACCGAGGTTCGAAGGGAAGCCGCAGACCCGGTTAGGGTCGCCACATGCAGGTCTACGACAACGTGGTCGAGCTCATCGGAAACACCCCGCTGGTGCGGCTGCACGCCCTGACTGCCCACCTCGGCCCCGATGCCCCCACCGTGCTGGCCAAGGTGGAGTACCTCAACCCGGGCGGGTCGGTGAAGGACCGGATCGCCACCCGGATGATCGAGGCGGCCGAGGCCGAGGGGCTCCTGCAGCCCGGCGGCACGATCGTGGAACCGACGAGCGGCAACACCGGTGTCGGCCTCGCGCTCGTCGCGCAGCGCAAGGGCTACCGGTGCGTCTTCGTCTGCCCGGACAAGGTCAGCGCCGACAAGCAGAACGTGCTGCGGGCCTACGGCGCCGAGGTCGTGGTCTGCCCGACGGCGGTCGACCCCGAGGACCCGCGCTCTTACTACACGGTCTCCGACCGGCTGGTCCGCGAGATCGACGGAGCGTGGAAGCCCGACCAGTACTCCAACCCGAACAACCCGCGCTCGCACTACGAGACCACGGGCCCCGAGCTCTGGGAGCAGACCGACGGCACGATCACCCACTTCGTCGCGGGTGTCGGGACCGGCGGCACCATCAGCGGCACCGGTCGTTACCTCAAGGAGGTCAGCGACGGTCGCGTCCGCGTCATCGGCGCCGACCCGGTGGGCTCGGTCTACAGCGGCGGCACCGGCCGCCCCTACCTCGTCGAAGGCGTCGGCGAGGACTTCTGGCCGGCGGCCTACGACCGCACGGTGTGCGACGAGATCGTGGCGGTGTCCGACCGGGACTCGTTCCTGGTCACCCGTCGCCTCGCGCGCGAGGAGGGGCTGCTCGTCGGCGGTTCGTGCGGCATGGCCGTGCAGGCCGCGCTCGAGGTGGCCGAGCGGGCGTCGATGGGCGACGTCATCGTCGTCCTGCTGCCCGACGGCGGCCGCGGCTACCTCTCGAAGGTGTTCAACGACGAGTGGATGGCCGACTACGGCTTCCTGCAGACCGCGAGCGACCGCACCGTGGGCGACGTGCTGCGCACGAAGTCCGGTGCCCTCCCGCAGCTCGTGCACACGCACCCGCAGGAGACCGTCCGCGAGGCGATCGACATCCTGCGCCACTACGCCGTGTCGCAGATGCCCGTCGTGCGCGCGGAGCCGCCCGTGAAGACGGCCGAGGTGGTCGGATCCGTCGTGGAGCGCGACCTGCTCGACGCGCTGTTCGCCGGTCGCGCCGAGCTCGCCGACCCGGTCGAGAAGCACATGAGCCCGGGGCTGCCGATGATCGGCGCGGGTGAGCCGGTGTCGGCAGCGGTGGCCGCGCTCGAGACGGCCGACGCCGCGATCGTCGTCGACGACGGCCTGCCCACGGGCGTCGTCACGCGCCAGGACCTGCTCGGCTACCTCGCGCACTAGGCACCCCCGGCGGCGACTCGTCGTCGGATCGCCGGTCGGCGTACACCCGGCGGGGCTAGCCTGCGCGCATGCTCCGCTACTTCGCCTACGGCGCCAACATCGACCCTGAGCGCATGGCCGCGCGCGTGCCCGAGGCGGTCGCGGTCGGGCCCGGATACGTCGACCGGTTCGGCGTCGAGTTCACCATCCGCGACCGCGAGTGGGGCGGGGGCGTTCTCAACGCCCGCGAGGTGCCCGAGGGCAGGTTGTGGGGGCTCCTCTACGAAGGGCCGCAGGAGGCCTTCGCGGTCCTCGACACGTTCCAGGGCGACGCCGCCCTGATGGAGAAGGCAGAGGTCACGGTCGTGACCGACGCGGGCCCGGTCGAGGCGATCACCTACCGCGTGATTCCCATCGCGAACTACGTGCGGCCCTCGGACCGCTACCTCACCCACGTCTCCCGCGCGATGAAGGCGCAGGGACTTCCCCCCGAGGCGGTCGAGGCCGTGCTGGCCGCGGACCGCGACGCGGGGGAGTCGTCCGGGCCGAGCATCGTCTCCTAGCCGGTGAGCGTGTGGCGTCGGGTCCGCGACCCGCCGCACGCGGGTGTGCCCGCGAGTCGCGCGCGGCGGCGGCCTACGATCACGGGGACGTCGGTGCTGGAGGGGTGATGGCGGAGAACTCGAAGTCCACCAAGGAGAAGGCGGCCGAGGCGCGGGCCGAGGCGCAGAAGGCCGAGCGGGCCCGGGCGCGCCGTACCAACCTGCTCATCGGTGGTGGGCTGCTGGTGGTCATCGCGCTCATCATCGGCGGCGTCGTCTACGCCTCGCACCAGAACTCCTCGAGCGACAGCGCCACCACGTTGCCGCCTGTCGACCCCAACGCGCCGCTGCCGAAGACGGTGCTGCCGTCGTCGTCGCCCGAGGCGTACGGCGTCCCCTTCGGCACTCCTGCGGCGAACAGGTCGACCGTGCAGATCTGGGAGGACTTCCAGTGCCCGATCTGCGGTGAGTTCGAGAGGGCGCAGGGCGCGCAGATCCAGCAGCTGGCCACCGACGGCAAGATCTACCTCGTCTACCGACCGGCGTCGTTCCTCGACAAGAAGCTTCCTCAGTCGAACCTGTCCTCGGCGCGCGCGACCGCCGCGTGGGGCTGTGCCATCGACGGCGGGGTCGCGGAGAAGTTCCACAACGTGGTGTTCTCGAACCAGCCGGCCCAGGAGGGCGATGGTTACACCGACGCCCAGCTGCTCGACTTCGGCAAGCAGGCGGGGCTCACCGGTGCCGCGTACGACACCTACGCCTCGTGCGTGGCCGCCAAGACCTACTTCGGGTGGACGGCCAACTCGGCCGGGGCCTTCCTGGACAGCGGCGTCCCGGGCACGCCGAACGTGCAGCTCGACGGCACGGAGATCCCCGCCGCGCAGCTCGCGACGGCGTCGGCGTACATCGACGCCAACCGCAAGAAGTAGCGGCCCGGCACGACGATGGCCGACGACGTCGCCGGTGACGCTCCGATCGATGCGGGGCGGTTCACCACCTGGCTGGGCGACATCGGCGCCGCGATCCGCGGGGAGCGCGACTCCGACGTCCCCTGCGGCACGTGCACGGCGTGCTGCGAGGCCTCGCAGTTCATCCACGTCGGGCCGGACGAGGCCGATGCGCTCGCCCACATCCCCCCGGAGCTGCTCTTCCCCGCTCCTGGGCTGCCGAGCGGCCACCGGCTGATGGGCTACGACGAGCACGGTCGCTGCCCGATGCTTGTCGACGGCCGCTGCTCGGTCTACCTGCACCGGCCCCGCACGTGTCGCACGTACGACTGCCGGGTGTTCGCAGCGGCCGACGTCGTCGACGACGACCCGACGAAAGCGGCGGTCGCCGCCCGCGCGCGTCGGTGGCGCTTCGACGAGCCGCTCCCGGACGACGCCGTACGCCATGGTGCGGTACGTGCGGCCGCGGCTTTCCTGGCGGAGCACGCGGGCGAGCTGCCGGAACGCGTCGCGCCGCGGACCGCTACCCAGCGCGCCGTGCTGGCGGTCGAGATAGCGGGTCTGTTCGAGGGCCGGAGCAAGGTCGGCGTGGACGATGTGGCGGCCGCGATCGGACGTGCTACCCGGACTCGCTGATGGTGCGGCTGAGCAGCGTGGCGGCCGTGTCGTTGCCCTCGTCGGCGAGGCGGCTCAGCGTCTCGATGTCGCCCTGCTCGCCGGCGATGCCCGCGAGGCGGTCCGCGGCGAGCTCGTTGCCGGCGTCGACGAGGTAGTTGAGCGTCGTGATGTCGCGCTGCTCGCCGGCGATGTCGGCGAGGCGGTCCGCGGCGAGCTCGTTGCCGGCGTCGACGAGGTGCATGAGCTCCTCGACGTCGCCCCGCTCGGCGGCGAGGTCGGCGAGGCGGTCGGCGGCCTCCTCGTTGCCGTCCTCGGCGAGCCTGCGCAGCGTGGCGAGATCGGTTCCGGTCATGGCCCGACGCTACGCGCTCCCGATGGCCGTGGCCCGGGGTCGTCCCAGACGTCCCCTCGGCTGCTGGGCGGCGCGTCGGCGCACCTGGTGGTGCGTCGCCGTCTGGTCCTCCGGTCGAGCCAGGGTCGGACCAGGTCGTTCGGGCGTCGTTCGGGGGTCGGGCCCTGATGTCGCTGAGCCGGCTCGGACCTAGCGTCGAGCCATGACCGAGACATCCGGGCGTACGAGGTCAGGCGACGTCGGCCGCGAGGCCGGGACGCGCCGGGACGACCTCCCAGTAGCCGGGCTGCTGGGGCTCGTGGCCCGGGCGTGGTCGCAGCTGCCACCCGTCGTGGTGGAGCGCGTGGTGATGTCGGCTGCAGAGCAGCGCGAGATTGTCGAGCGACGTCGACCCACCGTCCGCCCAGTGCCGGACATGGTGGGCCTCGGTCCTCGACGGCGGCCGGGGGCAGTGCGGGACGACGCATCCGGCATCGCGCAGCGCGATGCGCCGACGTAATCCCGGAGGCACGATGCGCTTGCTGCGACCGTGGTGTGGTCACTCTCCGCACAGGCCGGACTTGTCCTGGCGACGCCAGGGCGGGCGGTTGCGGGGTAGGCCCAGAGCCTCGGCCACGACGCGTTCGTCGCGCCGGCGGAAGACCAACGAGGGGCCGTCGGGCTCGACCGTCACCTCGACGCCCCGGGCTCGGACGGCGCCGGCGACCGACTCGACCTCGGCCAGGTCCTCGGTCCACCCGAACGAGATCGTGCGCCGGCTGGTCCGTCGCCGGTCGAGCACGAGGAGCACGGCCAGCACGATCGGCAGCCCGACGACCGCGCCGACCCACCAGGGCAGACCGGCGAGGGCGGCGACCGCCGCGCCGAGCGCCGCCGACGCCAACGACGCAGCGACGAGGGCAGCCCACCCGACCGCGTTGAGCCGAGCGTTCTGGAACAGGTGCCGTCGATGGCGTCGGGGGCCCTGCGCGAGCGCGGACGGGGTCGACGGCGTCATGCCCGCAGCCTGCCCCGAGCGATGCCCTCCGGTCGCGCCGGTTCCGGCGAGGCGCGCCTCAGGAGTTCGCGGCCTCGACCAGCGCGACGACCCGCTTCTCGACCGCGCGGCTCCACGCCGTGAGCGCGAACGACACCGGCCACATGTCGCCGTCGTCGAGGGCGGCGGACTCCTGGAAGCCCAGGGTGCAGTAGCGGTACTTGAACTTGCCGGCGTCCTGGAAGAACACGACGACCTTGCCGGCGGCGTCCGCGTAGGCCGGCATCCCGTACCAGGTCTTCGGAGACAGATCCGTTGCGGTGGCGGTCACCGTCACGTGCACGCGCTCGGCGAGGGCCCGGTCCTTCGGGGCCATGGCCGCGATGGCGTCGAGGACCGCGGTCAGGCCGTCGGCCTTCTTGGCGCCCTTCTTGCCCTCGGCGCGCAGCTCGGCGGCGCGCTCCTTCATCGCGGCGCGCTCGTCGGCGCTGAAGCCATCGGGCTCAGCCTTGGCGTTCTTCGCGGCCATCGCGGTCGTCCCTTCGTGTGCGACGGGGCGCGGCGTCCTGCCGACCCTCGGTCGAGAGGCTAGGCCCGGTGGCGCGTGAGTCCTTCTCGAATCCTGCTCGGTTCGCCGGTGGTCCGGCGCTGCATGGCCGCGCGTCCGGTCCCGAGGCGGACGTACGGTCGGCGTATGGAGAACAAGAAGTGGGACGACCTGTCGGACCGGCAGAAGACCGCGCTGCTCGTCGCCGTCTCGGTGGAGCTCGCGCTCACCGCCACGGCCCTCGTCGACCTCGCCCGCCGGCCGCGTGAGCAGGTGCGCGGACCGAAAGCGCTCTGGCTGCTCGGCTGCTTCGTGCAGCCGGTCGGACCGATCGCCTACCTCACGATCGGCGCGCGCCGCTCCTGAGCCCGGTGAGCGTGTCTACGCCAACAGGGGCAAGGGGAAACCGGTCTCCGCGTTCGTTCGGGGCGGCAGGCTGTCGGCCACGGCTTCCCTGCCTGGATCCACGGTGTCAGGGCCACGAACTCGAGGATTGGGGCAGGAAAGCGTGTCCTGGGAGCGCGAGCCGGATGTTGCTCGGGCGCACCATCGAACCGCCCCGCCCCGCCGCGACACGGACGACGGGGCCTGTCCGACCGCTTCTAGAGCGGCGGCAGTGCGATGCCGGTCTCTGCGTGGCAGTCGTAGCCGTGCGGGATCTTGTAGAGGTACTGCTGGTGGTAGGCCTCGGCGTAATAGAACGGCAGGCCCTCGGCGGAGAGGATCTCGGTGGTGATCGGGTCGAAGCCGCGCGCGACGAGCACCTTCTCGTAGGCCTCCTTCGTGCGCTGTGCGAGCTCTGCCTGCTCGGGCGTCGTGACGTAGAGAGCCGAGCGGTACTGCGTGCCGACGTCGTTGCCCTGGCGGTAGCCCTGGGTCGGGTCGTGGTTCTCCCAGAACACCTTGAGCAGGTCGTACGTCGAGACCTTCGCCGGGTCGAAGACGACGAGCACGTTCTCGGCGTGCCCTGTGCGTCCGGTGCAGACCTCGTCGTAGGTCGGGTTCGGCGTGATGCCGCCCTGGTAGCCGACCGCGGTCGTGTAGACGCCGGGGACGCGCCAGAAGCGCTTCTCCGCACCCCAGAAGCACCCGAGGCCGACGTAGAAGTGCTCGAGCCCCTCGGGGAACGGGCCCTCGAGCGGTGTGCCCAGCACCTCGTGGGTGGTCGGGATGTCGAAGGATCGGGTCGCGCGCCCGGGGAGCGCGTCGTCGGGGGTGACCATGCGCGTCTTGGCGCCGAACAGGGAGGAGAACATGGGACCAGCCTCTCGGGGGATGGCCGGCCCGGCAACCGCGGGCCCGCACCCCTCACAACCACCGGTCCCGCGGCAGCCTTCCCGGCCGGTCCTTACGGCGCGATGACGTCGTCCGTCGCCCGTTCGGCTCAACTCGGGCCCGGATGTGCCGATGCCACGAGCAGGGGTCGGCCGACTGGGGGCATCTGGGATGAGCACGTCCGTACGGAGCGACCGCGCAGGTCAGCAGACCGAGCGCCCCTCCGACGTGCCCTCGGGGCGCCGCCACGCCCGCACGCCGCTGCGGTTCGCGGTCCCGATCACGCTCGCCGTGTCGCTGCTCCTGCTCAGCGCGGGCAGCGTCCTGGGCATCGCGTCGCAGTCCGCGGCCAACGAGAAGCAGAACAACCAGGACGTGACCCTGAGCGCGTCCGCACGCGAGGCAGCGGCCCGGGTCTCCCGTGAGGTCGACGTCGTGCGTCTCGCGGCGCTGCTCGCCGGTCGCGACCCGGTGCTGGCGGCCGTGGTCACCTCGACGGGTGCTCCCAGTGCCGCGCAGGTGGCGCAGGCGCGGCGTCCGCTGGAGGCGCTCACCGAGCTGCGCCCCGGGCTCATCGCGATCGCGCGGCTGCGCAACGCGACCGGTCGCGAGGTGCTCCGGGTGGCCGACGCGTCGTCGCAGGCGGCCGGGGTCAGCGAGACGACCGGGCTGTCGCCCGGCGCCACAGGAGTGCCGTGGTTCGCGCAGGCGATGAAGCTCGGCCCCAACAAGGCCATCACGACCGACGCCCACGCCGGTGTGTCGCTGCCCGGTGACGTCGTCACCACGGCGATCGCGGTCGGACCCCCTGGCGCCCCCGTCGGCGTGCTGGAGATCGACTCACCCGTGGCGCAGCTGCGCGCCACGGCGTCGAAGGACATCGGCGGGTCCCTGTCCTTCGCCGCGGCCGGGGACGCCGAGAGCGCGCTGGGCATCGACCTCGCGAAGTCCGTCGGCGGAGTCGTCACGTCCAACGACGTCGTGACCGCCTGGCAGCGCACGGCGTACGACACGGGACTTCCCGGCTCGGTCGACCTCGACTGGGTGGTCGGCGTCGCCGCGCCCAGCGTGACGTCCGGCGTCGCTGCGGAGGGGACCCTTGTGTGGGTCCTGCTCGGGCTCGGGCTGCTCCTCCTGGTGGCCGGGCTCGTCGGTGCGGTCGTGTGGTGGCTCGAGGTCCGACGCCACCGCCGCGCCGAGCGGCGCAACGCGCGCCGACTCGAGATGCGGCTGCGCGAGATGTCCGAGGCGCTGTCGCGCGTGGCCCAGGGGGACCTCGCCGCCGAGCTCCCCGTGGACCGGTTCGACGACGGCGACCTGCGCGAGATGGCGTCGTCGTTCGACTCGACGCTGAGCCGGCTGCGCGACCTCGTCGGGCAGGCGCAGCAGTACGGCACCGCGCTCGCCCAGGCCAGCGTGGAGCTGCGCGCGGGAGCTGCCCAGCAGGCGGCGGCCGCGTCGGAGCAGAGCAGCGTCGTCGCGGAGACGACCGCCACCATCGAGGAGCTCGCGGCCACCGCGGCGCAGATCGCGCAGACGTCGGAGTCGGTGGCCCGCGCCGCCGGTGACACCTTGCGGCTCACCGAGGAGGGGCGCGACGCCGTCGCCTCGTCCGTCCACGCGATGGACCTCGTGGCCGTGCGCGTGGGCGTCATCACGCAGCGCGCCGTGACGCTGGGCGACACCGGCCGGGAGATCGGCCGCATCCTCGACGTCATCGACGACCTCTCGGAGCGCACCAACATGCTCGCGCTCAACGCCGCGATCGAGGCGGCGCGCGCGGGGGAGCACGGGCAGGGCTTCGCGGTGGTGGCGGCCGAGGTGCGCCGTCTCGCGGAACGGGCCCGCGCCTCGACCACGCAGATCCAGGGCCTCGTCACTCGCATCGCCACCGAGTCGGGGGCGACGGCGATGGTTGCGGAGGAGGGCCAGCGGGAGGTCGACCGGGCGCGCGAGGTCGCGCACGAGGCGGCGGCGGCGCTCGACAGGATCGCGGGCATGGTCGACGAGACCACCACCGCCACCCGCGAGATCTCCATCGCGACCCAGCAGCAGCGCTCGGCGTCCGACCAGGTCGTGCTCGCGATGGGCCAGGTCTCCGACGCGTCTCGCCAGTACGCCGTCGGCTCGCGGCAGGCAGAGGCGTCCGCGCAGGACCTCGCGGGCCTCGCCGAGTCGATGCGCGGCACGATCGACACGTTCAACGTCGCGCCGTCGGAGCACCCGCACCAGTGGACGACGTTCGACGAGGACGACCTCCTCGCGGAGGAGCAGGAGCGCTCGTCGCGCGAGGACCTGCTCGTCTGAGGGACCTACGGCGCGGACGTCGTCGTCGCTGCGAGGTCGACGACGACGTCCGCGGCATCGAGCAGCACGGGGTCGTGGCTCGCCACGAGCACCGCGCACCCGTGTCGCGCAGCGTCGAGCAGCGCGCCGGCGACGGCCTCGGCGCCGCCCTCGTCGAGCTGGCTCGTCGGCTCGTCGAGCACCGCGACGACGGGCTCCACCACGAGCGACCGGGCCACCGCGACCCGCTGCCGCTCACCGCCGGACAGCGACGAGACGTGTCGGTGCCCGAGAGGGGTCAGCCCGAGCCGGTCGCAGAGCGCGTCGACGAGCGCGGCGTCCTCGGGCAGGCCGCGCGAGGTCCGCGCGAGCGCGAGGTTGTCGCGCACGTGCATGGTCTCCACGAGGGAGCCGCCCTGCGCGGCGACGGCCACGCCCGACCGGCGCAGGCCGGCCCGTTCGTCGCGACCGAGCCGCCTGAGGTCGAGACCGAGCAGGGTGACCGTTCCTGCGTCCACGGGTGCGAGGCCGGTGATCGCCGCAAGCAGCGTCGACTTGCCGGAGCCGGACCGTCCCGAGACGACCGTGAGCGCACCGGCGCGCAGGTCGAGACTGACGGCGTCCAGCACGGTGGTCCCCGCGTAGGAGATGCAGACGCCGGACAGGGCCGCGACGACGTCGCCGAGCGACGCCTCGCCACGCTGGCGCTCCGGCCCTGCGAGGGCTGCGGCGACGCCGGTGCCGCGCAGCAGGACACCGTCGTCGGTCGCGATCGCCACGGCGCCGGAGGCGGCGCCCGCGCCGTGCCGCAGGGCGTCGGGGAGCCGGACCCAGCCGCGGTCGTCGACGACGAGCGTCTCCGAGTGCGGCCTCGCGGGGTCCCACTGCTCGGACAGCCGACCGTCTCGGATGCGGACCACGCGGTCGCCGATCCGCGCCGCGCGCGGGTCGTGCGTCACCAGCACGAGGGTGGCGCCGAGGTCGCGGACCGCCGTCGCGAGGACGTCGTAGACGAGGTCGGCGGCGGTCGCGTCGAGCTCCCCGGTGGGCTCGTCGGCGAGGACCACGGACGGCCGGTGGGCCAGGGCGGCGGCGACGGCGACGCGCTGCGCCTCGCCCCCGGAGAGCGTCTCCGGCCGTCGCCCGGCGAGGTGCTCGAGGCCGAGGCGCCCGAGCGCGTCACGGGCGTCGGCGCGAGCCTCCTCGCGCCCACGGCCGCCCACCCGAAGCTGGAGGGCGACGTTGTCGACGACGTCGAGCTCGGGCCGCAGGGACCGTCGGGCCCGCTGGTCGACGAGCCCGAGACGCTCGCAGCGCAGCGCCCTGCGGGTCGCGTCGTCGGCTCCCGCGAGGTCGACGCCGGCCACGCGGACCGATCCCGCGCTCGGTGCCACCTCGGCGGCCAGGACGCCGAGCAGGGTGGACTTGCCGGACCCGTTGGGCCCGTGCACGACGAGCCGTTCGCCGACCGGCACGCGCAGCGAGAGCCCGCGCAGCGCGGCGACCGAGCCCGTGGGTGCGTCGTAGAGGCAGAACAGGTCGTGGACCTCGACCGCGTCGGTTCTCATCGCAGGTCCTGGTCGGGTCGGGACGGCCACGCCGCTCGCAGCATCCGGCTGGTGGCGACCGCGCACGCCGCGAGCGCGGTGCCGAGACCGAGCAGCAGGACGCTCGCGGTCCAGACCGGGCCGACCGACGGGAGCAGCGGTGGGGTCGGGGTCGTGCCGCTCCCCGAGAGCGCGACGAGGGTGGCGACCGACCGGGCGAGAAGGAGCCCCGCCGCGGTACCGACGACGAGGGCGGGGACGGCAGCGGCGGCCGCTCGCCACCACAGGCTCCGGCGCAGCGTCGAGGTGGCGACGCCGTCGGCCTCCTGCGCGAGCAGCGCTCCGGCGTCGTCGCGTCGTTCGCCGGTCACGAGGAGCACGAGCGCCACGATGGCGACGAGCAGGGACACCAGCGCGGCGACCAGGAGCAGCAGGGCAGCGCCCTGGCCGACGGCGTCAGACTCCAGCGCCGCCCTGCGCTCCTGCTGGGTGACGACGGCGGCTCGGTCCCACGGCGGGACGGACAACGCGGCGAGGATCGCCGTGTCGCCGTTCGCACCTGCGGCCCAGATCTCTTGCGGCGCACCGGATCCCGGCACCATGTCGTCGAGGGCGGCCGCCAGTGCGGCTCGGTCCGCGACGAGGAACCGTGGGCCGACGGTGGGGAAGCGCGGCAGCGTCCCGACCACCAGAGCAGCCACGGTGTCGCCACCGCCGAGGTCGAGGCGCACCGATGCGCCGCGGGACGCGGTGACGGCGTCGGTCACCACGCGCACCGGCGGACGGTCGGCGAGACCCGGACGCACCACCACGAGCGAGCCGGCCAGCTCGTAGGAGATCGCGAGGGAGGACGCCGTCGCCGCGATGTCGGCGGATCGCGCCGACCAGCCGGACCAGCCGCCGGCCGCACCGGTCGGTGGACCGAGGACGACGCGGCCGGCGAGGAACGCCGTCACCGTGCCGCCCTCGCCGACGCGGTGCTGGCGCCGGGCGGCGTCGTCCGTGTTCTCGTGCAGTGTCAGGGCGGAGAGATGCACGCCGTCGCCGAGGTCGGGGACCGGACCGACGAGCGCGTCACCGGTTGCGGTCAGCGGGATCCCGCGCTCACGCCCGTCGGACGCGGTCACCCACGCCACGACGTCGACGCCGCCGGGCGCGGCTCGGGTCCACGAGAGCACGGGCAGCCGGAGGGTTCGGGTGCCGACGGGGAGCGCCAGACCGGACGCCGGCGCCGCGGAGGCGAGGGACCCGCTCATCTCGCTCGGGGAGGACGCACCGACGGTGCGGTCCCACCGCGAGATGAGCGGCAGCGCCGTGGCGTCGAGGCCGAGGACCTGGACGGCGTCGCCGCTCGTGGCCGAGGTGCGCAGACCGGCGACGGTGCGGAGCACGGCGTCGGCGGCTCCCGGGAGCGGCGACCTCGCCTGCAGCCCGACCGGGTCGTCGCCCTGCGCACCGACCGTGATGCGCGCCGCGGTCGGGACGTCGAAGGCCGCAGTGTCGGCGCTCCCGCCCTGCAGCGTCGCGCGGTAGGCACCCGCGAAGACGACCCCGCCGATCGCGGCCGTGACGAAGCCGACCGTGACGACCGTGCGCAGGGGTCGGCGTACGCCGGAGGCCGCGGCCAGCCGCGCTGCGACGGCCGACGCCGGGAGCAGCCGGCTCACCCAGGACGCGAGCGGCACCCAGAGCCGCGCGGCCACCAGCGCCGCCGCGGTGAGAGCGAGGACCGGGAGCGCCACCGAGAGCGGGTCCCCACCGACGGTGGCGGTGCCGACGGCGCCACGGGCGGCGACGAGCGCAGCCGTGGCCACGGAACCGACGGCGAGCAGCTCGACCACGCGCCACGCCGTCGCGTCGCGGCCCGACGGCCAGGCGAGCACGGCGGTCGTGAGGACGACGGCGATGAGCGTCAGCACGACGAGCGACGGCAGCGCGTCGACCACCGCGGCGCTCGCCAGCGCGGCAGCGGGCGGGTGCAGCGGCTGCGCGCGCGCCGCGAGCAGTGCGGCGACCCATCCTGCGCCGGTGCCGACGAGCGCGCCGGCCACGACCGCGGCGCCCGTGCCCAGCGCGGCGAAGGCGAGCACCGAGATGGTGGAGGCACCGCGGCGGCGCAGCAGTCCGGCCACCTCGGCGTGCTCGCGCCGCAGCCCGACCGCGGCGACGAGCGCGAACCCGAGGACGAGCACCGCCGTCGCTCCGCCGAGCACGGCGAACCGGTCCCGCGACGCCCTGGCCCGGGCGTCCTCGCGCAGGAGAGTGTCGTCGGGCACGGAGAGCACGAGCGCGCGAACCCTCAGGGCGAGGTCGTCGGACACCTGCCGGGACAGGTCCGCGTAGGCGGGGACGCCCAGGCCGGTGATCCGGCCCGTGTCGAGAGGAGCGACCCAGCCGCTGCCGCGCGGGAACTGCCGGAGCGACGAGATCCTTTGCAGCGCATCGGGATCCGCGCCGAGCATGAGTCGTGCCGCCGGGCCGGGGTCGAAGGTTCCGGGAAGGAGGAGAGGGCCGGTGCGCACCCCGGTTCCCACGACGACGAGGCCGAGGACCGGATCCGGCACGAGCGGGTCGCCGGTGAGCACCACCTCGCAGCGAAGCGGCGTGCAGGACCGGGGGAGGCGGCCGCTCGTGAGGCGCACCTGGTGCTCGAGGTCGTCGGTCGCGCCGAGCCGGAAGGTGCCGCCGACGCCGTCGGCGAGCTCGCCGTAGAGCATCTGGTGGCCTATCGGCAGGCTCGTCAGCTCGGCGAGCGCGGCACGCACGAGTCGGTCGTCGCGTGCCTCCTGGGCCGGGTCCGAGGTGCCGCCGTAGGACGCGATGACCGTGCGCTCGCCGACGGGGAGCTGCTCGACGGCGTTGGACAGCGTGCGCGTCGCGACGAGCCGTCCGGTCGCGGCCGAGACCACAGGCATGGCCAGCGCGAGGGCGACACCCACCACGAGCAGCACCCAACGACCCGGCCGATGCCGGAGTCGGGCCCAGGTGAGCTGGCCGATCGCGCTCACGATCCCCCTTCGTGGTGTAACCGGTCGACGCGGCGATCCGGTTAGAGTAGCCGCAGGAGTCGATGAGCGGGAGGGACCGTGGCGAACCATCGGGTGTCCGGCCACCTCGTGCCCGACGCCGTCTCCGGTCACGTCGCCCTCGAGCTTGCGAACACCCGTGCCGGCTGGGGCACGGACGCGGAGCGCGAGTACCTCGTGTCGTACGACGCCCTGGCGGTCTGGGCCGGCGACGTCGGCCTCCTCTCGGCCCACGAGACGCGCGGTGTGCGCGCCCTCGGCACGTCGTCACCGCGGGCGGCCCGTCGCGTGCTCCGAGACGCCCTGGCCTTCCGCGAGTCGTGGTACGACGTCGCGACGGCGTCGTGGGAGCAGCGCCCGTTCCCCTGCGCCGACCTCGACGCGGTGGCCGCCGAGGCCTCGCGCGCCACAGCGGTGTCCAGGCTCGTGCCGGACCAGGGCGGTCGTGTGCGTCCCGACGGCGGTGGGCTCCGGGCCGCGGGGGTGCGGCTGCCGCTGAACCGCGCCGTGCTGGCGGCGTACGACGCACTGACGAGCGGCGACGTCGCGCACGTCGGGCGCTGCGCTGGGCACGGGTGCGGCTGGCTGTTCTTCGACCCGGGCCACCGGCGGCACTGGTGCATCATGGCGATCTGCGGCAACCGGGCGAAGGCCCGTGCCTTCGCCGAGCGTCGTCGGGCCGGGGTCGCGCCCGCCTGAGCCGGGCTACCCTGACCCGGTGAGCAACGACGCCGGGTTCGAGACCCTCGCCATCCATGCCGGGCAGGAGCCCGACCCGACCACCGGGGCCGTGGTCCCGCCGATCTACCAGGTGTCGACGTACGCCCAGGACGGCGTCGGTGGCCTGCGCAACGGCTACGAGTACTCCCGGTCGGCGAACCCCACGCGCACGGCGCTCCAGGAGTGCCTCGCTGCGCTCGAGGACCCGGTCGGCGCGGCCGCGGGCACCACGCGCGGGATGGCGTTCGCGTCCGGTCTCGCGGCGGAGGACACGCTCCTGCGCACCGTGCTCGAGCCGGGTGCTCACGTCGTCATCCCCGACGACGCCTACGGCGGCACGTTCCGCCTCTTCGCGAAGGTGCTCGAGCGCTGGGGCGTCGACCACTCCCCGGCACGCCTCACGGACCTCGATGCGGTGGCCGCGGCCGTGCAGCCCGGTCGCACCCGCATCGTCTGGGTGGAGACGCCGACCAACCCGCTGCTGCGCGTGGCCGATATCGCGGCGATCGCCGAGGTGGCGCACGCCGCCGGGGCGATCCTCGTCGTCGACAACACCTTCGCCTCGCCCTACCTGCAGCAGCCGCTGCTGCTCGGCGCCGACGTGGTCGTGCACTCGACGACGAAGTACCTCGGCGGCCACAGCGACGTGGTGGGCGGGGCGCTCGTCGCGTCCGACCCCGAGCTGGCCGAGCGTCTGGCATACCACCAGAACGCGATGGGCGCGGTCGCCGGTCCGTTCGACGCCTGGCTCACGCTGCGCGGCGTGAAGACACTCGCCGTGCGCATGGACCGGCACTGCAGCAACGCGAAGGCCGTCGTCGACGTGCTCCGGGACCACCCGAAGGTCGTGGAGGTCTTCTACCCCGGTCTCGAGAGCAACGACGGCCACCACGTGGCGGTCAAGCAGATGCGTGACTTCGGCGGCATGGTGAGCTTCCGCGTCGCCGGTGGCGAGCAGGCCGCGCTCGAGGTCTGCGGCCGCGCGAAGGTCTTCACCCTCGGCGAGTCGCTCGGCGGCGTCGAGTCGCTCATCGAGCACCCGGGGCGGATGACCCACGCCTCGGTCGCCGGCTCGGCCCTCGAGGTGCCCGCCGACCTCGTCCGTCTCTCGGTCGGGATCGAGACCGTCGACGACCTCGTCGCCGACGTGGTGCAGGCGCTGGGGTGACCCCGGAGTACGTCGTCTGCGCCGACACCGGCTCCACGTTCACGAAGGCCGCCGCGGTGGCCGTGTCGGGTCCCGACGTCGGTCGCCTCCTCGCCACGAGCGCTGTCGCCACCACCGTCGGCCCGGGTCTCGACGTCCTCACGGGTCTCGACGAGGCCGTCGCGCAGGTGGTCGCCGAGTCCGGCGGCGAGCCGGGCGATATCCGGGTGTGCTCGTCCGCGGGCGGTGGGCTTCGCCTCGCCGTCGTCGGCTACGAGCGGGTCGTGACGGCCGAAGCCGGTGCGCGCGTGGGACTCTCGGCCGGCGCAAGGGTCGTGCACGTGTCGAGCGGCCCGCTGGACCGGGACGGCCTCCAGGCGCTGAAGGGCGCGCGCCCCGACGTCGTGCTGCTGGTCGGCGGCACCGACGGAGGCGACGACGCAGTGCTGCGCCACAACGCCGCGCTACTCGCCGCCTCCGGTCCGCGCGTGCCCTACGTCGTGGCCGGAAACGTCGAGGCGTGCGACGACGTCGTCGCGACGTTCGTCGCCCGTGGCCGCACGGTGGTGGGGTGCGCGAACGTGCTGCCGCGCATCGGTGTGCTCGACCCGCATCCCGCGCGGGCCGCGATCCGGGACGTCTTCGTGCACCACGTCATCGGCGGCAAGGGTCTGACGAAGGGGCCGCGGTTCGCGCGACTGGTCCGCGGCGCGACGCCGGACCTCGTGCTCGCCGGGATGGAGCTGATCGCCGACTCGGGGCTCGGTGACGTCCTGCTGGTCGACGTCGGCGGCGCCACCACCGACGTCTACTCCGCACTGACGCCCGACGCCGAGGAGGCGTCGCTGCACCGCGAGGTCGTCGAGGTGATGTGGAGAGGGCGAACGGTCGAGGGCGACCTCGGGATGCGTTGGGGCGCAACGGGTGTGGCCGACGCTGCGCTCGCCGAGAAGCTCCTGGCGCCCGGGGCCGAGCACGACGAGGTCGCCGCGGCCGCCCGCGTGCGGCACGACGACCCGTCCTGGCTCCCGCGCACCACCGCGGACCGTGCGATGGACGCGCGCATCGCGCGCCTCGCGCTCACCGTCGCACTGCGCCGCCACGCCCGCCCGGCCGAGACCGTCGACGGCCGCACGCCGGGACGCGACCTGTCCTCGGTCCGCGTCGTCGTCGCGAGCGGCGGCGTCTTCCGGCACGCCGAGCCGGCCCTGCTGCGCGAGATGCTCGACCCCGTCCGCACCGACCACGCGGGTGGCTGGAAGGTGCCGCTCACCCCGCGCCTCACCGTCGACCGGCGCTACGTCGTCGCTGCCGCCGGGCTCCTTGCCGAGGACCACGCGGAGGCCGCGACGGCACTTCTGCGCGATGCCCTCGTCCCCGTCGTCTGAGGACGTGAGTCGACCGCGGCGACGTCGGGGGCCTCGCTAGTGGACCTGTCCGACCCGCATGGCGGTCAGCCGGGCGTTGACGATCGACGCACCCGCCGCCGTACCCGTGAGGGCGCAGCGCGCGGTGAGGGTCTGCCCCACGCCCGACACGAGGACGCCGTTCATCGCCAGCCCCGGGTTGGCGCCGGCGGGCGTGGCGTCGATCCCGATGATCTGCACCGGCTGGACGAACGACGTGTAGGTGCTCGCCGTCTGCACCTGGCAGACGAGCTGGCCGTCGGTCGTGGCTCCGGAGCCGTAGCCGGTGAAGGACACGAGGTAGGACCCGGCGGGGACGGTGACGGACATGAGGTTGCTCGGGGTGCCGTTGACCAGGTTGGCCGAGAGGAGCGAGGCCGCGTAGAGGTCGCTGGGTCCGGCGGCTCCGGTGGTTCCGGTCGCACCGGCTGGACCGGTCCCGCCGGTGGCTCCGACCGGTCCTGCCGGACCGGCCGCGCCCGGCGCACCGGTGACGCCCGGGACACCCGCCGGTCCGGTGGCGCCGCGTGCGCCGGCAGGACCCTGCGGCCCGGTGGCCCCCGGGAGCCCGCGGGGACCGGCGGCGCCGGCCACGAGGCGGTACTTCGACTCCCCGGCCGCGCACGCGGTCCTCGACCACGCCTGCCGCATGAGGCCGTTCGTCTGCTTGCACCAGGTCACGCCGGCGACCGAGCGGGCGAGGGTCGGGCCGGCGTCACCACCCCACGCGGACACGGTCACTGCCCCGAGGAGGAACGTCGCGGCAGCGACGATGCCTAGGGTCCTTGTCGTCGATGCTCGCACGGCGGTCACTCCCGGTTGGCCAAGGATCACGTTCTGCTCACCGATGGTGGCAGGAACGCGTGCGGAGTCCCGCGTGACACCCTCCGCCGCGACGGTGGACCTTCCCCAGCTCGCGGCGCGACGCCGTCTCGCGTCGCGTGACAGGGTGGGACCGACGGGCGAGCCGGACGGGAGCAGCGGGATGGCGCAGGACTGGTCGACGGGCGCCGTGGTGCCGACGGCGCGTCCGCGCGGCAAGGGCGCCATCGTCACCGGCGCGGTGCTGCTGCTTCTCGGCCTGGTGTGCGCGGTCGTGGGCATCGTCGGCGTCGTGACGACGGCGTCGGGACTGATCTCGGGACTCGGCACGTCGCACACCACACCGACCCGGTTCACGCAGTCGTTCGAGGCGGGCACGACGTACGCGGTCTACGAGCAGGCGCTGGCCGGCACCGGCGTGCCCGGCGAGCCGTTCCAGGGACGGGTCGTCCCGGGCGACGTCGTGGTGACCGCGCCCGACGGCTCGACCGTGGTGGTCGACGACGCACCGTCGCTGTCCGAGACCTTCTCGAGCGGCACGAGGACCTATATGGTCGTGGCGACCTTCGTGCCGCGGTCGACCGGGACCTACACCGTGGACATCACGACGGAGAGCACCGTGGTGCTGGTGGCCCCGTCGGTGACCGCGCTGGCGAAGGCGCTGCCGTGGGTCGCGTTGATCGTGGTCGCGGCCCTGATCGGGCTCGCGGGCCTCGTGATCCTGATCGTCGGCCTCGTGCGCCGCAGCTCGGCGTCGCGTCCCGCCGTGCAGCACGGGTACGCCCTGCCGGGCACTTACGGGCAGCCCACGTACGGGCAGCCGACGTACGGACAGCCCGCGTACGGGCAGCCGCCGTACGGGGCACCGCCCGGCTTCGGCGCCCCGACGGCGATGCCCTCGGCCGCGGCGTCCCTGCCGCCCGCGGGGTGGTACCCGGACGTCGAGCGCCCCGGTCGGCTGCGCTACTGGGACGGGGCCGCCTGGACCGAGCACCGCGCCTGACCCGGTCGTCCGGCTGACGGTCGGGCGGGGGAGCGAGGTGCTGCGCGTCGGAGCCGTCGGACGAGTCCACGCTCGGGGGGCGCGCGCGGGGCGCCGACGTGGTGGGATGCCCGCATGAGCACCGACCTCACGAGTCCGTTGCAGACCTGGACCGCGACCTCGCTCGCCGACGCCGTGCGATCGGGCCGCGTATCAGCGGTCGACGCCGCGAAGCAGGCGCTGGCCCGCATCGACGCGCGCGACGGCGACCTCGCCGCGTTCCAGGTCGTACGCCGCGAGGGCGCGCTGCGCGACGCCGCGGCCGTCGACCACGCACGGCGCGACAGCCTCTCGCTGGCCGGCGTACCGGTCGCGATCAAGGACAACATCCCGGTCGAGGGCGAGCCCATGCGCGTCGGCTCGGCCGCCACCGAGGGCTACGCGCAGCTCGCGAACCACGAGGTCGTGCGCCGTCTGCGGGCGGCCGGCGCCGTCGTCGTCGGCATCACCCGGCTGCCCGAGCTCGGGGCGTGGGCGACCACCGACTCGGTCTACGGCGTCACGCGCAACCCGTGGGACCTCACGCGCACTCCCGGGGGCAGCTCCGGTGGTTCGGCGGCGGCGGTGGCCGCGGGCATCGTCCCGGTCGCGCACGGCAACGACGGCATGGGCTCCATCCGGATCCCCGCCTCGTGCACCGGACTCGTCGGGATCAAGCCGGGCAGCGGCGTCGTGCCGTGCGACCTCGGCGCCTCGGACTGGTTCGGCCTCGCCGAGCACGGCCCGCTCGCGACCACCGTGGCCGACGCCGCGCTGATGCTGTCGGTCATGGCCGACGACGTGTCGCTCGCGCACGTCTCCGACGCGGCAGACGGACCCGCGCTGCGCATCGCGGTGTCGACCCGCTCGCCGGCGCAGGGCGTGGTCGTCGACCGCGAGCACGTGCGTGCGCTGTTCCAGACTGCCGGCGGACTGATGCACGCGGGTCACGACGTCGAGCGTCACGACCCCAGCTACCCGACGTCGCTGGCCCTCGACGCGTTCGCCCGCTGGTTCGCCGGCGTCGCGTCCGACGCCGAGCACCTCGATCCCGCGCTGCTCGAGCCGGCCACCCGCACCCACGCCGCGATCGGTCGTCGCATCATCGACCGCGGGCAGCCCAAGGACGGCGCGCGCGACTCATGGCAGGAGAAGGCAGCGGCGCTGCTGACGACGTACGACGTGCTCATGACGCCGGTGCTGGCGCGGCCCCCGATCGAGGCGAAGCGCTACGGCGCGTCCGGCTGGGCGTCGACGCTCGCGGCCAACGTCCGCTTCGCGCCGTTCGCCGCACCCTGGAACGTGGCCGGCTTCCCGGCGATGTCCGTGCCTGCCGGACTGCACCCGGTGACCGGCACGCCGATGTCGGTGCAGCTCGTCGCCCGCCCGGGTCGGGAGTCGATGCTCCTGTCCCTCGCCGCCACGATCGAGGCGCTGCGCCCCTGGCCCCGCCTCGCCCCCGCCTACACGACCTGACGCCCCGTCCGAGCCCCCACCGTCAGCGGTCGGTCTAGGGGAGCGTCCAGTCGATCTGGTCGGCACCGGCGGCGGACAGGAGGGCGTTGACACGGCTGAAGGGCTTCGAGCCGAAGAAGCCGCCGGAGGCCGAGAGCGGGCTCGGGTGGGCGCTCGCCACGATCGGCGTGGAGCCGAGCATCGGCGCCAGGCTCTGCGCGTCCCGACCCCACAGGATCGCGACGAGGGGACGGTCGCGCGCCACGAGCGACCGGATCGCCTGCTCCGTGACGGCCTCCCAGCCCTTGCCGCGGTGTGAACCCGGACGCCCGGGCGACACCGTGAGCACCCGGTTGAGCAGCAGCACCCCACGGTCGGCCCACGGCGAGAGGTCGCCCGAGGTCGGCACGTCGGCGCCGACGTCGTCGACGAGCTCGCGGAAGATGTTCTGCAGGCTGCGCGGGATCGGCCGTACGTCGGGAAGCACGGAGAAGGACAGGCCCATGGCGTGGCCGGGCGTGGGGTACGGGTCCTGGCCGGCGATCAGCACGCGGACGTCGTCGTACGGGCGTGTCAGCGCCCGCAGGACGTTCTCGCCCGCGGGCAGGTAGCCCCGGCCGGCGGCGACCTCCGCGCGCAGGAAGTCACCCATCCGCGCGACGTCGTCGGCGACCGGCTCGAGCGCACGCGCCCACCCGGCGTCGATCAGGTCGGTCAGCGGGCGTCCGGTCACGCGCTCATCCTGCCCGACCACGGGCCGCTGCATGACGGGCACGACCCCGTGCTGCGCAAGCGTCGCTCACGGTCGGCTCACGTCCTGTCCGGAGCCTGGACTGGGCGCGGCCGGACCGGGACCCTCGGCTCATGGGAGGCGATCGCCGCCCTGTCGCGCACCGAGGTGGCGCCGACCGTGAGATGTCCCGGAGGTTCCCGTGGTTTGGATGCTCGGCTTCGGCCTCGCGCTCGGCATCGTGACCTACCTCGTGCTCCTCGGCTCCGTCGCGCGGTCCCGTCACTCCGGACGGCTGCCCTGCCAGCGCTTCGAGCAGCGTGCGGAGCAGCGGTTCCAGCGGAGTTTCGAGCTCATGTCGTCACCGGCCGAATCGAGCCCTGGATCGCCGCGCCCCCCTGCACCGCGAGCCCGTCGCACGGACGTCGCGCTCGTTGCCCAGCTGTCCTTGTACAACGTCGACACGGGGGAGCGCTGACCCCGCAGGGCAGGCGACCGCGAGCGGCTCGACCGCCGTCGGGTCAGCCCTCGTAGCGAGGAACCGATCAGCCCTTCGTGGCCAGGAATGTGAGGTAGACCGGCATCGGCTCGGGGGCGTCGCCCTCGACGCGCCCGCGGCCCAGCAGCAGCCGGTAGAGACCGTCGTCGCCGCGCTGCAGCACGTCGTCGCCGCGCGGGTTGATCTCGCTCACGACGTGCTCGTCGAGGCGGTCCACCCGCAGCCCCGCGGCGATCGCGCCGTTGACGATGTCGCCGACCGAGTGCGCGTAGCAGGTCGTCGTCGACACGATCGTCGACTCGGGGTCGGCGTAGTCGCCGGTTGCCGTCTCGGTGAGGCCGGCGCCACCGCCGTAGGGGAAGTCGACCACGAGGTCAGGCACCCGACCCTCGACCATCTGGTACGCCGGGTGGATCTCCACCATGACGAACCGACCGCCGGGGCGCAGCGCGAGCGCCACCTGCCGCATCCAGAGGTCGAGGTCGTCGATCCAGCAGATCGCGCCGACCGTGACGTAGACGAGGTCGAAGCGCCCGTGCAGCGACTCCGGGAGCGCCCGCGAGTCGGTCTCGACCGTCTCCAGAGGTACGCCGACGGCCTCGGCCAGCTCGCGTGCGCGACGCAACGCCGTCGCAGAGAAGTCCGCGCACGTGACCCGCGCCCCCGCCCGCGCCATGACGACGCCGTCGGCGCCGAGATGGCTCTGCAGGTAGAGGACGTCGAGCCCGCGGACGCCGGCCAGCGGGTCGTCGGCATCGGCCCCCGTGGCCAGCGCGACGGCGCGCTCCTCCGCCCGGGTCATCAGCGAGCCGCCCGCGACGACGACGTCGAAACGGTAGTGCGGGTCGGTCTCCTTCGTGCCGTGGGTCGAGGCTGCCTGCTCCCAGTAGTCGAGGTTGCCGGCGTACTCCTCCGAGGTGCTGCTCATGGGGAGGCAGTCTGCCCGGCACCGTCGTCGGCCGTCGACGCGGTTGCGACGGGGAGGCGTCGCAGCGTCTCGGGCATCAGCGTCGCCAGCACGAACGCCACCGCGATCACCCCCGCGCCGACGAGGAACCCGGCCTCGTAGGAGCCGGTCGAGTCCACGATGAGCCCCGCGATGATCGGCCCGGACACGGCACCGACGTCGCTCATCATCTGGAACGTCGCGACGATCGGCCCGCTGCGCCGACCACCCGTGATGTCGCCGACGACGGCTGCCGGCGCCGAGCTCAGGAACGCGGCGCCGACGCCGAGGACCGCCATCGCACCGAGGAACGCGGGGATCGCACCTGTGAGGGCGAGAGCGACGAAGCCGAGCGCGGTGGCGCCGGTGCCGATGATGAGTGCCGGCTTGCGGCCACGCGTGTCGGCCATGCGGCCGGCGGGGAGGAGCAGGACGGCCTGGACGACTGCCGCCGCGAGCAGGCCATAGCCGGTCCACGACGGTTTCAGGCCGAGCGAGTAGACGACGAACAGCGGGACGATCGCCGACCGGAGCCCGAACGAGGTGAACCCGTTGCCGAGGTTGACGGCCAGCGCGGTGACGTAGGCCCGGTCGCGCAGCGCCTGGACGAGCTGACGCCAGCCCTTCGCCTCCTCGGGGTCGGTGAGGACGGGCGCGGTCGGGTCCTTCTCGCGCAGGTGGGTGTGGGCCATCATCGTCACGACGACGACCACGGCGGCGCCCAGCGTCGCGGCGTAGACGAAGAACGGCAGCCGGATCGAGATGCCGGTGACGAGGCCGCCGACGGCCGGTCCCGCGACGCCGCCGAGCAGGAACCCGCCCTGGAATGCGCCGGCCGCGCGTCCGCGCTGCTCGGGGCCCACCGAGCGCAGCAGCAGCGCCATCGCCGAGACCGTGAACATCGCCGAGCCGAGCCCGCCGATGCCGCGGAAACCGAGGAGCTGCCCGAACGTGGTGGAGAATCCGGCGAGCGCCGAGGACACGGCCACGATCGTCAGGCCGGTGATCAGCACGCTGCGCTCGCCGATGCGGTCGACGAGCCAGCCAGCGGGCACCGCGCCGATGAGGCGCATGAACGCGAACACGCTGATGACCGCGGAGGCCTGGGTGGCGGTGACGCCGAAGGACTTCGCGAACACGGGGATCGCGGGAGCGAGGATGCCGAAACCGAGGGCCACGCAGAACGCCACCGCCGACAGCACGGCAACCTCGCGGGGAAGCCCGTCCAGCCACGGCAACCGCCGCAACCGGGCCCCGACCGAGCTCACGAGCAGCGTCCCTGGACAGTCACGCCGGCGATCCTCTCAGGTGCGAGCAACAGCGCGGAGATGCAGTACGCCGAAGCACGAGCGGCGAGCGAGGGCGACGGCCCCCGAAGGGGCCAGAGCCCACGCTCGGTCGTCGGCGCAGCCGACGACCTGCCGCGACGCGGAGACGTGCCCCGACGCGACGGCCCGCAGGGCCGTCGCTTGGAGGGGTTAGTAGGACCTGCGGCCCTGACGTCGTTTCAGGTAGTCGCTCACCACGTAGTCGCCCAGCCGGTCGCCCTCGGGCGCGAGCACCCGACCACCGTTGCGGCGGGCCACGTCGTCGAGGAACTGCGCGAGGCGCGGGTCGTCCCCGAGGCGGAAGAAGGAGAGCGGGACGCCGCGGCGCGTCATCTTGTCGACCTCGGCGAGCGTGAGCGCGATCGTCTCCGGTCCGGGCGGCCAGCTGAACCACCACTCACCGTCACGGTCGAGGTGCGCGGTGGGCTCGCCGTCGGTGACGACGAGGACGACCGGCTCGGCGTCGGGGTGCTTGTCCAGGAAGCGTCCGGCGAGCATCAGCGCGTGCTGCAGGTTGGTGCCCTGCACCTCGTTGGCGTCGAGGTCGGGCAGCTCGTGCGGCTTGATGCGTCGCGCGAGGTTGGCGAAGGCGATGATCTCGACCGCGTCGAGCGGGAACTGCGTGGTCGCGAGCGCGTGCAGGGCCATCGCGGTGGTCTTCGCCGTGCGCCACGTGTCGTTCATGACCATGGAGAACGACTGGTCGACGAGCAGGACGACCGCGGCGCGGGTACGTCGCTCGGTCTCGCGGATCTCGAAGTCCGCGGGGTCGAGCAGCGGGCTGTCCGGGTCGATCATCCGCCGGCGCACCGAGTTCGAGACGGTCTTCACGACGTCGAGGGGCTGCTCGTCGCCGAACCGCCACTCGCGGGTGGTGCCCGTGAGTTCGCCCGCTGCGCCGGCGTCGTGCACGTCGTGGTCCCCGCGAGCGCCCGTCTCGAGCGAGGCGAACACCCGGCGCAGGGCGGTCTGACCGATACGCCGGATCGCCTTGGCGGTCAGCTCGATCTGGCCGCCCGAGCGGGTGAGGTAGCCCTGCCGCTCCAGCTCGCGCTCGATCTCCTGGAGCCGCTTGAGGTCGTCGACGGCCTGGCGGCCGAGGGCGCGGGCGACGGCCTCCTCGTCGACGTCCTCGAGGCTCGCACCGGGGTAGTCCTGGGAAAGCGCCTCGGCGAGGGCGTCGAGGTCGGCGAGGTCGGCGAGCGCCTCGGTGGCGTCACCGAGGCTCAGCGGGTCATCGCCGCGCATGCGCTGACGTCCGGACCACGCGAGGTCGGGTCGCATCGAGCGCAGGTTGTCGCCGAGCCGACCCATCTCCGAGGCGAGGTCGAGGTCGCCGAGCGCCTGGTCCATCAGCTCGGAGAGTTCCTGGCGCTGCTCGGGCGTCATCGAGTCGAGCATCCGCGCCATGGCTGCCGCCTGGCGCGCGAGCTGGTCGAGCAGCTCCTCGATCGTCTCGGGCTTGTCGGGGAAGAAGTCGCCGTGCTTGTCCATGAAGTCGGCGAAGTCCTGCGCGGTGTCCTCGCCGCGCTGGTGCTTCTCCAGCATCTGGTTGAGGTCGCTCATCATGTCCTTGAGCGCCTGGCGCGACTCCGAGCCGGCAGGGTCCTGCAGCGCCTGCTTCATGCCGCGGAACTGCTGGTCGAGCACCTCGCGGCGCAGCATGTCGCGCAGCTCGCCGTAGGCCGCGCGCGCCTCCGGGGAGCGCCAGTCGTAGTCGGCCAGCTCGCGCACCGCGGGTGCCGTCTGGTTCGGGAGCGCGTCGAGCTGCGCCTCGCGGAAGCGTGCGTCGTCGGAGGGGTCCGGGAACAGCGCCTCCTTCTCCGCGTCGACCGCGCGGTCGAGCAGCTCGCGGGCGCGCTCGAGCATGCCGTCCATCCGTCCGGACCGCTCCAGCGAGCGTCGACGCTGCTGCACCTTGCGCATGAGGTCGTCGAGGCCGCGCACCCCGTCGGCACCGCGCGCCATGAGGTCGCGCAGGGCGTCGCGCACCCCGGAGCCGTCGAGGACCCGCTCGCCGAGCTCGTCGACGGCGCGGCCGGCGTCGTAGGGCGGTGCGAGCGGATCGGGGCCGTCGTCGTAGGGGCCGTAGCGGTACTGATTCATGCTCGCGCCCCTAGGCTTGGTCCATGAGCGACATCCCCGCAGGCTGGTACCCGAATCCGGACAATCCCGCACAGCTGCGGCTGTGGGACGGCACGAAGTGGACCGACCAGATCCAAGGGACCATCACCGAGCAGCCCGACGCCGCGATCGGCCTCGGCCCGGCGGTGTACTCCGGACCTCCGATCATGGTCGTGACGACGAACGACCTCCCCGGGTTCCGCGTGACGGCGGTCTACGGCGAGGTCTTCGGCATCACCGTCCGGGCGCGCAACGCCTTCTCCAACATGGGTGCCAGCTTCCGCACGATCCTCGGCGGCGAGGTGAAGGGCTACACGCAGCTGCTGTCCGACAGCCGTCTCGAGGCTGTCGAGCGACTGCGCTTCGCGTGCCACAGCGTGGGCGGCAACGCCGTGCTCATGATGCGCTTCGACAGCGGCCAGATCGCCGACATGATGAACGAGGTCGCGGCGTACGGCACCGCCGTGACTGTCGAGCGCATCGAGAGCTGAGCCCTGCGGCATCCGGCTCAGGCCCCGCCGTAGACCGAGCGACCGCCGCCGGGGACCTCGTCCTTGGAGATCCGGCGCGTGAGGTAGAGGCCTTCGAGCGCGGTCTCGACGCAGGACGCCACGACCCCGGGCGACTCGGCGGAGGCGCCGTCGTCGCCCTCGAGCGCCGACACGATGCGACCGAGACCTTCGAGCGGGCCGACGCGGCGCAGCACCTCCTCGCTCGTGACGAGGTCGCCGACCTCGATCGTGGTGCCCTCGTCGAAACGGGTGATGAGCGCGCTCAGGTCGATGCCGCCGAGCTTGGCGCGGAACGTCTCCGCGACGGCTCGCTTGAGCAGGTGCTGCAGGACGTCCTCCTCGCGGCCCTCCTCGCTGACCTCGAACTCGACCTTGCCGCGCAGCGTCGGTACGACGGCCGGAAGGTCGCCGACCCGCGCCACGGCCGACGCCTCGCCGGTGATGGCCGAGCGCCGAAGTGCTGAGGCCGCAAGGGATTCCGCGGCTGCGACGGCGAAGCGGGCGGACACGCCCGAGCGGGCGTCGACGGCCGGGGACTCGCGGACGAGGCGGGTGAAGCGTGCGACGACCTCGAGCAGGTGGGCGGGAACGAGAGCGCGGAGGTCGGCCTCCTGGCGCACCAGCCCGATCTCGTCGGACAGGCGCAGCGGGTAGTGCGTGCGGATCTCGGCGCCGAAGCGGTCCTTCAGGGGGGTGATGATCCGCCCGCGGTTGGTGTAGTCCTCGGGGTTGGCGCTCGCGACGAGCATGAGATCGAGCGGCAGGCGCAGGGCGTAGCCGCGCACCTGGATGTCGCGCTCCTCGAGAACGTTGAGCAGCGACACCTGGATGCGCTCGGCGAGGTCCGGCAGCTCGTTGATCGCGAAGATGCCGCGGTTGGTCCGCGGCACGAGGCCGTAGTGCACCGTCTCGGGGTCGCCGAGCGTGCGTCCCTCGGCGACCTTGACCGGGTCGACGTCGCCGATGAGGTCGCCGACGCTGGTGTCGGGCGTCGCCAGCTTCTCGCCGTAGCGTTCGCTGCGGTGCCGCCAGGCGACGGGCGTGGCGTCGCCGTGCTCTGCGACGACGCGACGTGCCCACACGGTGACCGGCTCGTAGGGGTGCTCGTGCAGCTCGCTGCCGTCAATCACCGGTGTCCACTCGTCGAGCAGGCCGACGAGCGTGCGCAGCAGCCGGGTCTTGCCCTGCCCGCGCTCGCCGAGGAGCACCAGGTCGTGCCCGGCGAGGAGGGCCCGCTCGAGCTGCGGGCGGACCGTGTCCTCGATGCCCACGACGCCGGGGAACGGGTCGGCACCCGAGCTCAGCTTCGCCACGAGGTTCTCGCGCAGCTCGTCCTTGACGGTGCGCAGCTCGTGCCCGGAGGCGCGCAGCGCGCCGAGCGTGCGCGGCAGGTCGGCGGGGGCGTCGGGGGCGAGGTGGGAGGTCACCGCTCGACCGTACGACGGGACGGGGCGAAGCGCGATAGGTCACGCTCAGCGCAGAATCGGGAATGCGCTCGAGCGGTCGGCTGCGCCGTACCTCACCGTACGGTCACGCTGCGCGCACGGTCGGGCCATGGATGCACCCGGACGGCCCACAGCACAGGGTGCCCCGTCACCCTGTGCTGCGCCACGATGGGGACATGCCCGCTGGATCCATCGTCGGAGACGGTCTCGCCCTCGGCGACGACCTGCTCGCCGCAGTCGACCGCGCGGTCGCGCAGGCCCTCGGGCCGCTCGGCGGCACGAGCGCCGACCTCGCGTGCGTCTTCGTCTCCGGGGGTACGCCGGACACTGCGGCCGCGGCCCTGCTGCGCGCCTCGGAGTCCCTCCGCGCGCGCAACGTCGTCGGGTGCACGGCGCAGGGCGTCATCGCCGACGGTCAGGGCGTCGAGGGCGTGCCCAGCGTGAGCGTGTGGGTCGCCAGCCTGCCGTCGGTCGAGGTGCGTGCGTTCCACCTCGAGGTGCTGCGCACCTCCGAGGCCATCGCGATCCTCGGCATGCCCGAGCGGCGCGCGGACGACGTGGTGGGCGTGCTGCTGGCCGACCCGTGGTCCTTCCCCGTCGACGGCTTCGTCGAGCACTCCCACGACGCGCTGCGCGGGCTCCCGCTCACCGGCGCGCTGGCTAGCGGCTCGATGTTCGCGGGCGACACGCGGCTCCTGGTCGACGGCCGCGTGCACGAGCGCGGCGCCGTCGGGGTGGTCCTCGGCGGTGACGTCGCCGTGCACACGCTGGTGTCCCAGGGCTGCCGGCCCATCGGTCGTCCGATGACCGTCACGCGCGCGTCGGGCACGACCATGCTGGAGCTCGCCGGGCGCAGCGCGCTGCAGCAGGTGAAGGACGCGGTGTCCGAGCTGCCAGTGCGCGAGCAGCCCGTGGCGGTGCGCGGTCTGCACCTCGGCGTCGTGGTGGACGAGTACGCCGAGGAGCACGGGGCCAACGACTTCCTCGTGCGCGAGATCGCGGCCGCCGACCACGTCGCGGGGTCGATCACGATCGGCGACGAGGTCCCGGTCGGCTCGACCGTGCAGTTCCTGCTGCGCGACGCCACCGCCGCGCACGACGACCTCGCCGAGGTGCTGGCGGCGTTCCGCGAGCGCATCGGACTCGGGCCGCTCGCGGGTGCGCTCCTCTTCTCCGGGGACGCCCGCGGCCGCGCGATGTTCTCCTCCCCGAGCCACGACGTCCGCGCCGTGCGCGACGAGCTCGGGCTCGAGCGCGTCGCGGGCTTCTTCGCCTCCGGCGAGATCGGCCCCCTCGGCGGACGCAACCAGGTCCACGGCTTCACCGCGACGGTCCTCGCCTTCGGCACCTGACCGCTCCGACCCCGCCCTCGCGGGGTGGGTCGCGTGCTGCGGCATGCTGGCGCCGTGACGACGATCCTGGCCCTCGACGTCGGGGGCACGAAGCTCGCGGCCGGGCTGGTGGGCGCCGACGGCGTCGTGACCGCGCACGACCGGACGCCTACGCCGCAGGCGGCCGACGCCGAGACGCTGTGGGCGGCCGTCGTCGAGCTGGTCGACGGCCTGCTCGAGCGCACGGGATCGTCATACGACGCGGTCGGTATCGGCTGCGGCGGTCCGATGGACTGGCCGCAGGGCGTGGTGTCGCCGCTCAACATCCCCGGCTGGCGCGACTTCCCCCTGCTGCACCGGGTCCGCGAGCGGTGGGCCGGCGGGCGTCCGGCCGCGATCCACAACGACGCCGTCGCGCTCGCCGTCGCCGAGCACCGGTGGGGTGCCGGCCGCGGACACGACGACGTCCTCGGGATGGTGGTGTCCACGGGTGTCGGCGGTGGTCTCGTGCTCGGCGGGCGACGGGTCGACGGGGCGAGCGGCAACGCGGGGCACGTCGGGCACGTCGTGGTGGAGCCCGACGGTCTGGCCTGCGGGTGCGGCGGCCGCGGGTGCCTGGAGGCGGTGGCCCGCGGGCCGGCGATCGCGGCGCACGCCGTAGCCCTCGGGTGGACAGGTGGCCAGACGGGTCTCGCGGTCGCGGCCGGCGCTCGCCGTGGTGATCCCGCGTGCCTCGCGGCGTTCGAGCGGGGCGGCCGTGCAGTGGGGGTCGGCATCGCCTCGGCGGTCGCGCTGCTCGACGTCGAGGTGGTCTCCGTCGGCGGCGGGATCGCCCAGGCTGGCGAGGTGTTCTGGGCGCCGCTGCGCGCCGCGCTCGCCGAGCACGGCGGCCTGGACTTCGTCCGCCGCTGCCGCGTGACACCCGCCGAGCTCGGCCCGCTCGCCGGCCTGAGCGGCGCCGCCGCCCTCGTCCTTCACGACCTGTGACCTAGGCCTCGCGCGCGTGCAGGGTCATCGGCAGCCCGTGCTTCGGCCGCAGCGTCACGGCCGCCTGCGTCTCGACGACGGAGCCGGGCACCAGCGCCGGACGCCAGTGAGCAGCCAGCGTCGCGAGCACCAGCACGGCCTCGGTCCATGCGAACTGCTCGCCGATGCAGCGCCGGTTGCCGAACCCGAACGGGATCCACGAGCCGCGCGGCACCCCCGGGGCCGACTCGTCGAAGCCGCCGTCCGCGGCGAGCCAGCGCTCGGGCACGAAGCTCGTCGCCCGGTCCCAGACGGCCGGGTCGCGGTGCAGGATCCACGGCGCCCCGAGGACGATCGACCCGGAGGGCACGTCCCACCCGCCGACCCGCAGGTCGGTCAGGAGCCGGCGTCCCATGATCCACGCGGGCGGGTAGAGCCGGATCGTCTCGGCGACGACCGCGTGCGTGAACGGCAGCGCCGCGAGGTCGGTGTACGCCGGTGCCCGCGCGGACTCGCCGCTGCCGAGCACGCTCACGAGCTCGTCGTGGATGTGCTCCGCGACGGCCGGGTGCGTCGAGAGCAGCCACCACGCCCACGACAGCGCCATCGCCGTCGTCTCGTGACCGGCCAGGACGAACGTCATCACCTCGTCGCGCAGCTGCTCGTCGGTCATGGCCGCGCCGAACTGCTCCTCGGCCTCGGCGTCCCGCGCACTGATCAGCCACGACAGCAGGTCGTCGCGGTCGACTCCGGCGGCGGCATCGGCTCGGTGCTCGTCGATGATGCGCTGCACGACGAGGTCGAGGTCCTCCACGCGCGAGAGGAGGTAGCGGCCCTTCGGCAGCAGGCGCACGAGCTTCTCGCTCCCGAGCGCGGAGAGCTGGCCGAAGCCCGAGAGCAGCTCGGAGAGGACGTCGCCGAAGGTGCGGGCGTCACCGGTCAGGTCGGTGCCGAACAGCGTGCGGCCGACGATCGCGAAGGTCAGCGACGTCATCTCCTCGACCATGTCGAGCTGTGCGCCGTCCGTCCACGCCGTCGAGTGGCGTCGCGCCTCGGTGACCATCTGCGCGGCGTAGGACTCGATGCGCCGACGGTGGAACGCGGGCTGTGCGAGACGGCGCTGCCGCAGGTGGAACTCGCCCTCGCTGGTGAGCAGGCCGTTGCCGAGCAGCGGCCGTGCGGCCTGCAGGCCGCGGCCCTTCATGACCTCGCGCGCGTGGGTGAGGAAGACGTCGGTGATCACCTCGGGGTCGCTCACGAGGTAGACGTGCTCGCCCGCGAGGACGTAGTGCGCCACCGGTCCGTCGGCCCGGGCGATCGCCTCGAAGATCTCGTTGGTCGAGCGCCGCGCCCGGAGCAGGTCGAACGTCACGCGCAGACCGTTCGGGCCGGCCGGGCGGGTCACGTGCTCGATCGCGGTGGGGGCCGGGGTCGGTGCGTCGGGGCGCGGGGCCCGTCGCGCCGCCGCCCGGGCTGCGGCCTCGCGGCTGCTCGTGCTGCGTGTGGTGCTCATGCCGTCAGTTCTACGCCGTCGGGATCGGCGCAGCACGCCCAGGTGTGTTCGGGTCCGGTCAACCTGGCGTCCGGGGCACGCTCCCGCGACCGATCCGACACACTGCGGGTGTGGTCGACTCGGTGACGGTCTCAGACGTCCAGGACGCTCGGGTGCTGCTGCGCGGCGTGGCCAAGGAGACGCCGATGCGCTCGGCGCGCTGGCTCGCCGACAAGGTCGGCGGACCGGTCGACCTCAAGTGCGAGAACCTGCAACGCGCCGGCTCGTTCAAGATCCGCGGTGCGTACACGCGCATCGCGCGGCTCAGCGAGGAGGAGCGTGCACGCGGCGTGGTCGCGGCGAGCGCCGGCAACCACGCACAGGGCGTCGCGCTGGCCGCGAAGATGCTCGGCATAGCCGCGACCGTGTTCATGCCCACCGGCGCGCCGATCCCCAAGGTGCAGGCCACCCGCGGCTACGGCGCCGACATCAGGTTCGTCGGTACGACGATCGACGAGTGCCTCGTCGCGGCCCGCGAGTTCGAGGCGGAGACCGGCGCCGTCCTCATCCATCCCTTCGACCACACCGACATCGTCGCGGGGCAGGGCACGGTCGGGCTCGAGATCCTCGAGCAGCGCCCGGACGTGAAGACCATCGTGGTGTGCACCGGTGGCGGTGGGCTGCTGGCCGGCATCGCCGTCGCGGTGAAGGCGATCCGCCCGGACGTGCGCATCATCGGCGTGCAGGCCGCCGGGGCGGCCGCGTACCCGTCCTCGCTCGCGGCCGGTCACCCGGTCGCGCTGGCCTCGATGGCAACGATGGCCGACGGCATCGCCGTGGGGCGGCCCGGTGACGTGCCGTTCGCACTCGTGCAGCACCTGGTCGACGAGGTGCGGGTCGTCGACGACGCCGTGATCGCGCGCGCCCTCGTCCTCACCCTCGAACGCGGCAAGCTCGTCGTCGAGCCGGCCGGCGCGGCGGGGCTGGCCGCGGTCCTCGACGACCCGGCGTCGTTCGAGCCTCCGGTCGTGATCGTCGTGTCCGGCGGCAACCTCGACCCGCTGCTCCTGCTGCGCGTGGTCCGCCACGGGCTCGCGGCCGGCGGGCGCTACAGCACCATGCGGGTCCGGGTGCCCGACCGGCCCGGCTCGCTCGCCGGCCTGCTCGCGGCGCTGGCCGACGCCGACGCCAACGTGGTCGAGGTGGAGCACGCGCGGATCGACCCGCGGCTGCACCTCAACGAGGTCGAGATCGAGGTCCAGGTGGAGACCCGTGGCCCCGAGCACCGCGACGCCGTCCTGCACGCCCTCGCCGAGCTCGGCTATCACGTGGTCGTGAAGTAGATCCCGAGATGTAGTAACTGAGGTTGCCAGATTCGTAAGCGTGGATTTACAGTCGTCTCATGAGCGATACGACTTCCTTCCCCGGTTCGCCGGACGACACCCCCTCCGGCCACGGCGAGACCCCCACCCCGGGCACCGCCACCTCCGACTCCCTGCGCGACCTGCTGACCCGGGTCGCCGCCGGCGAGGTCGACGCCGCCGAGGCCGCACGCCTCCTCGACGAGGACCCCTCCGCCCCCACCGTCGACCGCACCTCCGAGCTGACGGCCTCCCCCTCCGGCAGCGTCGCGGCAGTCATCATCAAGGCCGGCGGCGTCAAGCTCACCGTCGTCGCCGACCCCACGGTCGACACCCTCGTGGCCGACGGCCCGCACACGCTGCGCCAGGACGGCCCCACGCTCGTGCTCGAGGCCCCGGGCGCCGACGGCTGGAAGACCCAGCCCGCGCCGAAGTACCTCGGCTGGGTGCCCAACGTCGTGTGGACCGCCGGCCGCGGCGAGAAGGTCTACGTGCGGGTGAACCCCGCACTTCCGCTCACCGTCGACGCCACCGCGAGCGCCGTCGAGATCGTGGGAACCCGGTCCTCGCTCACCCTCGGCGGCAGTGCGTCGTCGGTGAGGGTGCGCGACCACGTCGGCAGCATCCACGGCACGCTGTCGATGGGCAGCGCGGCCGTGGTCGGCAGCATCACCGGGCCGAGCGACTTCTCCTGCGAGCTCGGCAGCCTCGAGCTGCGCCTCGACCGCGGCTCGGACGTCACCGTGACCGCGTTCGCCGAGATGGGCTCGCTGAGGGTGGCGGGCGGCGACGCGGGCTCGGATGCGTCGTTCGACGGCACCGCGAGCCGGACGGTCGTGGCCGGAGCCGGCACGCACCCGTTCGGCATCACCGTGCGCATGGGCTCGGCGTCGATCGTGGTGGCGTCATGAGCACGACGACCCAGCCCGACCACCGTCCGCCGCGGGAGTGCCCGGTGTGCTCCTCGCAGCTCGTCGTGACCGGCTGCGGCTGCCGCGAGTGCGGCACCGGCATCTCCGGCGAGTTCCGGATGTGCTCCTACTGCGCCCTGTCCGACGACGAGCTCGAGATGCTGCGCGTGTTCCTCGTGAGCCGCGGCAACATGCGCGAGCTCGAGAAGCACCTCGGCGTCTCCTACCCCACGACCCGCCAGCGCTTCGCCGACCTCCTGACGAAGCTGGGCCTCGAGGATCCTGCCGCAGCCACGAGGAAGGCCGACCGCGACAAGGTCCTGGCCGACCTGGCAGCAGGCCGCCTGACCGTCGAGGAAGCCGAAGCCCTGCTCACCACCTGACCACCTCCGTGACCTCCCCCGTCCGGGTGTCGGGCGTTCAGGGAAGGCTGGACCCATGACTGCACCCTCCCGGGCGGCGATCTCGGCCGTCGGACTCGTGAAGCACTTCGGCGCCGTGAAGGCCGTCGACGGGCTCGACCTCACCGTCCCGTTCGGCACGGTCGTCGGGCTGCTCGGCCCCAACGGCGCCGGAAAGACCACGACCGTGCGGATCCTCACGACGCTGCTCAAGGCGACGAGCGGCCACGCCACCGTCGCCGGCATCGACGTCGCGAAGCACCCCGACGAGGTACGCCGCATCATCGGACTCACCGGGCAGTACGCCGCGGTCGACGAGTACCTCACCGGCCGCGAGAACCTCGACATGGTCGGTCGGCTCTACCACCTGCCGCCGGCGTACGTGAAGCGGCGGGCCGACGAGCTGCTCGAGCGGTTCTCGCTCACCGACGCCGCCGACCGGCCGGCGAAGACCTATTCCGGCGGCATGCGTCGGCGCCTCGACCTCTCGGCGAGCCTCGTGGGGAAGCCGCAGATCCTCTTCCTCGACGAGCCGACCACGGGTCTCGACCCGCGCTCACGACTCCAGATGTGGGAGGTCATCGAGGACCTCGTCGCCGAGGGAACGACCGTGCTGCTCACGACGCAGTACCTCGAGGAGGCCGACCAGCTCGCGAAGGACATCGTCGTCATCGACCGCGGCACGGTCATCGCGCACGGCACCAGCGACGTCCTCAAGACCCAGGTCGGCGGTGACCGCCTCGAGATCGTCGTGCAGTCCGGCTCCAGCCTCGACGACGCGGTCACCGCGCTGCGCGAGGTGTCCGACGGCGAGGCCACGGTCGACGTCGACACCAGGCGGGTCACGGCGCCGGTGTCGGGCGGGTCGACCGTCCTCGTCGACGCCGTGCGCGTGCTCGACGGCCAGGGCGTCGCGATCGACGACCTCGCGCTGCGCCGGCCGACCCTCGACGACGTCTTCCTCACCCTGACCGGGCACGCGGCACAGGACGCCGCGGCCGAAGGAGCACCGAAGGGCCGCCGCCGCGGCCGGAAGGAGGCGTGAGCCCGTGGCCACCGTGTCCACGACCTCGCACCCCGCTCCCGTCATGAAGCGGCCGGCCCTCGGCTGGCTGGTCCATGACGGGATCGTCGTCACCAGGCGCAACCTGATCCAGACCCTGCGGGTGCCCGAGTCCGTGTTCTTCTCGCTCGTGCAGCCGGTGATCTTCGTGCTCATGTTCGCCTACGTGTTCGGCGGGGCGATCCCCGTCGGACCCGGCGCCGGCGCGGACGCCTACCGCGAGTACCTCGTGCCCGGGATCTTCGGCCAGACCGTCGCCTTCGCGGCCGCGGCCTCGACGGTCGGCCTGGCCGAGGACATGCACAAGGGCATCGTCGACCGCTTCCGTTCGCTGCCGATGGCCGCCTCGGCCGTGCTCTTCGGCCGCACGGCGGCGGATGCGACGCGACAGGTGCTCGTCCTCTTCGTGCTCTCCCTGACCGGCCTCGTCGTGGGCTGGCGGATCCACAACGGCGTCGCCATGGCGCTCGAGGCCTACCTGCTCCTGCTGCTGTTCGCCTACACCGTCTCCTGGGTCGGCTCGTGGGTCGGCCTGCACATGCCGAACCCCGAGACCGCGAGCACCGCCGGTCTCATCTGGCTGTTCCCGCTGACGTTCCTGTCCAACGCGTTCGTCCCCATCAACGGCATGCCGCCGGTGATCAAGACGATCGCGGAGTGGAACCCGGTGTCGTCGCTCGTGCTCGCCTGCCGCGAGCTGTTCGGCAACCCGACGGGCATCGTCCCCGAGGTCTGGCCGCTGCAGCACGCGGAGTTCTACACGCTCGTCTCGTGCCTCGTGGTGATCGCGGTCTTCGCCCCGCTCGCAGTGCGCCACTACCGCCGCACGTCGGGCTGACCTCCGCCGCGGGTCAGCCGAGGTTGGGAGCCGTCTTGAGGATCTCGACGTGGAAGGTCTTGCCGGCGGGCGTGCTGTAGGGGACGGTGTCGCCGACGCTCGCGCCGAGCACCGCGCCGCCGAGCGGCGAGGTGGGGGAGTAGACGTCGCCGGAGAATGTCGCCGCCTCCTCGCGGCTGCCGAGCAGGAAGACCTCCTCGTCGTCGAACTCCACGAGGCGCACGGTGACGATCTGGCCCTGGGCCACGACGCCCTCGGCCGCCTCAGGAGCGCCGATCCTCGCGTTCTCGAGCAGGTGCGTGAGCACCTTTACGCGGGCCTCGTTCTTGCCCTGCTCCTCCTTGGCGGCGTGATACCCGCCGTTCTCCTTGAGGTCGCCCTCCTCGCGCGCTGCCTCGATGCGCTTGACGATCTGCTCACGACGCGGCCCGGAGCGCTCTGCCAGCTCCTCCTTGAGGCGGTCGAACGCCTCCTGGGTCAACCAGGTCTCGGTCGTCTGCGGGTCAGCCACGGATGTCGTCACCTTCGGGTCGGTTCGCTCGGAGCGGGGACCGTGCGAGAGCGGTCCCGGAGGGACCAGGGTACGGGCGCGGGGCGAGGTGCCGCTCAGGAGCCGTCGATCGTCGGAACCTGGGACGGGTTCGTCGTCCCGGGGAGGAACTGCGGCGGGTCGACCCGCGGAGGCTCGCCGACCCCGCAGCCGAGCACCTCGGCGATGGTCGCCCGTGACGAGGTCGCCAGCGGGTACGTCGCCTGCACGTACTCACGGCCCGGCGTGATCCTCACGCTGGCGTAGCCGACGTCGGCGTGGTGCTCGTCCTGCGCGCGCAGCACGCACACCGTCTCGCTCACGCTGTCGCGCCGTACGTCGAAGGTCACGTCGACGCGGTGGTCGTCGACGACGACGAAGCGCAGCAGGTCCGTCTGCACGCCGGGGGTGGCCAGCCGCCACGTGATGACCCCGATGACGGCGATGAAGACGACGACCACGACGGCGACCACGGCCATCAGGCCGCGTGGCGCGCGCCGGACGCCGTAGCGCGCGGCCATGGCCGGGCTGAGGGTCTGGCTCGGCACCGGGCACCTCCTCGGGTCGGCCTCGCGTGGAACAGGCGCGTCGTGCGGGGACGTTGTGGTCTGGGAGGATTCAGTCTCCCTCAACGACCTCCTGGAGCCGACCGTGACCCTGGCGACCGCCGCGGACCTGCCGCGTCCCGGTGAGCCGCTCCGCCTCATGGCGGTGCACGCCCACCCGGACGACGAGTCGAGCAAGGGCGCCGCGACGATGGCGCGCTACGTCGACGAGGGGGTCGAGGTGCTCGTGGTCTCGTGCACCGGGGGCGAGCTCGGCGACGTCCTCAACCCGGCACTGGCCCACGACGAGCAGGTGCTCGCCAACATCGCCGACGTGCGTCGGTCCGAGATGGCCGAGGCGGCGCGAATCCTCGGGGTCCGGCACGTGTGGCTCGGCTTCCACGACTCCGGGCTGCCCGAACCCGACGAGGACGGCGTCACCCCGCCGCTGCCGGACGGCTGCTTCGCGCTGCTCCCGCTGGACGAGGCGACCGAGCCGCTCGTCCGACTCGTCCGCGAGTTCCGTCCGCACGTGATGACGACGTACGACGAGAACGGCGGCTACCCGCACCCGGACCACATCCGCACCCACGAGGTCTCGATGCGCGCCTTCGAGGCGGCCGGCGACCCGACTCAGTTCCCCGGCACCGGTGCCCCGTGGCAGCCCAGCAAGCTCTACTACCACCTGACGTTCCACAAGCAGCGGCTCGTGGCGCTGCACGAGGCCTGTCTCGCGGAGGGCATCGAGTCGCCGTTCGGCGACTGGCTGGCCAACTGGGAGGACAAGCCCGAGGACGAGGCGCGCCTCACGACGCGCGTGCCCTGCGGCGAGCAGTTCGAGACCCGCGACGCCGCGCTCAAGGCGCACGCCACCCAGGTCGACCCGGACGGCCGCTGGTTCCACCTCTCGACCGACACCCAGCGCCGGGTCTGGCCGACCGAGGACTACCAGCTCGCCCGCAGCCTCGTCCCCGACGTGCGTGGCGAGGACGGCTACGAGGACGATCTGTTCGCCGGCCTGCGCGTCCCCGCGCAGGCCTCCACCGGCTGATCGAGGTTGTCCGTGTCGTTCGTCTCGCTCGTCGTCCTCGCGACCTCGCCGTCGCCGAGCCCCTCGCTGTCCCAGTCGACCCCGACCAGTCCGCTGCCCGGGGAGAACGACCCGACCTGGCTGGGGCCGGGTCTGCTGGGTTTCCTGTCGTTGGTCTTCCTGGCCGTCGCCGTGTTCGTCATCTACCTGAGCCTGAACAAGCAGCTGGGGCGCGTCACGTTCGACGAGGACGCCGTCAACCGCGAGCTGCCGGAACCCTCGACAGGCGGAGACCTCGTCGCGAGTCCCGATCAGTCGGACAGCGAGGCGACCGAGACGCCGTCGGCGCAGCCGTCGGACTGATCGCTCACTCCGGGTCGGGGCGACGCAGCTTCTTGATCCGGCCTCGGTGCTTCTTGTCGTCGACCCGACGCCGCCGCGCCGACGCCGACGGCTTGGTCGCCACCCGGGGCCGCGGCGGCGGTGCGATGGCCGCGGCGAGGATGTCGGCCACCTTCTGCTCGGCCGAGAGCCGGTTCTGCCACTGGCTGCGCTGCTCGGACGCCGAGACCGTGAGCACTCCGTCGACGAGCCGGTCCGCGAGCCGCTCGAGCGCCCTGGCCCGGAGGTACGGCGTGAGCGCGGTCGTCGTGGTGAGGTCGAGGCTGAGCTCCACCCGCGAGTCGGTCGTGTTCACGCCCTGACCGCCGGGTCCTGACGACCGCGAGAATCGCCACGAGAGCTCGGCCTCGGGGACGACGACCGAGCCGCGGATCCTCAGGTCGCCGGGCACGCCCCCAGCATGGCGGCTGGTGCCCGCGCGGGACGACCCCGTTGCGGTCGCGTCCCGTGCGCGAGGTGCTCGATCGGGCGTGCGAGCCGTCGCCGGTTACCGTGGGGGCGTGCTCCGGATGCTGACCACGCGCAAGTGGATCGCGCTGACGATCCTCATGGTCGCGCTCATCCTGGCCTTCGGCGTCCTCTCCCGCTGGCAGTGGCAGCGCGCCCAGCGCGACCGGGTCGAGGCCGCCCCTGTCGCGGCGTCCCAGGTCTTCACGCCCGGCGCGTCTCTCGCCGCGTCGGCGTACGGAACGCGGGTGGCCGCCTCGGGCCGCTACGACGCGGCGCACCAGACCCTGGTCCAGCACGGCGAGGGCACGTACTGGGTCGTGACGCCGCTGCGCACGACATCCGGCGAGGCCGTGCCCGTGGCGCGTGCCACGGTCACGAGCATCGGTGACCCCGCGGTCGCCGACGTCACCCTGGGGACGGTGGTGGTGGTCGGCGTCGCCCAGCCGTTCGAGGGCGACCCCGGGACGGCGTCGACCCTGCCCGCGGGACAGGCCGACCGGCTCACCGCCGCAGGGCTCGCCCTCCCGTACGCCGTCGCGGGCGGGTGGGTGGCGCTCGAGTCGCAGGAGCCCGCGCCGGTCGTCGCTGCCGCCCCCGTCCAGCCGCCCGTCAGCGCCGGGTCGACCGCGTCGATCCGGCTCCAGAACGCGTCGTACGCCGTGCAGTGGCTGCTCTTCGCCGGGTTCGTCATCTTCTTCTGGTGGCGCATGCTGCGCGACGACCTGCGCGACGACCGGCGAGGCGCCGCCACCGAGGGGCCCCGAGCGGCGACCGAGCCGGTCCGTGATGTGTACTGACGTGACACCGCCCCGAGCCCGAGAGGTCGACTGACGTGGCCGCTGCCCCCACCGCCGAGTCCGTCCGCGGCGCGCTCCTGCGCTACCGGATCATGGCGTTCGTCGTCGGCGTCACGCTGCTGCTGTTCTGCGTCGCGATCGTCCTCAAGTACGTCACGAAGACCATCGAGAGCGACTCCGTGATCGCCATCGCGCACGGCTGGCTGTTCATGATCTACGTCCTGCTCGGGCTCGACCTCGGCTTCCGCATGCGGTGGTCCTTCGGCCGCCTCGCGCTCATGACGCTAAGCGGCATGGTGCCGTTCCTGTCCTTCTACGCCGAGCACAAGGCCACCGGGTGGGTGCGCGACGAGCTCGGGACGCCCGCCGGGGCGGCGCCCGCGGCCGAGCCGGCCGGCTAGCTCGCAGCACATCGGGGACTTAGGGGGAATGTCCTCGTCGGATCGTCGTGGACCTGTGTTTCGCCCATGTGAACACTCGCGTTCCGGCGACGCGGCGCGATGGCGTCGCTAGGGTGACGCAGTCCCGGCACCCCCGGCCGGCCACCTGGAGGTCACCTCGTGTCCACAGAGCAGCACGTGCACGTGCCCTACGACGTCACCGAGGCGGAGCTGGTCGAGAAGGCGAAGCTGCAGAAGCACTTCGGCCGCTTCGACATCCTGTTCTTCCTCATCTGCACGCTGGTCGGTGTCGACACCATCGGCACGGTGGCGTCCCACGGCGCGACGGCGTTCAGCTGGATGATGATCATGGCGGTGGTGTTCTTCATCCCGTCGGCACTGCTGTTCGCCGAGCTCGGCACGGCCTTCCCGGAGGAGGGCGGCCCCTACCTGTGGGTGCGTCTGGCCTTCGGCCGTCTCGCGGGTGCGGTCAACAACTTCCTCTACTGGGTGACCAACCCGGTGTGGCTCGGCGGGACGCTCGCGGTCAGCGCCGCCACCGTGTTCGCGACCTTCTTCCTCAACCAGTCCGAGCTCGGCACCGTGCCCTTCTACGTGTTCACGCTGCTGTTCGTCTGGATCGGTGTGCTGGCCGCGATCCTCTCGTTCCAGGTCGGGAAGTGGATCCCGTCGATCGGCGCGTACTCGCGGTTCCTGCTGCTCGGGATCTTCACGCTCTCGGTGGTCGTCTACGCGATCAAGAACGGTATCCACGGATTCGGCTGGGGCGACTACAAGCCCACGATGGCCGGGGCGATCCTCCTGGTGCCCGTCCTCATGTTCCAGTACGTCGGCTTCGAGCTCCCCAGCAGCGCGGGTGACGAGATGACCGACCCGCAGAAGGACGTCCCCTGGGCGATCGGTGGCAGCGCGATCGCCGCCGTGATCCTCTACGGCGTGCCGATCCTCGGCATCCTGCTCGTGCTCCCCACCGACCAGGTGACGAGCCTCGGCGGTTTCATCGATGCCATGAAGAACGTGTTCACCGTCTACGGCGGAGAGGTCGGCGCGGCCGACAGCGGCGTCGTGCTCTCCGGGGCCGGCGCCGTCATCGGCGACATCTGCGCCGCGCTGTTCATCCTGTCGCTGCTCACCTCCGGCGTCGCGTGGATCATGGGCTCCGACCGCGCCATGGCCGTGTCGGCGTTCGACGGCGCCGGACCGCGCTACCTCGGCGTCATCTCGGCCAGGTTCGGCACGCCGGTCCGGGTCAACGTGTTCAGCGGGATCCTCTCGACCCTCGTGCTCGTCGGCGCGCACCAGATCACCGGAGGCAACGCCGAGAAGCTGTTCACGACCGTCCTCGGTCTTGCGATCTCGACCACCCTGGTGAGCTACATCGGCATCTTCCCGGCCCTGGCCGTCCTGCGGCGCAAGCTGCCCGGCGTCGAGCGCCGCTACCGGGCACCGGCCGCCACCTTCCTGTCGGTCTGGCTGACGCTGCTGATCCTCTTCGCGACCGTCCAGCTGTTCTTCCCCGGCCTCGGGCTCGACTGGTTCGGCGACGACTACCGACCCTCGGCGTGGGGGGTGGACGAGAAGTGGCAGTACTTCGGCGTGGAGCTCGTCCCGCTGGCGCTGTTCATCATCACCGGGGTGCTGTTCTGGGTCTCGGGCCGCAGCACCCGGATGGACCTGGCCACCGACGCCGAGGTCGAGGCGGCCGCGGTCCAGTAGCCCGCCCGGTCTCACCGCAGCTCGCGCCGTGCCCCGTTCGCCGGGGTGCGGCGCGAGCTGCAGCCGTCCTGGACCCGACGGACCCGGGGGCGAGACCGGACGATCTGCGCGATGCTGTCGCGCCGAGTCCCGCCGAGTCCCGCCGAGTCCCGCCGAGGTGAGCCCGATGAGTCCCATTGCCGGCTCGTCACCCACGCCCGAACCAGGACCCTGCGCTGCCCACCCGGAGCCATCCTGCCCGCGGTCCTCGCACGCATCAGAGCCCTGCCAACACCGGCCTGACCGCCCGCAACACACCGAGCGCAGCAACCCCAAACCACCGCCCCGCCGCCCCACCGCCCGACCCGGACACACCGCACCAGGCGGGCAGGTCCAGCACGCCACCGACCGACCACCGACGACAGCACCGGCCGGCACCGACTGCCGCCACGACACACGGAACTCGGTCTGACGACCGGTTCCGCCAGGATCGACTCGTGACGGCGATGCATCCCGACGAGGTCGAGGTCGACGACGCCACCGTGCAGAGGCTCCTGCTCGCCCAGTTCCCGGACTGGGCACGGCTTCCCCGCGAGCGTGTCCGCGCGTTCGGCACCGACCACGTGCTCTACCGGCTCGGCGACTCGCTCGTGGCCAGGTTCCCGCGCATCGCGTGGGCCGACGGGCAGTCCGCGCTCGAGGCCACGTGGTTGCCGAGGCTCGCGCCGCACCTGCCGCTGGAGGTCTCGGCACCGCTCGCCCTGGGAGCACCGGAGAGGGCTATCCGTTCTCGTGGTCGGTGAACCCGTGGCTCGAGGGGGAGCAGCTCGACCCGTCGCGGGTGGACCGCACGACGCTGGCGCTGGACGTGGCCGGTTTCGTCCGCGCGCTGCAGTCCTGCGACGCAGGTGGCGCCGGCCTCTTCGGGTCCCGTGGACAGGACCTCGACGATGACGAGCGTGACCGCGCCACGCGCGAGGCGCTGTCAGCCGCTGCCGACCTCGTCGGTGCCCCGGCCGCCCTGGCGGTGTGGGAGGCGGCGCGGGAGGCGACCCGTGGCGCGGTCGGCCGACGTGGTTCCACGGCGACCTCACCGAGGGCAACCTGCTCGTGCGTGACGGCCGAGTCTGCGCCGTCCTCGACTGGGGGCCGTTCGGTGCCGGGGACCCCGCGTGCGAGCTGGCGGCCGCCTGGTTGCTGTTCGACCCGCCTTCGCGCGCCGTGTTCCGCGACGCGCTCGGCTGCGACGACGCTGCCTGGCAGCGCGGCCGCGGCTGGGCCGTCTCCATCGCAGCGATCGCGATCCCCCACTACCGGACCACAGTCCCGGCCTTCGCCCGCCGCGGGACGGCGATGATCGACGCCGTGCTCGGGGCCAGCTCCGCGGGCGTACGTCGAGGCGACGCAGCCGCGCTCTGACGTCGTCGTGCTGAGTCAGGCGGCGCGCTTGCTCAGGAGCGCTTCGATGTCCGCTCGCATGTCCTCGGGGTCGCTCTTGGGGGCGAACCTGGTCACCGTGACGCCGTCGGGCGCGACGAGGAACTTCGTGAAGTTCCACTTGATCCGGGAGCCGAGCAGGCCACCCGCCCGCTCCTTCAGGAAGGCGAACACCGGGTCGGTGTTGCGACCGTTGACGTCCACCTTCGTCGACAGCGGGAAGGTCACGCCGTAATTGATGGTGCAGAACTCCTGGATCTGCGCGTCGTCACCGGGCTCCTGGTGGGCGAACTGGTCGCAGGGGAACCCGAGGACGACGAGGCCGCTGTCGGCGTACTCGTCGTGCAGGGCCTGGAGACCCTCGTACTGCGGTGTGAGCCCGCACTTGCTGGCGGTGTTGACGACGAGCACGGGCCGGCCGGCGTACTGCGCGAGTGCGACCTGCTCCCCACGGCTGTTCGTGTAGCTGAGGTCGAACAGGTTCGGCGTCGAGGTCATACCTCGATTGTGTCCCGGCGCGCGGGCTCCGCAACCTGGGGTGCGGGCCTACGCTCCCGACATGGCCGGGGTCCACGAGCTGAGCCGCTCCGACGCGCGTCGCATCGCCGTGCGGGCGCAGCTGCTCGCAGAAGACCGGCCCGCCGACCTGCTCGACACCGTGCGGCACCTCACCCTCCTCCAGGACGACCGGACGAGCGCCGTCGCGCCGAGCGCCGACCTCGTGCTCTGGAGCCGGCTGAGTACGGGGTACGCCGCTGAGGACCTCCGCGACGCCGTGGACGAGCAGCGACTCGTGGACCTGCAGGGCATGCTTCGACCGGTGGAGGATCTCGCGCTGTACCGGGCCGAGATGGCGGAGTGGCCGGGCGTCGGCGAGCTCAAGGACTGGCAGCAGCACCGCCGCGACTGGATGACGGCCAACGCCGGGTGCCGTGACGACATCCTCGCCCTGCTGCGCACCGATGGTCCGCTGCCCATGTCCGCCCTCCCCGACACCTGCGTCGTGCCATGGGAATCCAGCGGCTGGAACGACGAGCGCAACGTCGGGCGGATGCTCGAGTTCCTGGTCGCGAGCGGCGAGGTCGCGGTCTCGGGTCGCGACGGACGCGACCGGCGCTTCGACCTGGCCTCGCGGGTCTATCCCGACGAACCGGTCCTCCCGGCGGACGACGCACGCCGACGCCGGGACGAGCGCCGCCTGCGAGCCCTCGGCATCGCGCGGGCGCGGGCCGCCCAGACCCCCGTCGAGCCCAACCACGTCGGCGATGCGGGGGAGCCCGCCGTGGTCGAGGGACTGCGCGGCACCTGGCGGGTCGACCCGGACCAGCTCGGGCAGCCTTTCGAGGGCCGCACGGCGCTGCTCTCACCACTCGACCGGCTCGTGTGCGACCGCAAGCGGATGGCCGAGATCTTCGAGTTCGACTACCAGCTCGAGATGTACAAGCCGGCCGCCCGGCGCCGCTGGGGCTACTTCGCGCTCCCGATCCTCCATGGCGACCGGCTCGTCGGGAAGCTCGACGCCACGACCGACCGCACGATCGGTGTGCTGCGGGTCGACGCCATCCACGAGGACGTCCCGTTCACCGCGGCGATGACTGCCGCAGTGGACCGCGAGATCGAGGACCTCGCCCGCTGGCTGCAGGTGGACCTCGACCGTTCGGACTGAGCCCGGCGGACGGGAGCCGGACGTGTTCCCCGGTCCGCTCCGAGCGGCCCCGCATCCGCACTAGGCTCTCGGCGCAACCGCACGCTCACGGCGCCCCGGAGGCCGACAATGACCGACACCACCGCATCCGTCCTGACCCCGGTCACCTGGCCCGCCCACGACCCGGCGACCTGGCGCAACGTCCCGGCCTCGTCGACGCCGATCGACCCCGACCGCGTCGCGTCGCTGCTCGCGACGGAGTGGGAGCGGTTCGAGGCGCAGACGCCCGGTTCCGCCGCGCACCACGCGCGTGCCCTCGGTCCGCTGCCGCTCGGTGTGCCGTCGTCCTTCCAGCACTGGGACCCGTACCCCGTGGCGATCACCTCGGCCAGCGGCGCGTGGCTCACCGACGTCGACGGCCGCAAGGTGCTCGACCTGTCGATGGGTTTCGGCGCGATGCTCGCCGGACACCTCAACCCCGCGGTGGTCGCGGCCGTCACGCAGGCGCTCGAGACGGGCACTCTGTTCGTCACCCCGTCGCCCTCGGCCACCGACGCCGCTGAGCGGTTCAAGCGGCGCTTCTCCCTCGACCAGCTGCGCTTCGCCAACTCCGGCACCGAGGCCACGATGTACGCGCTGCGCACCGCGCGCGCCTTCACCAACCGCAAGGCGATCATCAAGATCGAGGGTGGGTACCACGGCGGCTACGACGCCCTCCAGGTGTCGGTCAAGCCGGACGTCGCCGACGCCGGCCCCGAGGACGCACCGACACCCGTGACGCCGTTCGAGGTCGAGGCCGGCACCGTCCACGTCGTCCCCTACAACGACCTCGCCCGCCTCGAGGTGCTCTTCGACCAGTACGGCGCCGACGTCGCGTGCGTGTTCATGGAGCCGGTCCTCGAGAACATCGGCATCGTCGTGCCCGACGCCGGCTACCTCGCCGGTGTCCGGGCCCTGTGCGACGCGCACGGCTCGCTGCTCGTCTTCGACGAGGTCAAGACCGGCCTCACCGCCGGTCCCGCAGGCGCCTCCCAGCGACTCGGGATCACCCCGGACCTCGTCGCCCTCGCGAAGAGCATCGGCGGCGGTCTCCCGCTCGCGGCGTTCGGCGGCAGGGCCGAGGTCATGGAGTGCCTCACCGACGGGCGCATGCCGCACTTCGGCACCTACAACGGCAACCCGCTCGTGGTGGCCGCAGCCGTCGCGATCGACGAGATCGCGACGCCGGAGGCCCTCGGGGCCGCCGAGGCCCTCAACGTCGATGCGCTCACGAAGATGGACGCGATCATCGCGACGCACGACCTCCCGGCGCACACCGTCGGCTTCGGCGTGAAGGGCGCCGTGACCTGGTCTCCCACGCCGGTGCGCAGCTATCGCGACTACAAGCGAACCGACTTCGGGGCCGCCGAGCTGTCGTGGTTGTGGGGCGTCAACCGCGGCATCCTCACCCCGCCCGGGCTCGACGAGCAGTGGCTGGTCTCGCTGGCACACACCGCCGACGACATGGGTCTCCTGGTCGAGGAGTTCCGCGACCTCGCCGAGGCGTTGCGCGCCTGATCCGCTCGACCTGCGCGCCCGTGTCCCGTGCCTGGCACGGGACACGGGCGCTGTCGTTCGCGGGCGCACCCCGACCTTGCCGAGTCCTTACGGAGTTCGTCGCACGGCGGTCGTAACACGGGCGTAAGCGACTTCCCGGCCGCCCGCGCACAGGGTGGCAGTCAGGCCGGTCCGACCGACCGGCACTGACGAGAGGAACTTCCATGAAGAACATTCGGCTGTGGGCGACCGCGACGGTGGCCTCCACGCTCGTGCTCGTGCCCGCCGTATCGGCGTCGGCCCACGAGACCGGCGCGACCGACCTCCGCGACGGCGCGGTGCTCGTGCAGCTCAACGGCGGTGCGGGCAACAGCATCGAGGCCTTCGCCCGCGACTCGGCCGGCGGGCTCACGCCGGTCGGCACGTTCGCGACCGGCGGCCTCGGCGGCAAGCAGGTTGGTGCACCCGTGGACGCGCTGGCCTCCCAGGGCGGTCTCGCGCTCGCGGACGACGGGCGCGACGTCGTCGCCGTCAACGCGGGCAGCGGCACCGTCGCGTCGCTCCGGCTCGGCCGGCGCGGGCTGACGCTCGCGTCGGTGGTGCCGTCCGGCGGCGCCTTCCCGTCGAGCGTGGCGACGCGCGACTCCACCGTCTTCGTCCTCAACGCCGGCGGTGCGGGAAGCGTCTCCGGCTTCCGGCTCCGCGACGACCGGCTCGTCCCGATCCCCGGTTCGACCCGTTCGCTGGGGCTGTCCAACTCCGCGGTGCCGTTCTTCCTCACGTCGCCGAGCCAGGTGGGCATCACCCCGGACGGTCGGACCCTCGTCGTGGCGACCAAGGCGAACAACACCCTGGTCACGTTCCCGCTGCACCGCGACGGCAGCCTCGGTGCGGCCGTCGTGAACGCGTCGCAGGGGCCGGTCCCGTTCTCCTTCGTGTTCGACGGGCGTGGCCGCCTCGAGGTCACCGAGGCCGGTGACGGCCGGACGGCGTCGTACTCGGTCGCGCCGGACTCCTCCCTCGTGCCGCTCGGCGTCTCGGCATCGTCCGGCGGCGCTGCGCTCTGCTGGAACGTCCGCGTCGGGTCGACGCTCTACGGCGCGAACGCAGGCAGCGCCACGATCACCTCGTGGTCGGTCGCACCGGACGGGACCACGTCCGTTCTCTCGCCCGTGGCGGCGACCACGGCGCACGGACCGATCGACCTCGCGGCGTCGCAGCGTGGCCGCTTCGTCTACGCGCTGAGCGCTCTCGCGGGCGAGATCGACGCCTTCGCCACCGCGCCGGACGGCTCCCTCACGCCGGCCGGGGTCACGAGCGGGCTTCCGACCATCGACGCGACCGGCGGTCCCGAGGGGATCGTCGCGATCTGACCGCTCGTCGACGGGCCGACCCGCACCGCATCCTCGGCGGCTGCGGGCCGGCTCGTCAGCACGACCGGCGAGGGTCAGGATGGCCCCGTGCCGAACCGCCTCGCGTCGTCAACGTCGCCCTACCTCCTGCAGCACCGGGACAACCCGGTCGACTGGTGGGAGTGGGGCGACGACGCGTTCGCCGAGGCGCGGCGTCGCGACGTCCCGATCCTGCTGAGCGTCGGATACGCCGCGTGCCACTGGTGCCACGTCATGGCGCACGAGTCGTTCGAGGACGACGTGCTGGCGGCGTACCTCAACGAGCACTACGTCGCGGTAAAGGTCGACCGCGAGGAGCGGCCCGACGTCGATGCCGTGTACATGGCAGCCACGCAGGCGCTGACCGGTCGCGGTGGTTGGCCGATGACGGTGTTCCTCGACCTCGACGGCCGACCGTTCTACGCCGGCACCTACTTCCCTGCCGAGCCGCGCCACGGCATGCCGTCCTTCGGCCAGCTGCTCGAGGCCGTGAGCGACACGTGGGTCCGCGACCGCGCGCGACTCCTCGAGGCCGCCGGCCGCATCTCGGCGGCGCTGGGCGAGCGCAGCTCCGTCGGTGGCGCCGATGCGCTCGACCCTCGGGTCGTCGCGCCGGTGCTGGACGCCGCGGTGTCGACGTTGGCGTCGCAGTACGACGGCGCCCGCGGCGGGTTCGGCGGCGCACCGAAGTTCCCGCCGTCGATGGTGCTCGAGCTGCTGCTGCGTCATCACGCCCGCACGGGCGACCCTCGCGCGCTCGCGATGGTCGAGGGGACGTGCGAGGCCATGGCGCGTGGCGGCATGTACGACCAGCTCGCGGGCGGCTTCTCGCGCTATTCCGTCGACGCGGCCTGGGTCGTGCCGCACTTCGAGAAGATGCTCTACGACAACGCGCAGCTGCTCCGCGTCTACGCGCACTGGTGGCGCGCCACCGGCGACGTGCTGGCCGAGCGCGTGACTCGCGAGTCGGCCGATTTCCTCTTGTGCCACATGCGATCCCCGCAGGGCGGGTTCATCACCGCGCTCGACGCCGACACCGAGGGGGAGGAGGGCCGGTGCTACGTCTGGACGCCGCAGCAGCTCGACGACGTCCTCGGCGCCGACGACGGCTCCTGGGCCGCCGACCTCCTCGAGGTGACCGCCCGCGGGACGTTCGAGCACGGCACCTCGGTCCTTCAGCTGCGCCGCGACCCCGACGACCCGGCGCGGTGGGAGACGGTGCGCCGACGGCTCCTCGACGCGCGCTCGGAACGCGTTCAGCCGGGACGCGACGACAAGATCGTCGCCGCGTGGAACGGCCTCGCGATCGCGGCGCTCGCCGATGCGGGGGCCATCCTCGACGAGCCGGCATGGGTCGACGCCGCGGCCGAGGCGGCGACGCTGCTGCACGAGCTGCATCGCGACGATGCCGGTCGCCTGCTCCGCACGTCGCGCGACGGGCAGGCCGGGCGCAACGCCGGCGTGCTCGAGGACCTCGCGTGCGTGGCCGAGGGATTCCTCGTGCTGCACCAGATCTCGGCCGACGACAGGTGGCTCGAGCGGTCACGCGTCCTGCTCGACGACATCCTCGAGCGGTTCCGCGACCCCGCGTCGGGCGGCTTCTTCGACACCGCGTCCGACGCCGAGCGACTCGTGCTCCGACCGCAGGACCCGAGCGACAACGCGAGCCCGTCCGGCTGGTCGGCGGCGGCCGGCGCCCTGCTCACCTACGCCGCGCTCACCGGGTCCGAGCCGCACCGCACGGCGGCCGAGGAGTCGCTCGCAGCGCTCGTCGCGCTGGTCGCCCAGCACCCGCGCTTCTCCGGCTGGGCCGCCTCGGTGGCGGAGGCCTGGCTCGACGGTCCGCGTGAGGTCGCGGTGGTGGGCAACCCGGGCGACCTCGTCACCGTGTCGCTGCGCCGAAGCGCGGTGCTGGGGACGGCGCCCGGCGCCGTGCTTTCGGTCGGCCGCCCCGGGTCCGCGCACCCGCTGCTCGCGGGCCGAGGACTGGTCGGGGGAGAGGCTGCGGCGTACGTCTGCCGCCGGTTCGTCTGCGACCTGCCGCTGACCGACCCGACGGCTCTGCGCCGCGTCCTCGGGGCGCGTCAGCCCTGAGCGGACAGGCTTGGTGCATCGGCGTAATGATGTAATCATCGCTCCATGACCAACGAAGAGATCCGGGGCTGGCTCGTGGGCCGGCTGCCGCAGGACTGGTTCGAGGGTGCCCCTGAGGTCACCGTGGACCGCGAAGAGATCACCGTCGTCGGCGCCCTCGCGGCGCCCGACCTCCCCGACACCGCCTCCGACGCCGAGCGGGCCGCCGCCGCGCGCGGGCGGGTGAAGGGCTTCCGTGAGGACACCCGCGACCGGCGCATCGAGATCGCCCGCGAGATCGAGCACCGCACCGGTCGCAAGGTGGCGTGGGGCGTCACGATCGGCGGGGAGCGGGTGCTGTTCACCCACCTCGCCGTCCCGGTCATGACACGGCTGCGTCAGCCCGAGCGCGGCGTCCTCGACACCCTGGTGGACGCCGGCGTCGCCCGGTCGCGCTCCGAGGCGCTCGCCTGGTGCGTCAAGCTCGTCGGGAAGAACACCGACGAGTGGCTCGGCCAGCTGCGCACCGCGATGGACGAGGTCGAGAGAGTCCGAGCCACCGGCCCCGACCAGTAGCCCTAACGGCTGGCACTACGCCGAAGCCGAAGGGCCGAGCGGGACGAGTGGACGCCGCAGGCGTCCGCGCGTCCCGCTCTGTCGTCGGCGACGCCGACGACAGGGCCCGCAGGCGGAGGCGTACGCCGACGAAGGCGCCCGGAGGGCGCCGTCCTGGAGGCGCCAGAAGCGCGCGTCAGCGCGCGGAGTACAGCACGAGGCTGACGGCGATGTACTGGGTGATGAAGCCGGCCAGGGTCAGCGCGTGGAAGATCTCGTGGAAGCCGAACCAGGTGGGGCTGGGGTTCGGTCGCTTGAGGGCGTAGACGACGCCGCCGGCGGAGTAGCACAGGCCGCCGACCGCCAGCAGGATCACGACCGCGGGGCCTCCGGCCGCCCAGAACGCGGGCAGGTAGAAGACGGCGACCCAGCCGAGCGCGATGTAGATCGGCGTGTAGAGCCAGCGCGGCGCCCCCACCCAGAACACCCGGAACAGCACGCCGGCCAAGGCGCCGGTCCACACCAGGATCAGCAGCACCTTCGCCTGGTCGGGTGCCAGCAGCACCACCGCGAACGGGGTGTAGGACCCGGCGATGATGAGGAAGATGTTCGAGTGGTCCAGCCGCTTGAGCAGGACCTTGGTGCGCGGCTTCCAGTTGAACCGGTGGTAGAGCGCGCTCGTGCCGAACAGCATGATCGCGGTGACGCTGTAGAGCGCTGCCGCCCAGCGGTACTGCGACGGCGTGAAGATCACCAGGACGATGCCGAGCACGACCGAGACCGGCGCCATCCCGGCGTGCAGCCAGCCGCGCAGGTGCGGCTTGTCCGGTTCGACCGGCGGCGTCGCGACGGCGATGTCGCCACCGCTCGGCTCGAGGGCGGCCGGGGACGGGGTGCGGGGGCTGTCGCTCACATACGGAAGAGTAACTTACGCAACCGTAGGTTGGCGAGCCGTCGTGGTGCGGGCCTCGGCTCGCCCGCACCGAGGCGGGGACAGCGGTACGGGTCCGCCGGTAGCCTCGCACGCACAGACCACGACCGACCGGGTCGTCGGCAGCGACGGGAGGCGGACCGCCGTGGGTGTGGCCGACCTCGTCTACGGCGTCTACGAGAGCCGGATCAAGGCCTCGCTCGACCCCACGCGGATCCCGCGCCACGTCGGCGTCATCCTCGACGGGAACCGGCGCTGGGCCGCCGAGCAGGGCAACTCCAGCGCAGCCGGCCACCGCGCAGGCGCCCGCAAGATCGAGGACTTCCTCGGCTGGTGCGAGGAGTCCGGGGTCGAGGTCGTCACCCTGTGGCTGCTCTCCACCGACAACCTGGCCCGCCCGGCGGCGGAGCTCGAGCCGCTGCTGCGCATCATCGAGGGCACGGTCGAGGCGCTCGCCGAGAACGGCGGCTGGCGGGTCCACCCGGTCGGGGCGCTCGACCTTCTCCCGGCGCACACCGCCGAGGTCCTCAAGAAGGCGGAGTCCGACACCTCCGACCGCACCGGCCTGCTGGTCAACGTCGCCGTCGGCTACGGCGGCCGTCGTGAGGTCGTCGACGCCGTGCGCGCACTGCTCTCCGAGGCCGCGGCGAACGGCACCTCGCTCGACGACCTCGCCTCCGTGCTCGATGTGGAGCACATCGCGGAGCACCTCTACACGGCGGGCCAGCCCGACCCGGATCTGGTGATCAGGACCTCGGGGGAGCAGCGCCTCTCCGGGTTCCTGCTGTGGCAGTCGGCCCACTCGGAGTTCTACTTCTGCGAGGCCTACTGGCCGGACTTCCGCAAGGTCGACTTCCTGCGGGCCCTGCGCGCCTACGGCGCGCGCGGGCGACGCTTCGGCGTCTGAGCAGCCCGGTCCGGAACCTCGCCACCCACCGCGGGAGGGCGTTCATCTGCTCGTCATCTCGTGCTCGGCGTGGCGCGCCACGATGAGGTGAGGGCTGGCTTACGGTCGAAGACATTCGGGCCACCGCCCGGGCGGCCCGCCTTCGGGGAGGCCCTTGTGCCCGCAGCGCGTCGTCGCCCGTCCAACGCCTCGTCCTCCGATGTGCGCACCTATGTGCTCGACACGTCGGTCCTGCTCTCCGACCCGCATGCCCTGCTGCGGTTCGACGAGCACGAGGTCGTGATACCCGTCGTCGTCATCGTGGAGCTGGAGGCCAAACGCTCGCATCCCGAGCTCGGGTACTTCGCCCGACAGGCCTTGCGCCTGCTGGACGACCTGCGCGTGAAGCACGGGCGGCTCGACGATCCCATGGCCGTCGGCGACGCCGGCGGCACATTGCGCGTCGAGCTCAACCACACCGACACCTCGGTGCTCCCGAGCGGCTTCCAGCTCGGCGACAACGACACCCGGATCCTGGCCGTGGCACGCAACCTCGCGGCCGAGGGCCGCGACGTCGTCCTGGTGAGCAAGGACCTGCCGATGCGCGTGAAGGCGTCGTCGGTCGGGCTCACGGCCGAGGAGTACCGCGCGGAGCTCGTCGTCGAGAGCGGCTGGACCGGCATGACCGAGCTCGATGTGCCCGGCAGCGTCGTCGACCTGCTCTACGAGCAGGACCGAATCGATCTCGAGGCCGCGCGCGACCTGCCCTGCCACACCGGGCTGGTGCTCGTGTCGGAGCGCGGCAGCGCGCTCGCGCGAGTGACGCCGGACAAGCAGATCCGTCTGGTACGAGGCGATCGCGAGGCCTTCGGGCTGCACGGCCGGAGCGCGGAGCAGCGGGTCGCGCTCGATCTCCTGCTCGACAACGAGGTCGGCATCGTGTCCCTCGGCGGCCGCGCCGGAACCGGCAAGTCGGCCCTCGCGCTCTGCGCCGGCCTCGAGGCGGTGCTCGAACGTCGGCTGCACCGCAAGGTCATCGTCTTCCGCCCGCTCTACGCCGTCGGCGGCCAGGAGCTCGGCTACCTGCCCGGCAGCGAGAGCGAGAAGATGTCGCCCTGGGGACAGGCGGTGTTCGACACCCTCGGTGCCCTCACGACCCAGGAGGTCGTGGAGGAGATCGTCGACCGCGGGATGCTGGAAGTCCTTCCGCTGACCCACATCCGGGGCCGCTCGCTGCACGACGCGTTCGTCATCGTCGACGAGGCGCAGTCGCTCGAGCGCAACGTCCTGCTCACGGTTCTCTCGCGCATCGGCCGCGACTCGCGCGTGGTGCTCACCCACGACGTCGCGCAGCGCGACAACCTGCTCGTCGGGCGTCACGACGGCATCGTCGCCGTCACGGAGAAGCTCAAGGGCCACCCCCTCTTCGCCCACGTGACCCTCACGCGCAGCGAGCGGAGCCCCATCGCGGCACTCGTCACCGAGATGCTCGAGGACCTGCAGCTCTGAGACGTGGGCCCGGGATCCGCTGCGCTGCAACGGATCCCGGGCCCACGTCTGTCACGGCCGAGGCGCCGTCGCCGTACGCCGCGGTCGTCCGCGCCGAGCACCGGGGTGCACGACACGCCCGCGATGCACCACGGACCTGACGTCGTGCGGTGGTACTCTGCTGCTACTTCGCGGATCGCTTGTGCCGCAAGGGATTTCGGCTGGGGGCGTGGGAACGCTCTCACGGGGTCCGGTGAGCCGGGCCTTCGGGCCCGGGTCGAGGCCGCGCGACCGGGCCGCGAAGGCAGCCCGAACGGGTCAGTGCGACTCCTCGGCGTAACGGCGGCACCACGTCCTGTCACCGGTTCGGCCGAGCGGTTGTCCACAGAGGTTCCCGCGGGGCCTGTGGGCCACCTCACAGCTCTGGTCCGCTTTGCCCCGTAATACGGGGGTTTGGCCTGTGGACAAGGCCTCTACCTGAGGGTGACAACCGGTCGGCGAGGTCGACGCGGTCAGCGGCGCCCGGCAGGGTGGAGCACGTCACGACCTCGCGATCGTGGTCGGACCTGCCCGCCGCTCCCCGGCTCTCGGCCTTCCTGGGGGGAGCAGCTCGAACCGCGGGTCGAACGCCGGACACCATGTCGGCGCTCGTGGGTCCGGTCCGTCGCCGCCCCACCGGACCCTGGGTCCGCCGGGGCCAGTCGTCCGGCATGCGCCCGGCTCTCCTCCGGTGGGCGATGCCGGGCCCGCGTCAGAGGTCAGGTCGCGGAGGCGCTCCGGAGCGTCGCCGCCCGACGAAGGATCTCGTGTGAGCACCACTGCACCGACGGGGTCGCTGCGGCGTCGCCTGGTCGTGGTCGCGGCGAGCACGCTGGCCATCGGCACCCTCGCCGCCGTCGTCCCGACCCCGGCCATCGTCGCGGCCTCCGCGGCCACGACCCTGCCGGTGTCCGTCGCGGGCCAGGTGGCCGCGATCGGCACCGTCTCGGTCATCGAGACCGGTCTGGTGGCCCCGAAGGTGCGCGCCGTGCCCAAGGCGGTCGTGCCCAGGGCCGCCCTGCCCAAGTCTTTCGTTCCCCAGGTCGCCGCACCCGAGGCAGCGGCGCCGAAGTCCGTGGCACGCGTGCAGGTCGCCACGGTCGCGCCGTTCCGCTTCGGCACCGTCGGCTACAACCAGTGGTGGGCCAAGGCGCTCATGGCCAGTCGCTTCGGCTGGACCTCGCCCGCGCAGGTCCAGTGCCTGGTGACGTTGTGGAACCGCGAGAGCCACTGGAACTACAAGGCGCACAACGGAGGATCCGGCGCCCACGGCATCCCGCAGGCGCTGCCGGGGTCGAAGATGCGCTCCGCCGGATCGGACTGGCGCACGAACCCCGTCACCCAGATCCTGTGGGGTCTCGGCTACGTCGAGCGCCGCTACTCGACTCCGTGCGGTGCGCTCTCGCACTTCCGCAGCCACGGCTGGTACTGACCGACCCGCCGCCACGTCGGGTCAGCCGCTCCGGGCCTCGCGCGTCGTGCCTCAGCTCGGACGACCGACGGGGATCGTCGTCGCCACCGGGCGCAGGGTGTCGGCGAAGAAGTCGTTGCCCTTGTCGTCGACGACGACGAACGCCGGGAAGTCCTCGACCTCGATCTTCCAGACGGCCTCCATGCCGTTCTCCGGGAAGTCGATGACCTCGACGTGCTTGATGCAGTCCTGCGCCAGCCGGGCTGCGGGGCCGCCGATCGAGCCGAGGTAGAAGCCACCGTTGTCCCTGCACGCGTTGGTGACCGCGGCGCTGCGGTTGCCCTTGGCCAGCATGACGAGCGAGCCGCCGGCCTTCTGGAACTGGTCGACGTAGGCGTCCATGCGCCCTGCGGTCGTCGGCCCGAACGAGCCGGACGCCATGCCCTCCGGCGTCTTCGCCGGGCCTGCGTAGTAGACGGCGTGGTCGCGCAGGTAGTCCGGCATGGGCTGGCCGGCGTCGAGCAGCTCCTTGATGCGTGCGTGCGCGATGTCGCGCGCGACGACGAGCGGGCCGGACAGCGACAGGCGCGTCTTCACCGGGTAGTTCGCGAGCTCGGCGCGGATCTCGGACATCGGGCGGGAGAGGTCGATCCGCACGACGTCGTCGTCGAGGTGCTCGTCGGTGACCTCGGGCAGGAAGCGCGCGGGGTCGGTCTCGAGCTGCTCGAGGAACACGCCCTCCGGTGTGATCTTCGCGAGGGCCTGACGATCGGCGGAGCACGAGACGGCGATGGCGATGGGGCACGAGGCGCCGTGGCGCGGCAGGCGGACCACCCGCACGTCGTGGCAGAAGTACTTGCCGCCGAACTGGGCGCCGATGCCGAACCCGCGCGTCATCTCCAGGACCTCGGCCTCGAGCTCGAGGTCGCGGAACGCGTGACCGGTCGCGGATCCGGCGGTCGGCAGGCTGTCGAGGTAGCGGGCGCTGGCGTACTTCGCGGTCTTGAGCGCGTACTCCGCGGACGTGCCCCCGACCACGATCGCGAGGTGGTACGGAGGGCATGCGGACGTGCCGATCGCGCGGAGCTTCTCGTCGAGGAACCTGCGCATGGCGGCCGGGTTGAGCACCGCCTTGGTCTCCTGGAAGAGCAGCGACTTGTTGGCCGAACCGCCCCCCTTCGCCATGAAGAGGAACTTGTAGGACGTCTCGTGGCCGGGTGCGGTGTCGGCGTAGAGCTCGATCTGCGCGGGCAGGTTCGAGCCGGTGTTGCGCTCGTCCCACATGGTCAGCGGCGCCATCTGCGAGTAGCGCAGGTTGAGCGTCGTGTAGGCGTCGTAGACCCCCTGGCTGATCGCGCGCTCGTCGTCGCCAGGGGTGAGCACCTGCTGGCCGCGCTTGCCCATGACGATCGCCGTCCCGGTGTCCTGGCACATCGGCAGCACGCCGCCGGCGGAGATGTTCACGTTCTTGAGCAGGTCGAGGGCGACGAAGCGGTCGTTGGGCGAGGCCTCGGGGTCGTCGAGGATGTTCCGCAGCTGCTGCAGGTGCCCGGGCCGGAGCAGGTGCTGGGTGTCGCGGATCGCGGTCGCCGTCAGCAGCCGCAGCGCCTCGGGCTCGACCTGCAGGAAGGTGCGCCCGGACGCCTCGACGGTGCTGACCCCCTCGGTGGTGAGCAGCCGGTACGGCGTCTCGTCGGGACCGAGCGGGAGCAGGTCGGAGTACTCGAAGTCGGGCATGCGGCGAGCCTACGACCGAGCGACGAGCGGGTCTCGGTGACGGTGGTCACGTCACGTCGGTCCCGTCAGGACCGCGGCAGGTAGTCCTGCAGCGCGGCGACGCGCAGACCCTGGGCCGCGGCGGCGTCGAGCGCGACGGGGAGATCGCGATAGAGGTTGGGCCGCCAGTGGATGAGGATGATGTCGCCGCGGTGCAGGACGCTCCCGTTCGCGTAGCGGAGCACCGCGTGGGGCAGCGAGACGTCCCACAGCACCAGCGCCTTCATGCCGCACGAGGCCGCCGCGCGTCGGGTGGTCCTGTCGTAGTCGCCGTACGGCGGCCGGAACAGCCACGGCTTCTGACCGTAGTAGCCCTGCAGCGTGGTAGCGGCGTCGCAGATCTCCCGGACCTGGGCGTCGTAGCCCAGCGTGCTCAGCTTCGGGTGCGTGAGCGTGTGGTCCTGGACCGACTGCCCCGACGCGTTCTGGATCTTCACGAAGTACGACGGCTTGTCCTTGATCGCGTCGACCGTGAGGAACGGCGTCACGGGGATGTGCCGCGACTGCAGCAGTGCGACGACGCGGGGATCCCTGTCGTAGCCGTCGTCGATCGTGATGAACACGACGGGGTCGGTCGTGTCGATCCGGTGCAGGACCGGGATGAGACCGTCCGCGGAGGTGGTCCCCGACGTGTCGCTCGGCGAGGGCAGGGTGGGGTCGTTGGCTCCCGTGGTGTCCGACGGGGAGGCGCTCGTGGGGGAGGGGCTCGTCGGCGTTGCGCTGGTCGGGGCCGCGGTCGTCATCGGCGCCGACGTCGGTGCGGGCGGCGAGCCTGCGGTCGTCGCGGACGACGGCGTCGGGCTCAGGTGCGAGACGCGTGCGCTGGGTGAGGCCGACGTTCCGGCCGGTGCGCAGGCTGACAGCAGGCCGATCGCGAGCGAACCGCCCGCGACGAGCGCGGCGGTCCGGACGCTGATCACACGAGGAAGTATGAGCCACCGTGGGCCCGATCAGACCACCGGTGGCGCGACCCGCGCGGTCGGGGCCCCCCGGGGCTCCCGAGCGAGGGATCAGTCGATGAGCTGGCGCTGCAGCGCCCGCACGGCCAGCAGCCCCATGACGACGGCGAACACGCTCAGGGCGAGGACGTGCCCGAGGTCCGCGAGCGGGTTCCAGCCGAAGACGGCGTCCCGCACGAGCTGCACGCAGTGGTAGAGCGGGTTCAGCTCGGCGAGCCGCTGGACCCAGGTCGGGAAGCCGGTCAGCGGGAAGAAGACTCCGGACAGCAGCAGCAGCGGCGTGACCAGGGCGCTCTGGACGTAGCTGAACGAGTCGATGCTCGGCACGATCCCGGAGAACCACTGGCCCATGAACGCGAACCCGAAGCCGGTCAGGAAGCCGATGAACGGAATCGCGAGCATGCCCCACGACGGCGGCAGGCCGAACACCATCGCGACGAGGAGCGGCGCGCAGCCGTAGATCCCCGACTTCACGGCGATCCACACGGCCTCGGCGAGGAACAGCTCCGGCACGTCGACGGGCGTGGCCAGGATGCCGTCGTAGGACTTCATGTAGTAGCGCTTGACGTAGGTGTCGAACATCCCGGCGAAGACCGAGGAGAACAGCACGGCCGAGGCGACGACGCCGGTCCCGATGTACTGGACGTAGGGGATCCCCTGCACCGTGGACACCAGGGCGCCGAAGCCGAACCCGAAGGCGATGAGGTTGATCGTCGGCTCCACCACGGAGCCGAACGTGGTGGACCGCCAGACGCGCCGGAAGAGCGTCGTCTCGCGGGTGAAGACGCCAGCGAACGCGGTCGGCTCGACCGCGCGCAGCCGCGTCTCGGGTGCACGGACGACGGTCATCAGTCCTCCAGCTTCTCGCCGGTCAGCAGGACGAAGACGTCCTCGAGGTTGGACGGGCGCCGGGCGCCGTCACCGAGCTCGGCGACGACGCTCTCGGGCAGTGTCTCGGCGCGCAGGACCGAGACCGACGGACCGGTGCGCCTCGTCCGGAAGCCCGAGGGGGCCACGATCTCCTCGACCCGCTGCAGCCGGTCCGGAGGGCCGTAGAACTCCATCGCCTCCGCGCCGGCGTGCTCGATGACGAGGGCGGCCGGGGTCCCGCGCGCGATGATGCGGCCGTGCGACATGACGGCGACGTCGTCGCAGAGCCGCTCCGCCTCCTCGATGTAGTGCGTGGACATCAGCACCGAGACGCCTTCGCTGCGCAGCCGGTCGACGAGCACCCAGATCTCGCCGCGCACCTGCGGGTCGAGCCCGACCGTGGGCTCGTCGAGCAGCACGAGGTCGGGCCCGTGGACGAGGGCTCGGGCGATGAGCAGCCGACGTCGCATCCCGCCCGACAGCGTCGACGCGCGGCAGTCGGCCCGGTCCGTGAGCTGTGCCATCTCGAGCGCGGCGTCGACCGCCTCGTCCTTCGTCCGGCGCGGCACGCGCAGCAGCGTCGCCCACACGGCGACGTTCTGGCGCACCGTCAGCTCGTCGTCGAGGTTCTCCCGCTGCGGCACGACTCCCATCCGCGCGCGAGCCTGCTTCGACTCGCGCGGCACGGCGTACCCCAGGACCACGATCTCGCCCTCGTCCGCGATCGCCTGGCCGGTGAGCATCCGCATCGTCGTGGACTTGCCCGCGCCGTTGGGCCCGAGCAGCCCGAGACAGGTCCCGGGTGCGACGTCGAGGTCGAGCCCGTCGACGGCGACGAGGTCGCCGAACGTCTTCACCACGCCGCGCAGCGACAGCGCGGGAGCAGGTGCGGGGGAGGTCACCCGGCCACGCTAGCCGCGGCGAGGTCGTGCTCCCGCTCGGCGCGCGGCTCGCCGGTCAGGGCGCGGACGACTCCGCAGCCCGCTCGCTCGCCCGCCACGCATCAGGTGTCAGGCAGAAGAGGACTAGCCTCGGCAGGGTGACCGAGCCTCTTCCCGATCCCGTCGCCGACGCGCTGCGCCTGCGGGCCTCCGACGCCGACCGGGAGCGCGTCGCGGGGCTCCTGCGCGACGCCTACGCCGAGGGCCGCCTCTCGCCCGTCGAGCACGAGGAGCGGCTTGCGGAGGTCTACCGGGCCACGACGTACGGCGAGCTCGTGCCCGTGCTGCACGACCTCCCGGTCCCGCCCGGCGCCCTCTCGGTGCCGGTGGTCGGCCAGGCCGTCGCCCTGACCCCGAGCGCCGCCGCAGTCCCGTCGTCGAGGTCGGGCATGGTGGTGGACCCGTCGCGCGCCGAGCAGGGTCAGGGGACCGCTGTGGCGATCATGTCCGGCGTCGAGCGCAAGGGCCGTTGGGTCGTGCCGCCCGGTATGACCACCGTCGCCGTCATGGGTGGCGTCGAGCTGGACTTCACCGACGCCGTGCTCACGGCGCAGGAGACGACCATGACCGTCTTCTGCCTCATGGGCGGCATCGAGATCACCGTGCCCGAGGGCCTCGAGGTGCGGGTCGACGCCGTGGCGCTCATGGGCGGGCACTCGGGACCCAGGACGACGCCGCCGCCCGGGTCTCCCGTGCTGCGCATCACCGGGCTCATCCTCATGGGCGGCGTCGACATCAAGTCCGCCCAGGGCCCCGGGGGGACCGACCAGATCGAGCGCTGAGTCGCCGCCCGACCGCCGCGACGGGGCGCGGCGG
>DATCCY010000104.1:0-14766 GCA_036510975.1 Candidatus Nanopelagicales bacterium
GTTCGAGTGCTCGTGCATGATCTTGCCCGAGCCCGTCACCTTGAAGCGCTTCTTGGCGCCGCTGTGGGTCTTCTGCTTCGGCATGTCGCCGTTCTCCTCGTACGTCGGTCGTGCGGGTCGTCGTAGCGGGTCAGGTGACCCTGTCGTGCGGGGCGATCAGGCCTGGGCCGCGGTCTCCTCGACCACGTCCTCGACCACCGTCTCGGCGAGGGCCTGCTCGGCGGGCTCCTCGACGGTCTCCTCGACGGTCTCGACCGTCGTGTCGACCGACTCGGCAGTGTCGTCGTAAGCCTCGTCGAAAGACGCAGCACGTCGAGTCGCCTTGGCCTCGTCCTTCTCGGCCTGGGCCTCCGCCATGGCGTCGGCCTTCTTCTTCGTCGGGCCGAGAACCATGATCATGTTGCGGCCGTCCTGCTTCGGGGAGTACTCCACGAAGCCGTAGTCGACGACGTCGTCCGCGAGCTTCTTGAGCAGTCGGAAGCCCAGCTCGGGCCGGGACTGCTCACGACCGCGGAACATGATCGTGATCTTGACCTTGTCCCCCGCCTTGAGGAACCGCACGACGTGACCCTTCTTGGTCTCGTAGTCGTGCGCGTCGATCTTGGGGCGGAGCTTCATCTCCTTGATGACGGTGTTGACCTGCTTCTTGCGGTCCTCACGCGCCTTCAGGGCCGACTCGTACTTGAACTTGCCGTAGTCCATGAGCTTGCAGACCGGCGGCTTGGCCATCGGGGCGACCTCGACCAGGTCGAGATCGGCCTCGGCGGCCAGGCGGAGCGCATCCTCGATGCGCACGATGCCGACCTGTTCCCCGTTGGGGCCGACAAGTCGGACCTCGGGGACGCGAATCCGCTCGTTGATGCGGGGCTCGGCGCTGATGGGCTCTCCTCGGGTCGTCCTGGTTCGTTCGCCGCTCCGGGTCCCCGACATGGATCGAGGCCCCGCGCACACGCGCGAGGCCTCGCAGTCGTCGGCCGCCGCGCACGCAGCGCGACACGCCGTCGGGACCCCCCGTCGGGGGAACCGCGACCTGGACCCGACGACCCGGGGGTCGTGCGGGTGGGAGCGAGAACTCCGCTTGTGTGACCCTCCCCCACGATCGGGGCGGGTCGGTCCGGACAGTGTAGCCGGAGCGGCGCTCACGCCCCAAACCGCCGGTCGGGCCCGCTCCGAGGTGCGCAGCGGGCCCGACCGTGACGTGCGGTCGGTCAGGTCAGGTCGGCCTGGCCCGCGGCCTCGCCACCGGCACGGGTGACGCCGTAGACGAGCGCACCGAGCGCGCCGCCGATGAGCGGGGCCAGGATGAACAGCCAGACCTGGCTGAGCGCCGTCCCGCCGGCGAACAGGGCCGGTCCGAACGAGCGGGCCGGGTTGACCGAGGTGCCGTCCAGCGGGATGCCGAAGGTGTGGATCGCGGTCAGCGCGGCACCGATGGCGAGACCGGCGGCGCCGGCCGTGGCGAACTTGTCGGTCACCAGCAGGATCACGAGGATGAACGCGGCCGTGGCCAGCACCTCGAAGACGAAGGCGCCCTGCAGGTTGATGTGCCCGTTGTCGTAGGCGTTCGAGCCGAGCCCGCCGGTCTCGTCCTTCACCCCACCGGAGCTGACGAGGTACTTCAGGACGCCCGCGGCCACGATGGCGCCGGCGAACTGGGCGATCCAGTAGCCCACGGCCTCGACGATCGGCTGCTTGCGCGCGATCACCATGCCGAGGGTGACGGCGGGGTTCACGTGGGCGCCGCTGACTGGGCCGAAGGCGTAGGCGGCGAAGATCAGGACGAAGCCGAAAGCCACCGCGACGGCGATGACGCCCGCGGACTTGAGGCCGGACACCGCGGCGCCGACGGCGATGAAGACGAGCAGGAAGGTGCCGACGAACTCGGCGACGAGCTTGCGGGTCTGCATGAGGGATCCCAGGGTCGAGGACGTGCGGACGACGCCATGATCCCGGTTGCATCCCAGCGGCGCCAGCACGACACGCATCGCCGCACCACACGCCATGCAGGGTTCGACCTCCGCTGGACACGGCCACCCCCGGGCCCGTGTCGCGGCTCAGCGACCGGCTCCGTCGATCCCGACGCCGACGCCGCGCGGGCAGGCGACGGCGAGCGCCGGGTGGGCCACGAGCCTCTCGGCGACGTCGCGCGCCAGCCCTGCGGCGTCGGTACCGGGTACCGGGCTGATGAGGACGACGAGGTCCGGGACCGGCCCCGGGCCGTCCTCCGGGGCCTCGAGCAGGACTCCCGCGAGCCCGTCGAGCCCGGTCAGGGCGTCCATGACAGCCGCGTGCACGCTGGGATCGGCGTAGGGCAGGGGCAACGGGTCACCGGCGGCGAGCGCACGCAGGAGGGTGCCCTCGAGCGCGACGCGCACCGGGCCTGCGAGGTCGAGCAGCACGGCGTCGGCACCTTCCTCCAGGGCGCCGGCGGCGGCCTGTGCACCCCGCGTGGGGATGCCGCGGGCCGCGGGGTCCCAGGCCGCCATCGACTGCACGGAGGAGAACGCGAGCAGGGCGCGACGGCCGTCGGCGCCGACCAGGCTGACCGAGGCCATGTGGCTCGACTTCTCCCGGCGCAGCCCGTCGACCGGCTCCTCCACCTCGTCGAGGACCGCGACCAGCGGCGTCATCAGCCGCGAGGTCGCGAGCACCAGGGCCACGTCGCGCACCGAGGCGCGGCCGTCGTCGTAGGCCGCCAAGACGTCGGCCAGGGGTGCCCGGACCGTCCCGTCGTCGTCGGCGAACTCCGGGTCCGGCACCACGACGCCGGCGAACCGCAGGTCACGGCGCTGCTCGCTCACGCGGGAATCCTGGCCCACGACCTGCGCGGGACGAGTGGCGGGTCGGCCACGCGCTGCTATAACCGTGCGTGTGCGGTGAGCGCCGCTCACGGGCTGCAGACGCTAGGGGCCGGCATGACTGTCGTGGTGGGGTATGTCCGCACGGACGAGGGCGAGGCGGCGTTCGCCGCGGCCATCGCGCTGCTGCACGAGGGCGAGCGACTCGTCGTGGTGCACAAGGCCGAGCCCTCCGAGCTGGAGGGGCACTCCGCCGAGCAGGACGCCGACGCGCTCCACGACGAGCTGGCCGGGCGAGGGGTCGACCCGGACGTCGTGACGCTGTTCGCGGGCGACGAGCCGGCCGACGTGATCGTGACCCAGGCCGAGCAGCAGGACGCCCGGCTCATCGTCATCGGGCTGCGGCGCCGCTCCGCCGTCGGCAAGCTGCTGCTCGGCAGCACCGCCCAGGCCGTCCTGTTCAACGCCCCCTGCCCCGTCCTCAGCGTCCGCGCTCAGCAGGACTGAGTCTTCTCCCGCCTCCACGCGAGCGCCCTCCGGGCGCTCGCGTCGGCGGACCCCTCCGACTTCGGGTCCGGGTCGGCGGCGACGCCGCCTCCCAGATCGCTCACGAGCGCGCCCCTACGGGGCACACCCGCGAGCGATCGACCCTCTCGGCTTCGGGGCACTGCATCACGAGGACGCCACCAGGCGCACGCGGACCCGCGAGCGAGCTGACATCCACGCCGACAGGTGTTCGGCTCTACGTTCCTACAACCTGCAGGCGTGGATGTCGGTCACGAGGATGCCGCGGGCGCCCATCTCGTAGAGCTCGTCCATGATGTGGTGGACGCCGCGCTTGGGGACCATGGCGCGCACGGCGACCCAGCCCTTGTCGTGCAGCGGCGACACGGTCGGCGACTCGATCCCGGGCGTGAGGCGGCAGGCCGCCTCCACCCGGTCGACCTGGATGTCGTAGTCGACGAGGACGTAGGCCCGGGCCACGATCACGCCCTGGAGCCGGCGCACGAACGTGTCGATCTCGTTGCTCTGGGCCAGACCCGTCCTCTGCACGAGCAGCGCCTGGCTCACGAGCAGCGGCTCCCCCAGGACGACGAGGCCGGCCTGCTTCAGCGTGGTGCCGGTGGCGACGACGTCCGCGACGGCGTCGGCGACGCCGAGGCGCACCGAGTTCTCGACCGCGCCGTCGAGCTTGACGACGGTCGCCTCGATGCCGAGCTCGGCGAGTCGCGTGCCGAGGAGCCCGGCGTAGGACGTGGCGATCCGCAGGCCGGCGAGGTCGGCGACAGACGACGCCGTGCCGGGAGGGGCCGCGAAGCGGAAGGTCGACGGGGCGAAGCCGAGCTCGAGCAGGGTGTCGGTCTCGACGCCCGAGTCGAGCACGAGGTCGAGCCCGGTGATCCCGATGTCGAGCTGCCCGCTCGCGACGTAGATGGCGATGTCGCGGGGACGCAGGAAGAAGAACTCGACGTCGTTGTCCGGGTCCTGGACGACGAGCTCGCGGGCGGCGTGCGCCGCGGGGTAGCCGGCCTCGCGCAGCATGTCGCGGGCGGGGTCGGCGAGCTGACCCTTGTTGGGCAGGGCGACGCGCAGCATGGCTACTCCAGGGGACGACGGGTTCGGCCGGGTCTCCTAGAGATGGCGGTAGACGTCCTCGAGCGAGACGTCGGCCGCGAGCATGAGCACCTGCGTGAAGAAGATCAGCTGGGAGATCTCCTCGGCCGCACGCTCCTTGCCCTCGAACTCGGCGGCCATCCAGGCCTCGGCGGCCTCCTCGACGACCTTCTTGCCGATGCCGTGGACGCCGTCCTCGAGCAGGCGCGTGACGGTGCCGGACGACTCGTCCTTCTCGGCCCACTTCGTGACGAGCTCGGCGTGCAGTTCCTCGAAAGTCTTCACGACGCGAAGCCTACGGAACCCCGCGGGACGAGGGAACGCAGGGTCACGACGGTGGCCAGGGCGGCCTCGACCGCCTCTCGTCCCTTGTCCTCCGTGGAACCGGGGAGGCCGGCCCGCGCGATCGCCTGGTCCTCGTCGTCACAGGTGAGCAGCCCGAAGCCGACGGGTACGCCGGTGTCCGCGGCGACGCGGGCCAGACCGTCGGTGGCCGCCTGGCAGACGTAGTCGAAGTGCGGCGTCCCCCCGCGGATCACAACGCCCAGCGCCACCACGGCGTCGAACCCCGCGACGGCGGCGGCGCGCGCGACGATCGGCAGCTCGAATGCGCCGGGAACCCGGATGAGCTGGTGGTCGACCGCGAGGCCGTCGAGGGTGGCGACGGCGCTCGCGACGAGCCCGTCCATGACCACCTCGTGCCAGGACGACGCCACGACGGCCACGCGCAGGTCGGACGCGCCGGCGAGGTCGAGGGCGGGGGCTCCGGAGCCGCTCATGACGGGTTCCCTTCCGAGAGGTCGAGGTCCGGCGGCAGCACGTGCCCCATCCGGTCGCGCTTGGTGCGCAGGTAGTCGACGTTGTGCGGGTTCGGCGCGATCTCGAGCGGGACTCGGTCGGTGATGGCCAGGCCGTAGCCCTCGAGCCCGGCGCGCTTGGCCGGGTTGTTGGTCAGCAGCCGCATCGTGCGCACGCCGAGGTCGGCGAGGATCTGGGCCCCCGTGCCGTAGTCCCGCGCGTCGGCGGGCAGGCCCAGCTCGAGGTTGGCGTCGACGGTGTCGGACCCGCCGTCCTGCAGCTCGTAGGCCTGCAGCTTGTGCAGCAGCCCGATGCCGCGGCCCTCGTGCCCGCGCATGTACAGGACCACTCCTCTGCCCTCGGCCGCGACGCGCCTCAGCGCCGCCTGAAGCTGCGGCCCGCAGTCGCAGCGCCGCGAGCCGAAGACGTCGCCGGTGAGGCACTCGGAGTGCACCCGCACGAGCAGGTCCTCCCCGTCGCCGATGTCGCCGTACACGAGGGCGATGTGCTCCACGCCGTCGAGCCGCGAGCGGTAGCCGAGGGCGCGGAACTCGCCGTACTCGGTCGGCATCAGGGTGTCGGCGGCCTTGTCGACCTGGCGCTCGGTGTGCCGGATCCAGGCGATCAGGTCGGCGATCGAGATCATCACGAGCCCGTGCGCGTCGGCGAAGGTGCGGCACTGCGGTGCGCGCATCATCGAGCCGTCCTCGTTCACGAGCTCGCACAGCGCGCCCGCCTGCGTGAGCCCGGCCAGGCGGGCGAGGTCGACCGCGGCCTCGGTGTGACCCGCCCGTCGCAGGACGCCGCCCTCCATGGCCCGCAGCGGCACGACGTGCCCCGGACGCGTCAGCTCCCACGGCTCGGTGGCCGAGTCGGACAGCACCTTGATGGTGCGCGCGCGGTCCTCGGCCGAGATCCCGGTCGCCTTCACGTCGCGCGCGTCGACGGTGACGGCGTACGCCGTGCCCTTCTTGTCCTCGTTGATCTGCGTCATCGGCGGCAGCCCGAGCCGGTCGAGCTCCTTGCCGGGCATGGCCACGCAGATGTAGCCACTGGTCCAGCGGATCATGAACCCGGTGAGCTCGGGGGTCGCGCGCTGGGCGGCGAAGATGAGGTCGCCCTCGTTCTCGCGATCCTCGTCGTCGACGACGACGACGGGACGACCGGCCTGGATCGCCTCGACCGCGAGATCGACGCTGTCGAGCCGGACGCCGTCGACGCCGGGATCGGCCTGCTCGGTGCTGTTCGCGGTCATGAGGTCCTCCACTCGAGCATGCGCTCGACGTACTTCGCCACGACGTCGACCTCGAGGTTGACGGGGTCGCCGATCGACGTGGTCCCGAGGGTGGTGAGGCCGAGCGTCGTCGGGATGAGCGACACCGTGAACGAGTCGCGGGCCGCCTCGACGACCGTGAGCGAGACGCCGTCGACGGTGATCGAGCCCTTCTCGACGACGTAGCGGCCGAGGTCGTCGGGGAGGGAGACCCGGACGACCTCCCAGTGCTCGCTCGGGATGCGCTCGAGGATCACGCCGGTGCCGTCGACGTGGCCCTGCACGAGGTGACCGCCGAGACGGGCCTCCAGGGTCACGGGCCGCTCGAGGTTCACCCGCGACCCGGCGTCGAGGCCACCGAGCGAGGACCGGTCCAGGGTCTCCTGCATGACGTCGGCGGTGAACTCGCCGTCGCCGTGGTCCACCACGGTGAGGCAGACGCCGTTGACGGCGATGGAGGCGCCGTGCACGGCGTCGCTCGCGACGACCGGACCGCGGATGCGCAGGCGTACGGCGTCGCCCTGCGGCTCCACCGCGACGACGCTGCCGAGCTCCTCGACGATGCCCGTGAACACTCAGTCCTCCTTGGTCGCCGGGAGCACCCGGGCATCGATGCGTACGTCGGCGCCGACCCGCGCGACGTCGGTCACCTCGAGGCGCAACGCCTCGGCGATCGTGGACATGCCCGCGTCACCGAGCGCGTTCGCCCCGGCACCGAGCAGCGCGGGTGCGGCGTACCAGCGGACTGCGTCCACGAGGCCGGCGCGCACGAAGGCGGCGGCCACGGTGGGACCGCCCTCGAGGAGCACGTGCCGGACCTCGCGGGCGGCGAGGGTCTCGAGCACGTCGCGCGGGTCGTGGGTGCGCAGCTGGAGGGTCTCGGCCGCGGTGTCGAGCACGCGGCACGCGGCCGGCAGGTCGCGCAGGCCGACGACGACGCGCAACGGCTGACGGCCCGCGGACACCTCGCCGTCGATGCGGACCGCGAGCTGCGGGTCGTCGGCGAGAACCGTCCCCGTGCCCACCACGACCGCGTCGACGGCGGCCCGCATCAGGTGCACCTCGGCGCGTGCTGCGGGCGAGGTGATCCAGCGGCTCGTGCCGTCGGCCGCGGCGATGCGGCCGTCGAGGGTGGCAGCCGCCTTCCAGGTGACGAACGGACGACCACGGGTGAGGGCGAAGGTCCAGGGCTCGTTGAGCGCTGCCGCCTCGTCGGCCAGGAGCCCGCCGACGACGTCGACGCCCGCCGCGCGCAGGGTCTGCGCGCCCCCGGCGGCGAGCGGGTTCGGGTCGGTCTGGGCGAACACCACGCGGGCGACGCCAGCGACGAGAAGCGCCTCTGCGCACGGCCCGGTGCGCCCCGTGTGGTTGCACGGCTCCAGCGTGAGGACGGCGGTGGATCCCCGCGCTGTCGCGCCGGCGCGGCGCAGCGCGTCGACCTCCGCGTGCGGGGTTCCGGCGCCGCGGTGCCGCCCTTCGGCGATCACGGTGCCGTCGGCGGCCAGCAGGACGCAGCCGACCCGCGGGTTGGGTCCGAGGGGCACGCCCGGCGTCGCGGCGAGCTCGAGCGCGCGACGCATCGCGTCGGTCTCGGTCGTCATGCGGTCACCGCCTGCCTCGTCTCGACGCCCGACGCGGCACGGGGGTGGGTGGAGGCGGACACGGGACGACGGACGGACGCCGGGTCGCACGGACCAGGCGTACGACGATCGGCCGCGCGCGTCGCCTCCCATCCGGACTTTCACCGTCGGCTCCGGATGACACGCGCGGCTGCCCTGACGGCAGCGCGACGCGGGCTGACCGGATCAACCGACCACTGGATGTGGCCGGGTCGCGGGCTGACACCGCCGGTTCGGACTTGCACCGACCCCGGGACGCGCGAGCTGTGTGCTCGTACGGCGAGGAGTCTACGCGTGCGCGCACCACCACGAGGACGCGGTGGCCGCCTCGGCCTGCGCCGCGAGCGAACGCACTGCTGCCGCTGGGTCGGAGGCGCCGTAGACCGCGGACCCGGCGACGAAGACGTCGGCGCCCGCGTCGGCGCACCGCTCGATGGTCTCCGCCGACACACCGCCGTCGACCTGGATCCAGAGGTCGAGGTCACGCCCCTTCACCAGCTCGCGCGCACGACGGATCTTCGGGACGACGACGTCGAGGAACCGCTGGCCGCCGAACCCTGGCTCGACCGTCATGACGAGCAGCATGTCGATCTCTGTCAGCAGGTCGGCGTAGGCGTCGACCGGGGTCGCCGGTTTGAGGCCCATGCCCGCGCGCGCGCCGGCGGCCCGGATGTCGCGGGCGAGCCGCACCGGGGCTGCCGCGGCCTCCGCATGGAAGGTGACCGAGCCCGCCCCGGCCTCGGCGTAGGCCGGCGCCCAGCGGTCGGGGTCCTCGATCATCAGGTGGCAGTCGACCGGGGTGCTCACGGCTGCGAGCAGGGCCTCGACGACGGGAAGGCCGAGGGTCAGGTTGGGCACGAAGTGGTTGTCCATCACGTCGACGTGGAGCCAGTCGGCCGCCCCGGCCACCCGGGCGCACTCCTCGGCCAGCCGCGCGAAGTCGGCCGACAGGATGCTCGGGGAGATCTGGACGCCCATGGCGCGCAGGGTAGCGGGCGCACGGTCCGGCCTCGCGCGCCGCGCTGTGCCACCATCGTCCGACCTCGAGGGGAGGTGCCATGCACGCCCGGGGATCCCTGCGCCACGTCCTCCTGCACGTCGACCACCACGACCCGGCCGTCCGACGGCGCGGCCGCAACGCCCTCGTCGTCATCTACCCGCTGACCGCGCTCGGCGTCATCGGCGTCGTCGCGCTGGCCACCATCCCGCACGGTGTCGAGATCGCCGCGATCGTGGGCGTGGCCACCGTGGCCTTCGCGGCCGGCGCCCTGCTCGTGCGACGTGGACGCGTCGACCTCGGGCTCGCGATCTTCTTCACGGCGTTCCTCGGGGCGTTCCTCGCCGTCCCTCTCGTCACGCAGGACGCGCGCCTGTCCGCCGTCTACTGCGCCATGCCGGTCGGCCTCGCGGGCGTCACGCTCGGACGCCGGGGAATCGCCGTGGTGACGGCGTCGGCGGTCGTCATCGTGCTGGTCGGGACCCTGGCCTACCCGCCGGTCGACCCGCCGCCGACCGCCACGGAGATCGTGCTGGCCGCGCTGTTCCTCATCGTCGTCGCCCTGGTGACCTCGCGGCTCGGGCTGCAGGGAGAGCGCGAGGAGACGCGACGCGCGGACGCCGAGGCCCAGCGGGCGACCGAGCTCGCCCGTCATCTGCAGGACACCAACACCCGTCTCGAGGAGCGGGTCGAGCAGCGCACCGAGGAGCTGCAGTTCGCGCTCGCCCGCCAGGAGGCCCTCGTCGCCGAGCTCGCGGAGCTCTCGCTGCGCGACCCGCTCACCGGTCTCTACAACCGGCGCCACGCCGACCACGAGCTGCCGCGGCTGGTCGCGGCGGCGCAGCGCTACGGCCATCCCCTCGCGATGGCGATGGCGGACCTCGACCACTTCAAGCTCGTCAACGACGAGCACAGTTACAGCGTCGGCGACGAGGTGCTGCGCCGGTTCGCCCGGATCGTGACCGACAACGCCCGCGGTGCCGACGTCATCACCCGCTACGGCGGCGAGGAGTTCCTCGTGGTGATGCCGCAGACGACCCTCGAGCAGGCGCACGTGCTGTGCGAACGGATCCGCTTCGAGGTCGAGCGCCACCCGTGGTTCGAGGTGGCGCCGGACCTGTGCCAGACGGTGAGCATCGGCATCGCCGACACCGTTGCGAACCCGGGACTGGTCACACTCGTCGCGGCGGCCGACGCCGCCCTGCACCAGGCCAAACGCCGGGGCCGCAACCGCGTGGTCGTGGCAGACGGACGGACGACCAGCACCGAGCCGCCGTACCGCGGCTGAGCGTCAGCCGGTCCGGCGGAGCAGTGCCAGGAACATCCCGTCGGTGCCGTGCACGTGCGGCCACAGCCTCAGGTCAGGACCTCTGCCGAGGTCGTCGACCTCGGGCAGCAGCGGCCGGACGTCGACGCGCTCCACTCCCCCGCGACGCACGGCGTCGTCGACGACGACATCGGTCTCGGCGAGGTGCGGCGAGCACGTGGCGTACCCGACGATGCCACCGACGCGCACGGCCTCGATCGCCGAGGCCAGCAGCGCGCCCTGGAGCGCTGCGAGCTCCGCGACGTCGGCGGGGGAACGGCGCCACCGCGACTCCGGCCGACGCCGCAGCACGCCGAGACCGGTGCACGGCGCGTCGAGCAGCACGCGGTCGAAGCTGCCGGGCCGCCACGGACCCGCGGTGCCGTCGCCGGCGACGCTGAGATGGTGCCCCGGCGCGCCGCGCAGCGCCTTGGCCACCAGCCCGGCCCGGTGCGGCGCGCGGTCGAGGGCGAGCAGCCGGACGCCCCGCTCCAGCCCGAGACCCGCGAGCAGCGCGGCCTTGCCTCCGGGACCGGCGGCCATGTCGAGCCACGTCGTGTCGGGACCGTCGATCTCGGCGCGCGCGAGCGCGAGGGCGACGAGCTGACTGCCTTCGTCCTGCACCCCGGCGTCGCCGTTGCGGACCTCGCGGATGCCCGCCGGGTCGCCGCCGTCGAGCACCACGGCGTAGGGCGACCACCGGCCCGGGTGCGCGCCGGGCAGCTCGAGGAGGTCCTCGACGTCGCTGCGCCCGGGGCGGGCGACGAGGGTGACCCCCGCGTTCTCGTTGTCGGCCGCGAGCAGGTCCTCCGTGTCGCCCCACGAGGGGGATCCGGTCCAGGCCGACAGCGAGTCGTGCAACGCCTCGACGACCCACCTCGGGTGCGACTGGACGACCGCCAGGTGACCCACCGGGTCGACCTGCGCCTCCGGGGCGACGAGGTCGATCCACTCGTCGAGGTCGCGCTCGCCGACCCGGCGCAGCACTGCGTTGACGAACTTCGACCGCGCCTCGCCGCCGACGAGCCGGGCGAGCTGCACGGTCTCGCCGACCGCGGCGTGCGGCGGTGTGCGCAGGAACAGGATCTGCATCGCCCCGAGGCGGGCGAGGTCGAGGACCGCCGGCTCGATCTCCGCGAGCGGGCGCGCGCTGCACGCCTCGAGCACAGCGTCGAGGAAGCCGCGCCGGCGCAGCGTGCCGTAGGCCAGCGTGGTGGCGAACGCGGCGTCGCGCCCGTGCAGGTCGGCGTCGGCGAGCACCCGTTGGGCGACGAGGTTCGCGTACGCCGCGTCCTCGTCGACCGCACGCAGGATGTCGTACGCCGCGAGCCGCGACGGGTCCGTGGCCTTGCGGTCAGGGCGCCACTGGACGGGCCGGGTGCGGTGGCCGCGCGGGCCGTCGCTCATGTGCCCAGCTTCGTGCCCGGCCAGGGGCGCGTGCCCCGCGCCCAGTCGGCCGCCGCCATCGGCTTCTTGCCCTGCGCCCGCACCTCGCCGAGGACGACGGCGCAGCTGGCGGTGCCGACGCGCACCCGGTTCTTGTCGACTCCCAGCTCGCCCGCGGCCAGTGAGACGTCGTCGGGAAGGAGGCCCACGGGACCGAGCTTGATGCGCTCCCCGGCCAGCGTGGTCCACGCTCCGGGCGCCGGCGTGCAGGCGCGGACCTGGCGATCGACCCGGATCGCCGGCTGCGACCAGTCGACCTCGGCGTCCTCGACGGTGATCTTGGGTGCGAGCGACACGCCGTCGGCGGGCTGCCGGGCGGCGGCCATGATGCCGCTGTCGAGCGCGTCCATCGTCGCGACGAGCAGTCCGGCACCGCTCGAGGCGAGCCGCTCGAGCAGGTCTCCGCTCGTGTCGGTGGGACGGATCGTCTCGGTGACCACGCCGAGGACGGGACCGGTGTCGAGGCCCTCCTCGAGCAGGAAGGTCGTCGCGCCGGTGACGTCGTCGCCGTGCCACACCGCGTGCTGCACGGGAGCGGCGCCGCGCCACGCGGGCAGCAGCGAGAAGTGCAGGTTGACCCAGCCGTGCCGCGGGATCCCGAGCGCCTCGCGCGGCACGAGGGCGCCATACGCCACGACCGGGCAGCAGTCCGGCGCGATCGCGCGCAGCCGGGCGAGGAACTCGGAGTCGCGGACCTTCTCCGGCTTGAGCACCTCGATGCCGTGCTCCGCGGCGAGCAGGGCGACGGGCGACGCCTGCAGCGTGCGGCCGCGCCCGGCCGGCGCGTCGGGTCGGGTGACGACGGCGACGACCTCGTGACGGGAGTCGATCAGGGCGCGCAGGGAGGGGAGCGCGACCTCAGGCGTGCCGGCGAAGACCAGGCGCACGGGTCACAGCCATCGCGAGGAGACGCGGTGCGGCGAGAACTTGACCTGCGGGGCGTTCTCGCCGAACCACTCCGCCTCGCGGATGGCACGCATCGCTTCCTTGCGCGTCTCGGCGTCGAGGCGGTCGATGAACATGATGCCGTCGAGGTGGTCGGTCTCGTGCTGCACGCAGCGTGCCAGCAGCTCGGAGCCCTCGATCACCAGCGGCTCGCCGAACTCGTTGAGGCCCTTGGCGACCACGCGCATCGCGCGCCGCGTGTTGAACGCGAGATCAGGGACCGACAGGCAGCCCTCGTCGCCCTCCTGCATCTCCTCGGACAGGTCGAGCACCGGGTTGATGAGGTGGCCTACGACGTCGTCGACGTCGTAGGTGAAGACCCGGAGGCTGACGCCGAGCTGCGGGGCGGCGAGACCGGCACCCGGGGCGTCCATCATCGTCTCGGTGAGGTCCCTGACGAGCTTGCGCAGCTCCTTGTCGAAGGTGGTCACCTCCGCCGCCGGCGTCGTGAGCACCGGGTCGCCGAACAGGCGGATGGGCTTGACGGCCACGCGGGGCTCTCCTTCGTCGACGAGGCGGGTGGGACCAGTCTAGGGATCGGCGGCCGGTCCGGCGTCGGTCGGTCAGCCGAGGACCACCGGGTCGATGCGCACGGTCACCGCACCGCCCTCCTTGCGGGCGCTGCGCACGGCCGACGCGGCGTGCAGCGCCGCGGTCAGCGCTGATCCCGACGATCGCTCGACCACGACGAGCGCCCGCATACGACCGTCGACCGTGCCCGACCTGCGCGGGCTCGGCACGGGCACCGGCCCGAGGATCGACGCCCCGGCCGGGAGGATCGCACGGTCGAGCAGGTCGGCGACGTCCGCCGGCTGCCCGGTGAGCTCGGCCAGGCGCCAGGCCGGAGGCAGGTGCAGCGCCTCCCGCTCGGCCAGCTCGCGGGCGGCGAACCCCGCCGGGTCGTGCCGGACGACGGCCTGCACGGGCGGCAGCGCGGGATCGGCGAGCAGGACCACCGTCCCGCCCGCCGAGGCGGGGCGCACCAGGCTCGCCGCGGCGAGCCAGCGCCGCACCGACTCCTCGGCCGCGCGCAGGTCCGGGCGGTCGAGCATGACTCTTCCGTCGAGCAGCAGGGCGGCGGCGTAACCGCCCTCGGCGCGCGGCTCGGCGCCGGGCGTCGCCACCACGAGGGCGGGTCGTGCGTCGACGACGTCGAGGACGCCGTCCCCGCCGGGGTCGCGGCCCGAGATCCGGACGGTCACACCGGGGAAGGCGCGACCGAGCTCCTCCGCGGTACGCCGCTCCCCCACGGACACCGCGCGCAGCCGGGTGCCCGAGCACTGCGGGCACACCCAGTCGCCCGCGAGCCGGCCGCACCACGAGCACCGCGGCACTGCGTGGCCGCTCGCGACGCCGAGCGGTCCGTGGCAGTGCACGCACCGCGCAGGTTCCCGGCAGGACTGGCAGGCCAACGACGGCACGTAGCCGCGCCGGGGCACCTGGACGAGGACCGGACCCCGGGCCAGCGCCGCCTTCGCGGTCTCCCACGCGACGTGCGGCAGGCGGGCGCTGCGGGCCGCCTCGTCGCGGGCGAGGTCGGTGTCGGAGCCCGAGGTGAGCACTCGGGGTCCGCGGCGACGCAGCTCGGACCGCGGCAGCACCACCTCGCGGGCCCAGCCCGAGGCCACGAGTGCGGCCGCCTCCACGGACCGCGAGGTCGAGCCGAGCACGAGGGCGGCACCGCCGTGCGCCGCGCGCATGGCCAGCACCTCGCGCGCATGCCAGTACGGCGCGTGCGGCTCGGCCAACGAGTCGTCGCCGTCGTCCCAGAGCACGACGAGGCCGAGGTCGCGCACCGGCGCGAACACGGCCGCCCGGGTGCCGACCACGACGTCGACGTAGCCCCGGCGCACCTCGAGGTAGGCGCGGTAGCGGGCCGACGGACCGAGGTCGGCGGTCAGGACGCGGTGGTGACCGGCACCGAGGGCGTCGAGGAGCGCCTCGTCCAGGCGCGCGACGTCGCGTGCGTC
>DATCCY010000105.1:0-14309 GCA_036510975.1 Candidatus Nanopelagicales bacterium
CTCCGTTCGTTCCGGGTGGAACTGAGGTCATCCCCACCAGCCAGGGGCTCACGCGGCTCAGGCTGCACGCGAAGTCCTGACTCTCCCGGGTGAGTTGAGATCCGGCATTTGGCTCGCACCGCTCTGCTAACCGATCCTGTGGGTTGGCGTAGTGGACGACGCCGATCTGGCCGTTCGGTGTCTCCGAGATTTCTGTCGTGTCGGCGTCGCTGGAGGACGAGACTGCCCGCTCTGCAACCAGCGTCGGCACGGAGATAGCCTGGAGGGGCGAAGGCCGGTACCTCTGAGGAGGCGGTTACCCATGACCGAAGTGCCTGGAGCCGAAGCGGCGAAGGCCGATGAGCGAATCGTTGAAGCGGTGAAGACCGACGAGCAGACTGTTGACGAGGTCAAGGCCGAAGAACAGGTTGTCGACGAGGTCAAGGCTGGCGAGCAAGCACACGCCAGTTGGGCGGTCGGCGAATGGCTGGGCAAGCCGATCGTTGACTGTGACGGGGAGCGGATCGGCAAGTTGCGGGACGTGTATGTGGATGTCGAGACCGACGAACCGCAGTTCGGCACGGTCAAGGAGGGGGTATTCACCCGCCACTTGACGTTCGTGCCTTTGGCGGGCGTGCAAGTCGGTCCGGATCATCTCCAGGTCACGGTGACCAAGGATCAAGTCCGGTCAGCGCCCGACATCGAGCTGCAGGGCGAGGAACTCTCGCAGGCTGACGAGTCAACCCTCTACCACCACTTCGAGCAGAACTACATCCCGATCAAGAACGAGAGCGGACGCCGACTCGCTCGTCGGTGACCACCAGATGCAACCGAAAGGACGGCGCGCCATGAGCGGAAAGTCTGATCAGGTCAAGGGTCACCTCAAGGAGACCGCTGGGATCGTTACCGGGGATGACGAACTTCAAGCCAAGGGCAAGGCAGATCAGCGGAGCGGCGAGACCGAAGAGAAGATCGACCACGCGAAGGACAAGGTCGAAGAGGTCGTCGACAAGACCAAGGACAAGGTCGAAGAGGTCGTCGACAAGACCAAGGACGCTCTACACCGGAAGTAGCGACACCAGCCTCGCGGTCCGAGCGCGTGGGCCACGCCCAGAGTGCCTCGCGCGCCCGGACCGTCCCGACCCTGCCCCGTTGCCGCTCAATGGACAACCGGGCCATCAGCACCTTGAACTGCAGGGTTCTCTGCGAGTGCATATGAGCGCGAGGAGGTGCCCAAATGTCACAAGGTCTGCTCATCACGATAGTGCTGGTTCTCGCCATCATCGCCTTGGTGTTGTTCATCGTAAGGCGGTGACCTAGTTACTTCGGTGCAAACCCAGCTGCCGTTAGCGCGCGCCGCTGAGGCTGCACGCGACGTGCCGTTCTCGCGCGCCCCGCGCGGCCTATCTGGGGGTTCGCTGCGACCCCGCCTGTGCGCAGGGTGCACGTGCCGCACGTGGAGGCCGGAATTGCTCGCCGCAGGGTCTGCGCCGCCGAGTGACAGAACGGTTGGGTCGTTAGCCTGGGGAGAGGGTTCCTGCTTCGGCGACGGAGGAGCGCGCATGAACGGCCAGGCCGTCGCTGCGAGCGGTGTACGGGTGCGGACAGCGGTGCTGCTCGCGGCTGGTCTGGGAACCCGGTTGGCGCCGTTGACCGATGTCGTTCCCAAGTGCATGGTTCCGGTGGCTGGGGTGCCGATCGTGGGTTGGTTGGCCCGCTGCCTGGACAGTCTGCGGTTCGAGCGTCTCGTGGTGGTGACGGGGTACAAGTCCGAGGTGATCCGCGACTATCTCGGCGACACCTTCGGCGGTATCTCGGTCGAGTACGTGGTCAGTCCGGTGTTCGAAACGACCAACAACATCTACTCGTTGTGGCTCGTCCGGGACCTCGTCGACGAGGCGTTCCTGCTGGTGGAGAGCGATCTGGTGTTCGACGAGGACCTGCTGGTGCCGCTTCTCGAGCCCGACCGGGTCGCGGTGTCGCGGCAGCTGCCGTGGATGAGCGGGACGACCGTCACCCTGAACGATGCCGGCATTGTGAATGCCTTCTACCCGGCGCCTGCGGGCGTCTACGGCGAGCACTGCACCGATCGTGATCACTTCATGGCGGTCAACATCTGCAGCCTGTCACGCGAGACCTGGACCGAGGTCCGCCGGCGACTCGAGCAGCACGTGGCAGCCGGGCGGACCGGGGACTTCTACGAGGTCGTGTTCGCGGAGATGACGCGCGCCGGCTGCATGGCCGCCCAGGCCGTCGTCTTCAGCACCGAACGCTGGTACGAGATCGACACGGTGGTCGATCTGCGCGCAGCCGAGCTGGTCTTCCCGAACGGTCCCCATACCCTGGAAGGGCTGAGTTTGCCCGGGCGAAGCGCGGTGTCACTGACGTGAACCCGGATGCCGCCCGACCGCGAACGGAACCCGAGCCTGTGCTGTCCTTCGCCCGGGACCTGCCCAACCTCTGCTCGCTGACCGGGCTCCTGGCTGCCACGCTCGGGCTCTACTTCGCGATCCGCGGTACCTACCCGTTGGCCCTGACCGCACTGCTCTGGGCGGTCGTGTTCGACTGGGCTGACGGGCTCATCGCCCGCCGCATGCCCGGGCGCAGCGCGGACCAAGCGGCCCTCGGCGCGCAGCTCGACTCACTCATCGACATCGTCAGCTTCAGCGTCGCACCGGCCCTGCTGCTCCTCAGCGTCGGACAGTTCAGCCCCTGGTTCATCCCCGGCGCTTTCGTGGTCCTCGCCACCGGGGTCCTCCGGCTGAGCTACTTCAACGTCTTCGGCCTGGTCGACGGCTCGACCTACCGAGGGCTGGCCCTGGACAACAACGTGCTCGTCCTGGGGCTGCTGTTCGTCCTCGAGCCCGTGGTCGGGCTGACGACCTTCTCCGTCATCCTCTATGCCACTCTCCTGACCGTGTCCGCCCTCAACGTGGCAACGATTCGGACCCCCAAGCTCGGCGGGCCATGGTTCTACGCCGTGGTCCTCTACGCGCTCGCGCTCACCGGGATCTACGCCTGGCAACTGACATAGCCGACAAGCTGGGCGCTTCCGTCGCTCGCCGCCATTGACACGACCTCGACCAACAACGCGCCGACAACGTGCCGCTTCGCGACGCGCAGGAATGCCGTTCGCCTCGGCTCTCGACCCAGGGTCCGGCGTCCGGTCGCCCTTCAACGCCAGAAGAGCCGAGCGACCCGCGAAAGGGTCCTGAGACACTCTTGACCAAGTGCACTACTGGCGGTCAGAGGCCGGCATCGCGCACGAACTGCCACCATTCCATCCGAACGATGTACCAGTCGTGAGCGAATGGAAGGCGAACCGGATACCGGAGTGCAGACCTACGTTCTTCCCTGCCTCGCTACCTGCCTCCTCGCGCGACAGCATGGGGTCATGGGCACAAACGCCGACCTCTGGAAGCGCCTTTCCCACGCTTCGAGGCGCGAGGTAGTAGCACATGCTCGCGGCGAACTGCACGACCCGCTGTCGGCCACGCTGCGCGCGGAGCTGACCAACTCGGGCGTGCGGTGGGCGATCTGGCACCCCGACTCGACGCCCACGGTCGAGCACCTCGACCCAGTCTTCCTTGACTGGGTACGCAAGAACGACGACCCCCACGCCTAGACCGAGCGCAGCAACACCTACTGCCTCACCTTCGCCTTCATGATCAGTCAGACGACGACCGCCTGCGCGGTATCAGACGCTGGTTGCCTTGCTCTCCTCGCCGCGATGCTCACCCGGGGCAAGGTGGAGCGCGTGGACCTGACCGAGAACGGCGTGCTGTCCGCGGAGCCCCAACCGCACCAGGCGCTGTCAGGAATGCCGATACCGCACGCCTCGTCAGGCGCTGCGGCGAATCAGTACAACGACGAGCAGGGCAGCGGAGAAGACCGTCGAGGCCACCGCCAGGCCGAGGTAGACGCCCAGGCTGGCCGCACCGCTCCATGCAGTCCAACGGCGCACGCCGTTGCGGGCGAAGGAATGCCTGGCACCCCACCGGAGTGCCCTGATCCGTGAACCCCTCACTGGAGCGAGACCACACCACCCACATCCACGGGTGCAGGCCCGAGGAGTCTGCACCGAGCAGGGACAGCGTCAACACCGTTCGTCCTCGCCCCTAACGGGGCTCCGGGCGCTCCGTGTTGACCCCGCCCCTTACCTCGGTGCGCCCATCGACCGCCGGCACCGACCCGCCCAAGCACGACCTACACGGTTGACACACTGAGCTCCGTCAGGAATGCCGATAGCGTGCCGCTGAGGCGTCAAGCTAAGTGCGTGCTCACCTCTGTCAGGACGGTCGCGGTGATGGGTCGGCCGGCGTCAGGAGAGCGTGCTCGTAAGCCTCCATGATCATCACCGGGGCCATGCCGACCTTCTCGTAGAGCGCGACCGCGCCGGTGGTGTTCGTCGCGTCGACTCCAAGGAGCGTCGCGCGGCGCCCGAGGTCGCGGTAGTGGACGAACGCGCGCTGTAGTGCCAACTGCGCCAGCCCGCGCCCGCGGAACGCCTTGAGGACGCCCAGCACCATGACGTACCCCTCGTTGTACTGTGCCCGGCCCTCCCCGAGGAGGCAGATCGCGGCCGGCTCGCCCTCCACCGTCACGAGCCACCAGTCGTCGGGCGTGAACGAGGGCGACGCGGACATGTGCTCCCACCAGTCGTCGTACGGGTAGTCGGCCCAGCCGTAGTGGTCGGAGAAGGCGTCCCGATCGATCCGATAGACGATCCGGCGAGTCTCGTCGTCCGCTGCACCCGGCACCATCTCGACTCCAGGCGGCAACGCCGGGGCCTCGTCGGGGATTAGCGGGGAGGCGGACTCGATCTGCATGCGGTAGAACCGCCGCACCGGGGTCATGCCGAGCTCCGTCATCACCGAGGCGTAGGCCTCGTCGGCGACGTAGCCGCCGGAGCGCGCCTTCCACTCCGATGATCCGGACTCCTGGCGATGCCTTCTCGCCACCTCGAGACCTCGACGCAGCGCCTCGATGCGTACCTCGCGCGTACCCGGCCAGGGCAGCGTGTAGGCATCGACGCCCGTGACCATCTCGTAGGGATCCTTCTCGATCAACAGCATGCCGACGACGTCGTCGCCGTCGAGGAAGAAGCAGGAGTTGTCACGATCCATGGACGACACCGAGAGCTTGCTCACGATGTTGTCGGAGGATGAGTCGAGCCGGCCGATCACCGCCTCCTCGCAACCGAGGACGAGTCGCGTCGCCGTCGCCAGATCGCCCTGATCGACGACGCCGTCGACGTAGATCAGAGGACGGGTACGGAGGGTGGTTGGCGGTCCCGCGAGATCCATCCGGTCAGCATGGACCGGTGGCGCGGATCGTGTCGCCGAGGTTTCGCCGCAGTGCGAGGCGGCGATGCGCCGCGACAGGTAGGGCGAGAACCAGCCGGCGTACTTCGCCTGAAGCTCGGGCTTGGTCCAGTCGAGGCCGGTGACGACGCCACGACAGGACGGCTCGCCGCACAGGCACTCGAACTCGTCATAGTCGCTCGAGTCGCAGGTGGCGTAGCCGAAGGTGAGATCCTCGCCGACCTCGATGTCGCGCATCGCGACCAGGGCGTTGGCGCCGACGAGCCCGCACGAGGGTTCGCACGAGTGGTTGAGCATGTCGCCGGCCTCGGGCGTCTCGTCCGAGACGAGATAGCGGTTCTCATCGATCTGGATCGAGGGGCCTGCCACCGGGGCGTGAGGGGTGAGAGCACCGGACCCAGAGGGATAGCGTGCCGCTGAGGCTGCACGCGAATGCCGATAGGACTCGCCTCGCCGCGAGTCGCTCATGGCTCGTCGGTCTTGGCGGCGCGCCGGGCCCAGGAAGTGGCGGATCGCACAGATCGTCGGAACCTACCCAGGTATCCGCTGGCTGAACGGCGGCCGGCCCGCACGACTGGGGGCCGCGGGAAGGCCTCGTCGAGGTAGCAGGCCATCTCGGCGCGCTCTGCCTCGACTATCGCCGCGATCTCCTCCGGGGTGAGGTAGCGGCGCTGGAGTTCGCGACGCGCGGCGAGGTCGCCGAGAAGCCGATTCACTTCCCGACTCCACTCCGCAAGTCCCGGAGGAGCAGCGGCGTCATCGTCGGCGATCGCGGGTGGCCCGCCAACCAACCATCCGTGGCCGTAGCGCCCTACGTACTCCCCTGGGCTAAGCGTCAGGTGTCGCGAGAGCCCGTTCACCCGCGCGTAAGTGTCCAACCGCCACCTCTCGCGTTGCGCGTCCGCGATCGCTGCGTGCATCCCAGGCGCATGATCGTGGCATCCGAACTCCCAGACGTTCTCACCAGGTCGCACGATCTCCCGAACCAGCGGCGATGCCGGCGCCCCGCACACCGTGCAGGGTCCGGAGTCCGGGCCCGGATCGAATGTCGCCAAGTTGCTCACCACCCCGGAGGACATCGGCCAAGCTCGGCCGTCGCGAACCAGCGTGCCCTCTCCAGACCGGAGTTCGCCTCACGGGTGCGAAGGCCACCGACGCCGAAGTGTCGGTTCTCGCTCGGCGTCAGACGTGCCACGCAGACCAACGAGTGCAAGTCGCCTTCGGGCAGCGACAGTCTGGCTGCGCCTGGTGGCCGTGAACACCTGGGTGTGAATCTCTCGGAAACGGGCTGCGCGGTTGTTTAGGGCCGCCTTATGTTCCGTGGATCGCCCCACCTCGGGGTGACACGGGAGAGGAGCAGACATGCCGCTGTACATGGACGTGCACCACATGGACGGCGGGGTGTCCGCCGAGGACGTCGCCGGAGCCCACGCCAAGGACGTCGAGGTCCAGGGCGCGCACGGAGTCGACTACAAGCACTACTGGGTGGACGAGAAGGCCGGGAAGATCTTCTGTCTGGTCGATGCCCCCAGCGCAGAGGCCGCGGCCACGGTGCACCGAGAGGCGCACGGCCTCGTCGCCGATGAGATCTACGAAGTCAGCGAGGGCTAGACCCTCAGACGTCACGATGCCCGGAGCCTCTGCGGAAGAGGCTCCGGGCATCGTCATGACGGTCCCCACCGCGATGGCACCAGGCGACGCGGTTCAGGCGGGTCGTGACCCGGGTGGGACCCAGCCGTCGTGGGTCTCCTCCGGAGGCAGTGGAATGCGCCCGCAGGCGGCCAGGCCGGTGAGCGCCATGGCGCGGGTGTTGACGAGCTCGCTGGGGAGGACCTCGAGGACCGCGGCGAAGCCGGCTGCCGCCCAGTCCAGCGGCTGAGATCGCGCGCGGAACCCCGTCTCGAGCCAGGTGACGTGCTCGGTGGCGACGGCGGGGTCACCGACGATCGCAGCCGCGGCGACGATGTCCAGGATCGCCTCGATCCGGTCCCGGCTCGCGCGGTGCGCCGCATCGGTCTGCACGAGGCTCGGCCGGGCCGTCGAGGCGGCCCGGACCGCGTCGAGGAGCAGCTGGTCGTGCTCGCGCCTCAGGAAGTGGATCTCCTGGGCGACGCCCGTCCTGGCGAGGGGTGCGCGAGGTGGGTGGGGTCGGCTGTCGATGGCGGTCAGGATCCGGTCGGCGCCGCGGATGATGTCGGGGGCCCACTGGTCGGCGCCGAGCGCCCAGCCCCACCGTCCGTCCGTGCCGAAGCCCCGGCCTGCGCACACGATCGTCATCCCGCCGGCCCGCAGCGCGCTGATGCTGCGCCACGCTCCGACCAGGTTGATCGCGGAGGAGCAGGTGACGGCGACCACGGTCGGCCCGTCGTGCAGGAGGTACTCGACGAGGTCCTCGGCCGGGAGCGAGGGAGCGACGTAGGTCACGTGCACGCCGCGGAGCCGCAGCACGGTCGTCGCCATCAGGGCCGGGAGGGTGTGCCACTCGCGTTCACCGCAGACCACCGCGGTCTGACCTCGGGAGCCGAGGACAGGCGTGTCCGGATCATTCGTGGCAGCTCGGCTCAGATCGTGCAGGACGGACTCGGTGATGGCCGTGGCCAGGTGCTCGCCCGCGATGCTCCAGCGTCCTTCGTGCCACTCGCGACCGATGATGGTCTGGGCTCGTGCCAACAGGTCGTTGATGATCCGTTCCGGCGGTGCTCCCTGCTGCAGCAGCGTCAGGGCGACCGCGGTGGCCGTGGAGTGCTCGCCCTGCCACAGGGCGTCGAGGTACCGGTCGAGCGCCACGGCCCACGAGCCGGGCTCGAGTTCGCTCCTGGCCGATCGCGCGACGGCATCGACGGCGCCGCCGTCCACGGTCGGGCCGGACGAGGACTCCACGGGTGCCCCGGGCGGCGCGGCCGGAGGCCCCTCGCCGCGCTGGGCGCGGTCCCCGTCGACGTGCGACCCGGCCGTGCCCAGCACGAGCGCGATCGTGAAGTCGGGGAGGACGCATCCGGCGGCCAGCGCCGACGTCACCGGGCCGTCGGCGGCGAGCAGCGTCAGCGGACGACCCAGCGAACGCGCCCGGTGGTTCGCCCCGATCAGCAGGGCCAGCCCGGTGCGGTCGATCACGGTGACCCGGAGCACGTCGAGGCTCACCCCGTCGGGTCGGGCATCCATGCGGTCGAAGAGCTCCTCGCGGAGTCCCGCCACCTCGCGCCAGGTGACCTCACCGATCCAGACCACCGCTTCGCCGGCTGCGGCGCTCCCCTGGGACACCCTGGCATCGTACGGTGGCGAGTCCCCCTCAGCGGCGGGCGAGGGTGTCCGCGATCGCCGCGGCGGCGGCCGCGACATCGGGGGCTGCCGTGATCGGGCGGCCGATCACGAGCAGGTCGGCGCCGGCGGCGAGGGCCTGCTCCGGCGTCGCCACCCGGGCCTGGTCGCCGGTCGCCGACCCCCGGGGGCGTACGCCGGGGGTGATGAGGACCGCGGCGTCGCCGACCTCGGCGCGCACGGCCGCCACCTCCTGCGGCGAGCAGACGATCGCGCGGGCGCCCGCTGCGACCGCCAGCGCGGCGAGGCGACGGACGGCCTCGATCGACGGACCGAGCAGCCCGACGGCGGCGAGGTCGTCCTCGGACATCGAGGTCAGGACCGTCACGGCGGTGATGCGAGTGTCCGGCAGCTCGTCGACGGCGGCGCGGACCATCGCCGACCCGCCGGTCGCGTGCACCGTGAGATACCTCGGCTGCAGGTGCGCGACGGAGCGGGCGGCGCCGGCCACCGTGTGGGGGATGTCGTGCAGCTTGAGGTCGAGGAAGACCTCGCGCCCGCCGGAGGCCTCGCGGGCCGCGTGGATCGCCGCGTCACCATCGCGCAGGAAGGTCTCGAGGCCCACCTTCATCGTGGACACATAGGGGCCGGCGGCGGCGGCCCAGGCCCTGATCGTCGCGAGGTCGGGCCCGTCGAGCGCGACGGCGACAGGTACGGGCGCGCTCACCCCTCGACCCCGGACTCCACCGCGGTGTCGGGCTCGTGGGGGTCGACGTCGCGGCCGTGGCCCGAGACGGGCCCGCCCGGTGCCGGTGCCGGGTCGGGAGCCCGGTGCGCGTGGCCGACGGCCTGCTCCAAGGAGTGGAAACCGCGTTCGGCGAGCGCGACCGCGAGCTCGCGAGCCACCCGAGCCGGCGCGCTCGGGTCGTGGAAGATCACCGTGCCGACGCTGACGGCGCTGGCGCCGGCGAGGACGAACTCGAGAGCGTCGAGACCGGTCCGGATGCCGCCCATGCCCAGGATCGGCACGTCCGGGAGGGCCGCGTGCACCTGGTAGACGCAGCGAACCGCGACGGGACGCACGGCCGGACCGGACAGCCCGCCGGTGATGCCGGCGAGCGCGGGACGCATGGTGTCGGTATCGATGACCATGCCGAGCAGCGTGTTGATCATCGACAGGCCGTCGGCGCCGGCGTCGACGACCGACCGCGCGATGGCGACGATGTCTGTGACGTCGGGTGAGAGCTTGGCCAGGACCGGCGTTCCGGGGTTGGTGTTGCGCCGAACCGCGGTGATGACCTCGGCGGCCGCCACCGGGTCGCAGGCGAAGACCTGTCCGCGGTCCTCGACGTTGGGGCAGGAGATGTTGACCTCGATCGCCGCGACGTCCGTGACGTGACGCAGCTTCGAGGCGAGGCGGGTGTACTCGTCGACCGAGCCGCCCGCGATCGAGACCACGGCGCGCGCCCCGCGGGCGCGCAGCCACTCGAGGTCCTTCTCGAGGAAGGCGTCGATGCCAGGTCCCTGCAGCCCGATCGAGTTGAGCATGCCGCTCGGCGTCTCGGCCATGCGCGGTGTCGGTCGGCCGGACCGGGGGTTGAGCATGATGCTCTTGGTGACGACCGCACCGATGGTCGTGATGTCGAAGAACTGGTCGAGCTCACGCCCCGCCGCGGCGCAACCCGACGCGGTCAGCACCGGGGACGGCAGCTCGAGACCGGCGAGCCAGGTGCTCATGTCGATGTCCGGGAGATCGGTGACCTTGTCCGGGCGCGGCCCGTGCGTGATCACAGCGCGGGTCATCAGTGGCCTCCGCTCACGGGCGCACCGAGGGTTCCCTCGGGGATCGTGCCCACCTCGTCCCAACGCACCCGGTCGCCGCGGAACACCGGCCCGTCGACGCAGGACCGCAGCATGCGGGTGACGCCGTCGTCGCCGACCACCGGTAGCACGCAGGTCATGCACACGCCGATGCCGCAGGCCATCGCCTCCTCGACCGCGCACTGCGAGTAGGCGCCGTGGTCGGCGGCCACCTTCGCCACCTCGCGCAGCATGGGCATGGGACCGCACGCGTAGACGACGTCGGCGTCCGTCCGCTCGAGCACTGCGGGAAGCACGTCGGTGACGCGCCCGTGCTCACCGACCGAGCCGTCGTCGGTCGTGAGCGTGAGGGTCGCCGCGATGCGCTTGGCGTCGAGCACGCCGAACAGCTTGGTCTCGGTGGAGGCGCCGAGCACGACGTCGACGCGGCAGCCGCGAGCCCGCAGGGCGTCGGCCAGGGAGAACATCGGTGCCGAGCCGTAGCCGCCGGCGACGAGCACGCAGGAGACCGGTTCCTTCGGCAGGGCGAAGGGCCGCCCGAGCGGGCCGACGATGTCGACCTGGTCGTGCCGGTGGAGCCGGGCGAGCCACTCGGTGCCCTTGCCGTGAGAGGCGAACACGATCTCGAGGGTGCCGCCGTAGACGCCCCTGCTCTGGACCGAGTAGATCGAGAACGCGCGTCGCAGCAACATGGACGACTCGGGGCCGCCGACCGCCAGCGCGACGAAGTGCCCGGGCCTGGTGAGCTCCGGGATGCCACCCGCGGTGAGGGTGAGCACGTGGTACTCGCCCGCGCGACGCTGGCCGATCACCTCACCGATGACCTGGATCGCTCCCGACCGAACCTGTCCTGACGTCGTCAACGCGCCCCACCCTCGCTCGTCCCGGTGCCGCTCGTGTCGGTCGATCCGGTCCCCGTGGAGGCCTGCCCCGCGCGCAGCGCGACGAGGTCCGAGGCCCACTCCTGGAGCGACCGTACGCCCGTCTCCCCCTTGATCAGGGCCTCGATGCCCTGCACGGTCGCCGCGAGGCCCTGCACCGTGGTGATGCAGGGGACGCCACGGGTGACGGCGGCGGTGCGGATCTCGTACCCGTCGAGGCGGGCCCCGACACCGTAGGGAGTGTTGACGATCAGGTCGATGTCGCCCGCCAGGATCGCGTCGACCGTGGTCGGCTCGCCGGCGGCGCCACGGCCGTCGTGCTGCTTGCGCAGCACGGTGGCCTTGAGCCCGTTACGGCGCAGCACCTCGGCGGTGCCCTCGGTCGCGAGGATCTCGAACCCGAGGTCGGCCAGGCGCTTCACCGGGAAGACCATCGAGCGCTTGTCGCGGTTGGCCACCGAGACGAACGCGCGGCCACTCGTCGGCAGGCCCGAGGAGTAGGCAGCCGTCTGCGACTTCGCGAACGCCGTCCCGAAGACCGAGTCGATGCCCATGACCTCCCCGGTCGAGCGCATCTCCGGACCGAGCACGGTGTCGACGCCGTGGAAGCGGCCGAAGGGGAGCACCGCCTCCTTCACGGCGATCGGCGCGCCGATGGGCAGGGTGCCGCCGTCGCCCTGCGCGGGCAGGACGCCGTCCGCGCGCAGCTGCGCGATCGTCGCACCCATCGTCACCAACGCCGCGGCCTTGGCGAGCGGGACGGCAGTGGCCTTCGAGACGAACGGCACGGTACGTGAGGCCCGCGGGTTGGCCTCGAGGACGTAGAGGACGTCGCCCGCGAGCGCGTACTGCACGTTGAGCAGCCCGCGTACGCCGACCCCGCGCGCGATCGCCTCCGTCGACCGACGGATGCGGTCGATCTCCATATGGCCCAAGGTGATCGGAGGGAGGGCGCACGCGGAGTCCCCGGAGTGGATGCCGGCCTCCTCGATGTGCTCCATCACGCCGCCGAGGTAGAGCTCGTCGCCGTCGAACAACGCGTCGACGTCGATCTCGACGGCGTCGTCGAGGAAGCGGTCGACGAGCACCGGGTGCTCCGGAGTGGCCTCGGTCGCGCGTGCGATGTAGTCGTGCAGCATCGGCTCGTCGTAGACGATCTCCATGCCGCGACCGCCGAGCACGTAGGACGGCCGCACCAGCACGGGGTAGCCGATGCGGGTGGCGACCTCGACCGCCTCGTCGTAGCTGGTGGCGATGCCGTGCGCCGGCGACGGCAGGTCGGCTGCGGCGAGCACCCGGCCGAATGCCCCGCGCTCCTCGGCGAGGTGGATCGCCTCGGGGCTCGTGCCGACGATCGGCACGCCGGCGTCCTTGAGCGGCTGTGCGAGCCCGAGCGGCGTCTGGCCGCCGAGCTGGACGATCACGCCGGCGATCGGACCGACGGCGAGCTCCGCGTGGTAGACCTCGAGGACGTCCTCGAGCGTGAGCGGCTCGAAGTACAGCCGGCTCGAGGTGTCGTAGTCGGTCGACACCGTCTCGGGGTTGCAGTTGATCATCACGGTGTCGTAGCCGGCCTCGCGCAGCGTGAGGCTGGCGTGCACGCACGAGTAGTCGAACTCGATGCCCTGGCCGATGCGGTTGGGCCCCGAGCCCAGGATGAGCACGGCCGGCGTCGTGCGCGGCTCCACCTCGGTCTCCTGGTCGTAGGACGAGTAGTGGTACGGCGTGCGCGCAGCGAACTCGGCGGCGCAGGTGTCGACGGTCTTGAACACCGGTCGGATGCCGAGCGCGTGACGCACGCCGCGCACGACGTCCTCGGACATGCCTCGGATCGCGCCGATCTGCAGGTCGGAGAAGCCGTGCCGCTTCGCGAGTCGAAGCAGGTCCGGCGTGAGCTCGTGGGACTCGCGGAGCGCATCGCCGATCTCGTTGAGCAGCACGATCTGGTCGAGGAACCAGGGGTCGATGTTGGTGGCCTCGTGGAGGTCCGACACGGTGGCACCCGCCCACAGCGCCTGCTGCACCTTCTTCAGCCGCCCGTCGTGCGGAACCTTCACCGCCTCGACCAGCGCCGGGACGTCGACCACGCTGCGCTCGCCGGTCCAGGCGAAGGGCGCCTCCTTGCGCTCGACCGAGCGCAGCGCCTTCTGCAACGCCTCGGTGAAGTTGCGACCGATGGCCATCGCCTCACCGACGCTCTTCATGGTCGTGGTCAGGGTCTGGTCCGCGGAGGGGAACTTCTCGAACGCGAAGCGCGGCACCTTGACCACGACGTAGTCGAGCGCGGGCTCGAAGCTCGCGGGTGTCTCGCGGGTGATGTCGTTGGGGATCTCGTCGAGGGTGTAGCCCACCGCCAGCTTCGCCGCGATCTTCGCGATCGGGAAGCCCGTCGCCTTCGACGCGAGCGCGGAGGAGCGCGAGACGCGGGGGTTCATCTCGATGACGACCATCCGCCCGTCGTCGGGGTTGACGGCGAACTGGATGTTGCAGCCGCCGGTGTCGACGCCGACCTCGCGGATGACGGCGATGCCGACGTCGCGCAGGTGCTGGTACTCCCGGTCGGTGAGGGTGAGCGCGGGAGCGACCGTGATGGAGTCGCCGGTGTGGACGCCCATCGGGTCGACGTTCTCGATCGAGCAGATGACCACGACGTTGTCGTTCTTGTCGCGCATCAGCTCGAGCTCGTACTCCTTCCAGCCGATGATCGACTCCTCAAGGAGGACCTCGGTGGTGGGAGACGCGGCGAGACCAGCGCCGGCGATGCGATGCAGATCGGTCTCGTCGTAGGCGATGCCCGAGCCCGCGCCGCCCATCGTGAACGACGGGCGCACGACCACGGGGTAGCGCAGGTCGTCGACGGCCGCGAGGCAGTCGGCCATGGTGTGGCACACCGCGCTGCGCGCCGACTCGGCGGCGAGCCCGGAGTCGTTGATCGCCGCGACGATGTCCTTGAACTTCTCGCGGTTCTCGCCTGCCTCGATCGCCTCGACGTTGGCGCCGATGAGCTCGACGCCATAGCGCTCAAGCACTCCAGAGGCGTGCAAGG
>DATCCY010000106.1:0-31080 GCA_036510975.1 Candidatus Nanopelagicales bacterium
GGACGCGATAGCGTCCGAGCCGAAGCGCGTCATAGGCCGTGAAGGAGGGCGTCATCAGCACCGACACCGTCGTGGGGGACGTCGCAGTCCAGCTCCGGGGCATCACGAAGACCTTCCCGGGGGTCCGCGCGAACTACGACATCGACATCACCGTGCGCCGCGGCACCGTCCACGCGATCGTGGGCGAGAACGGCGCCGGCAAGTCGACGCTCATGAAGACGCTCTACGGCATGCACCGCCCCGACGAGGGCACGATCGAGATCGACGGCCAGGTCGTCACCCTGCGCTCGCCGTCCGACGCGATCGCGCGCGGGGTCGGCATGGTGCATCAGCACTTCCAGCTCGCCGACAACTTCACCGTCCTCGAGAACATCATCCTCGGCGACGAGCCGGCCAGCCGCGCCGGCGTCATCAAGATGGACGTCGCCCGCGGGCGCATCCAGGAGATCGGGCGGGCCTACCAGCTCTCGGTCGACCCGGACGCCCTGGTCGAGGACATCGGGGTCGGGGACCGCCAACGGGTCGAGATCATCAAGGTGCTCTACCGCGGCTGCAAGACCCTCATCCTCGACGAGCCGACCGCCGTGCTGGTGCCGCAGGAGGTCGAGCAGCTCTTCTCGGCGCTCGCCAAGCTCAAGAGCCAGGGTCTCACCGTCATCTTCATCTCCCACAAGCTCGACGAGGTCCTCTCCGTCGCCGACGAGATCACCGTCATCCGCGGCGGCACCACGGTCACCACGGTGCTGCCCAGCGAGGTTACCGCCCGTCAGCTCGCCGAGCTCATGGTCGGCAGCGAGCTCCCCTCGCCCGAGACCCGCGAGTCGACCGTGACCGATCGGAAGATCCTGGAGGTGGCGGGCGTCTCGCTCGCCAACGACGCGGGTCGCCTCGTCCTCGACGACATCTCGCTCACCATCCACGCCGGCGAGGTCCTCGGCATCGCGGGCGTGGAGGGCAACGGCCAGGCCGAGCTCGTCGAGACCGTGATGGGTCTGCAGAAGCCCCAGGCAGGAACCGTGGTCCTCGGCGACGAGGACATCACCGCCTGGAGCACGCGGACCCGTCGCGAGGCGGGCATCGGCTACATCCCCGAGGACCGCACCCGGCACGGGCTGCTCCTCGAGGGCACCCTGTGGGAGAACCGCATCCTCGGCCACCAGACCGAGGCGCCCAACGCCAAGGGTGTGCTGATCGACCGCAAGGGCGCCCGCGCCGACACCGAGCGGATCGTGGCGGACTACGACGTGCGCACCCCCGGAGTCGACGTGATGGCCTCGGCACTGTCCGGCGGCAACCAGCAGAAGCTGATCGTCGGCCGTGAGATGAGCGGCAACCCGCGCGTGCTCGTCGCCGCCCACCCGACCCGGGGAGTCGACGTGGGGGCGCAGGCCCAGATATGGGACGAGATCCGCAAGGCGCGGGTGGCTGGTCTCGGCGTCCTGCTCATCTCGGCCGACCTCGACGAGCTCATCGGCCTGTCCGACCACATCAAGGTGCTGCTGCGCGGCCGGTTCGTGGCCGATGCGGATCCGCACACCGTCACGCCAGAGCAGCTCGGCTCGGCCATGACGGGCGCTGGAGGTGAGGGGTCGTGAGGAAGCTCCTGCTCGCTCTGGCGGCACCCGTGCTGGCCCTGGGATTCGCGCTCCTGGTGACCACGGTCATCCTCCTGCTGTCGGGCCACCCGCCGCTCGAGGTCTACCGCCAGATGTGGGACTACGGCACGCAGCCGGACAGCATCGTGCTCACGATCAACCTGTCGACGACGTACTACATCGCGGCTGTCGCCGTCGCCGTCGGCTTCAAGATGAACCTCTTCAACATCGGCGTCGACGGCCAGTACCGCCTCGCGGCGCTGTTCGCGGCATTCGTCGGCGGCCACGTCGAGCTTCCGCCCGTGCTGCACGTCGGTCTGATCATCGTCGTGGCCATGGTGGTCGGGGCGATGTGGGCCGGGGTGGCAGCGGTGCTGAAGAACCGCCGCGGCGTCAGCGAGGTCATCTCGACGATCATGCTGAACTACGTCGCCACCGGCATCATCGCGTTCCTGCTGGCCCCCGACCGCTTCGCCGAGCTCATCGAGGGCAGCAACAACATCGGGACGAAGCCGATCGGGCCCAGCGGCCAGGTGCCCGGGTTCGACGTCGTGTCCGGGGCGAGCTCGCAGATCTACGGCACGATCGTGCTCGCGGTCGCGGTGGGCGTCGGATTCTGGTGGATGCTCAACCGGACGCGCTTCGGCTTCGACCTCCGTGCCTCCGGTCTCTCACCCACGGCGGCCACCGCAAGCGGTATCGACGCGAAGCGCATGGTGCTGTTCGTGATGCTCATCTCGGGAGCCCTCGCCGGCCTCATCGGCATCCCGCAGCTGCTCGGAGCCGCCTACACCTACAACCTGGACTTCCCGGCCGGTCTCGGCTTCACCGGGATCGCGATCGCCCTCCTCGGGCGCAACAGCCCGATCGGCATCATCTTCGGCTCGCTGCTGTGGGCGTTCCTCGACGTGTCGCGCCAGATCCTCGACCTCTCCGGGGTCTCCAAGGAGATCGTGACGATCATGCAGGGCGTTGCCGTTCTCTCGGTCGTTATCGCCTACGAGCTCGTCCGGCGCTACCGGATCACCGCTCAGCAGCGAGACGTCGGTCGGCAGCTCGCGGCCGAGGCCGAGCTGGCGGAGGCGGCGGCATGAGCGAGCCCAGGAGCGGGACCAAGCTCGGCCTCCCCACCCCCGGCGACGTCCTGTCACCGCTCGCGCTCCAGAAGCGCACGTTCAAGCTCACCGGCGGCCGTCTCGCGATGCTCGTCTGCGCGCTCATCGCTGTGCTGTCGCTGGTCCGCATCGTCACCGGCGCGGGCGAGCTCGACTCTGCCGGAACGATCGCCGCCGCCATCGGCTTCGCCATCCCCATCGGCATGGCGGGTCTCGGCGGTCTGTGGTCCGAGCGCTCGGGCGTGGTCAACATCGGCCTCGAGGGCATGATGATCCTGGGTACGTGGGGCGCCGGCTGGGCCGGCGTCACGTACGGACCGTGGTGGGGACTGGTCGCAGGGACGCTGTTCGGCGCCCTGGGCGGTCTGCTGCACGCCGTCGCCACCGTCACGTTCGGTGTCGACCAGATCGTGTCCGGTGTCGCGATCAACCTCCTCGGCCTCGGCGTCACGCAGTACCTCTCCACGCTGGTGTGGCCGGGTCAGCCCACGCAGTCGCCGTCGATCCCCGCGATCCCGACCTTCACCCTGCCGTGGATCTCGGACACGGCGAAGTCGATAGCGCAGCAGGGCTGGTTCTTCGTCTCCGACGTCGCGAGCATCGTGCGGGCGATCACGTTCCAGGTCCCGTACACCACCGTCATCGCGATCGCTCTGCTGCCCATCACCTTCTTCATCCTGTGGCGCACGGCTTTCGGCCTGCGGCTGCGCTCGTGCGGCGAGGCGCCCTACGCCGCGGAGTCGCTGGGCGTGAACGTCTACCTCCACAAGTACGTCGCGGTCTTCGTCTCCGGCGGCCTGGCGGGCTTCGGCGGCGCCGTCCTCGCCACCGTGCTCTCCGGCATCTATCGCGAGGGCCAGACCCAGGGCCAGGGCTTCATCGGCCTCGCCGCGATGATCTTCGGCAACTGGCGGGTCGGCGGCCTCAGCGCCGGCTCGCTCCTGTTCGGCTACACCCAGGCGATGCAGCTGCGCAGCGGCGAGGCGGTCCATGCCCTGCTGCTCGTGATCGTCATCGGCATGGTGGCGCTCGCCGCATGGCAGCTCTACCGCCGACGCATGGTGCCGGGCATCGTGTCCCTGGTGGTGGCCGGTGTTGTGTTCTTCTGGTACGCCAACACCGACAGCGTCCCCGACCAGGTCTCGTACGTGACGCCGTACGTCGCCACGCTGCTGGTGCTGTCGCTGGCGTCGCAACGCCTGCGCATGCCGGCGGCCGACGGGAAGCCGTACATCAAGGGTCAGGACCACTAGCGCCATGTCACCCCAGGTCGACTGGGCGGTGCTGCACGCGGCAGCCGTCGAGGTCATGGCGCGGGCGTATGCGCCGTACAGCCGTTTCCGCGTCGGCGTCGCCGGGCTCGTCGACGACGGACGGATCGTGGTGGGCTGCAACGTCGAGAACGCGGCGTACGGCGTCGCCCTGTGCGCCGAGTGCGGGATGGTCTCCAGCCTGCACGCCACCGGCGGCGGAAGGCTGGTGGCGGTCTCCTGCGTCGACGCGAACGGCGAGGCGCTCATGCCGTGCGGCCGCTGCCGCCAGCTGCTGTGGGAGAACGGCGGCGCCGGGTGTCTCGTCATGTCGCCGAACGGCGTCATGAGCATGGCCGAGGTGCTGCCGCTCGCGTTCGGTGCCGCGGACATCGACAGGGTGACGGGTGGGAGTCATGACTGAGCCGTTCGCCGCTGTCGACGTGATCGTCGCGAAGCGCGACCGCAACGAGCTGACGGATCCGCAGATCGACTGGGTCGTCGACGCCTACACGCGCGGCGTCGTGGCGGACGAGCAGATGTCCTCGCTCGCGATGGCGATCCTGCTCAACGGCATGACGCCGCGGGAGATCTCCCGCTGGACGGCGGCGATGATCGCGAGCGGCGAGCGGATGGACTTCTCCAGCGTCGGTCGTCCGACGACCGACAAGCACTCCACAGGCGGCGTCGGCGACAAGATCACGCTGCCGTTGGCTCCGGTCGTGGCCGCGTGCGGAGCCGCCGTACCGCAGCTGTCCGGCCGTGGCCTCGGGCACACCGGAGGAACCCTCGACAAGCTCGAGTCGATCCCGGGATGGCGTGCGTCGCTGTCCACCGAGGAGATGCTCGCGGTGCTGCGCGACGTCGGCGCGGTCATCTGCGCGGCGGGTGAGCACCTCGCGCCCGCCGACAAGAAGCTCTACGCGCTGCGCGACGTGACCGGCACGGTGGAGGCCATCCCGCTCATCGCCAGCAGCATCATGAGCAAGAAGATCGCCGAGGGTACGAGTGCGCTGGTGCTCGACGTGAAGGTCGGCTCCGGTGCGTTCATGAAGACGCAGGAGCGCGCCGCCGAGCTGGCGCGCACGATGGTCGCGCTCGGCGAGAGCGCCGGCGTGCGCACCCGTGCGCTCCTCACGGCGATGGACACGCCGCTCGGCCTGACGGCCGGCAACGCCCTGGAGGTGCGGGAGTCGGTCGAGGTCCTCGCCGGTGGTGGCCCCTCCGACGTCGTGGAGCTCACCGTCCTGCTCGCGCGCGAGATGCTCGACGCGGCAGGCGTCGTCGGACCCGATCCGGCCGACGTCCTCGCCGACGGCCGGGCCATGGACGCCTGGAACCGGATGATCGCGGCCCAGGGAGGCGACCCGCAGGCGCCGCTGCCGACCGCGCGCGAGTCGCACGTGGTCGTGGCGGAGCGCTCGGGGGTGCTGTCACGCCTCGACGCACTGGCCGTCGGCGTCTCGGCCTGGCGCCTGGGTGCGGGGCGGGCCCGCAAGGAGGATCCGGTGAGCGCCGGAGCGGGCATCGAGATGCACGCGAAGCCGGGCGACCTCGTGGTTGCCGGGGCGCCGCTGCTGACACTGCACACCGACGACGCCGAGCGCTTCGCCCGCGCGCTCACCGACCTCGAGGACGGCGTCGAGATCGCCGACGAGGGCACCCGGGTCGACCGCCTGCCGCTCGTCCTCGATCGCATCGGAGCCTGACCGTGCCGCAGCTCGTGCCCGCGCCCACCCGCATCCCGGTCCCGGGGGGCAAGACGATCGACGAGTACGTCGGCCACGTCACCACCGGCACCCCCGAGGTGTCGGTGGCGCGCATGGTCGCGCCGGCGGGCTGGGACGAGCCGGCCCAGAGGCCGGACTTCGACGAGTTCACCCTCGTGCTTCGTGGCGTGGTCCACGTGGAGCACGACGGCGGTGTCCTCGAGGTGGTGGCCGGACAGGCCGTGATCACGCGCGCCGGCGAGCGGGTGCGCTACTCGACGCCGCAGGGCGAGGGCGCCGAGTACGTCGCCGTATGCCTGCCGGCGTTCGCCCCGGACCGCGCCCACCGCGAGGACTGAGCCGACCGGGACCCGGGAACGGACGAGCCCGGCCCCCTCGGGAGCCGGGCTCGTCACGTGCGCGCCGCGGAAGGGCGGCGTGGCTCAGTCGCCGCTGCCGCGGCTCTTGAAGGGGTCCGCCTTGGGCGCGTTGGTGATCTCGGCGCGCGGGCAGCTCGCGAGGGTGAGACCGCCGGCCACGAGGGCGTCGTCGCACAGCGCCTCGACGGTCCAGCCGAGGTCGGAACCCGCCGGGGTGACCGTGACGCGGTAGATGGTGACCTCGTTGCGCACCGGTGTGTCGTACATGACGGCCACGGTGCCCAGCAGCTTGGCCTCGCCGCGGGTGCCGCCGACGCCGTTCCAGGCGCGGTCGTAGCGCTGCCACACGGACGCGGAGGCGTTCCAGACGCCGCCGGCCGAGACGTCGTCGCGGCGCAGGGCCGACAGGACGAGGGTCGCGACCCTGGCCTCGAGTACGGCGGCCGGCCGGATGACCTCGACGCGGTCGTTGGGTCCGATGTCGTCGGTGCTGTCAGTCATGGTCTCCACGTCTCTATGCATCGGCATCGGCCACCCGAGGTTGAGCCGGGTGGGGGTACCAGCCCTGACGGAACGCTACCGTGACGGGGTGAGTGTAGAAACCGGACCCGTCCACCCGTCGGCGACACCCCGAGACCCGTCCGCCGGCCAGCGGGCCGCACTGCCGGAGGACGTCGTACGCCGTGCCCCGAAGGTACTCCTGCACGACCACCTCGACGGGGGGCTGCGTCCGGCCACCATCATCGAGCTCGCCGCCGAGACGGGCTACGACGCCCTCCCGACGACCGACGTCGACGAGCTCGGCCGCTGGTTCGTCGAGGCGGCCGACTCGGGCTCGCTCGTGCGCTACCTCGAGACCTTCGCGCACACCGTCGGTGTCATGCAGACGCACGCCGCGCTCGTCCGCGTGGCCGCCGAGTGCGCCCAGGACCTCGCAGCCGACGGAGTGGTCTACGCCGAGGTCCGGTTCGCCCCGGAGCTGCACGTGACCCGCGGGCTGAGCCTCGACGAGGTCGTGCAGGCCGTCCTCGAGGGCTTCCGCCTCGGTGAGGCGGCCGCCACCGCGGCGGGACAGCAGATCCGGGTGCGGGCACTGCTCACCGCGATGCGGACGGCCGCACGGTCGCGCGAGATCGCCGAGCTGGTGGTGGACTACCGCGACCAGGGCGTCGTCGGCTTCGACATCGCCGGCGCCGAGGCCGGCTTCCCGCCGTCCCGGCACCTCGACGCGTTCGAGTACCTGCGCGGCGAGTCGTGCCACATCACGATCCACGCGGGCGAGGCCTTCGGGCTGCCGAGCATCCACGAGGCCGTCGCGTTCTGCGGCTGCGAGCGCCTCGGGCACGGCGTACGCATCGTCGACGACATCGCGGTCGGCGCCGACGGCGAGGCGAGCCTCGGGCGGCTCGCGACCTACGTGCGCGACCTGCGCATCCCGCTCGAGCTGTGCCCCTCGTCGAACGTGCAGACCGGGGCGGCGGCGTCGATCGCCGAGCACCCGATCGGACTGCTCGCGCGGCTGCGCTTCCGAGTCACGGTCAACACCGACAACCGGCTGATGTCCGGCACGTCGATGACCCGCGAGATGATGCTGCTGTCCGAGGCCTTCGGCTGGGGGCTCGACGAGATGGCGTGGCTCACCGTCAACGCCCTCAAGAGCTCCTTCATCAACTTCGACGAGCGCCTGGCCCTGATCGACGGCGTGGTCAAGCCCGGCTACGCCGCCCTGGCCGCCGAGCAGACCTGAACCCGACGCGAGTACCTGCGCAACGGCCGCTTCGGACGGTTCCCGCGGGGGACAGGTACTTGGACCACGTACTCCCGGGGGGCGGGTCGGGTCAGCCGGAGAGGAGCTGGGAGCCGAACTCCGCGGCGAGGAGCACTCCGGTGAGCAGGAGCAGGACGCCGGCGGCGCGGTGGGCGCGGAGCAGGCCCTGCTCGGTGAGGGCCCGGCGGCTCGTCGCGACGACGCCGGCGACGACGGCCTTGGTGGCGATCAGGACGGCGAAGAAGGTCGCGACGAAGATCACGGCGTACGGCGGGGCCTCGTGCCACGCCGAGACGACGACCGAGCCGCCGACGGTGAGCCAGAACAGCCATGGGTGCGGCGAGAGCAGGTTCACCAGGACGCCGCGGCGCAGCGGGTCGGGGGCGTCGTCGGTCTCCAGCGCCATGGACTCCTCGCGCAGTGATTCGATGCCCAGCCAGACGACGTAGAGGCCGCCGACCACGCCGAGGACGCCGGCCGCCCGCGCGGGCAGCTCGCGCACGAGCAGGACCGATACGGCGATCATGATCGAGTCCGTGACCAGCGGCGACAGCGCGACCCGCAGACCGGCGCCGAAGCCGTGCGCGAGCGAGGTCGTGACCACGAGCGCGAGCAGCGGACCGGGAGCGAGACCGGCTCCGACGCCGAGTCCGAGCCCGATCAGCAGGTAGTGCACGCCGACACCCTAGGTCGCGACCGGCCGCGGTCGGTCCGGTGCGGCCCGTCGGTCGCGGGCCGGCACCGAGCGGTGTGGCGGCAGCACCCGGTTCTCGAGGGGGTCAGGCGTCACTGCGCTGGGCGGCGAGAGCGGAGAGCAGCTCGCCGAGCCCGCCGGCGTCGACCGGACGGCAGCCCTTGGCCGTCGCGGTCGCGACCATCGCAGGCTCGACCCGCATGAGCAGCCTGCCGCGGCGCCACAGCGTGGACGGCGGCTTGCGGCGCTCGGCGAGGTCGCGGACGAGCCGGCGGCCGAAGTTCTTCCGCGCGCGGTGCAGGACGACGGCGTCCGCGAGGATGCCGCGCTCCCGGCACACCTCGACGATCTCCGCCGCGAACACCCCTTCGGCCACGACCGCCGGAGCCCCGCCGCACTCGAACAGCGACGTTCCCACCGCGCGGCTGCGCCCGATGTCGTACGTCGGCACCTCGACTCTTCCGTCCTGGCACAGCGCGACGAGCGCCTCGACCGCCCGGTCCGCGTGCCAGGACCCGACGTCGTCCCAGTCCGGGATGCCGAGCGCTGCCGAGAACGGCATGGTGGGGTCGTCCTCGTCCTTGTAGAAGTCGTCGAGGCGAAAGACCGGCAGGCCGCTGCGGCGTGCGATGTGGGTCTTCCCCGAGCCCGAAGGCCCGCAGAGCAGGACGACCCGCGCGCTCACGGGCCCGCCTCGCGGGCGCCCGCGAACCTCAGGCCGTCAGCACGGCGCAACGCCTCCCACGCGTTGCCCACCTCGACGAAACCGAGGCGCGAGTACCAGGCCCGCGGCCAGTCGTCGACCAGGGCGGAGAGCACGACGTGCGAGCACCCGCGGTTCGTGGCCGCCGCGATCGCGGCGGCCATCAGCGCAGCGGCGTATCCCCGCCCGCGGAACGCCGTCAGCGTGGCGACGGCGTCGATCTCGCCGGTCCAGCCGCGCAGGCACAGGTCGACGCTCGCGACGAGGTCGCCGCTCACGGGATGCGCCGCGGCAGGGTCGCGAACCACCCACGACAGTGCGTCTCCCGGCGAGTCGTCGAGGCGTCGCTCGACGAGCTGGGTGACGGTGCCGTCGTCGATGCCGGGCATCCACTCGTCGGTCCAGAGCACCCGGTGCAGCCGTCCGCTCTCGCCCAGGTCGACCAGCTCGGCGCGGCCGGCGTCGACCTGGGTCTTGGCGGGCAGCGGCAGCGCCATCTCGACGAGCGGGGTGAGCTCGTAGCCCGCCACCACCAGAGCCTCGCGGGTCCCCGGTGAGAGGTCGCAGTAGGCGCTCACGTAGCGATGCGCGAGACCTGCGCCCCCGAGGTGCTCGTCGGCCCACGCCACGAGACGCGGGCCACCCGGGTCGCGGCGTACGACGACGCAGTTCGTCGCGAACGAGTCGGGCCACCGCGGGGTCCGCACGAACCAGGCGTCGTCGTCGAGGGGGGTGACGGTCGTCGCACGGCGCAGCGTGCTCTCGGCGTACCAGTCGGCGACCCGCTCGCCGAGGGTGTCGGCGAGATCGGGAGCGGGCGTGCGCTCAGACACCGATCGGGTGCCAGACCGTCTTGGTCTCGAGGAACGAACGGATCCGCGAGAGGCCGGGGTCGGCCGTCCAGTCGTCGGTGTCGGGGCGCCGGACGCGCTTGATGTTGTCGGCGGCCGCGACCTCGAGCTGCGTGCGCAGCGCCACGTCGTCGACCCCCGCGACGTCGATCGCGTTGACGTCCATGTGCGCGGCCAGCCACGGGGCCACCTCGGCCACGTGCCCGGTCAGCAGGTTGACCACGCCACCGGGCACGTCTGAGGTCGCCAGCACCTCGGACAGCGTGATGGCGGCCAGCGGTCTGTCCTGCGATGCGAGCACGACCGCCGCGTTGCCGGACACGATCACCGGTGCGACGACGGACACGAGGCCGAGCAGCGAGGACTCCTGCGGTGCGATCACGGCGACCACCCCGGTGGGCTCGGGCACCGAGAAGTTGTAGTACGGCCCGGCCACGGGGTTCGTGCCGCCGAGCACCTGCGCGAGCTTGTCCGCCCAGCCGGCGTACCAGACCCAGCGGTCGATCGACGCGTCGACGACGGACTCGGCACGGCGCGCGGTCAGGCCCTCGGCGCGGGACACCTCCTCCACGAACTGCGCGCGGCGACCCTCCATGACCTCCGCCACGCGGTAGAGCACCTGCGCCCTGTTGTACGCCGTGGCACCGGCCCATCCCGGCTGGGCCTTGCGCGCCGCGACGACGGCGTCGCGGGCGTCCTTGCGGGAGGCCTGGGCGGCGTTGGCGAGGAAGCGGCCCCTGGTGTCCACGACCTCGTAGCTGCGAGCGCTCTCCGAGCGCGGGAACGCCCCGCCGATGTAGAGCTTGTAGGTCTTGCGGACCTCGATGCGCGATGCCATGGGTCAGTCCTCCCAGACTGTGCTTCGTCGACCGTTCCAGAGCTCGGGCACGGGTCAGTCGACGCGGAGGTACGCCGCGAGACCGTGGCGACCGCCCTCGCGGCCGTACCCGGACTCCTTGTACCCGCCGAAGGGGCTCGTCGGGTCGAAGCGGTTGAAGGTGTTGGCCCACACGACGCCGGCCCGCATGGCCGTCGCCGTCTTGAGGATGCGCGAGCCCTTGTCGGTCCAGATGCCGGCGGACAGGCCGTAGGGCGTGTTGTTCGCCTTCTCGACCGCCTCGGACGGCGTGCGGAACGTGAGGACGGACAGCACCGGACCGAAGATCTCCTCGCGCGCGATCCGGTGCGCCTGCGAGACGCCGGTGAACAGCGTCGGGGCGAACCAGTAGCCCTTGGCCGGCAGGTCGCAGTCGGCCGTCCAGCGCTCCGCCCCCTCGTCGTCGCCGACGCCGGCGAGGTGCCGGATCCGCTCGAGCTGCTCGAGGGAGTTGATCGCCCCGATGTCGGTGTTCTTGTCGAGCGGGTCGCCGAGCCGCAGCGTGCCGAGGCGGCGCTTGAGCCGCTCGACGAGCTCGTCGGCGATCGACTCCTGAACCAGCAGGCGCGAGCCCGCGCAGCAGACGTGGCCCTGGTTGAAGAAGATGCCCGCGACGATGCCCTCGACCGTCTGGTCGATCGGTGCGTCGTCGAACACGATGTTGGCGGCCTTGCCACCGAGCTCGAGGGTGAGCCGCTTGTTGGTGCCGGCGACCGAGCGGGCGATGGCCTTGCCCACCACGGTGGAGCCGGTGAACGCGACCTTGTCGACACCGGGGTGCTCCACGAGCGCCTTCCCGGTCTCGCCCGCGCCGGTGACGATGTTGACGACACCGGGCGGGAGGTCGGCCTGGCGGCAGATGTCGGCGAAGAGCAGGGCAGTCAGCGGCGTGGTCTCGGCGGGCTTGAGCACGACGGTGTTCCCGGTGGCGAGCGCCGGCGCGATCTTCCACGCGAGCATGAGGAGCGGGAAGTTCCACGGGATCACCTGCGCGGCGACACCGAGCGGCTTCGGGTCCGGGCCGAAGCCGGCGTGCTCGAGCTTGTCGGCCCAGCCTGCGTAGTAGAAGAAGTGCGCGGCGACCAGCGGGATGTCGACGTCGCGCGACTCCTTGATGGGCTTGCCGTTGTCGAGGGTCTCGAGCACGGCCAGCTCGCGCGAGCGCTCCTGGACGATCCGGGCGATGCGGTAGAGGTACTTGGCGCGCTCCGCGCCCGAGGTCTTCGACCACACGCGGGTGTAGGCGCGACGCGCGGCCCTGACGGCGAGGTCGACGTCGGCCTCGCTCGCGACGGCCACCTCGGAGAGGACCTCCTCGGTGGCGGGGTTGATGCTCTTGATCGTCGTGCCCGTGCCGTCGACGAACTCGCCGTCGATGAACAGGCCGTAGGACGACGCGATCTCGACGACGGCGCGCGACTCGGGCGCCGGTGCGTACTCGAAGGGCGTGGGCATGGGTCCTCGGTTCTCCTCGCCGTGCGGCCTCAGTCGACGGTGACGTAGTCGGGGCCGGAGTAGCGTCCGGTCGCCATCTTCTGACGCTGCAGCAGCAGGTCGTTGAGCAGGCTCGAGGCGCCCAGGCGGAACAGGTCCGGCGTGAGCCAGTCGGTCCCGACGGTCTCGTTGACCAGGACGAGGAACTTCATCGCGTCCTTGGTGGTGCGGATGCCACCCGCGGGCTTCATCCCGACCAGCTCGCCGGTGATCTCGCGCCAGTCGCGGCAGGCCTCCAGCATCACGAGCGTGACGGGCAGCGTGGCGGCCGGCGAGATCTTGCCGGTGGAGGTCTTGATGAAGTCGGCGCCAGCCAGCATGGCGAGCCACGAGGCACGCCGTACGTTGTCGTAGGTCTGGAGCTCACCGGTCTCGAGGATCACCTTGAGGTGCGCCGATGCGCCGTCGGCCAGGCACACCTGCTTGACCGCCGCGATCTCCTCGAACACCTCGAGGTAGCGACCGGACAGGAACGCCCCGCGATCGATCACCATGTCGATCTCGTCGGCACCCTGGACGACGGCGTCGCGGGTGTCGGCCAGCTTCACCGCGAGCGAGGCGCGGCCGGAGGGGAACGCGGTCGCGACGGCGGCCACCTTGACCCCGGAGCCGCCGAGCTCGGCCCGGGCGAGTCCCACGAGGTCGTTGTAGACGCAGACGGCCGCGGTGCGCGGCACCGAGCCGTCGTGCGGATCCGGTCGCTGCGCCTTCGCGCACAGCGAGCGCACCTTCCCCGGGGTGTCGGCCCCCTCGAGGGTCGTGAGGTCGATCATCGAGATCGCAAGATCGATGGCGAACGCCTTGGCCGTCGTCTTGATCGACCGGGTCGACAGCGCCGCAGCTCGCGTGTCGGCCCCGACCTGGTCGACCCCGGGCAGCCCGTACAGGAACCTGCGTAGCGTGGCGTCGGACCGTCCGACCTCGCCGAGTGAGGTGGGGTCGAGGAGCATCGAGGCGGAGGATCGGCTCACCGGTAGATCCTAGGCCCGTCCGCGACCCGTGCCCGAGCAGTTCAGGATCCGGCGCCGACGCGAGCAGCCGGAGGCTGCTCGCTTGGAGGCGCAGCGGCACGCGGGCTAGAGTGCGCCTCCGGCGCCTGCTGCGTGGACGGCCATCGGCGCGCCGCCTCCCGGAAGGCCCCAGCCATGGCTGACGCCCCCGCGCCGCTGCAGCGGATGCACACCCCCGACCCCGGCCTGACCGCCCTCATCCTCGACTACGTGGCCGGGCGGCTCGCGATCCCCGAGACACCGCTCGACCACCCCGGACAGAAGGCGGAGGTCGACGCGATCCTCGACGGGCTCGTCACCGCGGGCGGCATGGACCCCGCACGGGTGCTCGAGATCTACGCCGAGCACCTGAGCAAGACGGTCCTGTCGGCCGACTCCCCGCGCTACTGGGCCTTCATCCCTGCCGCGCCGACCAAGGCCGCGCTGCTCTTCGACATGGTCGTCTCCGCCGCGTCGCTCCAGGGGATCTCGTGGCTCGAGGCCGCGGGCGCGGTCGCCGCGGAGAACCAGGCGCTGCGCTGGATCTCCGACGCCGCGGGGCTGCCCGCCTCGGCGGGCGGCGCGTTCGTCTCCGGCGGATCCGCCGGCAACCTGTCGGCCCTCGTCGTCGCTCGCGACACCGCGCGGCGCCGGCTCGTGGCGCGTGACGGCGAGCAGGCGCGGCACCGTCGGCTGCGCATCGCCGTGAGCGACCAGGCGCACTCGTCGGTGAAGAACACGATGTCGATCATCGACGTCGACCCGTTCGTCATCGCCACCGCCGACCACCGCTTCACCGGCGACGCGCTGCGCGCCGCGCTGGAGGCGGACGGCGACCGCGAGTCGATCGTGGCCGTCGTCGCCACCTCGGGCACGACCAACGCGGGGATCGTCGACGACCTTCGCGGTGTCGGCACGGTCGCGCGCGAGCGCGGCCTCTGGTTCCACGTCGACGGCGCCTACGGCGGCGCCGGCCTGTTCGCCCCCAGCGTGCGGCACCTCTACGACGGCATCGAGCTCGCCGACTCCTTCGTCGTCGACCCGCACAAGTGGCTGTTCGCACCGTACGACTGCGCGGCGCTCATCTACCGCGAGCCGCGGCTGGCCAAGGCGGTGCACACGCAGGACGCGTCGTACCTCGACGCCATCCACCACGACGACGGGTCCTACGAGTGGAACCCGACCGACTACGCCTACCACCTCACCCGTCGCGCTCGGGGGCTGCCGCTGTGGTTCTCGCTGGTCGTCAACGGCACCGACGCCTACACCGAGGCCATCGAGCACTCGGTGACGCTGGCCAAGGCGGTGGCGCGGGAGATCGCCGCCGCCGAGCACCTCGAGCTGCTGCGCGAGCCCACCCTGGGCATGGTGCTGTTCCGCCGGAAGGGCTGGACAGCAGCGGACTACGACGCCTGGTGCGCGCGGCTGCTCGAGGACCAGGTCGCCTTCATCACGAGCACCTCCTGGGAGGGCGAGACGGTCGGGCGCTTCTCGTTCATCCACCCGAGCACCACGCTGGAGATGCTGCGCGAGGTCCTCGCCACGACCGCCTGACCGGTGTCCGGACGCGGCATCCGCCTACGTCGGGGCTGCGTCCGGCACGGCGGCGCGGCATGATCGAAGTCGTGGACGAGTCCCGCACCATCGACATCACCGACCACGGTGACGCTCCGGTCGCCTGGGGACTGACGCCCAAGGGGTTGCGGGTCGAGCTGGTGCCCTACGACGAGGACCGCGACGTCGACGCCCCGAGCGAGTACGACGACTGGCCGGCAGGCCCGCGCGAGCAGCCGACGGGGCTCGGTCGCCTGCTGGTCGAGCTCGCCGACGTCAACGGGGTGAGCGCGGTGGCCGGTCAGGTCACCTGGCACCGCGAGTCCTACGGGCCGAACCGCGGTTCGCGTGCGTGGAACATCGGGATCGGGCTCTCGCCCGGCACCCGGGGCCACGGGGTGGGCGGAGTCGCCCAGCGGCTGCTCGCAGAGTGGCTGCTCGACACCTCCGACGTCGATCGGATCGAGGCCTCGACCGACGTCGAGAACGTCGCGGAGCAGCGGGCGCTCGAGAAGGCCGGCTTCGTGCAGGAGGGGATCCTCCGCTCGGCGCAGGAACGCCTCGACGGCCGGCACGACCTGTTCTCCTACTCGCTCCTGCGCGAGGAGGTCGACGCCGACCGGCGACGCCTCGAGGCCTCAGGCGGCTGAGGTCACCGTCGCCGGTCGCCAGCCGGGGTTGCCCAGGACGTAGCCGACCCGGTCGCGGAAGCGCGACGCGTGCCGCACGTCGTGGCCCATCGAGTACCACTCGTGGAACGCCACCCGGAACGGATTGAACGTGGTGAGCTGCTTCGTGATGCCGTAGCGGGGACGCTCGACCTCGGGCTCGAACGTGCCGAACAACCGGTCCCAGATGATGAGGATGCCGGCGTAGTTCTTGTCGAGGTACTGGTTGTTGACACCGTGGTGCACGCGGTGGTGCGACGGCGTGTTCATCACGAGCTCGACGGGTCGTGGGAGCAGGTGGACACGCTCGGTGTGCAGGAAGAACTGGTAGATCAGGCTGATCGACTGCTGCAGGTAGATCGCCCACACCGGGAAGCCCGCGAGGGCGAGGGGCACCCAGAAGACGAAGGTGCCCAGGCCCGTCCACTCCTGGCGCAGGGCGGTCGAGAGGTTGTAGCGCTGGCTCGAGTGGTGCTGCACGTGACTGGCCCAGAACAGGCGCACGCGGTGACTCGCCCGGTGGAAGCAGTAGTAGCAGAGGTCCTCGGCGAACAGCAGCGCCACCCAGGCCCACGGGGAGCGCATGTCGATGCGGAACGGCGAGACGGCGTACGCCGCCGACAGGCCCAGCAGCGCGAACACGTCCCAGAGAAGCCCCCACACGCGGCTGCCGAGGCCCATGGACAGGCTCGTGACGGTGTCGCGCAGCTCGTACCCGAGCTCGTCGTCCTCGGGTCGCAGGCGGTAGGAGACCGCCTCCACCACGAGGAAGAGGATGAACATCGGGATCGCGATGAAGATGATCGTCACGCGGGCGTGCTCCTTCTGGCCGGACCCGGGGGTGGCGACAGTGTGCCCCGCCGAGCCGCCGGATGCGCGGCCCGTGACCTGATCGTGGCGATCAGAGGCCCAGCTCCGCGGCCATGCCGACCGTGAGCTCGCGGAGCCGGTGCTCCGCGACGAGCCGCGCGGCATCGACGTCGGCCGATGCGGGGGTGCCCTCGCTGGTCACCGGGACCACGACCTCGAGGTAGCACTTCAGCTTGGGCTCCGTGCCGCTCGGCCGGACGATCACCCGCGTGTGCTCAGCGAGCCGCAGTCGTACGCCGTCGGTCGGCGGAAGGCCGTCGAGGCCGTCCGCGAGGTCCTCGACGCTCTCGACCTCGAGCCCGGCGACCGACTCCGGCGGTGCGGCGCGCAGCCGTGCCATGGCGTCGCCGATGAGAGCGACGTCGTCGACCCGGACGGAGAGCTGGTCGGTGGCGTGCAGGCCGTGCTCGATCGCGAGGTCGTCGAGGACGTCGTGCACGGTGCGACCGGCGGCGCGCAGCACGGCCACCATCTCGACGACGCGGAGCGCGGCGCTGACACCGTCCTTGTCCGCGACCTGAGCCGGGTCCACGCAGTACCCCAGCGCCTCCTCGTAGCCGAACGCGAGGCCGGGGACGCGGCCGATCCACTTGAAGCCGGTGAGGGTCTCGCGGTGCTCGAGCCCGTACGACGCCGCCATCCGCGCGAGCAGCGACGAGGACACGATCGAGTTGGCGTAGACGCCGCGGGCACCGCGCTGGCGCAGCCACCAGCCGAGCAGCCAGCCCACCTCGTCACCGCGCAGCATGCGGTACGCCGGTCCGCCGTGGGCGCCGCGGTCGCGCGTCGGCACGGCGACCGCGCAGCGGTCGGCGTCAGGGTCGTTGGCGATCACGACGTCGGCGTCGCTCTCCACGCCCTCCTCGAGCGCGAGGTCCATCGCGCCCGGCTCCTCGGGGTTGGGGAAGGACACGGTCGGGAAGTCGGGGTCCGGACGGAACTGCGCCGCGACGACCCGGGGCGCGGGGTAGCCGGCCGCCTCGAGGGCGCGGAGCACGACGTCGCCGCCCACGCCGTGCATCGGTGTGTAGGCGATCGAGACCTCACGTGGTGCGTCCGCGGGGATCAGGGAGGCCACCGCCGCGAGGTATGCCGAGAGCACGCCGTCGTCGAGCCGCGCCCAGCCCGCGCCGCGCGGGACGTCGGCGACGGCGCCGACCGCGTCGATGCACGCGCTGATCTCGGCGTCGGACGGCGGCACGATCTGGGTGCCGTCGCCGAGGTAGACCTTGTAGCCGTTGTCCTGCGGCGGGTTGTGGCTGGCCGTCACCATCACGCCGGCCGCGCAGCCGAGGTGCCGGATCGCGAAGGCGAGCACGGGCGTCGGCAGCGGCCGCGGGAGCACGAGCGCGTGGATGCCGGCGCCCTCCATGACCTCCGCGGTGTCGCGTGCGAAGGCGTCGGACTTGTGGCGGGCGTCGTAGCCGACGACCACGCTCAGGGGGGCGGTGCCGTGCAGCGTGCGGAGGTGGGCGGCAAGACCTGCGGCGGCGCGGGTGACGACCGCGCGGTTCATCCGGTTCGGACCTGGCCCCAGGGCGCCGCGGAGCCCGGCCGTGCCGAACTCGAGTCGGCCCGCGAAGGCGTCGAGGAGCTCGGCGGCGGCCCCCTCGTCGCCGCTGCCGGCAGCGTCGAGGAGCCGGTCGAGCGCGGTGCGGGTGTCAGGGTCGGGATCGTCCGCGAGCCAGGCCTTCGCGCGGTCGAGGAGGGTCGGGTCCGTCGGCGACGTCGTCACAGCGCCCGCACCACCTGGGCGAGCAGACGACCCATGCGCTCGGCGGCGGCGCGACCGGCCTCGAGGACCTCCTCGTGGTTGAGCGGCTCGCCCGTCATGCCGGCCGCGAGGTTGGTGACCAGCGAGAGCCCGAGGATCTCCAGGCCCGCCTCGCGCGCGGCGATCGCCTCGAGCCCGGTCGACATCCCGACGAGGTCGGCGCCGATGATCCCGGCCATCCGCACCTCGGCAGGGGTCTCGTACTGCGGCCCGCGAAACTGCGCGTAGACGCCCTCGGGGAGGTCGGGCTCCAGCTCGCGGCACAGCGTGCGCAGCCGCGCGGAGTAGAGGTCGGTGAGGTCGATGAACGTCGCGCCGCGCAGCGGTGACGCCCCGGTGAGGTTGATGTGGTCGCTGATGAGGACCGGCGTGCCCGGCGTCCAGGACGGGTTCAGGCCGCCGCAGCCGTTGGTGAGGACGACGACCCGGGCGCCCGCGGCCGCGGCCGTGCGCACGCCGTGCGCGACCGCCTCGACGCCGCGCTGCTCGTAGAGGTGCGTGCGGCCGAGGAACACGAGCGCCTTCGTGCCGCCGGCGTCGATGCTGCGCACCCGACCCGCGTGACCCGCGACCGCAGGCGGCGCGAAGTGCGGCAGGTCGGTGACCGACAGGTCCGCCACAGTCTCCCCGATGAGGTCGGCCGCGGGCACCCACCCGGAGCCGAGCACGAGCGCGACGTCGTGCCGCTCCACGCCCGTGAGGCTCGCGAGCGCCGCCGCTGCTGCGGCTGCTGCTGCGGTGGGGTCGGACAGGAGGAGGTCGGGGGAGTCGGTCACGCGCCAGACGCTATCGACCCCGGGCTCCGTGAGTCAGCGGATGGGTCGCGAGGCGTGGCGTCAGCGCTCGTGGCACCTCGCGCGGGCGCCACGTCACGGGGGACGGCGTAGGGCGGCGGGCTCAGCCGACGCTGCGGCAGGGGCGCTCGCGCAGGGCGACCACGTAGTCGTCGGGTGCGCCGGCGGCCTCGGCCGCGTCGGCGATGATGCCGAGGTAGCGCGCGCTGGGCAGGCCGCCCTCGTAGTCGTCGAGGACGTAGAGCCAGGCGGTGACGTCACCCTCGAGCGTGGCGACGCGGACCCGGATCTTCGCGTACAGGCCCAGGTCGCTGCCCTCCCACTCGTCGAGGGCGTCCTCGTCGGGCTCCGAGATGTCGTAGAGCGCGACGAAGACCTGGCTGGCCGGGTCGGGGTCCTCCACGACGGTCGCCAGGGCGCCCTCCCACCCGAGGTCCTCGCCGCCGAAGGTCAGCCGCCAGCCCTGGAGCCAGCCCGTGCCGCGTCCGGGGGAGTGGGGTGCGCGCAGCAGCATCTGGAGCGGGTCCATGTTGCTGCCGTACGCGGCGTACAGGGTCACGTGGTGAGGTTAGCGAAAGGCTCGCCGCAGCGGTTCGAGGCTCGGCTCGGGCTCGTCGCGCACCCCGGGCGCGGTGGGGTGCGGAATGATGGCGGCCATGACGCGCGTGGTGATCGTCGGTGGTGGCCCGGGAGGCTACGAGGCGGCGCTGGTCGCCGCGCAGCTCGGCGCCGAGGTGACCGTCGTCGACCGCGACGGCCTCGGTGGCTCGTGCGTGCTCACCGACTGCGTCCCGAGCAAGACCCTCATCGCCACGGCCGAGGTCATGACCCTCGCCGCCGACAGCGGCGAGCTCGGCGTGCGGATCGCCGCCGAGCGCCCCGCCCCCGGTCTGGTCACCGTGGACCTCCGGCAGGTCAACGAGCGGGTCAGGCGTCTCGCCGCGGCACAGTCCGACGACATCCAGGCCCGCCTCGAGCGCGAGGGTGTCCGGGTCGTCCGCGCGCGGGGCAGCCTCGACGGGCCCGCGCGGGTGGTCGCGACGGCGGAGGACGGCAGCACCTCGGCGCACGACGCGGACGCCGTGCTCGTCGCCACCGGTGCCCGCCCGCGCGTGGTCCCGGGCGCCGAGCCCGACGGCGGGCGGATCCTCACCTGGGAGCAGGTCTACGACCTCGACGTCCTCCCCGAGAGGCTGGTCGTGGTCGGCTCGGGCGTCACGGGTGCGGAGTTCGCGTCGGCCTACAACGCCCTGGGGTCCGAGGTCGTCCTGGTCTCCTCGCGCGAGCACGTCCTGCCCGGCGAGGACGCCGACGCCGCGCAGGTGCTCGAGGACGTGTTCCGTCGTCGTGGCATGCAGGTGCTCGGACGCTCGCGCGCCGTGGCTGCGGTCCGCGCGGGCGACGGCGTGGTCGTGACGCTGTCGGACGGCACGACGATCGAGGGGTCGCACTGCCTGATGGCCGTCGGCTCGATCCCCAACACCGAGGGCGTCGGTCTGGTGGAGTCCGGCGTACGGCTCACCGACTCCGGCTACATCGAGGTCGACCGGGTCTCGCGCACGTCGGCGCGCGGGGTCTACGCGGCCGGCGACGTCACCGGCGTCTTCATGCTCGCCTCCGTCGCCGCCATGCAGGGCCGAATCGCCATGAGGCACGTGCTCGGTGACGCCGTGGCGCCGCTCGACCTGCGCAGCGTCTCGAGCAACGTCTTCACCGACCCCGAGATCGCGACGATCGGCATCACGCAGGCGCAAGCCGACGCCGAGCCCGACGACGTCCGCAGCATCAAGCTGCCGCTCGCGACGAACGCGCGGGCGAAGATGCAGGGCCTGCACGACGGCTTCGTGAAGCTGTTCGCGCGGCCGGGGACGGGCATCGTCGTCGGCGGCGTCGTCGTCGCGCCGAAGGCCAGCGAGCTGATCTACCCGATCGCCCTCGGCGTCGGCCAGCGGCTCACCGTGGACGAGGTGGCCGCGACCTTCACCGTCTACCCGTCGCTCACCGGCTCGATCGCGGAAGCCGCGCGCCAGCTCCACACGCCGGACTGACGATGGCTGCCGTCAGCCCTTGATGCTGCGTTCCTCGCCGGCCCAGAAGTCCTGACGCAGCAGGAACTTCTGCAGCTTCCCGGTGGCGGTCCGGGGGAGTGCGTCGCGGAACTCGACCCGCTTCGGGCACTTGTAGCCGGCCAGGTGGGTGCGGCAGTGGGCGATGACCTGCTCGGCCGTGAGCTCCGTGCCGTCGGTGACGACCAGGGCGGTCACCGCCTCGCCCCACTTCTCGTCGGGCGTGCCGACGACCGCCACCTCGCGCACATGGGGGTGGCTCGCGAGGACGTCCTCCACCTCGATGGACGACACGTTCTCGCCGCCGGTGATGATGACGTCCTTCTTGCGGTCGCTGATCGTGAGGTAGCCGTCGTCGATCGTGCCGCCGTCGCCGGTGTGGAACCACCCTCCCTCGAGCGCCATGGCGCTCTGCTCAGGCTGCTCCCAGTACGACTCGAGCACCACGTTGCCCCGCGCCAGGATCTCCCCGAACTCGTCCACCCGGAGGTCGACGCCGAGGGCCGGGGTCCCGGCGCGGCCCAGCCTGCGCGCGCGCTCGTGCGGATCGAGGTCGTCCCACTCGGCGCGACGGCGGTTCACCGTGAGCAGGGGAGCGGTCTCGGTGAGGCCGTAGATCTGGATGAACTCCCAGCCGAGCTCGGTCTCGATGCGCTCGATCGTGCGGGTCGGCGGCGGGGCCCCGGCCACGACGACGCGGACCCGGTCGCGGCCGGGGATGGGGCCGTCCCACGTGGCCGCGGCGTCGAGCACGGCGGCCAGTACCGCGGGAGCACCGCACAGCAGGGTGACGCCGTGCTCCTCGATGCGCCGCAGTATCTCGGCGCCGTCCACCTTGCGCAGCACGATGTGACGACCGCCGACCCCGGTGACGGCGTAGGGCATCCCCCACCCGTTGGCGTGGAACATCGGCAGCGTGTGCAGCAGCACGTCGCGGTCGGAGACGGTTACGTGCATCGCGAACGTCACCGCGTTGATCCACAGGTTGCGGTGGGTGAGCTGGACGCCCTTGGGACGCGCGGTGGTGCCCGAGGTGTAGTTGATCGTGGCCGTCGCGCCCTCGTCGCCCTGCCACGGGGCGCCGCTGCGGCCCTCGGGGAACAGGACGTCGTCGCTCTCGCCGATGACGAAGCGATGCTTGGCGGTCACGCCGGCGAGCGAGTCGTCGAGCTCGGGGTCGACGATCAGGACGTCGGAGCCGCTGTGCTCGACGATGTACTCCACCTCGGGAGCGGCGAGCCGGAAGTTGACCGGCACGAGGACGCGGCCGGATCCCGAGACGCCGTAGAAGCTCGTCAGCAGCCGCGCCGCGTTGTGCGACACGACCGCGACCCGGCCGCCCACCGGGACGCCGAGGTCATCGAGCCCGGCCGCCTGCGCCCGCGCCCGCGCGGCGAGCTCGCGGTAGGTCAGCGCGCCCCAGGACGCCGCGGGCTGGTCCGGCTCGTCGACCACCGCGACGCGGTCCGGGTAGACCGTCTCGGCCCGACCCAGGAAGTCGTTGACGGTGAGGGGAACCAGCACGACGGGGCCGCCTTCGCTCGGTGACGTTGCGGCCACGCTAGCCGTCCGGCGTCGCCGCGTCCGGCGGTCCCGAGGGAGCGGCGTCAGAGCCGCCGAGCGGCACCCGACGACGTCGAGATCCTCAGCCGGGACGTGTCGACCGCCTCGAACGCCGACGCCGGTACCCGGGCCAGGTCGCTCACCAGGGTCGAGGACCAGCGGGTGTCCGACGTCCCCTGGAAGAACCACGGGCTGCCGTTGTCGGCGAGCACGAGCCCGTAGGTCTTCATCGCCCTCAGCACGACCTGCTCCTGCTTGCTGAACGACGAGATCGGGAAGGACGCCTTCAGGCGGAACCGCGCGCCCATGGGCGGGTAGGCATGGTTGCTCACCGACCCGGCGGAGTGGCGGGCCGGCCAGACGTAGGAGCGGTCGGTGACGTTGGTGGTGAAGCGGATCGCGTGGTCGACGTAGCCGGCGGCCACCTCGTCGTAGCGGAGCAGCCCCGGGAGGATCGGGAGGCCGGCCGCGTCGGCCGAGGTCCAGCCGGCCGGGCGCAGGGCGTCCGACGTCAGGGACCAGACCGCGCCGGAGCCGGCGTACCAGCCGGTGGCCGTGCGGTGGGTGTCCCAGGTCTCGAACAGCGTGCACGTGGCGGCGTCGACCACGATGGCGTGCCGGTCGCCGTCGGCGTTGCTGCCGCCCTCGATCTTCGTGGAGCTCGAGAGCGGGTAGCGCACGCGGTCGCTCTCGTCGGCGTAGCCGAAGGACACCGCCACCCGCGGTGCCTTGGTCACCACGGTGATCGGGATGCCGTAGGGGACCGGTTGGGCGCCGAACGCAGGCCCGAAGTCGGCGTGCAGCCTGCGGGTGGCGACCTGCATGTGCGAGAGCCACTGCGCCGACCGGGTGTTGACGGGCAGGCGCGAGACGTCCGCGTGCCACCAGCTGTCGGCGGGGAAGGCGCGGCAGCGCGTGCCGGGCAGGTACGCCGACGTCGGGGCGGTCGTGGCCGCGGGCGGCGCGACCCGTGGCGCCGCGCTCCCGGTGCCCGAGAGCGCGGGTGCTGACCAGGCGCTGCCGCCGCCGGCCACGGCCGTCGCGGAGAGGACCGCCGCGGCGAGCGCGGCGCAGCGACGAGACCGACTTCGGGGGCGACCGCTCACCTGGTGACCATCGGAGCGGACGGGGCGGGACCCGATGGGCCCTCCGGGTGGTGTGCGCGGCGCCGCACGGTCAGAAGCCGCCGCCACCGCCGTCGCCACCACCACCACCGAAGTCGCCGCCTCCACCGCCCATCCAGCCGCCGCCGCCGGAGTCGCCTCCACCGCCCATCCAGCCGCCGCCGCTGTCGTAGACGTTGTTCACGACGGTGGTGTGGCCGCCGCCGAGCATCGTCCCGATCATGAGCGCGGGAAGGATGTTGCCGTAGGCGTTGTAGTAGCCCCCGGCGTAGGGCTGGTACTGCGGGCCGGCCATCCAGTACGGCACCCGCTGCCCGGCGGTGCCGACCGGGACCTCGCGGGCGACCGGGGTGCGGCCGTCGGCGATCGCGACCGCACAGGCCTGGCACACCGGTACCGAGCGCTGCGCGCCGCCCTCCGGCGCCCACATGACGTCCTGCACGCTCGGCCCGTGACGCGGGTCGATGAAGCACGGTGCGCGGCGGACCGGCACCGGGGTCCCGTTGATCCGCGCGGTCGCGCAGGCGAGGTAGTAGCGGCCGTCCTCGAGCGCCTGGGTGACCAGGGCCGCCTCCTGCGGCGAGCGCATGCCGTCGGCCCGGATCTTGGCGTTGTCGTACGCCGCGAGCGCTGCGGTGAGCTCGGCCCGCCCGGCGTCGCCGAGTCGCGCGTCGGTCGCGTCGACGGCGGTGGCCTGCTCCCCGAACTCCGTGACGTCCTCGTCGACGACCGTGCGCACCGCCGCGAGCTGCTCGGCCTTGCGCCTGCTGCTCGACCGGGAGGCGACGGCACCGATGCCGACCACGGCGGCGAGCCCGATGCCGCCGACGAGCAGGATCGGGGTGAGGTTCACGCCGCTCGTGTCCGAGCCGGTGGACCCGGGGTCGAGCGCCGGGCCCGTGGCGGTCCCGTCGCCGGAGCCGCCGCTGGACCCGGCGGCGAGGTCGGTGACGCCCGCGATGAACGCGTCGAGGATCGCGTTGGCTCCGCCCGCCTTGTGGTCGGCCACCGACTGGGTGGCGAGCTGTCCGACCGGGAAGAGCTGGGAGTCGGCATAGAACTGACGGCCGGCGACGACGGCGTAGGTGCCGGTGACGCCGACCTTGGCGCCGAGCTGGTGGGTGTACTGCGAGATCGACAGACCGCCGAGCGACGCGGAGTTGATCACGGCGACGTAGAGCGGGGTACCGGCCGCCTGCACATCGGTGAGGAGCCGCTCGTAGTCGCTGGGGAAGACCTGCGCCTCGTTGCCGCCCTCGACGTAGACCGGCGAGCTCTGCAGGGCGGTCGCGACGGTGTCGATCGGCACGGCGGCCGACGCCGCAGGGGCGGCGAGGACGAGGGCGACGAACGCGAGGACCACGGCGACGAGGACGCCCCGTCGGCGGGTCGGGCGACGATCCTGGACAGACGACACCGCGCGGAGGTCCATGTCGCTCACGCTACGCCTGCGCCCCGGCCGCAACCCGGCTGGGCGGGCGTCGCGGCCGCGCCACGGGCGAAGGCCAGGTCAGTCCTTGATCTCGAGCAGGACCGTGCCGCTCGGCACCGTGGCCCCGACCTCGGCGGTGAGCCCGGTGACGGTGCCTGCCTTGTGCGCGGTGAGCGGCTGCTCCATCTTCATCGCCTCGAGGACCACGACGAGGTCGCCGGCCTCGACGAGCTGGCCATCCTCGACGGCGACCTTGACGATCGTGCCCTGCATGGGCGCGGCGACCGAGTCTCCCGAGGCGGCGCTGCCGCCCTTCTTGGCGCTGCGCTTCGGTGCCTTCTTCGGACCGGCAGCGGCACCGCCGCCGTGCCCGAGGGCGATGCCCGCGGGAAGCACGACCTCGAGGCGCTTGCCGCCCACCTCGACCGTGAGCGACTGGCGCACCTCGGGCTCCGCCACGTCGGCAGCGGCACCGGCGTAGGCCGGGATGTCGTTGACGAACTCGGTCTCGATCCAGCGGGTGTGGACCCGGAACGGGACGTCGTCGGGGGTCGCGAACGCCGGGTCGCGCACGACGGCGCGGTGGAAGGTCAGGGCGGTGGCGATCCCCTCGACCTCGAACTCGTCGAGCGCCCGGCGGGAGCGCTCGAGCGCCTGTTCGCGGGTGGCGCCGGTGACGATGAGCTTGGCGAGCAGCGAGTCGAAGTTGCCGCCGATGACGTCGCCGGCCTGGAATCCGGCGTCGAGCCTGACGCCAGGACCTGACGGCGGGTTCCACACGGTGAGGACGCCGGGGCCGGGCAGGAAGGAGCGACCGGGGTCCTCGCCGTTGATGCGGAACTCGAAGGAGTGGCCGCGCAGCGGCGGGTCGTCGAAGCCGAGGACCTCGCCGTTCGCGATGCGGAGCTGCTCGCGGACCAGGTCGATGCCCGAGACCTCCTCGGTCACCGGGTGCTCGACCTGGAGCCGGGTGTTGACCTCGAGGAAGGAGATGGTGCCGTCCACGCCGACGAGGAACTCGCAGGTGCCGGCGCCGTAGTAGCCGGCCTCCTTGATGATCGCCTTCGACGCGCGGTAGAGCTCGTCGCGCTGGTGCTCCGAGAGGTACGGCGCGGGCGCCTCCTCGACGAGCTTCTGGTGGCGTCGCTGCAGCGAGCAGTCGCGGGTGGAGACCACGACGACGTTGCCGTGCTGGTCGGCCAGGACCTGGGTCTCGACGTGGCGCGGGCTGTCGAGGTAGCGCTCGACGAAGCACTCGCCGCGGCCGAAGGCTGCGACGGCCTCGCGGACCGCGGAGTCGAACAGCTCGGGGATCTCCTCGATCGTGCGCGCGACCTTGAGACCTCGACCACCGCCGCCGAACGCCGCCTTGATGGCGATCGGGAGACCGTGCGCGCGGGCGAACTCCTGGATCTCCTCGGCCGTCTCGACCGGGTCGGGAGTGCCCTCCACCTGGGGCGCGCCGGCGCGCTGGGCGATGTGGCGCGCCGACACCTTGTCGCCGAGCGAGCGGATCGCGTCCGGCGGCGGGCCGATCCAGACCAGCCCCGCGTCGATGACGGACTGCGCGAAGTCGGCGTTCTCGGACAGGAAGCCGTAGCCGGGGTGGACCGAGTCGGCGCCGGACCTGCGCGCGACGTCGAGCAGCTTGTCCACGACGAGGTAGGTCTCCGCGGCGGTCGAGCCGCCGAGCGCGTAGGCCTCGTCGGCCGTCTTGACGTGCAGCGCGTCGCGATCGGGGTCGGCGTAGACGGCGACGCTGGCGATGCCCGCGTCGCGGCACGCCCGCGCCACCCGGATGGCGATCTCGCCACGGTTGGCGATGAGGACCTTCGAGATGGTCATCGCGACTTCGCTCCTGACGCCGGGGACGGGGCGTGGTCCGAGCCCGGTGCGGGTCCCGCGGCCGCACCAACGTTCACCTTGCCAGAACGGACCCCCTGCGCGCGGGTCGGGGGAGAGACCCGGCGACGTGACCTCGGCGACGCAGCCGAGGGGTCCAGCTCGACGAGCCGGGCCTGGCACCTGCGGGTGACGTCCTCGACCTCGTCGAGCGTGCGGAGGATCTCGTCCTGGCGGGCGACGAGGTCGGCGCGCACCGTCTCGAGGGACGCCAGCAGCCGGCGTATCTGGCCGGCCTCGCCCGGCTCCGCGTCGTACATGTCGACGATCTCGCGGATCTCGGCCAGCGACATCCCGAACCGCTTGCCGCGCACGGCGAGCACGAGCCGCGCTCGGTCCCGGGGCGTGTAGCGACGGGCGGCGCCGCCGCCCGTGCGCGCGGGGGACACGATGCCGGCCTCCTCGTAGAAGCGCAGCGTGCGGGTGGTGACGCCGAGCTCCGCGGCGAGCTGCCCGACGGTGTACGTCTCGTCAGCCACATCGACCTCCTCGGAGCGGTTCATGATCGCGAGTTGTGGACAGATCGGGCGAAAGAACCTTGATCGTCCCTAAGGGGCGATCAAGGAAGGGGTGGGGTGGTCGTGGAGGGGAGTGTGGCGCTACCTTGACGTTCACGTCAACGTCATGGGAGGACGCGGTGAGCGAGGACGCGATCCGGGCGGCGCGCGCGGCTACGACGCGGGTGCCCGAGGCTGCGGCCGCGAAGCTCGCGGCCGCGGGCAAGCTCCACCCGCGCGAGCGCATCGCGCTGCTCATGGACCCCGGGTCGTTCGTCGAGGACGGCCAGTTCGCCAACGCCCTCGCCGCCGGCCTCCCCGCCGACGGCGTCGTCACCGGGCGGGGAACCGTCGACGGACGGCCGGCGCTCGTGGTCGCGAACGACCCGACGGTGAAGGCCGGCTCGTGGGGCGCACGCACGGTCGAGAAGATCGTGCGGGTCACCGAGGCGGCGCTGCGCGACGAGCTCCCGGTGTTCTGGTTCATCGACTCCGCCGGTGCGCGCATCACCGACCAGGTCGACCTGTTCCCCGGTCGTCGAGGCGCCGGACGGATCTTCCACAACCAGGTGGCGCTGTCGGGGAAGGTGCCGCAGATCTGCTGCCTGTTCGGCCCGTCCGCCGCGGGTGGTGCGTACATCCCCGCGTTCTGCGACGTCGTGATCATGGTGGAGGGCAACGCCTCGATGTACCTCGGCAGCCCGCGCATGGCGGAGATGGTCGTGGGCGAGAAGGTCAGCCTCGAGGAGATGGGCGGCGCTCGGATGCACGCGACGGTCTCCGGGTGCGGCGACAACCTCGCCCACGACGACCACGACGCGATCGAGCAGGCCCGGCTGGTGTTCTCCTACCTCCCGGGCTCGTGGCGCCAGGAGCCCCCGGTCTACGCCGCCGAACCGGCAGCCCGCGAGTTCACCCCGGACCTCGTCCCCATGCCGGAGAGCAAGCCGTTCGACGTGCGCGACGTCGTCGAGGCACTCGTCGACCACGAGTCCTTCTTCGAGATCAAGCCGCTGTTCGCCGGCGAGCTCGTCACCGGGTTCGCGCGGCTCGAGGGCAAGGCGGTCGGGATCGTGGCGAACAACAGCGCGGTGCGGGGCGGCGTGCTCTTCGGCGACAGCGCAGACAAGGCGGCCCGCTTCATCTGGTGGTGCGACGCGTTCAACGTCCCGCTCGTCTACCTCGCCGACGTCCCCGGCTTCATGATCGGCTCCCACGTCGAGCGCGAGGGCATCATCCGACACGGAGCCAAGATGATCACCGCCGTCAGCGAGGCGACCGTGCCGCAGGTCTCCGTCGTCCTGCGCAAGGCCTACGGCGCCGGGCTCTACGCCATGGCCGGTCCCGGCTTCGGCCCGGACGCGTGCCTCGCGCTCCCGACGGCGCGCATCGCGGTGATGGGACCCGAGGCAGCGGTGAACGCGGTCTACGCCAACAAGATCGAGGCGATCGAGGACGCCGGGGAGCGCGCCGCCTTCGTCGCGGCCCGGCGTACCGAGTACGAGGCCGACGTCGACCTGCTGCGCCTCGCCAGCGACCTGGTCATCGACGCCATCGTGGAACCGGCCGACCTGCGCCGCGAGATCGCGCTGCGGCTGACCGCCGCCGCCGGCCGCGACCGGCACTTCTCGACCCGGCGCCACGGCGTGCCGCCGGTCTGACCACGGTCACGGTGGCCGTCCGGGCGCTATCGGCTCAGTCCGGCGGCGCGGCACCGACCTGACGGCGCAGGAAGTGCTCGTCCACGCACTCCCAGTCCTCGGCGATCGCGCCGTCCTCGAACCGGTAGAGCGTGATGCCGGGGACCGCGACCTCGGCGGCGGTCGGCGCCTCCCCGAACAGCGAGCCCGTGTGGCGCCCGCGCCCGGTGAACCGCACGACGACCTTCTCGCCCTCGGACACGATGTCGTCGATCTCGACCCGGAACCCCTCGAGCCCGGAGCGGATCCACTCCGCGCCGCGGTAGAACTGCTCGGACGTGAGCGCCAGGTCGTTGGTGTGGTGCCGGTAGTCCGCCGTGCAGAAGTCGGCGAGGTCGTCCCACTCGCCGGCGTTGTACGCGGCGAGGTACTCCCGCAGGATCGCCTTGCGCACCTCGGACATCCGACCTCCCCTGGTCGTCGCTCTCCTGGTCACGGTAGTGACGGCGGGCGCGTGAGGCTCGGTCGGCGACGAACGTCACACGCGGGTGCGGCTAGCGTGGTGGCGTGACACCGACGCCGAGCCCCTCACCCTCACCCGCACCCGAGGAGCCGCGCGTGCTGTCCGTGAACCTCGCGCACGTGCGGCCGAACCCGTACAAGGACGCCGCCGACACCGGCATCGACAAGCGACCCACCGAACAGCCGGTCCTGGTGCGTGCCCCTGGACCGAGGGAGGGCGGTGCCGGCAGCGGGCTCGTGGGCGACTCCATCGGAGACCGCTCCGTGCACGGCGGCGACGACCAGGCCGTCTACGCCTATGCGCGGGAGGACCTCGACCGCTGGGCTGCCTATCTCGGCCGAGAGCTGGGCAACGGGTCCTTCGGGGAGAACCTCACGACGCGCGGGGTCGACGTCAACGGCGCGCGCATCGGTGAGCGCTGGCGCATCGGCGACGAGCTCGAGCTCGAGGTGACCGATCCGCGCGTCCCCTGCGCGACCTTCCGGGGCTGGATCGACCGTCGGGGCTGGTTGCGCGAGTTCACCCTCGCCGCCGTCCCGGGCACCTACCTGCGGGTCGTGGCGCCCGGCACGGTCCGCGCGGGCGACCGCGTAGTCGTCTCGCACCGCCCCGAGCCCGGTGCCACGGTCGCCGAGGTGTTCCGGTCGATCATGCGCGTCTCCGACGACGACGTGTCACCCCTCGACGTCTGACCCGCGGTGGCGATAGCAGCATCGCGCTGCAGACGACACGTGCCTGCTATCGCCTCGCGGGTCGCCGCGATCCGTCGGCCCAGAGCGAGGTCCAGCCGACGCCGACATCGGCGAGCAGGTGGCGCAGCAGCGGCAGGGACAGGCCGACGACGTTGGCCGGGTCGCCGTCGACGCCCTCGACGAACGGCCCGCCGAGGCCGTCGAGGGTGAAGGCGCCCGCCACGTTCAGCGGCTCGCCCGTCGCGACGTAGGCCGTGACGGTGTCGTCGTCGAGGTCGGCGAAGCGCACCAGCGTCGATGCCACCGACGACACCTCGACGTCGTCGGCCCGGCTCGCGCCGAGCCGCACCACGGTGTGGCCCGTCCGCAGCACGCCGTCCCGGCCGCGCATCGCCTGCCAGCGCAGGACCGCCTCTGCTGGGTCGGCCGGCTTCCCGAGCGCGACGCCGTCGAGGTCGAGCACCGAGTCGCAGGCGACGACGACCGCGCCGGGCAGCTCGCGTCGTACGTCGTCGGCGACGGCCTCCGCCTTCGCGACGGCGAGCGCCGCGCAGAC
>DATCCY010000107.1:0-16372 GCA_036510975.1 Candidatus Nanopelagicales bacterium
GAGGCACCACAGGCACGCGGTGGTGCCCGGCAGCACCAGCGGACCGACCCGCGCGGCGTCGGCCGTGACCGCGACCGGGAGGTGGGGTACGCCGTCGGCCGCGAGCCCGACGGCGACGTGGGCGGCGACGCGGTCGGTCCCGCGGACGTCCACGGACGACCGCGTGCGACGGGCCAGGACGCGCAGCGCCTCCGGCGTGCTCGACACCGATGCGGCGAGTGCGGCGAGGTCCGGGGCGAGCCGCTCGCGCCGGACCGACGAGAGGCCGGCGTAGGGGCCGGGGTCGTCGTCGAGAAGCCCGCGCCGGTCGAGTTCGTCGAGCACGTCGGCGAGATCGGGGGCGAACCGCAGCACCTCGTGCCGGCCGGTTCGCCCGTCGAGGCGCACGAGCGCGGTGCTCGCGATGTCGGAGAGCCGCTCGACGACGACCGACCGTTCGGGATCGAGCCCGAGCTGGACGCGGCCGCGGCCGCGGCGCAGCACGGGACGGGCGGGACGGGGGATCGGCATGTGCCTGCTCATGACCGGCATCGTGCGCAGCCCGGGCTGTGCAGGGAGCCCACGCTCCGCACGTGCGACGCGCTAAGCGGCCAGGGTCAGACGACGCCGCAGTGCTCGAGGTAGAGGAGCGCGAGAGCGCGGGTGGCGGCGTGGAGGTCGTCGACGGCCACGCTCTCGTCGGGCGCGTGGGCGGTGCGGGTGTCGCCGGGGCCGTACTGCAGGACCGGCATCGACGGCGCCAGCAGGCGCAGGTCGCTGCCGTAGGGGGCGCCGTAGACCTCCTGCGGGCGTGCTCCGGGCGCGGCGAGCAGGTGAGCGCGGCGCACCCGCTCGACGAGGTCGTCGTCCTCGCTCACGCCGGGCGCGAACTGGCCGCCCCACCACTGCACCGTGATCGGGTGCTCGCGCAGGAAGACGTCGCCGGCGCACAGCTCGACGACGGCGGCCTCGAGCTCGGCGCGGGCGTCGGCGACCGTCTCGCCGAGCGCGACGCCGAGGCGTCCCTTGGCGACGAGGAGGTCGGGCACCGTCGAGGCCCAGTCGCCCGCGTGCACCGTGCCGATCGAGATCGGGTAGGCCGGTCGCCACCGGCGCATGAGCGGATCGACGTCGGCGTTGCGACGGGTCTCGAGCGCCTCGAGCGCCGCGAGGGCCGACACCAGCTTGTCGATCGCGCTCACGCCCTCGGTGCGCCGTGAGGCGTGCACCGCGCGCCCCGGGATGCGCAGCCGGAAGGTGAGTGCACCGGCGTTGGCGGGGACGACGTCGAGGTCGGTAGGCTCGGGGATCACGCAGGCGTCGGCGGTGACGCCGCGACGCAGGAGCGCGAACGTGCCGAGCCCGCCGTCCTCCTCACCGACGACCGGCGCGATCGTGAGGTCGCCGGCCAGGCGTACGCCGGCGGCGCGCAGCGCCCGGGCAGCGACGATCGACGCGACGAGCCCGCCCTTCATGTCACAGGTGCCGCGCCCGAGGAGCAGGTCGCGACCATCGTGGGTGACGCGGCGAAGCTCATACGGGTCGCCCGACCACCGCCCGAGGTCGCCGGGTGGCACGACGTCGGTGTGCCCGTCGACGAGCAGGCTGCGCCCGAGGTCGGGCGCGTGGCCGGCGCGGGTCGCGACCACGCCGTAGGCCTCGTGCCGCTCCACCTCCATGCCCGGGAACGCGGGGTCGGCGGTGAGGTCGTCGAGGTCGAGGGGCCAGATCTCCACGTCGAAGCCGTCGTCGTGGAGCAGGTCGGCGACGACGTGCTGGATCTCGCACTCGGCGGCGCTGCCCCCGGTGCTCGGGATCGCCACGAGGCGGGCGAGCAGGTCGAGGGTCTCCTCCTGGCGCGCGTCGACCGCGGCGAGCACTGTCGCGGCGATCTCGGCCGAGGAGGCCGCGGCGAGCGGGTGCGAGGACCCGGGGGAGGCGGTCACGCCGCCACCTTAGGGCGGCGGGAACGCCGCGGCGGGTCGGCCTCGGACATGACGAGGCCCCGCCCGCAGGTGCGGACGGGGCCTCGACGTCGTCGTGGTGCCGGATCAGTCCTTCTTGTTGCCGAGGATCCGGTTGACCTTCGTGCCGCAGACGGGGCAGATGCCCTGCGCCATGCGGCGGTTGTTCTTCTCGACGATCGTGCCGGTGAACTCGCGCTTCTCCTTGCACTTCACGCAGTACGCCTCGCCGGTGTAGCTGTCGTCCGCCATGGGGTTCTCCTCCGGGGTGTGGATACGCCGTGACCCGGTCGCTGACACCCCGCTGGGGGCGCCGGGCACGAGCCACGCACGGGCCACCGGGGTGGCCTGGGCTGCTTCGACCCTACGCGCTGCGCAGGCCCAACTCGCGCAGGCGCGCGCGGTGCCCGAGGGACGAAACGCCACATATCATTCTAAAAGGTACGAACCGAGCGCCAGACCGGGCGGGAGACAGGCTCGCTACCGTCGTCCCCATGACCGACATCACGCCCGTCGCCGTGCTCGAGGACTCCCGCTACGCGCACGAGTGGAGCGTCGAGGCCGACCATCTCTCGGCCGCGGCGTACGCCGACGGGGTCGTGCTGGTGACCCTGGCCAACCCCGAGCGGCGCAACGCGATGAGCCACCCGATGACCGCGGCCTGGGCGCGACTGATGGCCGCCTTGCGCTCGGACCGCGCGGTCCGGGCCGTGGTCGTCACCGGTGCGGGTCACGCGTTCTGCTCCGGCGGGGACACCGGGTGGATCGGCAGCGAGCCCGACGCCAGCGTGGCCGACCAGCGCGACCGGATGCTCGAGTTCTACCGCGCGTGGCTGTCGATCCGCGACCTCGAGGTGCCGACCGTCGCTGCGCTCAACGGTCCGGCCGTCGGCGCCGGCGCGGCGCTGGCGCTGGCGTGCGACCTGCGCTACGCCGCTGCGTCCGCGCGGTTCTCGGTGCCGTTCGCCCGCCTCGGCATGCACCCCGGGATGGCCACGACATGGCTGCTGCCCGAGGTCGTCGGCATCGCCGCGGCGCGCGAGCTGCTCGTGACCGGTCGAACGGTGGACGCGGAGGAGATGCTCCAGCTCGGCCTGGTGTCGTCGGTGTCGGGCGACGACGGCTTCCTCGAGGGGGTGCTCCGTCTCGCGCACTCCGTGGCCGGCGCCGCACCGGTCGCGCTGCGGCTGACCAAGGCCGCACTCGCCGGCGGCGCGCACGCGGACTACGCGACCGCGCTGCAGTGGGAGGCGCTCGCGCAACCGGTCACGCTCGCGACCGAGGACCTGCAGGAGGGCCTCGCCGCCGCCCGCGAGAAGCGCCCGCCGAGGTTCACCGGCCGCTGAGCCTCAGGCGGTCAGCGACCGCGAGGCGAGCAGCAGGAGGAGGACGGCGAGGACGGCGACGACGAGGACGTAGCGGAACAGCGCCGATCCCTCGCCGCGGACGGCCACCACGACCGCGCCCGCCGAAACGACGAGCACCAGGCCGACCGACATCCACGGCGCGAGGTCGAGGTGCAGGGCCAGCAGCGCCAGTGCGCCGACGACACAGACCAGGGCGATCTCGGAGGCGCGCCGTACGCCGATGGCCACGACGAGCCCGCCGGCGTCGACCCGCTCGTCGCTCGTGACGTCGGGGATCGCGTTCGCGAGGTGGGCGCCGACCCCGAGCAGCACGCACGCGGCGACGAGCCACGACGCCGGCGCGACCGGGGGAGTGAGGCCGTAGGTGACGAACGCTGGGACGAGCCCGAAGGAGACCGCGTAGGGCAGCGCCGACAGGACGGTCGTCTTGAGCAGCAGGTTGTAGGTCCAGGCGCTGAGGACCGCGACGACGTGGGCGCTGCCGCCGACGGGTCCTGCCGCGACGTAGGACAGCGCGACGGTCGCGGTGAGGGCGGCTGCAGCCGCGACCCACAGCGTTCGCGCCGTCACGTCACCGCGGACGAGGGGCTTGCCCGCGCGTCCGGCGCGCACGTCGCGGTCGGCGTCGTTCGCGTCGTTGCACCAGCCGACCGACAGCTGACCCGTGAGGGTGGCCAGGCCCATGAGCGCGACGCCGAGCGGATCGCGGCCGGCGGCCGCGGACAGCGCGGCGACCACGACCGACACCGTCGCCGTCGGCCCGGGGTGGCAGGCGTCGACCAGGGCACGCAGCCGGGTGGGGACCGAGGTCATGTTGCGCGGGCGCGCGCCGTGCGGCCTCGCGTCGTAGGTCCGGGATCGACGGGGGCCCCCGAGTCTCGCAACCGCTGTCCGCCTTCCCCTTGCGGACACCGGCCCGTTCTCTCAGGGGCCCCGTCGAACGATGAACCTAGGGGCCGCGGTGAACGCGGGTCAACGTCCGGGCCGCTCCGCCTGTGGACCGCCCTGGGGACGACCTGGGGATGCGTGGGCGTGGCGCTGTGGACGCGAGGTGGACGAGGCTGGGGACGGTACGCCGCAACGTGTCGTGACGCGGGTGCTGACCTGCGACGACGTCGTCCACCGGGTGTGGACAGGAAATTGTGGAAGCGATTGCGTCACACTCACCGGACTCCGGTGACCCGCGGAGCCGGCGGGCAGGCCCGAGGTGTGGGGGAGGTGAACGCTCCGCCGACACGAGCTCGCGAGTTCGCGACGACACGTGGTCGCGACGAGACATGTCGCGACGACACGTGCGCCCCGGCCGGCCGCGCTCGTCGGTGCCCGGGACTAGGTTGCTCGCGATGAGCCAGACCATCGTCGACATCCCCGGCCTGCCCGATGGCGTCGAGGTGCGCCGCAGCACCCGCCGTCGGCGCAGCGTGACGGCCTACCGGGAGGACGGCCGGACCGTCGTCGTCGTCCCGCAGCGGATGTCGCGGGCCGAGATCGTCCCCTACGTCGAGGAGCTCGTCGGTCGGCTCGCCGCGCGCGAGGGTCGCGCCCGCCGGACCGACGCCGCGCTCGCCGCCCGGGCGGCGCAGCTCAGCCGGCGTCATCTCGAGGGCAGGGCGGTGCCGACGTCGGTGCGCTGGGTGGGCAACCAGCGACGCCGCTGGGGCTCGTGCACGCCTGCCGACGGCACGATCCGGCTCTCCGACCGCCTGGTCCCGATGCCCGAGTACGTCGTCGACTACGTCCTGCTCCACGAGCTCGTGCACCTGCTCGTCGCGGACCACGGACCCGCGTTCGAGGCCTGGATGCGGGGCTACCCACGCCTGCTGGAGGCGCGCGCGTTCCTCGCCGGCGTCGACCACGCCACCGGCCACGGACTCGGCGACCACCCCGACGAGAACCCCGACGAGAACCCCGACGACGGGTCGGGCGACCCACCAGGCGAGGGACACCGAGCCGACCCGGTCGAGGTTCCCCGGGCCGACGGGCGAGACGTCCCCGACGCCGTGCGGACCTACCGGACCGGTTCTCGTCGCAGGCACTCCCCGAGCCCCGGCGAAGACCCCCTCTTCTGAGCGACCGCAGCTGAATCCGGCTGACGGGCGCCCCGGCCGGAAACTAGCGCGGGAGGCGGGTGGGCGCGGTGGCGGTGGCGACGAGGCGGCGCAGGGCGTCGTCGGTGGGGGTGGGGAGGGCGTCGACGGGCCACCAGCGCAGGTCGAGGGACTCCTCGCTGATGCGCTCCACGGCGTCGGGCGGGGCTACGGCGACGTACTGGACGTCGAGGTGCCAGCAGCCGCCGTGGCAGCCGACCCGGTGCCGGTCGATGCGCACCGGATCGGCACCGACGAGGAGTCCGTCGATGCCGCTCTCCTCGAGCGCCTCGCGAGCAGCCGCGTCACGGATCGTGCGGTCGCCGGGCTCGCAGTGGCCGCCCATCTGCAGCCAGAGCTTCTGCTTCGGGTGCAGGGTCAGCAGGACCTCGTCGCACGAGGCCGACAGCACGAGCACGCTGCCGGTGAGATGACCGTCGGGGCACCCACGCTCCATGGCGTCCTCGTGCCCGTCGAGGAACGACAGGAACTCCCCGCGCAGCGCCACCTGCTCGGGCTCGTCGTCGCGCGCGGTCCAGCGCGCGAGGACCGCGCGCGCGTCCTCGTGCAGCGACGCGGACCAACCGCCCGGTGCTACGCCGGGGCCCTGGGGCAGGCTCACGCCTCGGGGTCCGTCGGGGCGCTGTCGTGCCCGCCGCCGTCACCCGCGTCGCCGCCTCCGGGTGCCTCGGGCAGGTCGTCGAGCGCGGAGAGGTCGAGCGGCGCGGATCGGCGTACGAACGCCTCGATCGCCTCGGGCGAGTCGAGGTCGTCGGCGGTCGGCAGGAAGTCCGGGTGCTCCCAGAGCGCGTCGCGTCCCTCGCTGCCGCGGGCGGCTCGCACGGCGTCCCACAGCGCGGCCGCCTCGCGCAGTCGACGCGGCCGCAGCTCGAGGCCGACCAGCGTCGCGAAGGTGCGCTCGGCCGGGCCGCCGGTCGCGCGTCGGCGGCGCATCGTCTCGCGCAGCGCGTCGGCGGCCGGCAGGCGGTTCGACGCCGCCTCCGTGGTGACGTCGTCGACCCAGCCCTCGACCAGGGCGAGCAGCGTCTCGAGCCGGCTCAGCGCGGCGAGCTGCTCGGGGGTGTCGTCGGGCACGAAGACGCCGGAGGCGAGCACCTCCTGCATCGACTCGGGGTTCTGCAGGTCGATCTCCTGCGCGGCGCGCTCGATGCGCTCGCGGTCGACGTGGATGCCGCCGGCGTAGGCCTCGACCGCGGCGGTGAGCTGCGAGCGCAGCCACGGCACGTGGGCGAAGAGCCGCTGCGACGCGGCCTCGCGCAGCGCGAGGTAGAGGCGCACCTGCTCGGCGTCGACGCCGAGGCCTTCGCCGAACGCCGCGACGTTGCGCGGCACGAGCGCGGAGCGCCCGTCGTCGGTGAGCGGGATGCCGACGTCGGCCGCACCGAGGACCTCGCCCGCGAGCGTGCCGAGACCCTGGCCGAGCTGACCGCCGAACATCATCGAGCCCATCTGACGGGCCATCCCGAGCAACGGGGCGGCCATCGCAGCGAGCTCGGGCGGCAGCCCCTCCGGCAGCCCGCCGGTCGGGAGCATCCCGCTCATCGACTCGTTGACCTTCTCGGCCACGGGCTCGACGATGCGGCGCCACTGCGGCAACGTCGCCTCGATCCACTCGCTGCGGCTCCACGCGCCGCCGCCCGAGGAGGTGGCCGGGAAGCTCGTCACCGGGTCGAGCCACAGGGTGGCGAGATCGAGCGCCTGCTCCACCTCGTGGCGCTCGATCGCCGAGACCGAGGGGTCGCCCTGCTGCGCGACGAGGCCCCGAGCGGTGTCGCGGGCGAGCTCCCAGTTGACGGCGCCGCCGTCGCTGCCGCCGCCGGACTGCAGCATCTGCCCGAGCTGCTGGAGCGCGGCGCCGAACTGCGCCATGTCCATGCTCGAGGGGTCGAAGCCGCCCGCTCCGAAGGGGCTCGGGACGCCGGGACCGCCGTCGCCGGGGTCGTCGCCCTCGCCCGGGGTGAACCCGAAGGGCACGTCGCCGCTCATCGGCTCGCCGTGACGCCATGCCGCACGGGCGGCCGATGGAGGAGGATGTGGGGCATGCGCGCGGTCATGGCGTCCACGGTAACCACGGGTGAGCGCCCGTGGTGACCGAGCGCGCCTCCGGCGGTACGCCTGCGGCGAACGGACGACGTCCGCGGCGTACGACGACCCCGGTGGCCGCGGCCGATCCGGCGGCGGGCGCGGACGCCGGCCCGACCCCGCCCGCGCCCATCCCGGCGCAGCCGGCGCGCGCGGCGCGACCGGCGCGACCAGCTCGGGCACCTCGGCGCACCGGTGCCACCGTCGCCGTCACCGGTGCCGCAGGCGTGCTCGGAGACGCGCTCGTCCGGCGGCTCGTCGGGCACGGCGACGTCGCGAAGGTCGTCGCGATCGACGTACGCCGAGGAGCTGCGACCGGCGCCAGCTGGAAGGTCGGCGACGTCCGCGACCCGGTGGTCGCCCAGCAGCTCGCGGGGGTCGACGCGGTGGTGCACCTCGCCGTCGACTGGTCGCTCGACACGCCGCCGGCCGAGCGCTCGGCGCTCAACGTCCGGGGCACGCAGACCGTCGTCACCGCCGCGGCCGCCGCCGGCATCGCGCGCGTCGTCGTCGTGACCTCCGCCGCGGTCTACGGCGCACTCGCCGACAACCCCACGCCGCTGCCGGAGGACGCTCCGCTGCAGGCCCCGCCCGAGGGGATCATCGCCGACCTGCTCGAGATCGAGCGCGTCGCCGAGGACGCGCGCCGCGTGCACCCGGGCCTGGCCGTCACCGTGGTCCGTCCGGCCGCGCTGGTCGGCCCCGGCGTCGACACCCTCGTCACCCGCCATTTCGCCGCGCCGCGCCTGCTCCGCATCAAGGACGCCTCGCCCACCTGGCAGTTCTGCCACGTGGACGACCTCGCCTCGGCCCTCGTCCTCGCCGCGCTCGGGACGGTATCGGGGGTCGTGACGGTCGGGTGCGACGGCTACCTCAGCCAACGCCGGGTCGAGGACCTCTCGGGCATGAAGCGCGTCGAGGTGCCGGCGACCCTGGCCTATGCCACGGCCGAGCGGCTCCACCGGGTCGGCGTCACGCCGGCACCGGCGAGCGAGCTCGCCTATGTCATGCACCCGCTCGTCGTGCCGTCGACGGCGCTGCGCGCGGCCGGCTGGCGTCCCGAGCACGACAACGAGTCCTGCCTGCGCGCGGTGCTCGACGAGGTGCGCGGGGACGTCACGCTGGCCGGCCGGCGCATCGGCCGGCGTGACGCGACGGTCGCCGGAGCCTCGGCCGCCGGCGCCACCGTCGCCGTGCTCGGTGCGGCGGCGTTCGTCCGCGCGGCCCGGCGCGCCCGCCCGCGCTGAGCGCCGGCGTCCGCCGTACGGCTCGGACGCTCGCGGTCGGACCACGCGGCGGGGACTCGTAGGCTGGGGGCATGGAGACCCTCGGCTGGCTGCTGATCCCGCTCGCGGCCACCCTGTTCGGGATCCTCTGGATGGTGTGGCGCGGCCGCGAGCGCAAGCCGGTCGACGCGGAGCAGGGCATGGAGCACATGGCCCGGTTCCGCGAGGCGATGGAGAAGCCGCTGCCGCCGCTGCAGCGGCGGCCCGCGGACGGGGACGACCCGGCGGCCGACGAGCCCGGCTACCGGTCGTGAGGCTCGCGACCCGACGGCGGTGGTGGCTCGGCGGCGCCGTCGCCACCGGTGGAGCGATGCTCCTGGTGGCGGCCTTCGTGCCCGTGCCGTTCTTCGAGCTGGCCCCGGGACCGACGTTCAACACGATCGGCGAGGTCGACGGCAAGCCGCTCATCGACATCAGCGGCACGCCGACCTTCCCGACCTCGGGCAACCTCGACATGACCACGGTCAACGAGCGAGGTGGTCCGGGCAATGCCGTCTACCTCGGCCGCGTCCTCGTCGGCTGGGCCGACCCCAACGTCCGCATGGTCCCGCGAGAGGCGTTCTACCCGGACGACGTCAGCGACGGCGAGATCTCAGCGGAGAACGTGCGGCAGTTCAGCGACAGCGAGTCGGACTCGACCGCGGCCGCGCTGCGCTACCTCAAGCGCCCCTACCTCACCCTCGTCGTCGTCGCGTCGGTCATCGACGGCACGCCCGCCGACGGCAAGCTCGAGCCGGGCGACGAGATCCTCAAGGTCGACACCACGGCCATCACGACCCGCGCCGACGTCACCGCCGCCATGAGCACCGTGACGCCGGGGCAGACGGTCGTGGTGAAGGTGCGCCGCGAGGGCAAGGGTGAGCTCGTCGAGTCGATCGTGTCGACGTCGAACCCCAAGGACCCGTCGAAGGCGTTCCTCGGCATCGGCGTGGGTGAGGACTACAAGGCGCCGTTCCACCTCGACTTCAACCTCGGCGGCGTCGGCGGGCCGAGCGCCGGGATGATGCTCAGCCTCGGGATCGTCGACAAGCTGACGCCGGGACAGCTCAACGGCGGCAAGCATGTCGCGGGCACGGGCACCATCACGCCCGACGGCCAGGTCGGGCCCATCGGCGGCATCGAGCAGAAGATGGTCGGCGCGCGCCGCGCGGGAGCCACCCTGTTCCTCGCGCCGTCGGAGAACTGCGCCGACGTCCTCAAGGCCAGGGTTCCTGCGGGCCTGACGGTGGCGAGGGTGTCGACCCTCGCGGAGTCGGTCGATGCCGTCACGGCGTACGTCGCCGGCAAGCCCGTCACGCCCTGCTCGTAGCCCGGCCTGTTCGAAGTCCTGCTCAGGTGAGCGTCGCGGCGAGCGCGTCGACGAGCCGCGGCACGATGTTCTCGCCCACCAGCACCTCGTCGTCGATGTCGTGCGAGCGCAGGCGCAGGGCGCAGATGCGCCCGCCGTCGCGGGTGACGACGACGGCCATCCGGACGTCCTGACGGTCCGGGTGCGTCGCTGCGGCCTCCTCGACCGCAGCCCGGTCGTTGTCGGCCAGGGCGTCCTCGGCCGACGGCGGCAGCACCACGCGCTCGATGACCAGCGCCGCGCCGGCGACCTCGGGCGGCCACATCGTCGTGGCGAGCACCTCGTCGAGGGCACGTTCGTGGGCGAGCGGCTCCTGCTCGATGGGCGTCAGCGAGTCCGGGTCCTCGGCCGCGGGGCCGAGCGCATCGGCGAGCTCCGGCTCGAGCCGTGCCAGCTCGCTCGTGCGCGCGAGGGCGAACATCCGCGGGTTCTGGTCCCAGCCCTCGGAGGCCACGTGCTTCTCGATCTCGCGCACGAGCTCCACGAGGCGCATCGCGCGCTGGGCCGCGGCGATCGCCTCGGCGTCGGGCTCCACCACCGCCCCGAGGTCGGCCGCCGACAGCGCGGCGATCTCCGTGGGAACGACCGGATCGGTCGGTTCGTCGGGGGAGGTGGGGACGGGTGAGTCGGCGGTCACGACCACGATTCTGCCGCGCCGTCGCCGCGACCGACCCGGAGGGCATGCCCGTGGACCGCAACGTAGGGTGCAACACGTGACGTTCGACTCGCCTGCAGGCGGACAAGGGCACGGACCGGGCGGCAGCGCCGTCGTCGGGGAGCCCGCGCGCCGCAACCGCGCACTTCTCTGGACCCTCGCGGTCCTGGGTGTTGTCGTGTTCGGCTTCATCCTGTTCTCCGGCTTCTACACCGATCTGCTCTGGTACCAGTCCGTCGGCGCGTCGAGCGTGTTCACGACGCAGCTCTACACGAAGCTCGGACTGCTGCTGTTCTTCGGCGGGCTCATGGCCGTCATCGTCGGCGTCAACATGTGGATCGCCTACCGGGTGCGCCCGGTGTTCCGACTCATGTCGCCGGAGCAGGCGAGCCTCGAGCGCTACCGCATGGCGCTCGACCCGATCCGGCGCGTCGCGATCGTCGGCATCCCGCTGGTGCTCGGCCTGCTCGCCGGCGTCAGCGCCACCTCGGAGTGGAAGGACTGGATGCTGTTCCGCAACGGGACGGCGTTCGGCACGGTCGACCCCCAGTTCAAGGTCGACGTCGGCTTCTACGTCTTCACGCTGCCGTTCGTGCGCTTCGTCGTCGGCTTCCTGTTCGCGGCGGTGGTGCTCGCGTTCCTGGCTTCCGTCGTCGTCCACTACGTCTACGGCGGCATCCGGCTGCAGCCGGCCGACGACCGGTTCAGCCGAGCGGCGCAGGCCCACCTCGGCACGCTCATCGGTGTCTTCGTCCTGCTCAAAGCGGTCGCCTACTGGCTCGACCGATTCGACGTCACCCTGTCGACCGACGACTTCGTCCCGGGCGTGACCTACAAGGACGTCAACGCGCTGCTGCCGGGCCAGACGATCCTCATGTGGATCTCGGTCATCTGCGCGGTGCTGTTCTTCGTCAGCGCGTTCCGCAACGGCTTCACCCTCGCGGTGACCGCGCTCGTCCTGCTCGCCGGCTCCGCCCTCGTCGTCGGGTCGATCTACCCGTCGTTCGTGCAGTCCGTGCAGGTGCGCCCGACCGAGCTGGTGCGCGAGTCGCCGTACATCCAGAACAACATCAACGCGACGCGAGCGGCCTACGCCGTCGACCACGCGGACGTGCAGCAGTACACTGCCGCCACGACCGCGACCGATGCCGCGATCAAGGCCAGCGCGGGCACGATCGAGAACATCCGGCTGCTCGATCCCTCGATCGTGAGCCCGACCTACAAGCAGCTGCAGGGCATCCGCACCTACTACCGGTTCCCGGACTCACTCGACATCGACCGCTACCCGCTCAACGGCAAGCAGCGCGGCGCCGTCGTGGCGCTGCGCGAGCTCAACCTCGCGGGCATCGACGACAGCCAGCGCAACTGGGCCAACGACCACCTCGTCTACACCCACGGCTTCGGGATGGTGGCGGCCTACGACAACACCGCGACCTCGGCCGGCGAGCCGCAGTTCTTCGAGAGCAACCTGCCGCCGTCGGGCTCGCTACCGATCGACCAGCCGCGGGTCTACTACGGCGAGTACGCGCCGTCCTACTCCATCGTCGGAGCACCCGCGGGCGCGACCCCGCGCGAGCTGGACTACCCCACCGACACCGGTCAGGCCAACTACACCTACACGGGCACCGGCGGCATCGCCATGGGCTCACCGCTGAACCGGCTGATCTTCGCGGTGAAGTACCAGGAGCCCAACATGGTGCTCTCGGACCTGGTGAACTCGGAATCGAGGATCCTCGAGGTCCGCGACCCGCGTGACCGGGTGCAGAAGGTCGCGCCCTGGCTCGAGGTCGACGGCGACCCCTATCCCGTCGCGGTCGACGGCAAGATCCTGTGGATGGTCGACGGCTACACGACCACCGCGCAGTACCCGGACGCCACGCCGACCTCGTTCGGCGATGCGACCACCGACACCGTCACGCAGGCCGCGAAGAACGTCGCGACCCAGACTCGCGACCAGGTCAACTACATCCGCAACTCGGTGAAGGCCACGGTCGACGCCTACGACGGCACCGTGCACCTCTACCAGTGGGACAAGAACGACCCGATCGTCCAGACCTGGATGAAGGCGTTCCCCGGGACGGTCGAGCCGCTCGAGGCGATGCCGAAGAGCGTGCTCGCGCACGTGCGCTACCCCGAGGACCTGTTCAAGGTGCAGCGCCAGGTGTTCGCGAAGTACCACGTGACCGACCCGACCGGCTTCTACAGCGGCCAGGACTTCTGGACCGTGCCGAACGACCCGACGCAGCCGACCGCGTCGACCGCGCAGCCGCCGTACTACCTGCAGGTGCAGATGCCGTCGCAGTCCGCGCCGGTGTTCTCGCTGACGTCGACCTTCGCACCGCAGAAACGCAACACCCTTGCGGCGTTCATGGCGGTGAGCTCGGACCCCGGCGCCGACTACGGCAGGATCCGCGTGCTGCAGCTGCCGAGCAACACGACGATCCCCGGGCCCGCGCAGGTGCAGAACAACTTCGAGTCCGACCCGACCACCTCCTCGCAGCTCTCGCTGCTGCGCAAGGGCGGTTCCGAGGTCGACATGGGCAACCTGCTCTCGCTGCCCGTGGCCGGCGGCGTGCTCTACGTCGAGCCCGTCTACATCCGCGCGGCCAGCGCCGACGGCTACCCGCTGCTGCAGAAGATCCTCGCCGGCTACGGGGGCAAGGTCGCCTTCCGCAACACCCTCGGCGAGGCGCTCACCGACGTGTTCGGCGTGTCCACCTCGACGACTCCGGGGGCCGGCGGTGGCGGCACCGGTAGCACGCCGTCCCCGAGCCCGTCGGGCGGCAACCTCACCGCGCAGCAGCGACTGACCGTGGCGATCGCGGCCGCGCAGACGGCGTACGACGACGGCCGCGCGGCGCTCGCGAAGGGCGACTTCACGGCCTACGGCCTCGCCCAGGACCGGCTGGCACGGGCGCTCGCCGACGCCGCGGCCGCGCAGAAGGAGCTCGGCCTGTCGTCGCCCACGCCGTCACCGTCGGCGGGTCCGACCGTGTCGCCCTCGCCGTCGACGAGCGCCAGCACGGGCTCGGCTTAGCCCGTTCGAGGCGATTTGCCCGGGATCGTGGCGGCCACGTACAGTGAGTCTCGACGTCGGGGCGACCCGATCGACGCGGGGTGGAGCAGCTCGGTAGCTCGCTGGGCTCATAACCCAGAGGTCGCAGGTTCAAATCCTGCCCCCGCTACTGAATAAGCGCAGGTCAGAGGCATGATCACCGATCTTGGTGGTCGTGCCTCTTTCCTTGTGGCCGCAGCGTGACCGCAAAGATCATTCTTGTGTCCCTGGATCGCGGCACGTGTTCGTGGATGCGGAGGCGGCTGTCGGCCCGGCCGTGCGGCAGGCGGTGTCGCCGCTTGATCGGCGCCTGGTTCCCGGCGGGACCAAGGCCGACAGTTCAGTTGCTCCCCCTAGCGCCCGTTGACCGCGTGTATCACGCGTGAGACATTGGTGGATGACTGAGGTGAGCGTGCGGGATCCCCCGCAACCACGGCGGGGACGTCCTCGACTCCGTGCTGCGTGGTGAGCGGGTGACGGTGACGCGGGCTGGCAAGCCGGTTGCTGAGCTGCGTCCGGTCGCTGCGGCCGGAACGCCGGCGTCGGTGGTGCTCGATCGCTGGGCGACGATTCCTGTGCTCGACCTCGATGGTCTGCGTGCCGACCTGGACGCGGTGCTGGATCCGTCGCTGTGAGCGAGCACGAGAGCGGGCTGCTCGACACCAGCGTGGTGGTGAGCCTGGGTGGGATGACAGATGCGTCGGCGTTGCCGTCACGGTGCTTCGTCTCGGCGATCACCCTCGCCGAGCTCTCGGTCGGTCCGTTGGTGGCGAGGAACGATGCGGGCCGGATCGCGCGGCAGAGCGTGCTCCAGCAGGTCGAGGCCGACTTCGATCCGATTCCGTTCGATGCATCCGCCGCGCGTGCGTTCGGCCGGGTAGCAGCGCAGCTGCGCGCGTCGGGCCGCAAGACCAGCGCCCGGGCGTATGACGTCTTGATCGCCTCGACCGCCGTCGCTCACGGGCTGCCCGTCTACACCCGTAATCCGGATGACTTCGCCGGCATCGACGCACTCGTGGTCGTCGCCGTGGAGAGCGGGTCGTAGCAGCGCGCGCTCTACTCCCCCGTAGGCCGTCGACTACGGCGGCGTCCGTAACGTCCTCACCGCCCTGGGCGACCAGTCGGCCCGCATCGCGCTGATGACCCTGATCGGGTCCACCAACCGCACCAGCTCCTACAACCGCTCCAGCGAGGGACCGGACTGGAAGCGCCGCTCGGAGCGACTCGTACGCGCCACCGGCCGCCCCTACACGATCGTGCGCCCCGGCTGGTTCGACTACAACGGACCGGACGATCAGTTACCGGTCCTCCTCCAAGGGGACCTGCGACGCTCGGGCAGGCCCAGCGACGGTGCGATCTCCCGCCGACAGATCGCTCAGGTCCTTGGCCAACAGCTTCCCGCGCGCGCTGCCACCGATCCGCCAGGCCTTAGAGGTCCTGCTGTGACACCTGTCGCGGGTGACTCGCCCGCCGGCGCGGCGCACCTGGCGCTGCGCCGGCAGGCGCGCACCCAAGGGCGGAACACCGAGGAGCTCCTTCAGCTCTACGTGCTAGAGGGGTTCCTTGCCCGACTGTCCTCCAGCACGTTGCGGGAGCGGTTCGTCCTCAAGGGCGGTGTGCTGCTGGCGGCTCTCGCTGCCCGCCGCCCCACACGTGACGTCGACCTCGCCGCCCTGGACATCAGAAACGACGCCGACACGGTCCTGCGCGCCGGACGCGAAGTCCTCGCGATCGAGATACCGATCGACGACGGAATCGCGTTCGACCGGCCCGGTCAGCTAGCGGTACCCGGTATGGAACTCGTTGATGTACGGCAGAAACACCGCCACCGTGCCGACGCCGTGTAGGGCGGCATACGCGTTCTTCGCGATGTCTGCCTGCTGCTCGGTGTTGAACGAGGCCAGACCCTGACCGCTGGCAGTGCGACGGGCGAGCTCCGGTTCGCCCCCGTAGTAGTAGACGCCGCGGATCGCGTGGTAGAGCGTCGTTGTCATGGACACGCCATGCGCGTACTCCCAGGTGTGACCCATTTCGTGGAGCAACCAGGGCAGGTCCATGCCCCCAGACAGAGTCCCCACGGGAAAGTTGATGGTCCATGGCGTCGTGCGGGCAAAGCCACCGATGGACATGACCGGGTCTTCTTCGAGCACGATTGAGTCGTAGTTGAGCGAGTTCCCGAAGACCTCTTGGGCCGCCGTGCGCTCGGCATTCGTGAGACCTCGCCTGGTTTGCACGCTGACGTTCTGATTGGTGTCCGAGATCGTCGTGTCCCAGATGAGTCCGGGGATGTAGACCTTGTCGTTGTGCGAGTAGATCGCGATGCGAGTGCCGTCGAGAAGTGACACCGCCATGTCGTGCGCCTTCGGAAAACCAGCGGCGGTGAAGGCGGCTTCGACCTCAGCCTGAGTCGCTCCCGTGGCCCAGAAGCGCTGCAGGTCTCCGCGGGTCGCGCTGCCGATCTTGCCCGCGCTCCTCAGCGCGGACAGCGCCGAGGCGATCGCTGAAGCGTCGGCGCTCGTCACGTCCAG
>DATCCY010000108.1:0-27769 GCA_036510975.1 Candidatus Nanopelagicales bacterium
GCACCGCGTGATCGACCGGTGCCTGCAGCTGCACGGTGGCTACGGCTTCATCAACGAGTACCCGATCGCGCGCCTCTATGCCGACAACCGCGTCAATCGCATCTACGGCGGCACGTCCGAGGTCATGAAGATGATCATCGCCAAGGACATGGGGCTCTAGCGGTCCGGGGGTGTTTGCCGACCGCGTCCGTGACTTTCGCTGACGGCTGAAATCGGTTGTGCATCAACGGGTCTGGGAGGGGTCGGACTGTCAGACCCCCTGTCTAGTCTGCTCGTATGTGTTCGATCGTGGCGCAGCCGACCGGGTCCGCCGGGTCGCGGTTCGCTGCGCTGGTCGAGCACTTCGGCGAACTCGGTGCGCAGGTCACCGCGATGCTCGTCGACCCGGCGCTCGCGGCCGAGGTCGCCGCGATCCCCGGTGACGCGCTTGCCGGGTTCGTGACCTCGCTCGCCTCGTCCGTCAGTGCCGGAACCGCTGCGCTGACGGCGGTGGCGGGTCAGGTCGATGCAGCGGGTGGCCGGGTGACCGGGACGCTGATCGTGGGGAAGTTACGCGCCGACGTCGCGGTTCCTGCAGGCCGAGGCGGGGATGTCGAAGCAGTCAGTGGCTCGCCCTGAGCGCGACCCGGATCCCGACGGTCATCTCCCGGACCGCGTCCGTCGACACTCGGCCGTCGAGCCACGACTCCCCCACGACGGCGTGGTCGCCGCGCAGGTCCCGCGCGCGGGCGATGGTCGCGGAGGCAGTTCCCCGCGGCCGAGCGCGACCTGGCCCGCAGGGCGGCGCTCGAGACCGTGCTCCCGGTCGCCGAGGTCGGCACAGTGGCGGACGTCAAGCGGAGACGCCGGCCGCGGCGATGGCGGTGCTCGAGCGCAAGGATGCGCCGCGACGGCGACCTGGCCCCGCAGGAGCAGCTCGCGCCCGGCGTCGACCCGGAGACGTGGGACGGGCGACGTTGGGCCAACCTCCTGCACTCGCACCTGCTCGCCATCGCGTTTGGCGACACGTTCAACGGCCTGCTCGACGACAACCGCGTCGGGTCGCACCACGGCATCGCCCCGCACGTGACCGTGACCGTCGACCTCGCGAGGTTCGAGGCCGGGATGGGCGCCGACCTGACCATGCCCGGCAGCGACAACCCGGTCCTCCTCCCGAACGAGACGGTCCGCCGGATCCTGTGCGACGCCGACGTCACGACCGTGGTCGTGCGGCCGCTGGCAGTCCCGAACCCGGACGGCAGCACCACGTCGCTCGCCGGCCTGCTGCTCGAGGGTCCCGCGAGGTCCTCTACGTCGGGCGCTCGGAGCGCGTCGTCCCGCCTCGGCTCCGCCGCGCGCTCGAGGTGCGTGACGGGCACTGCCGTTTCCCCGGCTGCCGAGCCCACGTCCGCCGTTGCCACGCCCACCACGTCACCGAGTGGGAGAACGGCGGCTCGACGGACATCGACAACACAGTCCTGCTGTGCGTGCGTCATCACCACGCCGTGCACGAGGGCGGCTGGTCGATCACCCGTCCGCCGGCATCCCGCCCGGCGGCACCGGGTGCTGGGACTTCACCCCACCCGAACGACGAAGGCAGCCCTGGTGACCGGGGCGCACCACCCACCGACCGTCCCCCAACGGGACAGTGATGCCGCGTCAGCCGCGCGCTCGCTTCGCTAGTGTGTGTGCGGCTCGTCGGTGCACGACGAGCGCTGAGGACCCAGGCCAGGGGGTGTCGGGTGACCGCTCTTGCGATCGTTCTCGGCCTGGTCGCCATGGCGATCTACGCCTGGTCCATCGCGAGGTGGGTCCCAGACGACGTCGTGGCTTTCGGCGGTCAACGAGCCGTACCTGGTGGGCGACAGGTGCATCCTCGCTTCTCGTGGCCCTGAGCGTCGGCTGGCTCGTGCCGATCGGCGGTGACCCGGGTCGGAACCTGCTGCTTCGGCTCGCCTGGCTCGTCGTGCTCGTCGTCGGCCTCGACGTCGTCCGACGAACCCACAACCGCAGGGTGAGCTCGCGGATCAGCGGCTGAGATTCCGCCTCGCGCGGCTTGCGATCACCGGCGCCTCGGTGTGTCGGGGGGACCTTGATCGGTAGCGCGGGGGCACCTTGATCAAACCCGGCGAACGGACACACCAGAACGGTCACGGGGCAGTTCGGGCCGGGCCTACGACGGTTCGAGCGGGACGTGGGACTCGATCTGGCGAGCAGCCCACTTCTCATATCGCATCTGCTCGACTCCGCCCAAGGAGCGCACCAGCCCGTTGCTGGCGCCGTTGCCTTCCTGGACGACAGCAATGACCTCGGGGACGTCGCGTGCGGCGAGCCACTCCAGTATCGCCGCGCCAGCCTCTCGACCGAGACCGAGTCGCTGCGCACCCACGATGAGCTCCATGCCGAGCTCCCGCCCGGCTTCCGCGTCCACCACGAAGGAACTGCCGACGGGCGTGCCGTCGGCAAGGCGTAGCACCCAGCACGAGTCAGAGGAGAGGAACGAGGCGAAGATGCGATCGCGCTTCTCCTTGGGCATGGCGCCGCCGAGGTAGCGACGCAGCTCGAGGTCGTCCCAGCACGACTCCAGGAACGCGCGATCGGTCTCGACGACGGATGTGAACGTGAGACGGGGCGAAGCCGGCACACCCACTGCGGCCACCACGGAGTGGTCGGTCAGACAGACCGGCGCGAGGGCATGAGTGCGATGACGATCAGCGTGATGATGGAGAAGAAGAACGCGAGCAGCCCCCAGATGAACGGCGAGCGGCCCTTGCGGCGTGCGATGGCTGCGCTCCAGGCGATGATCAGGATCCAGATGATGAATCCGATGATCCAACCGATGACGGTTGCGGACGAGGTGGAATCGGCGAGCAGCACGACGGGGCTCCTTGACGTGGTCGGCTCGGCGCGGGCAATGATGCCGAATCCCAAGCGGATCGGCATCCCAATGGGTCAAGTCCCCACGTCCATGACCCATCGGTAACGAACGTCCTACGTGACGTCTCAGCCGTCGTGGGTGTTCGGCTCCGTCATAGCACGGCGGGGTCGAGTTGCAGGGTCAGTCCGTCCGCCTCGCGGAGCAGCGCCAGCATGGGACCGACCCTGGGCAGCTCGCGGGTGAGGAAGAACGTGGCGGCGGCGCGCTTGCCGTCGTAGAACGCGCCCTCCTTGCCGAGGGCGGCCAGCCACTGGTCGAGCCACACCCAGGCGACGACGACGTGACCGGTCGCCTCGAGGTACGTCGTCGCGTCCGCCAGCATCCGCGCGGGGTCTCCCAGTGTCGCGAGCTGCGCCGTCGTGGCCACGAGGTCGGAGCAGGCTGCCGTGAGCCGGTCGGCGAGGAGCGCGCCGTCCGGGCCTGCAGCCCGGGCGCGGTCGGCCGTCGTCTGTATCCGCGCGACCAGCAGGCCGAGCGCCTTCCCCCCGTCGAGCAGCACCTTGCGGCCGAGGAGATCGAGCGCCTGGATGCCGTGGGTCCCCTCGTGGATGGGGTTGAGCCGGTTGTCGCGGTAGTGCTGCTCGACGTCGAAGTCGCGGGTGTAGCCCGCGCCGCCGAGCACCTGGATGGCGAGGTCGTTGGCGGCCGGGCCGTACTGCGAGGGCCAGCTCTTCACGACGGGCGTCAGCAGGCCGAGCAGGGTCGCGGCCTGCTCCCGCTCGTGGGTGTCCTCTGCCGTCTCGGAGTCGTCGTAGAGCCGCGCGGCCATCAGGACGAGGGCGAGCGCACCCTCGACGTACGACTTCTGCGCGAGCAGCATGCGGCGTACGTCGGGGTGCTCGACGAGCGGCACCTGTGGCGTCGTCGGGTCGGCGCCGATCGGACGCCCCTGCAGCCGCTCGCGGGCGTAGGCGAGCGACTCCAGGTAGCCCGTGCAGCCGATCGCCGCCGCGCACAGCCCCACGCCGATGCGCGCCTCGTTCATCATCGAGAACATGAGCGCCATACCGCGGTTCTCGGCGCCGACCAGGTAGCCGACCGCGCCGGCCGACCCTCCGGGGGTCCACGCGCCGTCGCCCAGGACCGGGGCGGTGTTGACGGTGCCGCGGTAGCCCATCTTGTGGTTGATGCCGGCGAGCGCGATGTCGTTGCGCTCGCCGAGCGATCCGTCGTCGCCCACGAGCACCTTCGGTACGACGAACAGCGAGATGCCCTTCGTGCCTGCCGGCGCGCCGGGAGTGCGCGCGAGGACGAGATGCACGATGTTCTCGGCCATCTCGTGGTCGCCGCCGGAGATCCACATCTTGCGCCCGAAGATGCGGTAGGTGCCGTCGTGCTGCGGCTCGGCGCGCGTGGTGATGTCGGCCAGGTTCGAGCCCGCGTGCGGCTCGGACAGCATCATCGTCCCGAACCAGCGGCCCTCGGTCATCGGGACGGCGTAGCGCTCGACCTGCTCGGGGGTGCCGTGCTTGCGCAGCAGGTTCGCCGCCGCCATGGTCAGCAGCGCGTACGCGCTGGTGCCCGCGTTCGCCGCCTGGAACCAGGACATGCATGCCGCGAAGACACTGGCCGGAAGCGGGCTCGCGTCGAGGCCGTCGACCGAGGCCGAGAGGAATCCGGCGTCGGCGAAGGCGCGCAACGCGACACCGACCTCGGGGATGACGGTCACGCTCGTCCCGTCGAAGGTGGGCTCGTTGAGGTCCGAGCGGCGGTTGTGCGGTGCGAACTGCGTGGTCGCGACCTGCTCGGCGAGGTCCAGCACGGCGTCGACGGTGTCGCGCGAGTGGTCGGCGTAGCGCGGCCGGGAGAGCAGCTCCTCGGTGCCGAGCCACTCGTGCAGGAGGAAGTCGAGGTCGCGCCGGGACATGATCGTGCTCATGGTGCCCTCCTCGGCCGGGACGCGTCCGTCGCGATGGCCGACACCACTATGGAGCACCGGTGAGTGCCACTGCGTCGCTCGACGACGCTCACGAGCCGCTGTGGCCCACTCCCGCCGACGACCTCCGTCGTGTTCGATGGGGGCATCCGAGAGCGGGAGGGCCGATGCCGAGCGGCGACGAGATCCGGGACGGGCAGCGAGCGGCGTGGGCGGGGCTCTCCGCGGGCTGGGAGAAGTGGGACCCGGTCATCATGGATCAGCTGGGCCCGGTCGGCGCAGCGATGATCGACCGCCTCGGGATCGCCGATGATCAGCAGCATCTGGACATCGCCTCGGGCACCGGTGAGCCGGGGCTGACCGTCGCCGGGCTCGCGCCGACGGGACACGTCGTCCTGACCGACCTCTCGGCCGAGATGCTCGAGATCGCGACTCGACGAGCGCACGCACAGGGGATCACCAACGTCGAGACCAGGGTGTGCAGCGCCGACGACCTGCCCTTCGGTGACGCGACGTTCGACAGCATCTCGGTGCGGTTCGGGTACATGTTCTTCCCCGACCTCGCCACGTCGACCGCCGAGTTCGCGAGGGTGCTCAAGCCGGGTGGACGTCTCTGCTCGTCGGTGTGGGTCAGGCCCGAGGAGAACCCGTGGACGACGATCGCCATGCAGGCGATCGCGGCGGAGTCGGTCGTGGCGCCGCCCGACCCGGACCGCCCGACCATGTTCCGCTGCGCTGCCCCGGGATACCTCAGTGCCCTGTACGAGGCCGCGGGGCTGCGCGACGTGGAAGAGTGGGATGTCGCCGTCGAGCTCGTGACGAGCTCGCCCGAGCAGTACTGGGAGATGATCAGCGAGCACGTCTCGCTGGCGGTCGCCGCACTTGCGCAGGTGGACGCACCGGCGCGGCAGCGGATCGCGAGGGACGTCATCGCGAAGGCCGGCAGCTACGAAGCGGGCGGCACGGTGCGGATCCCAGGCGTGGCCCGCTGCATCGTCGGCACGAAGTAGGGGCGTCACGAGCGACAGAAGGTCCGGCCCCTCCGGGACCGGACCTTCTGTGTGGGGTGAGTGACGGGACTTGAACCCGCGACCACCGGGACCACAACCAGGTGCTCTACCAGCTGAGCTACACCCACCATGACCGCGGCGTTGCACGTCGTGTCCGGCGTGCGGCGCTGCGGCCGGGCAGAAGTGTACCCAAGGTGAACGGGTGCCCCGTACGCCGGTGAGCGGGGAGGCCGAGCCCGTGACGGGCGTCACGCGCTCGGGCTCGGTCAGTCCTCGGCGGTCGGGGTGACCCAGACCGGCGCGTCGGAGTGGTCGACGAGGTGCCGGCCGGCGATCCCGCGTACCTCGTCGGTGCTCGGGCCGGCGCCGGGGACCATGACGGCCTCGCGGTAGTAGCGCAGCTCGGCGATGCTCTCGCGGGCGTCGGCGAGGGCGCGGTGGTTGCCGCGCTTGGGCGGGGAGTTGAAGTAGACGCGCGGATACCAGCGGCGGACGAGCTCCTTGATGCTGGAGACGTCGATGAGCCGGTAGTGCAGGTAGGCGTCGAAGGTGGGCATGTCGCGGGCGAGGAAGCCACGGTCGACGTAGACGCTCGAGCCGGCGAGCGGTGCCTTGCGCGGCTCGGCGACGTGCGTGCGGACGTAGTCGAGGACGATCCGCTCCGCGGCCTCGAGCGTGGTCCCGAGCGGGATCTCCTCGATCAGCCCTGATGCGGTGTGCATCTCACGGACGATGTCAGGCATCGCGGCGAACGGGGCGTCCGGTGGCCGGACCACGACCGTGACGCCCTCGTCGAGCTCGTTGAGCTCGGCGTCGGTGACGACGCACGCCACCTCGACCAGCGCGTCGGACCCGAGGTCCAGCCCGGTCATCTCGCAGTCGACCCAGACGATCCGGTCCCCGGCCTTTCCCCGAGGCGGGGAGGGGGGCTCGGGGGCAGTGGTCATGACAGCCACCCTAGGCGCTCGGTGAGCGTGCCTATCACCCGTTCGGCCCACCGGCATGCGGCGCGGAGCGCCGAAGACATAGCCATGAGGTCGTCCGGCTACCCCGTCCGTGCGAGCGCGACGCGGGCCGGGTTCACCCGTCCGGGTGTCCTGGCGGCGGTCGCGGCCGTGACGGCGACCGGTCTGCTGACGGCCCTCGCCGCTCCGGGTGCCTACGGGGCGCCCGGCGGACGGCATGTCGCCGCCGTGGTCGTCGGCACGGTCGAGCGGGTGCACCTCGACGACTTCGACCACCCGATCCCTGAGGGCCACGACGAGCTGACCTTCGTGCGCACCGACTCCGATGCCGTCCAGGTGCCGGCGAGCGACCTCGCCGGGGTGCCCGTCGGCGCCACGGTCAGCGTCGGCCTGGCCGGAACCGTCGGGACCCGTTCGAAGGCCGACGGCACGCTGACGACCGACCTCGACCCGAGGCAGGCGCGCGACCCTGAGGCCGGAGCGGACGTCTCGACGGTCGATGTCGTCGCCCCCGTGGCGCAGGGTGCCGTCACCACAGGAGTCGGGGTCGCCACGGCCGGACCCGCCGCCGCGTCCACCGCTGCCGGCGCCGCTCTGCACGACGTGACCGTCGTCGTCGTGAAGCTTCCTGGTGTTTCCGCCACCGCGGTCACTCCCGCGGCCGTCGCGGCCACCGTGTCCTCGGGCGTGAACGCCTACTGGTCGACGGTGACCGGTGGTGCCCTCGGGTTCACCGCGACGCCGTATCCGACGGTCGTCTCGACGACCAGCGAGCCGTGCACCTCCGGCGGCGTCAGCGGCTCGAGCGCCTTCTGGACCGAGGTGTCCCAGAAGACCGGGTGGAGGCCCGGGCCGGGCAAGCACCTCCTCGTCTACTTCCAGGCCTACGCCGGGTGCGGTGGCATCGCCGGTCTCGGCACCGTCGGCGGCAGCCTCGCCTCGGGCGGCCAGGTGTGGTCCAACGGCTGGAACAGCGTGGGAGTCCTCGGTCACGAGCTCGGCCACAACCTCGGTCTCGGGCACTCGCAGATCCTCGACTGCGCCGCGGGCGGGGTGCGCGTCCTCGAGGCGGCGCCGTCGAGCTGCACCGCGCGGCCCTACGCCGACACCAACGACATCATGGCCGTCAGCTGGAACAACCAGGGCTACCTCAACGCCGTGCACCTGCGCACCCTCGGCGTCCTCGACGCCGCAGCACAGGTCGCCCCGACCGACAACGGACAGGTGGTCCTGAACCCGCTCGAGAACGGCACGGGCACGCGCGTCCTCACGCTGACCGACGGCAGGACGCACTACGTGCTCGAGGTTCGCCAGCCGATCGGCCTCGACTCGTGGATGGCCACCACGCCCGGCTGGGGCGCGCCCGGAGTCACTGTCCGCAAGGAGTTCGACGTCACCGACCCCGCGACGTGGTCGTTCAACGCGACCGAGTCCTACGTGCTCGACGGCGACCCGGCGACCGCCGATGCAGGCTTCGCCGACATGCACAACACGCTGCCGGTGGGCTCCTGGGTCGACCTCGCCGACGGCCGCCTCGGCGTGCGCATCGAGTCGGTCTCCGCCGCGGGTGCCGTGATCGACTTCCGCACCGGCACCGGCACCGGGACCGGCACCGGCACCGCCACCGCGGACCCGCACGACGTCGCCGCCGCCCGACCGACCGTCTCCGACCCGTTCGGCAGGATCTCGCCCGGTGCGCTCGCCATCACCTCAGCCGGCCCGGTCGTCCCGATCACCTGGACCTGGCAGGTCGCCAGCCCGGGCGCCGGCGGCGTCTCGACCGCCCGGGTCGTCACCAAGGCTCGCTTCGCCGTCTCCGGCTGGTCACCCGTGGCCTACCGCGCAGTGGCGCTCGCGACCGACGGGAGCCCCGTCAGCGCCCTCGGTGCGGTGCGCACGCACTACACGAGCGAGACCAACGGGCGGGTCGTGAAGTTCTCCAGAGGCTGGCTCACAACGTCGGCGACGAACGCGAACGGTCGTACGGTGCACGTCAGCGCCACGAAGGGCTCGTCGGTCAGCTTCCGCGTCACGAGTCGCAGCCTCGGCGTCCTGATGGCCTATGGCCCGGCGTACGGCGCGGTCGCGATCTACGTCGACGACCGCAGGGTGGCACTGCGCTCCCTGCGGGCCAACCGCGTCGCGCCGGCGGTCGCGTGGACCACCACGTTCCCGACGACGTCGGCCCACACGGTCACGATCGTCAACCTGACCGGTGGCACGCGCGGCGCCGCGCTCTTCGACGGCGTCGTGTCGTTGGTCTGAGCGCCGCTCTGTTCCCGGTGTCGTGCCCCGCGCCGGTGCGCGGGAGGATGTCCCGACGTCCCGACCCGAGGAGCAGCATGACCGGCACGAGCTTCGGCAGCGACAACCACGCCGGCGTGCACCCCGACGTGCTGGCCGCGGTCGTGGAGGCCAACACCGGAGCCGTCCCGGCGTACGGCGACGATCCGGTCACGGCCGAGGCAGAACGCCTGCTGCGCCAGCACTTCGGGCCGAGCGCCACGAGCTTCGTCGTCTTCAACGGCACCGGTGCCAACGTGGTCGGGCTCCTGGCCATGACGCGCTCGTTCGAGGGCATCATCTGCGCGGAGACCGCGCACATCAACGTGGACGAGTGCGGTGCGCCGGAGAAGCTGATCGGCGCCAAGCTCGTCGACGTAGCGGCTCCGGGAGGCAAGCTCACCGTCGACCTCGTCGACGCGGCGCGGTGGGGGATCGGCGACGAGCACCACGTGCAGGCGAAGGTCGTCTCGATCACCCAGTCCACCGAGCTCGGCACGGTCTACTCGCTCGAGGAGATCCGCGCGCTGAGCGGCTATGCCCACGAGCACGGCATGTACCTGCACCTCGACGGTGCGCGCATCGCGAACGCCGCGGTGTCGCTCGGGGTCGATCTCGGCGACCTCGGCGCGGCGGTCGGGGTCGACGTCCTGTCCTTCGGCGCGACGAAGAACGGCGCGATGGGCGCGGAGGCCGTCGTCGTCCTCGACCCCGGGCTCGCGACGTCGATGCGCTTCCTGCGCAAGCAGTCGATGCAGCTCGCGTCGAAGATGAGGTTCATGTCGGCCCAGCTCGTCGCGCTGCTGAGCGACGACCTGTGGCGGCGCAACGCGGCCCACGCGAACGCCATGGCCGTGCGCCTCGCCGCGGCGGTCGACGGCGCGCCCGGCGTCGTCGTCACGGACCCGGTGCAGGCCAACGCGGTGTTCGCGTTGCTCGACACCGCCGTCACGGCGACGCTGCAGCAAGAGTTCCCGTTCTACGTCTGGAACGAGGCGACCGGCCAGGTCCGCTGGATGACCTCGTGGGCCACCACCGAGGCAGACGTCGACGTGTTCGCCGCGCGCATCCGCGAGGTCGCCGGCGCGTCCTCCTAGCGGAGCCGCCGCGCCTTTCGGGACCGGGCCGGGTCATGCTGGACCCGTGGACCTCCAGGGGGACGACGTCATCCAGCACGGCGAGGTCGTGCTGCACGGCCACCGGATCACCTACCGGCACGCGGGCGACCCCGCCCTGCCGGTGCTGCTCCTGGTGCACGGGCTCACCAGCAGCAGCGCCACCTGGGACCCCGTGATCCCCGCGCTCGCCGAGCACGCGCACGTCATCGCGCCCGACCTGCTCGGGCACGGGCGTTCGGACAAGCCGGAGGCCGACTACTCCCTCGGTGCGCTCGCGGCCCTGCTGCGCGACCTGCTCGAGCGGCTCGGTCACGACCGCGCCACCGTCGTCGGGCACTCCCTCGGCGGGGGAGTCGCGCTCCAGTTCGCCTACCAGTTCCACGACTACGCCGAACGGCTGGTGCTCGTCTCGAGCGGCGGTCTCGGCCGCGAGGTGAGCCCGGTGCTGCGTGCGGCCACGCTGCCCGGGGCCGAGTTCGTGCTCCCCGTGATCGCCAACACCCACGTGCGCGACGCCGGCGTCGCGGTCGCGGGGCTCCTGCGCCGCCTCCCGATCCGGTTCCGGCCGTCGGTGGGCGAGGCCCTGCGCGGCTACGCCTCGCTCGCGGAGACCCCCGCCCGGTCGGCGTTCGTCCACACCGTCCGCAGCGTGGTGGGGCCGGGCGGCCAGCGGGTCAGCGGGTCGAACATGCTCTACCTCGCCGCCGAGCGGCCCACGCTGCTGGTGTGGGGCGCGCTCGACACGATCATCCCCGTGTCGCACGCCGTCGCCGCGCACGAGGCGATACCGGGCAGTCGGCTCGAGGTCTTCGAGCAGTCGCGGCACTTCCCCCACCAGGACGAGCCCGCGCGGTTCTCCCGGGTGCTCCTGGACTTCCTGGCCACCACCGATCCGACCGTGCTCGACCGCGCGGCCTTGCGTGAGCGGCTCGCCGCCCGGGACGCCCCGGGCTCCGCGGCGGGCTGAGTTCGCCGACGGCGAAGGGTCTTGTCGGGCGACAGTCGCCGATATATCGTCGAGCCATCGCGACGGTGCCGTACCGCCGCGGAGGAGGTGGCGACATGACGACGAGCGCAGGCGCGTGCGGGCCGACGTTCGGCCACGGCGGCTTCGAGGTGCCGACCGAGGTGCTCGACGCGGTGGCCCGGCTGCGTGCCGCGATGGGCGGGCCGGGCGGGCGAGGGCACGGCCGGGGAACCCGCTGGGGGATGCCCGGCGGTGGGCCCGGCAGCGGTCCCTGGGGCGCGTGGGGACCGGGAGCCGGTCGCGGCTGGCCCTTCGGCCCCGAGGGCGGCGGCCCGCGGCAGCGGGCGGGCCGCGGCGACGTCCGCTCCGCGATCCTGGCGCTGCTGGCCGAGGAGCCCCGCCACGGCTACCAGATCATCCAGGACATCACCGAGCGCAGCGGCGGCCAGTGGAAGCCGAGTCCCGGTTCGGTCTACCCGGCACTGTCCGCGCTGCAGGACGAGGGCCTCGTCGACGACGAGAAGGTCGAGGGCCGCCGGGTGTTCAGCCTGACGCCGGCCGGCCGCGACCACGTCGAGTCTCGCAGCGAGGAGCTCGCCGGCGTCTTCGACGCCTTCGCCGCCGAGGACGAGCCCGACGACGTCACCGACCTGCGCCAGCTGCTCTTCGGCGTCGGCGGCGCGGCGGTGCAGGTCGTCTCGACCGGTACGCCGGAGCAGGTGGCGGCGGCCCGCAAGGTGCTCCAGAGCGCGCGGCGCGACCTCTACCGGCTTCTCGCCGACGAGGCGGACGAGTCGTGAGCGCGCCGGTGATGCGGGCCTCGGACCAGGACCGCGAGGAGGCGGTGCTCGCGCTGTCGGACCAGTACGCCGAGGGCCGGCTCGACCACGCCGAGTTCGAGTCCCGGATGAGTCACGCGCAGCAGGCGACGTACCTCCACGACCTCGACCCGCTCTTCGCCGACCTGCCCGCCCGCGCGCGTCGCGACGAGGTCGTCGTGACCGCGGGACCCTTCCCTGGTCGCCGGCCGGGGCCGCGTCCGCTGCGGCTCCTGCCCCTCCTGCTCGTGGCGCTCACCGCGGTCGTCGTCCTGCACGGCCACGCGCTGTGGCTGCTCATCCCGCTGTGGTGGCTCGGGTTCTCCCTCGCCGGCCGCCGGGCGTGGCAACGTCGCGCCTGGGCCCACGCCGAGCTGCGACAGCACGGGTGGGCCCACGGGAACCACACCCGTCGGCTGCACGGCTGAGCCGGCTTCTCGTCCATCGACCTGCAGCGCAGGCTCGCCCCTGGCTATCTTCGCGGCATGTGCTGTCTGTTCCTCGCCGTCGGTCTGCTCGGTCCGCGCATCGGCTTCCTCGGGGTGTGGCTGTTCTCCAGCCCGAACCGGGTCAGCCTCGCCTTCCAGGGCGGCTGGCTGCTGCCGCTGCTGGGGCTGCTCTTCCTGCCGTGGACGGCGCTGGCCTACGTGCTGGCCTACGCGCCGGTCATCGGCGTCTCGGCGATCGGCTGGCTGTTCGTGGGTCTCGGCGTCGTCGCCGACATCGCGACCTACTCCAGCCGCTCGGCGCAGAAGCGCTACTACGCCATGAACGCGTCGGCCTGACCGACAGCGCGGCGCGCGGTGAGATCCGCGAGCCGTCTGGCACCCGCGCCCCTACGCTGCGCGTCATGACGATGACGAAGTCCGACCTCCGCGCCGCCGCCCAGTACCGGATCGCTCGCGCCGTCGACTCCCTGCCCGCCTCAACCGCGACGAGGGCGAGCGGCGGGCCGGTCGTCGTGGACGGTCAGACGCTCGACCCGCATCTCGCGGTCGTGCTCTCGGTCGAGAAGCGCGTGCGCCCCGCGCGCGAGGGACGGTCGATCGCGGAGCAGCGCGAGGCCATCCGGGAGAGCTCGCGCATCGCGGCCGGCCGCCCGATCCCGGTGGGATCGGTGCGCGACCTCCACGTCGACGGCGCCGTCGGCCCCCTGCGCGCCCGGCTCTACTCCCCGGTGCCGAGCGGCGCGCCGCGCCCGCTCGTCGTGTTCTTCCACGGCGGCGGCTGGGTGGTGGGCGACCTCGACACCCACGACCAGCCCTGCCGACTGCTCGCGCGCTACGCCGACGTGCACGTGCTGTCGGTCGACTACCGGCTCGCCCCCGAGCATCCGTTCCCGGCCGCCGCCGAGGACGCGGTCGCGGCGTTCGCCTGGGCGGTGACGCACGCCGCGGAGCTCGGTGCCGACCCGTCGCGAGTCGGGGTGGCCGGCGACAGCGCCGGCGGCAACCTCGCGGCCGTGGTCGCGCAGGTCACGCGCGACACCGGAGCGGCCCAGCCCACAGCGCAGCTGCTGATCTACCCCGGTGCCGACGGCAGCGTGAGCCGACCGTCGAAGTCCCTGTTCGCAGAAGGGTTCTTCCTCACCCGTACCCAGATGGACTGGTACTGGGACACCTATCGAGGCGGCGCACCCTCGACCGACCCGCGGCTGTCGCCGCTGCTGAACGCCGACCTGGCGGGTCTCGCCCCGGCGGTCGTCACGACGGCGGCGTTCGACCCTCTGCGCGACGAGGGCGAGGCCTACGCCGAGGCCCTGCGCGGCGCCGGGAACACGGTGGTGCTGCGTCGCGCGCCGGGGCTCGTCCACGGCTACTTCTCGATGACCGGCATCCACCGCGCGTCGTTGGACGAGTCGCTCGCGGTCGCGGGGGCCTTCGCGGCGCTCCTCGAGGCCGCCGTCGTGGCGGCCGATAGCCCTGCAACGACGACCTGATCCTTGCAGCAACCAGATGAACATCTCGTGTCGTCGTCGCGAGTTGCCTGAGGCGGCGGCAATGCCGAGCTCGCGACGGTAGCGTCGGTGAGGATCCCCATCGGACGCTCGCCGCAGGAGTCATCGTGCCCACGCAGACCGCCGTACCCGACCCCCGGCTCGTCGAACGACTGGCACAGCCCACCGAGGACGAGCTCGCGTCGCTCGACGCGTGGTGGCGCGCGAACAACTACCTGACCGTCGGGCAGATCTACCTGATGGCCAACCCGCTGCTGCGCGAGCCGCTGACCGACGAGGACATCAAGCCGCGGCTGCTGGGGCACTGGGGCACGAGCCCGGGCCTGTCGTTCATCTACGCGCACGCCTCGCGGCTGATCCAGGCGACCGGCCAGGAGATGATCTACCTCGCCGGTCCAGGGCACGGCGGCCCCGCGCTCGTCGCGGCGTCCTACCTCGAGGGCACCTACACGGAGCGCTTCCCGGCCATCACCCAGGACACCGACGGCGTACGACGCCTGTTCCGCCAGTTCTCGGCGCCCGGCGGCATCCCGAGCCACGTGTCGGTCACGACCCCGGGCTCGATCCACGAGGGCGGCGAGCTCGGCTACGTGCTGGTGCACGCTTTCGGCACGGTGATGGACAACCCCGACCTCATCAGCGTGGCCGTCGTCGGCGACGGCGAGGCGGAGACCGGGCCGCTCGAGGGTTCCTGGAAGGGCATCTCCTTCCTCGACCCCGAGCACGACGGCGCGGTGCTCCCGGTCCTGCACCTCAACGGCGCCAAGATCTCCGGCCCGACCGTGCTTGCCCGCAAGGACCCGGCCGAGGTGCGCTCGCTGTTCGAGGGCCACGGCTACGAGGTCATCGAGGTCGAGGGCTCCGACCTGCCGGGCATGCACAACCGCTTCGCGGCCGCGCTCGCCGAGGCGTGGGCGAAGATCCGCACCATCCAGGCCTCCGCGCGCGGAGGCGACTGGGACGGCTCCCGGCCGCGCTGGCCGATGATCATCCTGCGCAGCCCCAAGGGCTGGACGGGGCCGGACAAGGTCGACGGCGTGCAGATGCTCGGCACGTGGCGCGCGCACCAGGTGCCGCTGTCGGGGGTGAAGGACAACCCGGAGCACCTCGCGATCCTCGAGGCCTGGCTGCGCTCCTACCGACCGGAGGACCTCTTCGACTCCAACGGCGTGCCCACGGAGCTCGTGCAACGTGCCAACCCGGACGGCGACCTGCGGATGTCGGCGAGCCCGCACGCCAACGGCGGCCTGCTCACCCACGACCTCGACCTGCCGGACTTCCGTGACTACGCCATCGACGTGCCGTCGCCGGCGACCGTGCGCGCGGAGTCGACGCGCAGGCTCGGCGAGCTGATGCGCGACATCTACCGCGCCAACGGCGACCGCTTCCGCCTCTTCTGCCCGGACGAGACCAACAGCAACCGGCTCGGCGCCGTGTTCGAGGCCTCCAACCGCGGGTTCGCGGAGCGGATCGTCCCCGAGGACGTCGCCCTCTCGCACGACGGTCGCGTGATGGAGGTCCTCTCCGAGCACAACTGCCACGGCTGGCTCGAGGGCTACACCCTGACGGGCCGGCACGGGTGGTTCGCGACGTACGAGGCCTTCGCGATGGTGAGCGCCTCGCAGACGATCCAGCACTCGAAGTGGCTGCAGGAGGCCGACAACCTCACGTGGCGCGCGAAGGTGCCGAGCCTGAACATCCTGCTGACGTCGACCGCCTGGCGAAACGACCACAACGGGTTCAGCCACCAGGGCCCCGGCCTCATCCAGAACGTCATCACCACCCGCGGCAACATCGGCCGGGTCTATCTGCCGCCGGACGCGAACACCCTGCTGTCGGTGGCCGACCACTGCATGCGCTCGCGCAGCTACGTCAACCTCGTCGTCATCGACAAGCAGCCGCAGCTGCAGTGGCTCACGATGGACGAGGCGATCGAGCACTGCACCCGCGGCGCCGGCGTGTGGTCGTGGGCCGGCACCGACGACGGCACGGCCGACCCCGACATCGTGCTCGCCTGCGCTGGCGACGTCGTCACGATGGAGACGGTCGCGGCCGCCGACATCCTGCGCGAGCACCTGCCGCACTTCCGCACGCGCGTGGTCAACGTCGTCGACCTGATGACCCTGCCGCGGCGCAAGGACCACCCGCACGGGATGGACGAGACGCTCTTCCGCGAGCTGTTCACCGACCACGTCGACGTCGTGTTCGCCTTCCACGGCTACCCCGGTGCGGTGCACCAGCTCGTGCACGGCCGGCCCGACGCCGACCGGTTCCGCGCGCGCGGGTTCATCGAGGAGGGCACCACGACCACGCCGTTCGACATGGTCGTGCGCAACCGAGTGTCGCGCTACCACCTCGTGATGGACGCGCTCAACAACGCGCGGCGCACGCCCCCGGGCGCGAGCGACCTCAAGGCGTTCTGCCAGCAGAAGCTCGCCGAGCACGAGCTCTACGTCGTCGAGCACCTGCAGGACATGCCCGAGGTGCGCGACTGGGCGCTGCCGGACCACAGCGCCGGTGCCTGACCCGGTGGCCGCGGTCGGCCGCGTGCTCGCGCTCAACTGCGGGAGCTCCTCGGTCAAGCTCGCGCTCGTCGACCCGGCGAGCGGTGAGCGCGCGGTCGAGGGCCTCGCCGAGCGGCTCGGCACCGGCGGGGTGTCGTTGCGCCTGAGCCGCGACGGCGTGCAGGTCGAGGTGGACGCACCCGACGACGTCTCGCACCTCGGCGTCGTCTCCGCCCTGGTCGGTGGCCTCACCGACGCCGAGCGAGGGTCGGTCACCGCGATCGGTCACCGGGTGGTGCACGGCGGAGCGCGCTTCACCGAGTCCGTGCTCGTCGACGACGACGTGCTGCACGGCCTCGAGGACGTCACGCACCTCGCACCGCTGCACACCCCCGGCAACATCGCGGGCATCCTCGCCGCCCGCGCGGCGATGCCCGGCGTGCCGGACGTCGCGGTCTTCGACACCGCGTTCCACCGGACCCTGCCTCCGCGGGCCTACCGCTACGCCGTCCCACGGGCGTGGTTCGAGGAGCACGGCGTACGCCGGTTCGGCTTCCACGGCATCAGTCACCGCTACGTCTCCGGTCGTGCGGCGCAGCTGCTCGGGAAGCCGCTCGAGGACCTCCACCTCGTGACCGTGCACCTCGGCAACGGGTGCAGCGCCTGCGCGGTGCGCGAGGGTGAGTCGGTGGACACCACGATGGGGCTCACGCCGCTCGAGGGTCTCGTGATGGGGACGCGCAGCGGCGACATCGACGCCGGCGCCCTCGGCTACGTCGGCCACCGCACCGGCCTCGACCTCGACGGCGTCGTCGGCGCGCTCACGAGCGAGAGCGGCCTGCTCGGGCTCTCCGGCCTCAGCAACGACATGCGCACACTCGTCGAGGCGGCGGACGTCGGCTCGACCGACGCGGCGCTCGCCGTCGACGTGTTCTGCTACCGCGCCGCGAAAGCCGTGTGCGCCATGGCCGCCGGGCTCGCCCGGGTCGACGCGGTGGTCCTCACCGGCGGCATCGGCGAGCACTCCGCCGTCGCGCGAAGCAGGCTGATGGGCCATCTCGCGGTCCTGGGTGTCGTCGAGGACACGTCGGCCAACGCCGAGCACGGCCGCTCGACCTCGGGCCGCGTCACCGCGGAGGGCGCGACCGCCGTGCTCGTGGTGCCGACCGACGAGGAGCTGCTCATCGCCCGGGACACCGCCGCGCTGACCGTCTGACCCGGGGCCTGCGCACGCCCGGCCGGCACCAGTGCGGTGCCGAGGGTTCACCCGCAATTCCCGATCCGCGCCACTGTGGGTGTGCCCGCGTGACCTGGATGAACAAGGGGTTAACTGCGAGCCCACCTGGTCCGGGCCGACTAGCGTCGATCGTGTTCATCAGGCCCTTCCCTTCATCAGGCCCTTCCCCGCGTGAGACCGGTGATCCGACATGACTCTCCTGCACCGACGCTACGAGGTTCGCCCGCGCTGGTCGGGCTCGCGCTGGGAGCTGCACATCCCGGGTGTGGGTGTGGCGAGCACGGCGTACCTCTCCGATGCTCCGTTCGCGGTGCGGACCTACATCGAGACCGACCTGGGGCACCGGGCGCTGGAGGACGCGGAGATCGTCGTGCTGGACCCGTTGCTGACCATCGAGCGCGAGGACTCCGCCCAGTTCGCGTAGCGGCCCGACCTCGCGCTCCAGGCTCGGCGACGAGCCCCGAGCGATGCCCTGGATGAACATCGGGTGAACCTCGCCTCGGCCGGGTCAGCGTCGGCGCCGAACGTGACGACAACACCCCCATGACCGCGACCCCCGCGCTGCGCCCGGCCACGGTCGCGACGTATGCGGTAGCCCCGGTGCTCGCGGACCTCGCCCTCGAGGTTCGGGTCGTGCACGGGCGACCCCGGTCTCGCACGTCGACCGGATGTTCCGCCTCGACAGCGAGCTCGAGGCAATCGTCGTCCAGCACGGGCGTGACACCGTGCTGCTCTCGCGCGAGCAGCTGGCGCGCGAGCTCGACGGGCGACTCGGCTACGGCCGTGCGCTGCACTGCCGGTCCGTCGTCGCCGACCTGCTGCCGCCGGAGCGCTTCGCGCTCACCGGAACGATGGAGATCGTCGAGGCCGCGCGTCGCATCCTCGACCGTCCGGTCGGGAGCCGCTACCAGCACGTCCTCGTCGAGACCGGGTCGGGCCCGCGCGTGGCCCCCGTGTCGGTCGTCTTCGAGCAGGTCGCCGCGGTCTACCAGCACGTCGCCCTGCACGACCCGCTCACCGGGCTGCCGAACCGCCGGCTCCTCGACCACCACGGCTGGGCGCTCGCGGAGTCGGGCCGGGGGCTCGACGAGATCGCGATCCTCTACGTGGACCTCGACGGGTTCAAGGCGGTCAACGACACGTTCGGCCACCGCGTGGGCGACGACATCCTCGTCGGTTTCGCGGAGCGGCTGCGCACGTGCGTGCGTCCGGGCGACGTCGTGGCCCGGCTCGGTGGCGACGAGTTCGCCGCGCTGCTGGTCGGTACGACGCAGGAGCAGGCGCTCGCCGTCGCGGACCGCATCGTGCTGACGGCCACCGCGCCGTTCATGCACGACGACCAGCTCGTGCAGCTGTCCGCCACCGTCGGGATCGCCATGGCGAGCGACGTCACGGCCGAGACCGAGCTCACCCAGATCGACGTCCTGCTGCGCCACGCCGACGGCGCGATGCTCAAGGCCAAGGGCGCGGGCAAGCGACGGGTGGGCCGGCTGGACGGGACGGGCGGACCCACGCAGTTCGCGCGGCACGGCCAGATCCGCAGGCGGCTGCGCGAGGCGGTCGAGCACGGAGCCTTCAGCCTGCACTACCAGCCCAAGCTGGACCTTGCCACGGACGAGAGCATCTCCGTCGAGGCGCTGATCCGCTGGAACGACGCCGAGCTCGGTCCGGTGTCCCCGGCGGAGTTCATCCCGATCGCCGAGTCCGACGACGCGATCCACGCCCTCGGCCGCTGTGTCATCGAGGAGGCCTGCGCCCGGGCCGCCAGCTGGCACCGTGACGGGACGCCGCGCACCATCGCCGTCAACGTGTCCGCGCGGCAGTTCACGACGGGCACGCTGGTCCACGAGCTGGTGTCGGCCCTGACCCGGCACGAGCTGCCGCCGTCGCTCCTGCGCATCGAGATCACCGAAGGGGCGGCCATCCTCGACCTCCCGGGAGCGATCCGGCAGCTCGACGCGCTGCGCGTGGCCGGCGTCCAGATCGACCTCGACGACTTCGGCACGGGGTACTCGTCCCTGGCGATGCTCCACCGCCTCCCGCTCAGCGCGGTGAAGATCGACAAGGCCTTCATCGACAACATCGACAGCTCTGCGGCCGACGCGATGATGGTGCTCGGCGTCATCGACGCCGTTCACGCCCTCGGCCTCACGGTGGTCGCCGAAGGGGTCGAGCGCTCCGAGCAGCTCGCGCTGCTGCGCGAGCTGGGCTGCGACACGGTCCAGGGCTACCTGATCTCGCGGCCGGTCCCGGCCGACGACCTCGCCGACGCAGCGTCCTGGCACTGAGCCGGACCGTCCGCGCGGGCGGGACGTCCGCGCCGACGATGCGAGCGGGTCACCACGCCTGCTGCGAGACGTTCCTCGCCCCGACGGCACGCATGTCGTCGGTCGCCGCTGCCATCAGCTGGTCCGCGAGGTGGTGCAGGGCGCGTGCCACCGCGACCTCGTCGCCGATCTCCGGCACCTGCGGGTCGGGCGGCGCGCGGTGGGCGGCACCTCGCGCCTCGATCTCGACGGGGGACTCCGCGTGCAGCACGGCACGGGCCGACGTGTGGTCGCCCTGCTCGAAGACGTGGACGCTGACGGTCCAGGTCTTGACGTGCGGGACGGCACCCGTCGCAGGGTCGACGGCTGGGGCCGCCTCATCCATACGGTGCTCGACCCGGCCGTCGGAACCCGGGAAGTACAGGGCCCGCTGGTGGGTGTCCGACCACTCGACGACGTACGGCGGGCTGCCGTCCTCGTGGCGCAGCTCCACGACCTGTCCGTCGCGCACGGCCCCGCCGACCTGTGCCGAGACCACGACGATGCGATCTCCTACGGCTGCCTTCATCGAGAACACCTCCGCAGGGCCGGTCTCGCCCGCGAGCGAGGAGGATCGCCGACGACGTGTGCCGCCGGTCGCCCTCGGTTCCGCCCTCGTCCCCACGCTAGCGCCGGAGGGTCGCGGAAGGCATGGCGAGCGGGTGCGGCACCGAGCGCGGTGTCGGGACACGTAGCGCGAGGTCAACATCGGCGAAACACGCCCTGCCTGCGTCAGGGCCACGGCCCCGCCGGTGCCCCAGCACCACGGGGTCGGCCCATGTCCGGACCCGAGGGTGGTCAGCCGCCGGACTTGCGTCGGAACTCGCGCTTGTTTGCCTCGGCCGCGTGCTCCCCGCGCGCAGGGCCGGAGTTGGTACCGCCACCGCCCGACGACTTGTGCGACGCCTTCGACTTGCGATCGAGCGCCTCGCGGAACTTGGCCTTCTGGTCCTCGTCCGGGTTCGTGCTCTGCTTGTCCGTCATGTCGTGCACCGTCCTGTCTCTTCGTCCCACCACCGTACCGACCCGACGGCCTCAGGTCGTCACCGTCGCGGGGTCCGGCAGAGCACCGACACGGAGACGGACTGCGGTGTCGTGCTGGTGGCGGGCAGAACGACTCGGTACCGGGCCGTCTGCGTGGCGAACGTGCCGACGGTGACGAGCGCGGCGGACGTCGTCCCGAGCCGGGTCGACGCCACGGTCCTCCAGGTGGTGCCGACCAGCTTCTGCAGCCGCACCGTCGCGCCCGCCATGCGCGGTGCGACGACGGTGGCGAGCGTGACCTTCGTGCCGCCCTGGGTCGCGGCGTAGCTGAGCCGGTTGGTGATCCTCGGCCGCACCGACACGGTCGCGTACGCAGGTGCGGCGCCCGTCGCCGTGGCCCGGTAGCGGGTGCTTGACGACGGTGTCACGGTGACCGCGAACGTGCCGTCGGTCGCGGTGGTGGTCGAGGTGACGGCGGCCCAGCTCGTGCCCGCGGACCTCTCGATCGTGACGGCCGCGTTGGCGACCCGGGTCGAGCCGCTGGTCACGATCCCGCGCAGGACTGCGCTGCCGCCGAACGTGACCGTGGTCGGTGTGCCCGTCAGCGCGACCGACGGGGTGGGTGCCGCTGCAGTCTCCGGGGGAGCCGCGTCGGCAAGCACGACGACCTGCGAGGCGAAGGCGGCGCTGCCCAGCGCGTTGGCGCCGCGCACGGCGACCGTGTGCCGCCCCGTCGCAAGGGAGGGGACCGAGTAGCTCTGCGTCGCCGCGGGGAGGTAGGCCTCGTCCGCGCCGTCGACGGTGACGATCCAGTGCTGCACCGGGAAATCGGCGCTGTCACCGGCGTTCGCGGCCCATGACAGCGGAAGCGAGCCCTGGAAGTCCGGCGTGCCGACGGCGAGCGTGGGGGCCCCGGGCGTGCGGCGGTCGAGGTCGTTGGTGGTGAAGGTGACCGACACCGGGTCCGACCACCCGGACACGTTGTGCGCCCGCAGGATGGCGGTGTACTCGGCCGCCGGCACGAGCGCGCTGAGTGCCGCGCGTGCGTGCCGGCGGACACGACAGCGGCACCGCCCAGCGGCGAGAGCGACACCTCGTAGCCGTCGACGGCGCCGTCGCCCGCGGTCGGGTTCGCCGTCCACGACAGCGTGGCGGACGCGGTGGTGATCCCGCCCGCGACGAGACCGGAGACGGCCGTCGGGACCGGGATGGCCGGAGTCTGGAACGACGTCGACACGGCTTGCCCGGTGGCGTCGCCACGGACGGCACGGACGGACGCGCGATGGCTCGAGCCGGGGGTCAGCGGGCTCACGACGAGGGAGGTGACGTCGGGGCCGACGGTCTGCGGTGTGCCATCGACGACGACCTCGTAGGAGTCCACCGGCGCGAAGGCGGTGCCGGCGTCGGGGACCCACGTGAGGGTCGCCGAACGCGGCTGGACGGCGCCGGCCACGAGCGAGGTCGGGGACAGCGGAGCGCCGGCGTCGAACGAGTCGATCGTCTCGGTGCCGGCGACGGTGAGGTCGAAGCTGTCGAGGTAGGCGACGTAGTCGGTCCACGGCGCGCAGACGTTGCTGGCGCCGGAGATGACGTAGATGCCGCCGACGGTCGGGTGCGTCGTGAGGTCAGGGGCGAGCGCTGGCTGGGGCGAACGGGTCGATGGTGCGCCAGACGCCGTTGCTCGAGGGCAGCGGGTTGGGGTTGGACTGCGGGTCGTTGGGGTCGTAGACCAGGTTCGCGTACGCCGCACCACCGCCGCTCACGGTGAGGTTGACATACGGTTGCATGACGCCGTCGTTGGTGGTGGCGGTCAGGACCCGGTAGCTGAACCCGGTGATGGCGCCGACGGGCACACCGGGCAGGGAACGGCCGACGTAGTACTTCCCGTTGTTGCCGCCCACGACCGGGCCGAGGGACACCTTGATCGAGCCCGGGCCGGACGCACCGACAGTCCGGCATTCTGGGCCGAGGGCTCACCGGCCTCGTTGGCGAGCTGCTCGGAGAACAGCTGGTCGCCGAAGCTGCCCGACGTCACGGCGTTGCTCACCCGTAGGGCCCGGGCGTGGACGGGATCCCGTACGGCCAGGACGTGCGGCCGTGCAACGCGACCGCGCAGGTCACCTTCGCGCACAAGACCGGTCTGACCGAGAACTACGGGAGCGATGCCGGGATCGTGACCGCGCTCGCGGGTCAGGACGGCCGCCGCTACATCGTGGCCGTCTTCAGCAACGTCGGCTACCGCTACTCCGACCCCTCCCAGGCGTCCACCGACGGGTTCCCCTGCTTCACCGGGCTGGGCATCTGCTACTCGGAGAATTTCGCCCAGCTCGGCAAGGCGATAGACGACATCATGCGCCGACCCTGAGGTCGGTCGGGACGCGGCGGGTGGGCTGCAACACGAGCCGCAGCCCACCCGCCAGGACTCCTGGCTTCGACGCCCTACATGCGGGGGAGGGCGTCCTTGGCCGCGGTCATCGCCTTCGCCCCGCCGTCGTTCGTAGCGAGTGCGATGTCGGTGACGAAGAGCACTGAGCCCTTGCGCACCTCGATCTGGTCCATGTACGGCAGGGCGGCGCCCGTGAGCTTGTAGACGCGGAGGAAGGCACCGTCGCCGATCGCGACGTTCTTCTTCACGACGAGGTTCGGCGCCTTGCCTGTGGCCACGGCGGCCGACGAGTACACGAGCTTGGCCATGGCGAGGGTCTTGTACGTCTGCCCGTTGTAGCCGAAGCTGACGGCCCCGCCCTTGTAGGTGCAGCCGCGGTTGAGCACCACGAGCTTCGTGGGGGTGGAGGTGTTGGTCTCGTGGATCTTCACCGCCGGCTTGCCGAGGATCGCGCTCGCCTGCGCCGCGGTGATGATGAGGCACCCCCGGACGGGGGCCGCGGCCGGGAACACCCGCAGCGCGGCGGCCGGGGGAGCAGCTCCGACGAGGGTGGCACCCAGGGCGAGCGCCCCCGCCACCGTGCCGACCAAGGTGCGGGCCCGTGCGTCCATGACGCCTCCAGGTGAGTCACCAGGACCCGGACCGGGCCCGTATGAAGGTGCTCCGTGTGCGGCGACCATACTCGCTGGCGCCCGCCCGGGACAGCCGTCTTCGACAGGCGGAACCACACACGCGGTTGGATGCGCCCGGAGGGACTCGAACCCCAACCAGCCGGGTCCTTAAGGCCGGTCCGGGCGCGTTCTTCACTGTCCACCAATGTCGCCGAAATGCATTGCGCTGCAACGTGTCTCGGTCACGGTTGTCCGCGACCGTCCAGTGGTGCGACGGTGATTTCCCGACCACTGGGGGTCACACTGGGGGTCAAATGATCTTGTGTTAAGTCATGCTCGCGTGCTCACGAAGTCAGTGCCCGCACTGGTCGGACCCTGGCTCGTCGGTCGTGCAAGGCGGTCAGGGTCGGTAGACGTCGCGTCGGTGGTCGACGTCGAGGACGATGACGCGCTGGTTCGCCTCGTCGGTGCGGTAGCGGACCCGGTACTCGCCCCGTCGTGCCCGCCACAGTCTGTCGAACGGGTCCCGCAGCGGAACTCCGACCACGCGTGGTCGCACTGCCAGCGGCCCGGTGATGAACTCCCACGCGGCGAAGGCGGCGACCGAGGGGAGGGTCTCGGTCAGGGCCCGGCGCGCTCCCGGCGACAGGACGATCGTGCAGACGGTGCCGCCTGGTTCGTCAGCGCTCATGGTGCTCGCGCGCTCGCCGATCGCTCATGAGTGCCGCCATGTCCTCGCCCGTCGTCAGGTCGCCGGCTGCGACGGCGGCGTCCGCGTCACGGACCCGACTCATGCCGGCGTCGTCGCGGAGCAGCTCGATGGTCGCTTCCAGGGACTCGAGGTCCTCGGCCGACAGCAGGACGACGTACTCGCGGCCGTTGCGGGTGACGTGGACGCGCTCGTGGGTGCGGTCCACCTCGTCGGCGATCTCGGACAGACGGGCCTTGACCTCGGACAACGGCATCGTACTCATAGACCAGAATAGTAGTCTGAGCGACCGTGACTGGACAAGGCCGAGGGGGCAGGCTGTGGTCGTCACGCGGCCACCGAAGCACCGACAAGGCCTACGTCCGGCCCCTCGCGTGCTCGTTGACCCGCTGTCGTTTCGACTGTCCGTCGGCCCAGGGGCGAACGCGTCACGGTGTCGGACGCCTCGCCGATCCGTCGGCTCGCAGGCGAGCCACATAGCTGGTGAGGGCGCTCCCCGGCGACCAGGGCAGCGAGCATCTCCCGTGACGAGGTCCCGGTGATGTTGGAAATGATCCGCTCGCTCGTGACCGGTCCACCGGCGTGAGCGTCGGCCCGCTCGAGTGGTAGTCCAATCCATCAACCGCGCATATGTGCCTGCAGCGCAGCGCGTTTCGCCCACGGCGACGCTCCACGACTCTGCATGGCCGCCTCGTGCGTCTCGGCTGGCCGTCGGCTCGGCATCCCCCAGGCTTACTCGTACCGCAATACGTCGAGGTCGAAGAACTCCGGCGGCCCGTCCAGGACGTCCCCCATCGCAGCCCGGATGCCCTCCAATCCCTGCTGGCGTCGAGGATCCTGCTCTCGTGCGCGCGCCTTCTCCTCGCTGTCGAACACAACCAGGACGAACACGAGAGTCGGATCAGACTGGCTCCGCATGGCCATCGTCTTCACCAGACCCGAATCTGCCTGCTCAAGGGCCTTCAGTTGCTCCAACACGTCCAGCAGCTCCGCCTCCTTCTCCGGCTGCGTGCGCACCTTCTGCAGTTGTGCCCACATGTCTTCACGCTTCCTTCCCGGGTTCCCCCGCTGGCTAGCGCAAGGTCGGTAGTCGGAGGCTAGGCGACGACCGTACGAAGCGATGCCACGTCGGGGAATCCCGATGGGCCCGCTGCCCACGTCGCTCCCCGTCCCAGCGACTCCCGCCGACGTGCCGACGTGCCGTTCTTCATCGCCCTGGCAAGGCGGTTGTTCCCCATCGCCGTTATGGCGCGCTTGACGAGGAGTCATGTCAGGGGTCACCCACAAGGTCCCCTGTCGGGGGCGCTCGCGGTGGTCGGGATCGGCTGATGGCGCACGAGGTTGGCGCATAGGAGAAGGGCCCAGTGGGGGCCGACGGAGGAAGGCCCCCACGATGGTGCTCAGGCAGCTGGTCTTGCCCTGCGCCGCCCCTCCGCACGCAGTGCCACACGCGCGGCCTTGACCAGCACCCGCCGGTCGTCGCGGGTGTTGGCGATCTTCGAGTTCCTGTGGGTGTGGGACGACCTGCTGCTGGCTAGCACATTCGTGACGGGCGACTCGGAGCACTCCCCGATCACTCCCTACCTCAGCTACCTCGGAGGAACGCTGGTGACCGGCTCAGCTCACCGGCCGCGTTCGCCGCGCTCCTGGGCGCCAGCCCGATCCAGGCGTCGTCGGCAAGACCAGGAGGATGCGCCTCAACCGCGGCGGTGACCGTCAAGGCAACTCCGCCCTCTGGCACATCGTCATCTCCCGCATGGCCAGCCAACACGCGACGAAGGCCTACGTCGAACGCCGCACCAAGGAGGGCCTCACCAAGCCCGAAATCATCCGATGCCTCAAGCGCTACGTCGCCCGCGAAGTCTTCAACGCACTACCCCGAGAAGCCCGCGCTTGACAGTAGGAGCATCACTTCGAGGGCGCCCAGAGGTTCGTGGGCGCTGACCTCTCTGCTGTTCGGCCGTGCGCTCGAGCCCAGCTGCGCTACCTTCCGCAGGAGGGAAACCGTGCCCACAGAAGGAGGCCTCACATGGCCACGAACAAGGAAATCGTCGAAGGCGTCTACGCGAGTTTCGCTCAAGGTGACGTCCCCGCCGCCCTCGGCGCCATGGCCGACGACATCCAGTGGACCGAAGCTGACGGCTTCCCTCTCGCCGGCACCTACGTTGGGCCTCAGGCCGTGCTCGAGGGTGTCTTCATGCGACTCGGGGAGATCGGCAATGACTATGCCGTGGTGCCCGAGCAGTTCGTCGCCGACGGTGACACCGTCGTCATGCTTGGGCACTACGGGTGGAAGCACAAGACCTCCGGAGAGCCGGCCGTCGTGAAGATGGCCCACGTGTTGACCCTGGAGAGCGGCAAGATCGTCGCCTTCCAGCAGCACGTCGACACCGTCCGGGTGCGCGAACTCAGCTGACCCCCTCACCCGGGGACGGGACAGGGACCTGACCGGCGGGGGCCGCGACATGCGCCTCTTGTGGGGATGGAGCCCACTGGTCTTGGCAACCGCCCCGGAGGGCTGGGTCGCCCGCGAGAGAGCGATGCAGAACGGCACATCTGCGCGGCCTTCTACAGAGTCACGATGTCTTCCACGTGACCCGTAGCCGTGTTGGTGATGCCCACCGAGGAAACGACGGCGGTGACTGGTTCGTAGTCGAGGACGGCACCCATCGCGACCAGGACTTGCTGGTGGCTCAGCCGCTGGGTCAGCGTGCAGTGCGGCACCCAGGAACCGGGCAGGTAGTACTCCCATTGCTCGACGGCGTCCTCAGCGAGCACCTCGTGCAACCGCTCGTGGCGGCTGATGAGTTGCCCGTTGGTCGTGACCGCCAAGAACACGGCGCCCTCGTCTCCCGGGAAGGTGCCCAAGGTGTGCAGGTCCAGCCGGATCGGTTCCTCGGCCAGAACCGACCGGAGCCGTGCGCGACTCACCGATGAGAGTGACTCAGCAATCGCCAGGGTGACGTGGGGACGATGCTTTCCGTGGGTTTGGTCGGCCAGGCTAGGAACACCGGCCTCGTCGATGCGAACCCAGAGCCGACGAACCGCCGCATCCCCGGCCTCATCCAGAAACATCTCTAGCGCGTGCGCCATGACCTCCCCCTAACCCGAGCGATACTGC
>DATCCY010000109.1:0-17621 GCA_036510975.1 Candidatus Nanopelagicales bacterium
GACCGGCCCGCCGGTCGGGCGACCGCGTCGACGCGACGGGCCAACGGCGCGAGCCGGTTCAGGCCGGGCACCGTGAGCAGCCGACCGGCACCCCGTGCCAGTAACGGGTACCACGCGGCCGCGACGTCCGGGTGCGCCTCGAGGAAGGTGTCCACCGAGCCGGTCACGGCGTCACCCCGCCCTGCGGCGGCTGCGGTCGGCGCACACGATGTCGGCGTACGGCGCGAGAGCGGTGTCGGCGCGGACCACCGGCGCTGCTCCCGCGGTGACGTCGTCGACGAGGAAGAAGCCGAGCGTCGACTCACGGTCGAGGCCGCCGTGGGTGCCCTTGAGCCGCCCGCCGCGGACGATGCCGCCGGCGAACGCCGAGCGCCAGCCCCACGACCAGCCTGGTCCCAGGGAGAGCAGCACCGTGGCCCTGCTGCGCACCCGGTCGCCGGTGAGCGCGTCGGCGAGGCGGCGCAACGGGTCGGGATAGGCGCCGAAGGCCGTCTCGCGCAGCCAGGCGTCCTCGTGCGCGAAGCCGTCGGCACCGAGCAGGTCGTCGGCGGCGAGCCGGGCGCGTGCGGTGCCGAGCTCGAGGACGTCTCCCCCGTCGTCGTCGTAGGCGAACTGGCGGCCCGCGTCGGTGGTGCGCCAGCGGACCCGGGCAGAGCCGTGGCCGGCGAGCACCTCGACCGACTCCGCCGATGTCGCGTAGGCGGCGAGGTCGATCGAGGCGAGCCCGGTCATCGCGCGCGCGGCCGTGGCGGCGAGGGCCGGGTCCTGCAGGAACAGCGCGCTGTAGTTGACGATGCCGAACGTGTGCGCCACCACGTCGCGCGGGCCGTCGAGGCGGTCCACGGGTCGCAGGCCGGCGTCGCGCAGCACCGGCCGGAGGCTGCCGGTGTAGTGCACCCGCGCACGTCCGCACCCGTGGTCGGAGAACAGCACGAGGCGCAGCGGCCGTCCGCGCACCGACTCGTGCCGACGTCGCAGGACGGCGAGCCGATGGTCGAGGTCGACCAGGAACGCGACGAGGCTCTCGTCGTCGTAGAGGTGCATGAAGCCGTCAGTGGCGCCGAGGTAGGCGATCACGACGTCGTGCTCCGAGGCCATCACATGGTCGACGATCTCGTCGACCTCGGCCCGGGCGGCCATCGGCGCGGACACGTAGTTGGACACCTTGGCCACGACGCCACGGTGCGGTGCGTCGAACAGCCGGCTCCACGGCGGCACCTGGTCGCGGTAGGTGATCGGGCTTCCCCCGACGATCGCGTTGCCGACGAGGTCGTAGTAGCGGATCTCGTACCCCCACGACGGCTCCACACCGAAGGGCTCGAACAGCGCGGCGAAACCGGGGTGCGTCAACGACGGGAAGGGGGCGACCAGTGCCGCGGGTGGCGCCCAGCCGGCGAACGCGCCACGCGCGACAGCCTCTACGGCGACCCGGTAGGGCACCGCGTCCAGGGCCAGCAGCAGCGTGCGCGCGGTGACGGCCCGACCCGGCTGCGTCACACCCTCAGGATAGGTCCGCGGGTCCGCTGAAGGGCGCGCCCGATGGCGTCCGCTATCCGCGCTGCGGGCAGGGGAACCTCTTGATTCCCAGGCAGTTCGAAGGTCCCTCACCCGCAGGATCGGCGTACCGTCGTCACCAGGTGCACCGTGGTGCTCCTCGAGGCTTCGGTGTGCGCGCTCCCGATCGGCGGGGGCGCGGCAAGTGAAGGCGGCGAGGGTTCATGAAGTACGTCCCGCCTGGACGACCGGGCAGCGTCGTGACCGTGGAGCCACGGTACGAGAACTTCATCGGCGGCAAGTGGATCGCCCCCACGCACGGCAAGTACCGCGTCGACCTGACGCCTGCGACGGCCAAGCCGATCACCGAGATCCCCGACTCGACCCCCGAGGACGTCGAGCTCGCGCTCGACGCCGCGCACGCCGCGAAGGACGCGTGGGGCGAGACCTCCACGGCCGGTCGCGCCGAGGTGCTCAACGCGATCGCGGACGCGATCGAGGAGAACAAGGAGATGCTCGCGGTCGCCGAGAGCTGGGAGAACGGCAAGCCCGTGCGCGAGACCCTCGCGGCGGACATCCCGCTCGTCATCGACCACTTCCGCTACTTCGCGTCGGCGATCCGCGCGGAGGAGGGGCGCTCCACGGAGATCGACAAGGACACGGTGGCCTACCACTTCCGCGAGCCGCTCGGCGTCGTCGGTCAGATCATCCCGTTCAACTTCCCGCTGCTCATGGCGGCGTGGAAGCTGGCGCCGGCGCTGGCCGCGGGCAACTGCTCGGTCATGAAGCCGGCCTCCCCGACCCCGTGGTCGATCCTCAAGCTGATGGAGGTCATCGAGGACGTCGCACCGGCAGGGATCGTGAACATCGTCAACGGCCCCGGCGCCGAGATCGGCAAGGCGCTCGCCACCAGCCCGCGGATCGCGAAGATCGGGTTCACCGGTGAGACGGTGACCGGCCGGCTGATCATGCAGTACGCCGCGCAGAACATCATCCCGTCGACCCTCGAGCTCGGCGGCAAGTCCCCGAACATCTTCTTCAGCGACGTCATGGCGGCCGACGACGACTTCCTCGACAAGGCGGTCGAGGGCCTGGTCCTCTACGCGTTCAACAAGGGCGAGGTGTGCACCTGTCCGTCCCGCGCGCTGATCCAGAGCGACATCTACGACGAGTTCATCGCGCGCTGCCTGGCCCGCATCGCCGCGATCCGGCAGGGCGACCCGCTCGACACCGAGACGATGATCGGCCCGCAGGTCTCCGCCCAGCAGCTCGAGAAGATCACGTCCTACGTCGACATCGGGCGCAAGGAGGGCGCCGAGGTCCTCATCGGCGGCTCCCGCGCGGCGATGGCCGGCGAGCTCGCCGACGGCTACTACTTCGAGCCCACGGTCCTCAAGGGCGAGAACAAGATGCGCGTGTTCCAGGAGGAGATCTTCGGGCCGGTCCTGGCCGTCACCACGTTCGACACCGAGGACGAGGCGCTCGATATCGCCAACGACACCCTCTACGGCCTCGGCGCCGGCGTGTGGAGCCGTGACGGGAACCGTGCCTACCGGATGGGTCGCAAGATCAAGGCCGGTCGCGTATGGACCAACTGCTACCACCTGTACCCGGCGGGCGCGGCGTTCGGCGGCTACAAGATCTCCGGTGTCGGCCGCGAGACCCACCTGATGATGCTCGACCACTACAGCCAGACCAAGAACCTCCTGGTCAGCTACAGCCCGAAGCCGCTCGGCTTCTTCTGAGTCGGCCATGTCCATCTCGGATCCCGCACGAGTGACCGCGACGCCCGCGGCGCGCGAGGCCGTCCTGAGGCTGCGCTCCGAGCTCGGTGGACCGGTCATGTTCATGCAGTCCGGGGGGTGCTGCGAGGGCAGCACCCCCCTCTGCCTGCGCGACGGGGAGCTGCTGGTCGGAGGCCGCGACGTGCTGCTGGGCACGATCGAGGGCTCCCCGTTCTACATCGACGACCGTCTCGACACGGCCTGGGGACGCCCCTCGTTCGTCCTCGACGTCGCGCCCGGTCCGGCCGAGGGCTTCTCCCTCGACCTGGCGGGCAGGTTGCACTTCGTCACGCGTCCAGCGGACGGGGGGACGGGGCGATAGCCCCGCTGCTACCGTCGAATCGAGTGCGGTCCTCTCGATCCCGCGTGGCACGGGAGAAGCGTTGGGGGTGCTCCATGGTCACCGATTCACGCACGGGTCGTGTCCCGTCGGCCCGTCCGGCGTCGACGGGAATCCCGAGCCCGAGCCCGGGATCGCCTGAGGGCTTCGACCCCGCGGACCCGTCGGGCCAGGCCCGGCCTCTCCGCATCGGGCTGATCGCCCCGCCATGGGTGCCCGTGCCACCCACCACCTACGGCGGGACCGAGCTCGTCGTCGACACCCTCGCGCGCGGACTGGTCGCCGCGGGGCACGACGTCGTCCTGGTGGCGACGGCCGACTCCCGGTGCCCGGTGCCGACGATCTCCTTCTTCGACACCCCGCCGCGCCCGATGAACACGACCGCCGAGGAGCTGCGCCACCTCCAGGGCGCCTACGACGCCCTGGCGGGCGAGGTCGACGTCATCCACGACCAGACCCTGCTCGGGCCGGTGTGGGCGCTGGCGGCAGGTGTCCGCACGCCGATCGTCGCCACCGCGCACGGACCGATCACCGATCTCAACCGCGGCATCTACGCGATGACCGGCCGGTCGGTGCGGCTCACGGCCATCTCGCACCGCCAGCAGGAGCTCGCGGGCGACCTGCCGTTCCACGACGTCATCCATCACGGCCTCGACCCCGCCCGCTTCGACCCCGGTCCTGGTGACGGCGGCTACCTCATGTTCGTGGGGCGGATGTCGTTCGAGAAGGGCGTGCGGGACGCCGTCCTCATCGCCCGCGGCGCGGGCCTGCCGCTCGTCGTGGCGTCGAAGATGCGCGAGGACGTCGAGCTCGAGTACTTCGAGAAGCAGGTGCGACCGGTCGCCGACAGCAGCGTCGTGTTCCTCGGGGAGCTCGCGCCCGACGAGCGCGACGCCTACCTGCGGCGCGCCGTCGCGCTGGTGAACCCGATCGACTGGGAGGAGCCCTTCGGCCTGACGATGATCGAAGCCCTCGCCCTCGGGACCCCCGCCATCGTGACGCGGCGCGGAGCCGCGCCCGAGATCATCACCGACGGCGTGACCGGCTTCGTCGTCGACGACCTGGAGCAGGGCGTGGCCGCCGTGGCGCGGATCGGCGGGATCGACCGCGGCGTGTGCCGCAAGGCGGTCGAGGGCTACTTCTCGGCGCAGCGCATGGTCGGTCAGTACGAGCAGCTCTACCGCGACGTGCTCGCCCGGGCCGCGGCGAGGACCGCGTGAGCAACGCCTGGTTCGAGCCGCTCACCGGTCAGACGGCCCTGGACCAGTCGGCCGTGACCCTGGTCGAGGGGTCGAGCTTCTGCCTGAGCACGAGCGTCGGCAACATCGTGCCGGGTGCGACGTTCGGGCTGTTCGTCCGCGACCTGCGCATCCTCTCCCAGTGGATCCTCGAGGTGGACGGCGAACGCCTCGAGCCGCTCTCGCACATGCGGCCTGAGCCGTTCCACGGCAGCTTCGTCACGATGGTCAAGCCCCGGGCCGGCGCGCACGAGAGCACGCTGGTGCTCGTGCGCGACCGCGAGGTCGGCGACGGCATGCGCGAGACCCTCACCCTGCGCAGCTTCAGCCCCGAGGCCACGGCGGTGAGCCTCGAGCTGCACGTCGGCGTGGACTTCGCCGACCTGTTCGAGGTGAAGGTCGCGCGCACCACGTCGCAGCACCACCACAGCCAGTCCACGACCGACCACCGGTCGCTGCAGTTCCGCGCCGACCGGTCGGAGCAGGCCACCACCGTGAACGTCGTCGTCGAGGACGACGAGTCGCCGCAGGTGACGAGGCGGATCGCGCCCGGTCGCATCCTGTGGAACGTCGTCGTTCCGGCGCGCGGCGAGTGGAGCACGACGCTGTCGGTCGAGACCGTCATCCACGGCGTGCGGCTCGCGCCGGAGATGCACGGCTCGTCGAGCACCGAGTCGGTGGCGCAGTCCCGGGCCCGGCAGTGGCGCGAGGCCTCACCGGACCTCGAGACCCCGGACGACGAGCTCGAGCGGACCCTGCGCACCAGCGTGGCCGACCTGGGGTCGCTGCGGATCTTCGATCCCGACCACCCCGCGCGGGCGATCCCCGCCGCGGGCGCGCCGTGGTTCATGGCCCTGTTCGGTCGCGACTCGCTGCTCACGTCGTGGATGACGCTGCCGCTCGACCCGTCGCTGGCGCTGGGCACCGTGCACGCGCTGGCCGAGTCGCAGGGCCGGGTGGAGGACCCGCTCACCGACGAGCAGCCCGGCCGGATCCTGCACGAGCGCCGCTTCGGGTGGTCGTCGGCCGGGGTCGACACCTCGGGCGAGCACCGCTACTACGGCACCGCCGACGCGACGCCGCTGTTCGTCATGCTCGTCGGCGAGATGCTGCGCTGGGGCATCCCCACCGACCGGCTCACCGACGTGCTTCCGGCGGTGGACCGCGCGCTCGCCTGGGTCGCCGACTACGGCGACGCCGACGGCGACGGCTTCGTCGAGTACCGCCGCTCCACCGACCGCGGCCTGCGCAACCAGGGGTGGAAGGACTCCTTCGACGGCGTCAACTTCGCCGGCGGCCGGTTGGCCGAGCCGCCGATCGCGCTGTGCGAGGTGCAGGCCTATGTCTACGGCGCCTACCTCGCGCGCGCGCACATCGCTCGCGAGCAGGGCGACGACGCCACGCAGGAGCGCTACAGCCGCCTGGCCGACGACCTCAAGCGCCGCTTCAACAAGACGTTCTGGCTCCCCGAGTGGGAGTGGTACGCCGTGGCTCTCGACGCCGACAAGCAGCCCGTCGACGCACTCGCCTCGAACATGGGTCACTGCCTGTGGACCGGCATTGTCGACGCCGACAAGGCGCCGGCCGTGGTCGCGCACCTGATGAGCCCGGAGATGTTCACCGGCTGGGGGGTGCGCACGCTCGCCACGACGATGGGGGCGTACAACCCGCTCGGCTACCACAACGGCAGCGTGTGGCCGCACGACAACGCGATCATCGCCGCGGGCATGGTGCGCTACGGCTTCGTCGAGGAGGCCCGCGCCGTCGCGTCGGGGGTGCTCGACGCCGCTGCGTGCTTCGGCGGCCGGCTCCCGGAGCTGTTCTGCGGCTTCGACCGTTCCGAGTACACCGCCCCCGTGCCCTTCCCGACGTCGTGCTCGCCGCAGGCCTGGTCCGCGGCCGCACCGCTGCTGCTCATGCGGTCGCTGTTCCGCCTCGAGCCGTCGGTGTCGATGGGCGAGGTCCGGGTGGCCCCGATCCTGCCGCAGCGCTACCTGCCGGTGTCGTTGCGCAACATCCGCATCGGCGACGCTCGCGTGTCGCTGCGCGCGGACGACTCCGGCGTCGACGTGGTCGGCCTGCCCGACGGCGTACGCCTGGTTACCGAGGCCCGTGAGCCGCTCACCGAGCTGCACGAGCACTGAGCCCGGCGTCGTCGATCCGGACCTACTGCTCGAGCAGTAGCTGCTGGCGGATCAGCTCGCGCTCGGCGGCCTTCGGGACCGTGATGTCGCGCAGCGTCTGGACGATGCGGGTCACGTGACCCTCCGCGTCGCGCACCGGGACGACGTTCAGGCTGCAGTCCCACTCGCGCCCGGTCCGCAGGCTGCGGTAGTGCAGCTCGAGCTCGCGCACGAAATCCCCCCGCGTCGCACGCATCAGCGGCCACGAGTCGTGGTCGATCGGCTGCCCGTCCGGACCGGTCAGCTCCCAGTCGGTCCACAGCCGCTCGGGATTGGTCGAGAGGTCCACGTCGGGCGTGAGCTCGTGCAACGCCCGGGCGGTGTCGTCCATCGTGATGTGCCCGCCCTGCGCGTCGCTGAGGACAAGCCCGGTGGACGTGCTCTCGCACACGGCGCTCAGGGTCGCTCGACCCAGCGCCAACGCCTGCTCGAACCGGTGCGCGTCGCTGGTCGCCCGCACGACACCGAGCAGCGGGTCCGTCTGGGAGCGCAGGTAGGACAGCGCCGCGCTCACCCGCCGGTCGACGAGGGTCGGGTCGGTGAGGTCGAGCTTGCGGAAGATGGTGGTGATGTACTTCTCGACCGCCTTGGTCGACAGGTGCACCTCCGCGGCGATGGCGCTGTTCGACAGCCCGCCGGCGAGCTGCTCGAGCACGTCGCTCTCGCGAGGGGTCAGGCGTTCGGACCCGTCACCAGTGGTGGCTCGAACGAGGTCGTCGATGATGCTCGGGTCGAGCAGCGCGCGACCCGCGCACACCTCGCGCAGGGCGCCCAGCACGGCGTCGATGTCCGGGAGCTGGTCGTCGAGGAGGTAGGCCAGTCGTGACGCCCCGTCCCGGAGGAGCTCTAGGGCGAATCCGTTGCCGCGGTCGGAGATGACGACGACGCCGAGGGCGCGGTGCTCCACTCGCAGCCTGCGCGCGGCCTGGACCGTGGCCATGGTGGCGTAGACCGGGTTGCGGATGCTCAGGATCACCACGTCGGGGTCGAGATCATCGACCATGCGCAACAGCGCCTCGTGGTCGCGGACGCGACCCACCACGGTGACGTCCGGGACGTCCGCGAGCATCGAGACCAGACCGTCGCCGATCAGGAAGCTGTCCGCCGCCAGCACGGCCGTCATCGGGGTCATCGTCTCCGGCTTCCTCGCTGGGACTCCGTGCGCCCGGAGGTTCTCCGCCGCGTCGGGATCGATGCGCGAGCAACCCGGGTCTGCCACGGCTCACTCTCAACGTAGCCCGGCCGGTGGGCGGAGTCCCGCGGGCGCACTCCGGCCCCGATCGCGGGGAGACCCGACGCACACGCGGGGGTCGCCCCGCTTCCCGCCTCTCCGGGCGGCATGCTGCAATTGTTGCATGACATCTTGCAGCTGTTACATGAAGGCGCAATCAGGGCCGGAGGGATCGGTGCTGCCGTCATGACGGGCCCCGTGGCTTCGCCTCACGTGCGGGAAGTTCGACGGGAGGGCGAGGGACGCCGCACCCCGAGCATCGACGACACGAGGAAGGCCCGGCTCGCGCTGGTCGCGGTGATCGACCGTCTGATCGCGGAGTTCGACGGCGCGCCGGCGGGTCGGATCATCGCCGTCGTGGCCCTGTGCCGGCACCAGCTCGTGGAGACGGGTCTGCAGGGCGAGGGACTGGTCGTCGCGACCGAGGCGATGGCCCGCACCCGGATGAGTCCGGCGGCGTGACGATGGCTGGTGAGGTGCTGGGTAACGTCCCCTGGGCCGCCCTGACGCGCGCGATCACGCCGGTGGAGCACGAGCACGTGTTCTACGCGCATCGCGACCCCCGCTGGCTGGTCTGCGACTGCGGGCAGCTCGCGCAGCGCACCGTGACGGCGCACGGGCAGCACGACGTCCGACTGATCGATGAGCCGACCCGCGCCGTGCGGCGGGCGTGAGACCGTCCCCAGGAGTCCGACATGGCGCGTGAGCACCTGATCCGCTGCCCGATCTGCGCGGACCTCATGACGGTGAGCAGCCGGACGCGGGAGATCGACTGCCCCGGGCGCCACCACGCCACGACAGATCCGGAGCAATGGCGGGCCGCGGCCGTGCGCATGATGCTCCACGACCTCGAGGCCTACCTGCGACCGGCTGATGACGTCGATGATCATGGCCACCGCTGGATCAGCATCGAGCGCACCCGGTACGAGTCGCTCGAGGAGTGCGTCTCCTGCGCCGCCTGGCGGGTCGCGGCCCCGTAGGACGGCGACCGACGGGCCGACCCCCGGACCTACCAGCGGTCGAGGACGGCCGCGACGTCGGTGCCGGCAGTCAGCGTGCCGTACTCGTGGCGGCGGTCGGGCCCCAGCCGCGCGGCGACGAAGGCGTCCCCGACCGCGGTCGGGGCGTGGCGCACCAGGAGCGCGGCCTGCAGCGAGAGCGCCATCGCCTCGACGAGACGTCGGGCGCTGCGCTCGGCGTCCGCGGGCTCCGCCGCGAGGATCAGCGCGACGTCGGCGGCCGTGCGGTCGAGGTGCGCGTCGAGGAGCGGATGGGCTCCGCGGGCGAGCGACACCTCGGCCAGGAACGCGTCGTAGGACTCCGGCTCGCGGTGCAGCGCACGCAGCACGTCGAGCGCGATCACGTTGCCGGAGCCCTCCCACACGGCCATCACGGGCTGCTCGCGGTAGCGGCGCGCGAGCGGGAACTCCTCGGTGTAGCCGTTGCCGCCCAGGCACTCCATCGCCTCGTAGGCGTGCGCTGGGCCGCGCTTGCAGATCCAGTACTTCGACACCGCCGTGGCGAGGCGGCGCAGGTGCTCGTCGCCGGCGTCGTCGTCGTGCGCCCGCGCGAGCCGCATCGCGGTGGCCGTGGCGGCCTCCGACTCGAGCGCGAGGTCGGCGAGCACCGACGCCATCGCCGGCTGGTCCACGAGCACGCGGCCGAACGCGCTGCGGTGCCTCGCGTGCCACACCGCCTCGGCCACGCACTGGCGCATGCCGGCGGCCGACCCGAGCACGCAGTCGAGCCTGGTGCGGTTGACCATCTCGATGATCGTGCGCACACCGCGGCCGGGGTCGCCGACCATCAGGGCGACCGTGCCGTCGAGCTCGATCTCCGACGACGCGTTCGACCGGTTCCCGAGCTTGTCCTTGAGCCGCTGGATCCGGAACACGTTGCGGGTCCCGTTCGGCAGCACGCGCGGCACGAGGAAGCAGGACAGTCCCTCGCCGCCCGGCCCGGTCGCCTGCGCGAGCACCAGGAACGCGTCCGACATCGGCGCCGAGCAGAACCACTTGTGCCCGGTCAGCAGGTACGCCGTCCCCGGTCCCCCGCCGCCGGCGGGGACGGCGACCGTGGTGTTGGCCCGGACGTCGGACCCGCCCTGCTTCTCGGTCATGGCCATGCCGAGGATCGCCGAGGACTTCGTGCCGTCGCCGAGCTCGCCGTCGTAGTCCCGGGACAGCAGGCGCGGCAGCCACTCCGCGGCGACGTCGGGCTGCAGCGCCAGGGTCGGGACGGCCGCGTGCGTCATGGACACGGGGCAGGCGTGCCCGGGCTCGACCTGGGCGAAGAGCAGGAACGCCGCAGCCCGCGCGACGTTGGCCCCGGGGCGCGGCTGCGCCCACGCGGAGGTGTGCGCCCCGTGCGCCACGGCCGCGCCGATGATCCGGTGGTAGGCCGGGTGGTAGTCGACCTCGTCGACCCGGTTGCCCCAGCGATCCACGGAGCGCAGCACGGGCGTCACGGTGTTGGCCAGGACGGCGTCCTGCTGGAACGACGCGCTGCCGACCAGCGTGCCGATCTCGTGCAGCTCGTCGAGGGCCCACGCGGCCTCGTGCCGCGCCACCGCCTCGAGCAGTGCGACGTCGGCCGCGGCCTCGTCGACGTCGACGCGCGGCGGTGCCTGGTTGACCACCTCGTGCGTCACGTGCGGGCGCGGGTGCGTGCAGTCCTGTCGGGTCGTGTCCTTGTGCGTGGGCTCCGTGGTCGACAGCGTGCTCACAGCGGCCTCCGATCGTCGGGCGCGTCTCGCTTCTCGCGTCGATCCTCCCCCCGTTCCGGGGCCTGTGTCGCATAGCCGGACAACCGGTGGCGACAGCGAGGGGAAAGGCGCACGATGGTGGTGGTTCGGTGCGCCACGGCGGCACCGGCTGCCCGAGTCGGTCGGGCGCGTGGCGCGGAAAGGGGCGTGGACGATGTCCATGCACGCGAGCGAACGCATCAGCGAACGGGGCACCGGTGGTGCCCTCTTCGCCTCGATCCTGATGATCGTCGGCGGCGCCATGGGCGCGCTGCAGGGCATCGCCGGGATCACCAAGAGCGCCTTCTTCGTGATCCCGCAGGACTACTGGATCACCGCCAGCACCACCGCGTGGGGCTGGACGCACCTGCTCGTCGGCGTCGTCCTGATCGCCGCCGGCTTCGGCGTCATGACCGCGGCGACCTGGGCGCGCTGGCTCGGCATCGCGATCGTGGCGGTCTCCGCCGTGGTGAACTTCGTGTTCATCCCGATCCAGCCGTTCACCTCGCTGGCCCTGATCGCCATCGACGTCTGGATCATCCACTCCCTGGTCGTGCACAAGCGCGAGCCGGAGATGATCTACCTCGACGCACGCACGGCGACAGCGACCCAGAAGTCGCCCCAGAGCACCAGCTAGGACCGCTCCCCCGACCCGCGGCGGACGCGGGTCGGGGGCGCACCGACAGGAAGACCGACGAGGCCCCGCGAGCAAGGACGACCGCGGGGCCTTCTCTCGTCCCGCCGACGGCAGGCGTCCCCGCTGCGGCGCGCGTAGCGTCGAGCACGTGGACGAGGTCATCGTCGTGCAGGGGCTGCGGCGCGACTACGGCCCGGTGCGGGCCGTGGACGACGTGAGTTTCAGCGTCCGGCAGGGCGAGGTCTACGCGCTGCTCGGGCCCAACGGCGCGGGCAAGTCGACCACGGTGGAGATCCTCGAGGGTCACCGCGAACGCACCGCCGGCACCGTGAGCGTGCTGGGAACCGACCCAGCGACCGGAGGACGCGCCTTCCGCGAGCGGATCGGCGTCGTCCTGCAGGAGGCCGGCTTCGACGAGCAGTTCCGCGTCGTCGAGCTCGTCGAGATGTACGCCGGGCTCTACCCGCGGCACCGCGACGTCGACGAGGTCATCGAGCTCGTCGGTCTGACCGACAAGCGTGACGCACGCACCAAGACGCTGTCGGGCGGGCAGCGCCGCCGGCTCGACCTCGCGCTCGGGCTGGTCGGCGACCCTGAGCTGCTCTTCCTCGATGAGCCGACCACCGGCTTCGACCCTTCCGCGCGCCATCGCACGTGGGAGCTCATCGCCTCGCTGCGCGAGCTGGGGACGACCATCCTGCTCACCACGCACTACATGGAGGAGGCCGAACGGCTCGCGGACCACGTCGCCGTCCTCGTCGCCGGACGCATCGTGGCGGAGGGGACACCTGCCGAGCTCGTGGCACGTGACGCCACGGCCGTGATCGCGTTCCACCTGCCTGAATGCGTTGCAGCGCAGGGACTTCCCACCCTATCGGCGCCGGCGACGGTGGTGGGAGCCGACGTCAGCCTGCGGTCAGCCGACCCGGTCGGCGACATGTGGGCGCTCACCGACTGGGCTCGCGCGAACGACGCCGCCCTGATCGGGCTGACGCTGACCCGGCCGAGCCTCGAGGACATCTACCTGCAGCTGACCGGCGGCGAGCCCGGTGACTGACACGGCGCGGGCCGCCTCCCCCGCCATGGCTGTGGGCCGGGCACCCTCGACGTGGCGGCTGCTGCGCGGTCAGTTCCGCTACTGCACGAAGAGCTTCTGGCGTACGCCGGTGGCAGCGTTCTTCACCCTGGTCTTCCCGCTGTCGTTCCTCGTCGTGATCTGCGCCATCGCGGGCAACGCCACCATCGACTCCCGCTCGGGGGTCAGGCTCGCGCAGTTCCTGACCCCGGTCTTCGCCGTGTTCGGCGCGTGCATGGCGGCGTTCGTGTCGCTGGCGCTCGGCGTGGCCTATGACCGAGAGGCCGGCGTGCTCAAGCGATTGCGCTCGACGCCGCTCCCGCCGTGGATCCACCTCGCCGGGCGCGTGGGGGCCGCCGTCTGGGTCTCGCTGATCGCCTTCGCGCTCGTGACCGTGGTGGGGGTCGCGCTCTACGGCGTCCAGATCGTGTGGCACACGCTGCCCGCGACCGTCCTCACGTTCGTCGTCGGCGTCGGGTGCTTCGCCGCCCTGGGCCTCGCGGTTGTGTCCCTCGCGCCCACCCCGGGTTCCACCCAGGCCCTGGCCAACGGTGGGCTCATCCTGCTCGCGTTCATCTCCGACGTCTTCGTGGTGGCGCTGCCCCAGTGGCTCGACCGGGTCGGCTGGTTCTTCCCCCTCAAGCACTTCGTGAACGCGGTCGCCGACACCTTCAACCCCAACCTCGCCGACAACGGACCAGCGTGGGACCACCTCGGCGTCCTGGTCGCCTGGGGGATCGTCGGGGCGCTGGTCGCGCTGCGGATGTTCACCTGGGAGCCCCGGACCGCCCGGTCCGCACGCCGGCGCGGCCACGTCGGCGACGCGAGAGCCGAGCCGACCGTCGACGGCCCGACGGTCGCCGTAACCTCGACTCCGTCCGTCGCGTCGCTCACCGCCGCTGTCGCGGGGAGGCCCCGGTCCTGGTGGTCGCTGGCCTGGGGACAGTCGCGGTTCACCACGACCAAGCTGCTGCGCGACCCGTTGTCGATGTTCTTCGCCGTCGCCTTCCCCGCCATCCTGCTCGTCTTCTTCTCCGTCAGCTACGGCCAGGACGCACGGTGGGGCGGGCTCCCGCTTCCGCAGTACCTGGCGGCGGTGTTCTCCGTCTACGGCGTCGCGGCGATGTCCTACATCAACCTGTCGTCCGCCGTCGCGCAGGACCGCTCGACGCTCGTCCTCAAGCGCCTCCGGGGCACACCGCTGCCGCCCGGCGCCTACCTGGCCGGGCGGATCGGCGGAGCCATGCTCCTCGGGGCGCTGACCGTCGTCGTCGTCTTCGGCCTCGGTGCCGCGCTGTTCGGAGTGCGGCTCGGGGCCGCCGCGCTCGTCATGACCGCGGTCACCTTCATGGTGATCATCGGGTGCGCCACGGCCCTCGGGCTCCTGCTCGCCTCGCTGCTCGACTCCCCGCAGAGCGTGACGGCGGCCGCGCTGGCCACCCTGCTGCCGCTGGCGATGGTCTCCGACATCTTCATCAACTCCGCCGAGCTGCCGGCGACCATGTCGGCGATCGGCTGGGCCTTCCCGCTGCGCCACATGTCCGCGATCGCCGTAGCGGCGAGCTCTGGTCAGGGCCTGTCCGCCGGCTGGTGGCAGCACCTGGCCGTCGTCGCGCTCTGGGGGCTCGCCGCGGCGTTGGTCACCTCGCGGATCTTCCGCTGGGAGCCGCGGACCGCGCACGCGCGCCACCACCACCGCCCGGTGTCCTCTGCCGCTGCGTCCTCCGAGTGACCCCGCCCGCCGGCGGCCCGGACCTCACCAGTGCTTGGCCCCGCGGAAGACGACGACGGGGCACTCCGCGTGCTGGACGCAGTGCTGGCTCACCGAGCCGAGCAGCATCCCGCGGACGCCGCCCATGCCGCGCGACCCGACCACGAGCAGGGTCGCGCGTTTCGACGCCTCCACGAGCACGTGCGCCGCGTGACCGCGCGAGACGGTGAGCTCCACGTGCGGTTGGCTCCCCACCACCTCGGCCACGATCGCCTCGAGACCCTTGAGCGCGGTGTCCGTGGGACTCACGTCCTGCGTGCTCGTGATCCACCCGTAGGTGGCGGGCATCTCCCAGACGGCCACAGCCTCGAGGTGGGCATCCATGGCCACGGCGTAGTCGGCAGCCCAGCGCAGCGCCCGCTGCGAGGCCTCCGACCCGTCGACTCCGACGATGACACGACCAGCGCTCACGGCACTCGCCTCCCTGCCCCTCCACGCTACGCCGCACAGCCGGTCGTCTCATCTCACGCAGCGCCTCTGCGCCGCCGGCACTGGGGGCCGCGTGGACGCGCCTCGAACCGTCAGGCGGCGGCGTCCCACCAGGCGAGCACGCGCAGCGCGCGCAGGGTGTTCCAGCGGCTCGGCGCACCCTCGCCGTCCTCGAGCTCGAAGTGCACGCGACCCGGGTGGATCCGGTCGAGCGCCCAGCGCCCGTCCGGCCGGCGCGCGGAGCGCACGACCTCGACCGCCTCGGCCATGCGCGGGTCCGGAGCGGCGCCGCTGCCGCGGAAGTAGTCGAGCGCGCGCAGCACGTCGTAGTGCCAGTAGTAGGGGAACGCGAGCTCCAGATACGCCGGGTCGACGACCTCACCGGTGCTCCTGCGGCGCAACAGGCCGCGCTCGAGCAGGTACTCCTCCCCCGAGCGTCTCGCCGCGCGGACCCCGGCCGAGCCGTCGGTGGCCCGCTCGAACGCCAGCAGCCCGTCGAGGACGTTGATCGTGGTGTCGAACGACGAGCGGACCGAGCCGTTCTCCGCCTCGCAGTTCCAGCCGCCGTCCTCGAGCCGCTCGTCGAGGACCCTCTCGACGACTGCCGCGACGTCGACGCCGAAGTAGGCACCGGTCTCGATAGTCCGGCCGTTGATGCACGGCTCGACCTCGCCGTCGAAGTAGCGCTGCCCGTCGTGCTCCCAGCGGCAGTTGGCCGCCACGAGCGCGATGGCGCGACGGGCCGAGTCGCTCCCCGGGTCGAGGCCGAGGAGCTGCAGGGTCTGCAGCGTGTGCATCGTCGCGGTCCACGGCTGGCCCGGCTCCTCGCCGGTGTAACCGCCGGGGAAGCACGCCCCGCCGTCCCAGAGCCCGTCGGGATCCTCGAGCGCGAGCAGGCGCGCGCCCCAGCCCTCCCGCTCGACCCGGGCCCGCTCGACGGCGACGTCGGCGGCCGGCGCGTCCTCGAGGTCGCGGAGCACCTGCCACCGGATGGCCGGGTCGCCCTCGAGCAGCCAGTCGATCTCGCTCATCGCGGCAGGCTACCTCCGGGCCAGGACTCCCGACCCCCTGGCTCGGATCCACTGACCGACCCCGGCGCTGTGGCAACCTGGTCGGGTGAGAGCGTCCGTCGTGCGGGCCACAGCCGCGGTCGCGGGGGTACTGGTCCTCGCCGCGTGCAGCTCCCCGCCCGAGTCCCCGCCCTCGACCAGCGGCGGCTCGTCGCCGTCCACGGCATCGACGTCACCGAGCGGTCCGACGTCGCCCAGCACATCGGCGTCGCCCTCTACCAGCACCGCGAAGCTCGACCTCTACGCCGGCACGGCGCCGGCGGTCGCTCCGCGCGGCACCGTCACGACACGCACGCTGCGCACGCGCGACGGCCGCACGCGCAGCTACCGGCTCTTCGTGCCCATCGGCCCGCTGGGGACCCCGCCGCTGCTCGTCGCGCTGCACGGCGGCCTCGGCAGCAGCGCGCAGTTCTCGTCCAACAGCGGGTTCGACGGGCTGGCGACGTCGAACCGCTTCCTGGTCGCCTACCCCGACGGCATCGGCCGGCTGCCGACCGGTGGCGGCGGGGCGCAGACGTGGAACGGCGGCGACTGCTGCGGCCCGGCCGCGAAGAGCAAGGTCGACGACATCGCCTTCCTGCGCGCCGTGGTCGCCGACGTGTCGGCCGCATACTCCGTCGACCCGAAGCGCGTCTACGCCGCCGGCCACAGCAACGGCGGGATCATGGCGCTGCGCCTGGCGTGCGAGGCCTCCGACGTGTTCGTCGCTGTCGGCGTGCAGTCCTCCGCTCTCGGCATCAACACGTGCACCCCGAGGCTTCCCGTGTCGCTCCTGCAGATCCACGGGACGGCCGACACCAACGTGCCCATCGACGGCGGACGCGGCAGCGGCCCGGCGAACGTGGCGTTCAGACCCCCGAAGCAGGCCGCCACCACCCTCGCCGCCGCCGATCGGTGCGACGCCACCCCCACGACGACCGACGACACCGCGAACCCCGACCTCCGGCTCACCGTGTGGCCGGGATGTGCTGCCGGCGCCGGAGTCCAGTTCCTCACCGTCACCGGCGCGGGCCACGCGTGGATGGGTCATCCGGCGTCGTCCCCGCTCGCCGAGCGCCTGGTGGGCAAGCCGTACACCGACCTCGACTCGAGCCGCGCGATCTGGTCGTTCCTCGCCGCGCACCCTCGCCGCTGACCGCTCTCAACGACCAGCGTCGCCGCCGAGGAGGGTCGTCGCGTCTGCGGCGTAGGCGAGCGTCCATCGTGGCTGGATCCGCAGGTAGGCGATGTCCGGCGCCCAGCTCGACGGTGATGAGCCGTAGAAGCCGGTGAGGTAGTCCTCGATCTCGGCGAAGTCGGGATGCTCGGGCGTGAGTCGCTCGGCGGTGCCGTGGGTGAAGACGCCGAACGTGTCGCCCCGCGCGTGCGTCGCGCTGACCGCCGGGCGCGCGGCGAAGTGGCGTGCCTTGATCGCGGTGGCGTCGGTGGTGAAGACCCAGCGGCCTTGCAGCAGGTGGCCGTCGACGCACGACGTCAGCGGACGCCCATCGGCCGTCACGGTGGCCACGACGAGCACCTGCATCCCGTCGAGCACGCGCACCATCTGCTCGGCCGTCAGACGCCGCTCCGGCGTCATGATCGCGACCAGGTGCTGGTTGCGGCTCGCCACGCTCTCGTCGAGCAGCC
>DATCCY010000110.1:0-2029 GCA_036510975.1 Candidatus Nanopelagicales bacterium
CGGGACCGGCACAACTGAACAGTCAGCTCATCCAGAGGGGCAGAGGGATACGGCCCTGCGAAGCCCCGGCAACCATCGCCGACCTCTCGAGTCCAGCACGCACGGCGCGCGAGGCCGACGGCGAGAAGGTGCCAACTCCGTCCGAGGGTCGACCGGCCACTCGGAAAGATGAGGAGAAAGGCCTCGCCATGTCGACGACCCACGTCGCCCCCAGCACCACCCCCACCGATCCCGATGCCGCGCCCGCGCGCCCGTCGGCCTCGGAGTCGACCCTCGCGTCCGCTCGGGATCGTTCCGGGGCGAGCCCCGACTTCGGGCCCGCCAACCGCCTCGTCTGTCGCGAGTGCGGCGCGGGCTACGACCTCGGTGCGGCGTACGCCTGCATCGAGTGCTTCGGTCCGCTGGAGGTCGGCTACGACTTCACCGGCGTCACCCGCGAGCTCATCGAGTCCGGTCCGCAGAACATGTGGCGCTACTCGTGCCTGCTGCCCGTCGCGGCGTACGCCGGCGACGAGCGCAACCTCAACCCGGGCCTGACCAAGCTCGTCCGCGCGGACAACCTCGCTGCAGCGCTCGGCATGACGGGCACGCTGTGGATCAAGGACGACAGCGGCAACCCGACGCACTCGTTCAAGGACCGCGTGGTCGCCGTGGCGCAGAGCGCGGCCCGTCGCCTCGGCCTCGGCACGATCGCCTGCGCCTCGACCGGCAACCTCGCGAACGCCGTCGCCGCGGCCGCCGCCCGTGCGGGGATGGACTCCGTCGTGGTCATCCCGAGCAACCTCGAGGACGGCAAGGTCCTCACGACCGCGGCGTACGGCGGCATCCTGCTCGCCGTCGACGGCAACTACGACGACGTGAACCGGCTGTGCTCGGAGCTGGTCGGCGACCCGCTGACCGCAGACTGGGGCTTCGTCAACGTGAACCTGCGGCCGTACTACGCCGAGGGCTCGAAGACCGTGGGCTACGAGATCGCCGAGCAGCTCGGGTGGCGTCTGCCGGCGCAGGTCGTCGCGCCGATCGCGTCGGGTTCGTTGCTCACGAAGGTCGACAAGGCGTTCCGGGAGTTCACGGCGCTCGGTCTGGTCGAGGACTCGGCGTACCGCGTCTACGGCGCGCAGGCCACGGGCTGCTCGCCGGTGTCGGCCGCGTTCCGGGCCGGGCACGACGTCGTGCGCCCGGTGAAGCCGGACACGATCGCCAAGTCGCTCGCGATCGGCAACCCGGCCGACGGTCCCTACGCCCTCGACGTCGTACGCCGCACCGGCGGGGCCATCGAGGACGTCTCGGACGCCGAGGTCGTCGAGGGCATCCGCCTGCTCGCGGAGACCGAGGGCATCTTCGCCGAGACGGCCGGCGGCGTGGTCATCGCGACCCTGCGCAAGCTGCTCGCGTCCGGGCAGCTCGACGGCTCGCTCGAGACGGTCGCGCTCAACACCGGCGACGGCCTCAAGACCCTCGACGCCATCGCCGAGCACGTCGGCCCCACGGCGACCATCGCCCACGACGTCGACGAGGTCACCAGGGTGCTCGCCGAGCACCACGCCGCCCTGGCCCTCCAGGCCACCCCCGCCGCCCCCACCACCCCCGCCGCCCCCCAAGCCTGACCCCGCCACCTCCGACGTCACTGACGTAAGTGTCAGGCTGAGGGCACTCAGCTTCGCAGTTGCGTCAGTGACGTCGGGACTCCTGAGGAGAGAGACGACGACGATGAGCGTGACCGTGCGGATCCCCACGATCCTGCGTACCTACACCGGCGGCGCGGCCGAGCTGACGGTCTCGCCGGCCGAGGACACCCTCGCCGCGGTGATCGAGGCGCTCGAGGTGGCCGCGCCCGGCATCCGCGCCCGAGTCCTGGACGACACCGGCGCCCTGCGCCGCTTCGTCAACATCTACGTCGACGACGACGACGTGCGGTTCACCGACGGCCTCGCGACGCCCACTCCCGCAGGCGCGAAGATCTCGATCATCCCGGCCGTCGCGGGCGGATAGCGTCGTCCTCCTGTGCCGAGGACGACCCAGGAGGCTG
>DATCCY010000111.1:0-3010 GCA_036510975.1 Candidatus Nanopelagicales bacterium
AGCGGCTGGAGGAGTCGCTGGCGGCCAGCTTCGCGCAGGACGACTCGCGCGGGCAGGCCTGGAGGATCTCGGCGCCCTGCTACCGGCCGCGCGCGGCGGAGCGCACGCGGCTGACCCTCACGCCCGGCGCGCCGCAGAGGCTGGAGGCCGGCAAGGCCGCCGGCACCACGTACGAGCTCGCCCTCGACGGCGGGGATCAGGTGCTGACGGTTGACGTCGACAGCGGCCGTGCCCGGATCTCGGGCGGCGGCGTCGACGACCCGATCGCGCCGAGCGCCGACCCGACCCGCTACTGCGTCGGAACCTGCACGTGTGCGTCGGGGATCCAGCCGCAGAACACGATCGCCCACGGCGGGCCTGCCGTGCTGGTCGCGCTCACCGGGAACCCGCAGGACGGCGGCAAGGCGACGGTGACGACCGAGCCGGTGAAGTGCCCGGTGATCACCTCGGCGACCTTCACGAGCTCCAGCGCCACGTTCAGCAACGTGTCCGACTCCGTCAATCCCGCTCTTGGCTACCAGTGGAGCTCGACGGAGAGCTGGAACGTGGCGTTCGCGCGCACCGCGTTGAGCGTGGGGTCCTACGCCGTGGGCACGGTCGTCGCCAGCGGCGGCGCCTTCACGACGACGCGCCCGATGAACCCCACGTGCACGGGTTCGCTCTCGCTCACGACGGCCGATTCGCCGAAGGACCCGTGGCTGAAGGTCTTGAGCGACGAGGGTGCCGGGACCGGTCGCCACTGGCGCGTGTCGCTGACCCCCACGTCCTACGGCAACTTCTTCGTGACCGACTTCTCCTGCCCCGGGCCGGACTTCGGGCTCAACGTCATGCGCCCGCTGTGGACGGCGACGGTGGACCTTCACGCGACGGCGCAGCCCACCGAGCACACCGAGACGTTCGCCGTCGCCTCCGACCCGGCGCACTCCGGCAAGGAGAACTGGACCGGCACGGTCACCATCACCGGCACCTGGTAGCCCGTGTTCGCGATCATGTTCCAGGTCGCATCGAGGGCCGTCCTCCGACGGCGCCCGGCACATGGACCCTCAGGAGAAGCCGCGGCTGCGACACCTTGCCGCGCTGTCGCTTGAGACGTCCCGAGCGGGAGCCGGTGTCATCCGGGCTCGTGCGACGGTGAAGAGAGCTTCTAGACGGGCGCGGGCTCGTGTCCTGTGACCGGGGTGCGGCCGCGAATGAGGTCGGCGGCACGCTCGGCGATCGCGATCGTCGGGGCGTTGGTGTTGCCGCGCACGACCGTCGGCATGACGCTCGCGTCGCAGACGCGCACGCCGTCGAGGCCGGCGACGCGCAGGTCGTTGTCGACGACCTTGCCGATCGCGCAGCTGCTGGTCGGGTGGTAGATCGTCTGGGTGTTCGCGGCGACGTACGAGCGCAGGTCCGCCTCGCTGTCCCCCGCCGGGCCGTGGAAAGGCCGCGCGGTGAACGGGCGCAGCGCGTCTGACTCACCGATGTCAAGCGCGGTACGCAGGCCCTCGACCATGGTCTGCATGTCGCGCTCGTCGCCGTAGTACCCGTGGCGGATCACCGGCTTGGCTGTCGGCTCGGCCGAGGCGATCGACACCGTCCCGGTGCTGTGCGGCTTCAGCACGCAGGCCGTGATCAGCATCCCGTGCTCACTCGGATCGACGAGCGTCGGGTGGGCCGCGTTGGGGAACAGGTGGTACTGGACGTCCGGCGCCTCGAGTCCCTCGCGCGTGCGGACGAAGCCGCCCGACTCCGGTCCGTTCGAGGTCAGTGGCCCCGTGCGGTGGGTCTCGAACTCTTCGAGCGCCTCGGGGGTTGCCGCGTTGAGCAGGCTCACCGGCTCGTCGGAGTTCCAGGTCAGGAGCACCTGGGCGTGGTCCTGGAGGTTGGCGCCGACCTGCGGCTGGTCGAGGATGACCGGCACGCCGTACGCGGTCAGCAGCTCCGCCGGTCCGACGCCGGAGTGCATCAAGACGTTCGGCGAGTGGTAGGCGCCGCCGCAGACAATGACCTCACCGTCGACCGGGACGATCGTCTCCTGGCCAAGACGGCGGAAGGCGACACCGACCGCGCGCGTGCCCTCGAAGACGATGCGCGAGACCTCGGCGAAGCTCTCGACGGTGAGGTTCGGGCGATCGAGGATCGGGTGCAGGTAGGCGACCGCCGCTGAGCAGCGCATCCCATCGCGTTGGGTGAGCTGGTACCAGCCGAACCCGTCCTGCTCGGCGCCGTTGAAGTCATCGTTCGGGGCGTGACCCGCCGCGATGGCGGCGTCGATGAACGCCTGGGCCATCGGGTTGCTCGACCTCGAGTCGGCGACGTTCAGAGGCCCGCCGGTCGCGTGCCAGGCGTCGGCGCCGCGCTCGTTGTTCTCGGCTCGCAGGAAGTATGGGAGCAGGTCCTCGTAGGACCAGCCGGTCGCGCCGTCGGCGGCCCACTGGTCGTAGTCCAGACGGTTTCCGCGGATGTAGACCATGGCGTTGACCGAGCTCGTACCGCCGAGCGTGCGCCCGCGCGGGAGCGCGAGCATCCGTCCCGCGCAGTGCTCCTCGGGCATCGTGCGAAGATCCCAGTCGACCTCGGTCTGCCAGAGCTTCACCCACATCGCGGGCACGTGGATCATGTCGCGATCGTCCGGTGGCCCCGCCTCGATGAGCGTGACCGTGACATCCGGATCCTCGCTCAGACGCGCAGCGAGCACGCACCCCGCCGATCCGGCACCAACGATGACGTACTCCGACATCACACCTTCGCTCCCCGCAGCAGGTGACACCTGACCGGCGCCCCGATGAACGACCGTACCCGATCCGCGTGCCCCCCGGCACGGCCGTCCCGCACCCGGCCCTCAAGCATCCACCCATCGCAGAGCGCTCCTGCTGTTCGTCCGATTCGACAGCGCAGCCTGACTTGCGTCCGCTCCGTGAAACCGCAGGACATGGCCTGGGTACGGGGATCAGTGCCGACCGACCGATCACACCGAGCGAGAACCCGCCGCATCGGCGTAGCCACGATGGCGGCAGGTGCAGCC
>DATCCY010000112.1:0-28817 GCA_036510975.1 Candidatus Nanopelagicales bacterium
GCGGGGTTGCCTACCAGTCGGCAGGAGGCCGGTCTTCGATCGAAGCGGACGGGAGTCGAGCCGTGCCCACGCTCCTGCGCGGGGTGCGGCGTACCCGGCCACCACTACCGAGGACCGACGACGGAGGGGCTCGCGTTCGCCCTGGTCGTCCCTGTGGTGCGTCGCTGGTTGTCAGCGGCTGCGGATGTTCAGTTGTGCGGTCGTGCACTGAGGTTCTACCCCAGCGAGGAAGCGAAGCAGGGGAGCGACCCACGGGTCGCTCCCCTGCATGCACTGCTATCGACGGATGCCGAGGCGCTCGATGATCGCGCGGTAGCGGTTGATGTCCGTCTTGGTCAGGTACTTGAGCAGCCGACGGCGCTGGCCGACCAGCAGCAGCAACCCACGGCGGCTGTGGTGGTCGTGCTTGTGCATCTTCAGGTGCTCGGTGAGGTCGTTGATGCGGCGCGTGAGCAGCGCGATCTGGACCTCGGCGGAACCGGTGTCACCCTCGGAGAGGGCGTACTCGGCGATGATCGCGTTCTTGGTCGCGGTGTCGAGCGACATGCGTGGATTCCTTCACGGGCGCGTCACGGACCCGCGCGGGGCGCGCAGGTTCCTGGAACAGTCGCGTGCCGCAGGGCGCCCACCCCGCGGCCGTCAGGCTGCAGGGTACCAGCGCGACGACGTACGGCCCAAACGACGCGGACCGCCGCGAGGCGCATCCGCCCAGGTCAGGGGGCGGTCTCGAGCATCCGCCGCGCCGTGTCGACGTCGAGCGCCATCCGCTCGACGAGCGCGGCGAGGGCGTCCGGGCCCTCGAAGCGGATCTGCCCGCGGATCCGGTCGACGAAGTCCACCGCGACGTGGGCGCCGTAGAGGTCGAGGTCCTCGCTGCCGTGCAGGTCGATGACGTGGGCCTCGACCCGTCGGTCGACGCCGTCGAAGGTGGGGTTGGTGCCGATCGACACCGCTGCCGGGTGCGTGACGGCGTGCCCGGTGTAGGGCGCGACCACCAGACGAGCCGCATAGACACCGTCGGCCGGGACGGCCGCGTGGGGGGTGGTCGCCAGGTTGGCGGTGGGGTAGCCCAGCTCGCGCCCCCGGTGGTCGCCGTGCACCACGGTGCCCTCGATCCGGTGCCGGCGGCCCAGGGAGTACGCCGCGGACGCGACGTCGCCGGCCCGGACGAGGCCACGGACGTAGGTCGAGGACCACACCCCGCCCTCACCGGCGATGAGCGGCTCGGCGTCGACGGTGAAGTCCCGCGCCGCACCCAGCTCGGCGAGGGTCTCGGGATCCCCGGCGGCGCGGTGCCCGAAGCGGAAGTTCTCGCCCACGGTCACGGCGAGCGCGTGGAACCGCGACACGAGGACCTCGTCGACGAACGCCTCGGGCGACAGCGCGGCGGTCTCACGGCTGAACGGCAGGATGCACACCGCGTCGACCCCGAGCTCGGCGAGCAGCGAGCAGCGGTGGTCGATGGTCGAGAGCAGGGCCGGGTGCGTCCCAGGACGCACGACCTCGTCGGGGTGCGGGTCGAAGGTCACGACGACGCTCGGAGCGCCGAGCCGGCGCGCGTGGGCCACGGCTCGACCCACGACCGCGCGGTGGCCGTAGTGGACGCCGTCGAAGACGCCGATCGCGACGACCGACCTCGGCTGGTCGCGTGGTACGTCGTCGAGTCCCTGCCAGCGTTGCACGGGGTCAGCCTGCCAGCACGGGGAGATCGACGTCGCAGGACCCTCCGCGCTCAGGAGGAGAACACCACGACCGGCACGAGGAGGCCGTCGCGCGCCTCGGCCAGGGAGAGGACCGTGCCGTCGGGCCCGAATACGCCGACGAGCCCGGTCGGGTGAGCGCCCGCGTCGATGCGTGCGCCGGTCAGCACCCTGGCCGCCGTCCCGGCGTCGACGTCGGCGCGCGCGAACGCCGTGGACACGGCGTCGGCCATGGGGAGCACGACGGGGTCGGCCTCGAGCTGCTCGAGGGTGCGGGCGACCGAGAGCCCGAACGGGCCCACCCAGGTGCGCCGCAGCGCCGTCAGGTGGCCGCCGACGCCGAGCGACGCGCCGAGGTCGCGCGCGATCGCCCGCACGTACGTGCCCGAGGAGCACTCCACCGTGACGTCGAGGTCGACGACGGGGGCGCCGTCGAGCGTCGGAGTCCTGACCGCGTGGAGCTCGAGGCGGCTGACGCTGACCCGGCGCGTGGGCAGCTCGACGTCCTCCCCCGCCCGAACGCGTGCGTAGGACCGGACGCCGTCGACCTTGACCGCGCTCACCGAGGACGGCCGCTGCTCGATGTCGCCGCGCAGCGGCTCGAGCGCCGCCTCGATCGCCGCGCGGGTGACGCCGGAGGCATCGACCGCGCACGTCTGCTCGCCCTCGGCGTCGTCGGTGACGGTCGCGCGACCGAGGCGGATCGTGGCGTCGTAGGACTTCTCGGTCAGGGCCAGGTGGCCGAGCAGGCGGGTGGCGCGCTCGATTCCGAGCACGAGGACACCCGTGGCCATCGGGTCGAGGGTGCCGGCGTGGCCCACCTTGCGCGTCCCCACGATGCGACGCACCCGTGCGACGACGTCGTGGCTGGTCATGCCCGCGGGCTTGTCGACGACGACGAGGCCGTCGGGCGCGGTGCGCGCTCGGGGACCGCGGGCCACCGCTACTCCGGCAGGTGCTCGGCGGCGGCGAGCGCCTCGCGCACCGCGTGCAGCACGTCGCGGGGACCACCGGCACCGGTGAAGCCGGCGGCGAAGCGGTGCCCTCCCCCGCCGAGCGAGATCGCGACCGACGACACGTCGATCCGGCCCTTGCTGCGCAACGACACCCGCCAGGCGCCCACGTCGTCCTGCTTGACCACGCAGGCGACCTCGGCCTCGGACGCGATGCGCAGCACGTCGATCACGCGCTCGACCGCGTCGATCGGCAGGTCGAAGGTCGACCGGTCGACGTCGGTGACGACGGTCCAGGCCAGGCCGAGACCGCCGGCGGCGTTCTCCTCGAGCACCGCACGGTCCAGCGCCGCACCGAGCAGGCGGAGCGCGACGAACGGCTCGTCGTCGTAGAGGTGCCGCGCGACGAGGTCGTGCCGCATGCCGGTCGCGAGCAGGCGCGCCGCCACCTCGTGCGTCGCCGCCGTGGTGCCGGCGTACTTGAACGACCCGGTGTCGGTGACCAGACCGGCGTAGATCGGTGTCGCGATGGTGGCGTCGAGCTCGACGCCGAGCCGGTCGACGAGCTCGAGCGCGAGGACCGCCGTGGCCGGCGCGTGGACGTCGACGAGGTGGACGTGGCCGAAGCCGGTGAAGGACGCGTGGTGGTCGATCGCGACGAAGACGTCGGCGGCCTCGGCCACCGCGCGCAGCAGGCCGAGCCGCTCGACGGAGCTCACGTCGAAGGACACGACGACCGGGCGATCGTCCAGCGAGCCCGGCGAGACGAGCAGGTGCTGACCCGGCAGCGACCGCAGCATCCGCGGGACGGTGAACGGGTCGTCGCCGAAGGAGACCACGACGTCGATGCCGCGCGCCTCGAGCGCGAGTCCCACCGCGAGGGCTGAGCCCAGAGCGTCTGCGTCGGGCGACACGTGCGCGAGCAGCAGGACGGGGCGGCCGTCCGTGAGCGCCGCGACCGTCGCGCCCCAGTCGGCCTCCAGCGGGGCAGCGGTCCAGCTCACGCCGTCGCTCCTGCGCGGTCCTGCTCGTCCTCGTCCTCGTCGTCCTCGTCGTTCTCGTCGAGGACGTCGTCCTCGTCGTCGTCCTCGTCGCGCGGCTTCCTGTACGGGTCCGCCTCGCCGGCATAGGCAGCGGCCGCGGCCTTCTCCTGCACCTCGGCGTCGGCCACCGCGGCCTGGTGGAGCAGGTCCTCGATCGCCAGGGCGTTCTCGGGGACGGCGTCGGCGACGAAGGTGACCGTGGGCGTGAACCGCACGCCGGTCTGCTTGCCGATCTCGCTGCGGATGACGCCCTTGGCGCTCTCGAGCGCCGCAGCGGTGCCGACCTTCTCCTCCTCCGAGCCGTAGACCGTGTAGTAGACGGTCGCGTCGTGGAGGTCGCCGGTGACCCGGGCGTCGGTGATCGTGATGAACCCCAGCCGCGGGTCCTTGATCCGGGTCTCGAGCATCTCGGCCACGATCACCTTGATCCGGTCGGACATCTTCCGAGCCCGAGCGTGGTCAGCCATGTTTCCCTCCGCCCCCAAGGAGTAGACCTCCCGGTCGACTCCGTCGGCGACGGCTCCGCGTCGGGGCCTGTCGGCGACCTGCGGTCGCCTCCCGATGCCCCGGCGCTTCGCCGTACTGCCTGTGCCTGTCGATCGTTGCTCATCCGCCCTGCGGGGCGGATCGAAACCCCGAGGTGGCTCGGTCCGGTGTCGCCGGCCGAGCCACCTCGGGTCTCACTACACTCTCGGCTTCTCTCTCATCTCGAAGGTCTCGATCACGTCGTCGACCTTGATGTCGTTGAAGTTGCCGAGGCCGATACCGCACTCGAAGCCCTCGCGGACCTCGGTGGCGTCGTCCTTGAACCGCTTCAACGACTCGATGGTGAGGTTGTCCGCGACGACGGCGCCGTCACGGATGACGCGCGCCTTGGCGTTGCGGCGCATGAGGCCCGAACGCACGAGAGCACCGGCGATGTTGCCGAACTTGCTCGAGCGGTAGACCTCGCGGATCTCGGCGGTGCCGAGCGAGACCTCCTCGTAGACCGGCTTGAGCAGGCCCTTGAGCGCAGCCTCGACCTCGTCGATCGCCTGGTAGATGACCGAGTAGTAACGGACGTCGACGCGCTCGCGGTCGATGATCTCCTGAACCCGCTCGGCCGGTCGCACGTTGAAGCCGATGATGACGGCGTCGGACGCGACGGCGAGGTTGACGTCGTTCTGCGTGATGGCACCGACACCGCGGTCGATGACGCGCAGGCTGACCTCGTCGCTGATGTCCAGGCCGACCAGCGCCGTCTCGAGCGCCTCGACCGAACCGGACACGTCGCCCTTGAGGATGAGCTTGAGCTCCTCTACCTCGCCGCGCTCGAGGGACTTGAGGAAGTCCTCGAGGGTACGGCGGCCACGCGCCTGAGCCAGTGCCGCGTTGCGCTCACGCGCCGCACGGGTCTGGGCGATCTGACGTGCGGTCCTGTCGTCCTCGACCACCAGCATGTTGTCGCCGGCACCCGGGACGGCCGTGAGGCCGAGCACCTGGACGGGCCGGGCCGGGCCGGCCTCCGCCAGTGCCTCGCCGTGCTCGTCGAGCATGGCGCGGACCCGGCCGTAGGCGTCGCCGACCACGATGGAGTCACCCGGGCGCAACGTGCCGCGCTGGACGAGCACCGTGGCCACCGGACCGCGACCGCGATCGAGGTGAGCCTCGATCGAGACACCCTGGGCGGGCTGGTACGGGTTGGCCCGCAGGTCCAGCGCGGCGTCGGCCGTGAGCAGCAGCGCCTCGAGGAGCTCGTCGATGCCCTGGCCGGCCTTGGCCGAGACGTCGACGAACATCGTGTCGCCTCCGTACTCCTCGGGGACGAGGCCGTACTCGGTGAGCTGACCACGGACCTTCGCCGGGTCCGCGCCCTCCTTGTCGATCTTGTTGACGGCGACCACGATCGGCACGTCGGCGGCCTTGGCGTGGTTGAGCGCCTCGATCGTCTGCGGCTTCACGCCGTCGTCGGCCGCGACCACGAGGATCACGATGTCCGTCACCTGCGAGCCGCGAGCACGCATGGCGGTGAACGCCTCGTGACCCGGGGTGTCGATGAAGGTGATGGCACGCGGCTCGTCGCTGTCGGGACGCGCGATGACCTGGTAGGCACCGATGTGCTGGGTGATGCCACCGGCCTCCTTCGCCATCACGGTGGTGTTGCGGATGGCGTCGAGCAGGCGCGTCTTTCCGTGGTCGACGTGACCCATGACGGTGACGACCGGGGGACGAGCGACCAGGTCGCTCTCGTCGCCCTCGTCCTCGCCGAACTCGAGGTCGTAGCTCTCCAGGAGCTCGCGGTCCTCGTCCTCGGGGCTGATGATCTGGACGTCGAAGTTGAGCTCCGTGCCCAGCAGCAGCAACGCGTCGTCGGACAGCGACTGGGTCGCCGTGACCATCTCGCCGAGCTTGAACATGACCGTGATGAGGACGCCCGACGGCACGTTGATCTTGTCGGAGAAGTCCGTGAGCGAGGAGCCACGCGCGAGGCGCACGACCTCGCCGTTGCCCATGGGACGGATCTCGCCGCCCATGGACGGGGCCGACATGTTGTCGAACTCCTGGCGCTTCGCACGCTTGGACTTGCGACCGCGCGCGGGCTTGCCACCGGGACGGCCGAACGCACCGGCCGTGGTGCCACGACCACCGGCACCGGGACGACCGCCGAAGCCACCGCCGCCACCACCGGGACGCGGCGCGCCGAAGCCACCGCCGCCGCCAGGACCACCGGGACCACCAGCGCCGCCACCGGGACGCGGGGCGCCGAAGCCACCGCCGCCGGGACGACCGCCGGGCGCGGGACGACCGGCGCCGGGACCGCCGGGGCGCGCCCCGGGACCACCCGGACGGGCGCCGGGCCCGCCGGGGCCGGCCGGGCCACCCGGACCGGCCGGACGGCCGGGGCGCATGCCCGGCATCATCCCGGGGTTGGGACGCGGAGCACCCGGGACGCTGCCACCGGGGCGCACCGCGGGACGCGGGGCACCGGGGACGCCGCCCCCGGCCGCCGGACGCTCGATGCTGCGGTCGGTGAAGGGGTTGTTGCCCGGACGGGCCGGGCGGGGCGCACCGGGGACGGCGCCGGGGACCGGCGCCGCGGGACGCGGCGGGGCCTCGGCGCTGCGGTCGGTGAAGGGGTTGTTGCCCGGCCGCGGCGCGCGGGGGGCGGCGGGCGTCGGCGCAGCGGACGCGGCCGGAGCCTCGACCACCCTCTCAGCGGCCGGAGCGGCCGGGGCCGCTGGGGCCGCCGGGGCGACGGGAGCCGCCGGCACTGGCGCGGCGGGCGCGGCCACGGCCGCAGCCTCGACCACCGGTGCCTCGGGCGCGGCCGGAGCCGCGGGCTTGGGTGCCGCCTTCCTGGCGGCGGGCTTGGGGGCGGCGGCGGGTGCCGCGGGGAACGCCTCCCGGAGTCGCCGGACGACCGGCGCCTCGATCGTAGAGCTCGCCGAACGGACGAACTCCCCCATCTCCTGGAGCTTGGCCACGACGACCTTGCTCTCGACTCCGAGCTCCTTGGCGAGCTCGTAGACCCGGACCTTCGACACAGTTCTCCTGATCTCGGTCCGGAATCGGGGGTCGACCCGGACCACTCAGACGTGCACGGACACGCTCATCGCTGGGCGTTCATGAGCTCTTCATGTCCTGTCGCTCCCGACGTGGCTGGACAAGGTGGCGTGTGGTGCCCGGGCGACGGCACGGACCGTCACCCGTCGTACGGGGTGGAACGCGGCGCCGGGCGGAGCTCGGAACGCCGTCGCTCGAGCTCGATCCGGACCGCGGTGACGTCGGGCGAGACCGCGGCCCGCAGGGCCCTGGTCAGCGCCCGCCGACGTACGGCGAGGTCGAGACAGGCCGGGTCGGGGTGCAACCACGCACCTCGCCCCGGGATGCGGGCCCGCGGGTCGGGGACGACGACGCCCTCGACCACGACGATCCGCACCAGGTCGGGTCGACCGCCCCTTCGCCGGCACCCGATGCAGGTGCGCACCGGGGTGCGCGCATCAGGACGGGAGACCGGGCGACCGGCCACGGACGAGTCTACCCCGCCGGCCGGTGGGTCAGTCACGCTCACCGGCCGAGGCTCGGTCGTCCCTGCCCTCGCCGTCCTCGCCCGGGGCCGTGTCGGCCCGGATGTCGATGCGCCACCCGGTGAGGCGGGCCGCGAGGCGGGCGTTCTGTCCCTCCTTGCCGATGGCGAGCGAGAGCTGGTAGTCGGGCACGACGACCCGCGCAGACCTGGTCGCGAGGTCGACGACGGTCACCGAGGTGACCCGGGCTGGCGAGAGCGCGTGGCCGACCATCTCGGCCGGGTCGTCGGACCAGTCGACGATGTCGATCTTCTCGCCGTGCAGCTCGGTCATCACCGCACGCACGCGCGAGCCCATCGGGCCGATGCAGGCGCCCTTCGCGTTCAGCCCCGGAACGGTCGAGCGGACCGCGATCTTGGTGCGGTGCCCAGCCTCACGGGCGATGGCCTCGATGACCACCGAGCCGTCGGCGATCTCGGGCACCTCGAGGGCGAACAGGGAGCGGACCAGGTTCGGGTGGGTGCGGGAGACCGTGACCCGCGGCCCGCGCGGCGTCTTCTGGACGGCGACGACGTGGCACTTCAGCCGCGTGCCGTGGGTGTAGGTCTCGCCGGGAACCTGCTCCTGCGGCGGGAGCACCGCCTCGATCTTCCCGAGGTCGACGAACACCATCCGCCGGTCGTTGCCCTGCTGCACGATGCCCGACACGAGGTCGCCCTCGGTCCCGGCGAACTCGCCGAACGTGACGTCGTCCTCGGCCTCGCGCAGGCGCTGCAGGATGACCTGTCGCGCCGTGGTCGCCGCCACGCGGCCGAAGCCGTCCGGGGTGTCGTCGTACTCCCGGCCGGGCGTGCCGTCCTCGGAGGGCTCCTCGCGGGCCCAGATGGTCACGTGGCCGGTCTTGCGGTCGAGCTCGGCGCGGGCCCGGTCGGCCGCCCCCTCGGTGCGGTGGTAGGCGAGCAGGATGGCCTGCTCGATGGTCTCCACGACGACGTCGTAGGAGAGCTCCTTCTCGCGCACGAGCGCCTTGAGGGCGCTGACGTCGATGTCCATGGTGCTCAGTCCTCGGTGTCGTCGGTGTCGAGCGCGTCCGGCTCGTCGGTGTTGTCGGTGTCGTCGGTGTCGTCGGTGTCGTCGTCGGCCATGTCGTCCCCGAGGTCGGCCTCGGCGGCGCGGGAGAACTCGACCTGCACGACCGCCTTCGCGACCTCGGCCAGGGCCACGGTGGTCCGGCTGATGCGTCCCTTGGTGTTGACCTCGAGCTCGACCTCGGTGTCGGAGGCTTCCAGGACGCGACCGGTGACCTCCCGGCCGTCGCGCAGCGTCACGGCCACCAGGCGCGACACGCTGCGACGCCAGTGCCGCGGCTCGGTCAACGGGCGGTCGACGCCGGGCGAGGACACCTCGAGGGTGTAGGGCTCGTCGCCGAGGACGTCGGAGGTGTCGAGCGACTCGGACACCGCGCGGCTCGCCGCAGCGACCTCGTCGAGGGTCACGCCGTGGTCGCTGTCGACCAGGACGCGCAGCACGAGGCGGCGACCGACGCTGCGCAGCTCCACTGCCTCGAGCTCGAGACCGGTGGCGCCGACGGCCGGTCGCAGGATGCCCGCGACCTGGTCGACCCGGGCCGGGTCGGGCTTGCGTGGCGCGGAGTCGGGACGGCGGCCCTGCGGGGGTCGGGCGGTCATGGGCGCCTCCTGGGCACCGACGACGGGGTCCGTCGCGGTTCTGTGCTGTTGTGGGGATCCTGTTGTGGTCGTGCGGTTGTCGAGGTGTCACCCTACCCGCGGCCGCCGCGCCCCGGCCTGCTCACCGCCGGCCGGCCGCGGTGAGGGACGACACCTCCCCATGGCAGGCGCCGGGTGCCGGCGTCCGGCGACATAGGCTGCCTGACGTGCCGATCGACCTCTCGCGCCGCGACGTGCTGCGCCTCGGGCTGGCGGCCTCGGCCGCGGCCGGGCTCGCGGCGTGCACGACCTCCCCGGCCGGTCGACCGACCACCACCGACCCAGGCGGGCCGCAGGACCCCGACCGCGCCCTGCGTGCCGAGATCGGGCGCGACGAACTGCGCCTGACCGCCCTCTACAACCAGGCCGCCGGGGCGCTGCCGGGCGCCGCCGCGACCCGAGTGAGCGCGATCGGCGCACGGCACGTGGCCTACCGCGCCGCCGTCGACCCGGCCGGGCTCTCGGGAACGACGGGGGCGACGGGGGCGACCGGGGCGAGCGGGTCCACCGGGTCGGCCGCGTCCGTGGCGCCGCCGTCGATCCCGCCGACGGCGCTCACCGCGCTGTCGATCCTGGTGTCCGCGGAGACCGCAGCCGCGCGCGAACGCGCGCGTCAGTCCGCGGCGGCGGTCGACCCCGAGCTGGCACGCATCGTCGTGCTCGTCGGTGCCGGCGCGGCGGCCGCCGCCGCTGCCCTGTCCTCGGCGAGGGCCCGATGATCGAGGTCGACAGCGCGGTGCTCGTCCTGGGCGGGACCGAGGCGGCGGTCTACGCCTACGGGCTGGTCGCGGCGCGGGTCACCGGCGCCGAGCGCTCGCGGGCGCTGTCGGCCATGTCGTGGCACCGGGCGCAGCGCGACGCGTTGAGAGCGCGCATCAGCGCGCTGGGTACCACTCCCCCGGCGGCTGCGGCGGCGTACACCCCGCCGGTGCCCGTGACCGACGCCGCCTCCGCGCGCGCCCTCGCGGCGCTGGTGGAGGACCGCCTCGCCGGGCAGTGGGCGGCGCTGGCCGCCTCGTCCGCGGTCGCCCGCCGGACGCAGGACGCGCTCACCACCCAGTCCTGCGCCGTGCGTTGCGTGACCTGGTCGGGCACCGCGCCCGTGTGGAACGGCGCGGTATAGCTCACGCCCCGCGGACGATGTCGATGCCGAGCTTGACGAGCAGTGCCGCGACGACGACGAGGAAGACGACCCGAACGAAGCCCGAGCCCCTGCGGACCGCGGTGCGCGCCCCGACGACGCCGCCCGCGAGGTTGGCGGCACCCATGGTGAGACCGAGGGCCCACAGGACGTGACCCCCGGCCGCGAACACGATGAGCGCCGCGAGGTTGGTCGAGACGTTGACGATCTTGGCGATCGCCGAGGCGTTGAGGAACGAGTAACCGAGCAGGACCACCAGGCCGAAGACGAGGAACGTCCCGGTGCCGGGGCCGAAGACGCCGTCGTAGAGGCCGATCGTGGCGCCCATCGCGACGGCGGCCACGCCGTGGCGGGCGTGGGCGTCGGTGCCGTGCCAGCGCAGGTCCTGGCCCTCGCCGAGGGCGGGGCGCACCAGGGTCCAGGTCCCGACGACGAGCAGCAGCACGAGGGCGAGCGGCCGGAAGAACGTCCCGGGCAGGTGGGTGGCGACCACGGCGCCGACCGCCGACCCGAGGAACGCGGCGACCGCCATGGGCACCGCCGTGGCGACGTCGGTGACGGCGGCCCGTCGGTAGGTGATCGCGGCAGCCGTGGTCCCGACGATCGAGGAGAGCTTGTTCGTGCCGAGCACCGTCGCCGGTGGCGCTCCCGGGAGGCCGATGAGGAGCGCGGGGAACTGCACCAGGCCGCCGCCACCGCTCACCGCGTCGACCCAGCCCGCGAGTGCGGCGGCCACCACGAGGAACGCGAGGATCGCCGGCGTGACGCCGTAGAGCGACTCCACTGATCAGTCGCCGGCGTTCCAGCCGCGCACGACGTCGAGCACCTCGCCCAGACTGCGGACCACGGCGTCGGGGGTCACGTCCACCGGCACCTGCTGGTGCTCCGGGATGTCCGAGTGCGGCACGAGGACGGCGCGCATTCCGACCTGCTGCGCCCCGTGGATGTCGTCCCAGGGCCGGTCGCCGACGAACACGCACCGCGCCGGGTCGTCGACCCCGACGGCGGCCATCGCGGCGAGGAAGGCGTCGGCGTGCGGCTTCCCCGACGACGTCTCGCTGGTGTAGACGGCCCCGTCGATGAGGTGCAGCACGCCGTCGCGCTCGAAGACCGCCTCGTGGTGCTCACGCGGCCACATCGTGTTCGAGAGGACCCCGACCCTTACGCCGTCGGAGCGCAGCGCCTCGAACATCGGCACGACGTCGGGGTCGGTGTGGGTGTGCGCGTCCCAGCCCTCGAGGTAGGCGTCCATCGCCTCGGCGTGCTGCCAGGAGTCGGTGTCGATGCCCGCGATCTCGAAGACCCGACGCAGGTTGCCCGTGCCTGCTGCGCCACCCGTGGCGCGCTGGCGCTGCCAGATCGACTCCTCGGCGTCGAAGAGCCGCTGGGCGAGCTCCTTCGCGTGGGCGGGGTCGTAGACCTGGGCATAGGGGTACCACTGCGCGACGAGGTCGAGCGAGTGCCACGGGGTCAGCGTCCCGCCCCAGTCGAACAGGACGGCCTCGACAGGACGGGCGGGGGTCATGCGCGGCAGGCGGCGACGATGGAGTCGAGCGCGGAACCGACGGGGAGCTCGGTGCGCTCGCCGGTGGCGCGGTCCTTGAGCTCGACGACGCCGTCGGCGAGGCCCTTGCCCACGACGACGATCGTGGGGACGCCGAGCAGCTCGGAGTCCTTGAACTTCACGCCGGGCGACGCCTGGCGCCGGTCGTCGTAGATCACCCGGAGCCCGGCCTTCTCGAGGTCGGTGGCCAGCGCCTCGGCATAGGTCCAGACGGCGTCGTCCTTGCCGGTCGCGACGAGGTGGACGTCGGCAGGGGCGACCTCGCGCGGCCAGCACAGGCCGATGTCGTCGTGGCTCTGCTCGGCGATCGCGGCGACCGCGCGCGAGACGCCGATGCCGTAGGACCCCATCGTGACGACCTGCTGCTTGCCGTTCTCGTCGAGCACCTTGAGGTCGAGCGCCGTCGCGAACTTGCGGCCGAGCTGGAAGATGTGGCCGATCTCGATGCCGCGCGCCATCTCCAGCGCCGACCCGCACACCGGGCAGACGTCGCCCTCGACGATCTCGGCGGCCTCGATCGTGCCGTCGGCGGTGAAGTCGCGCCCGGCCACGAGGTCGAAGACGTGCCGGCCGGGCTGGTTCGCACCGGTGATCCACCGAGTGCCCTCGACGACGCGCGGGTCGACGAGGTAGCGGATCTTCGACTCGGACTCCTCGCCAAGAACCTGCGGGCCGATGTAGCCCTTCACGAGCAGCGGGTGCTTGGCGAACTCGGCCTCGACCATCGCCTCGGGCTCGTCGGGGTGCAGGACCGCCTCGAGCCGCTTCATGTCGACCTCGCGGTCGCCGGGCAGGCCCACGACGAGCGGGTACGTCGTGCCGTCGGGGCGGGTCACCGTGAGCACCACGTTCTTGAGCGTGTCGCCGGCCGTCCACGCGCGGTCGCCGCGCGGCTGGTGGGCGTTCGCGAACTCGACCAGGGTGTCGATCGTGGGTGTGTCCGGCGTGTCCTCGACGTGGGCGGCATGAGCGTCGTCGTAGAGGATCGTGGGCGGCACGGGGGTGACCACCGCCTCGACGTTCGCGGCGTAGTCGCCCGTGGTGCAGCGCACGTAGGTGTCCTCGCCGTTCTCGGTCATCGCGAGGAACTCCTCGGACGCCGAGCCGCCCATCGCGCCCGACATCGCCGAGACGATGACGTACTTCAGGCCCATCCGGTCGAAGGTCTTGATGTAGGCGTCGCGGTGCTTGTCGTAGGAGACCTGCAGGCCGGCGTCGTCGATGTCGAAGGAGTAGCTGTCCTTCATGACGAACTCGCGGCCGCGCAGGATCCCCGCACGAGGACGCGCCTCGTCGCGGTACTTCGTCTGGATCTGGTAGAGCGCCAGGGGCAGGTCCTTGTACGACGAGTACTCCCCCTTGACCATGAGGGTGAACATCTCCTCGTGCGTGGGGCCGAGGAGGAAGTCGTTGTCGCGACGGTCCTTGAGCCGGAAGATGCCGTCGCCGTACTCGGTCCAGCGGTTCGTCGCCTCGTAGGGCTCGCGGGGCAGCAGGGCCGGGAAGTGCACCTCCTGGAAGCCCGCGGCGTCCATCTCCTCGCGGACGATGCGCTCGACGTTGCGGTAGACGTGCCAACCCAGGGGCAGCCACGAGAAGATGCCCGGCGCCACGCGGCGGACGTAGCCGGCGCGGACCAGCAGACGGTGGCTCGGGACCTCCGCGTCCGCCGGGGCCTCACGCAGGGTGCGCAGGAACAGCGACGACATGCGGAGCAGCACGGGGATCTCCTCGTAGTTGTGCGGACCCGCAGGATATCGGGACGGGCCGGTCGCCCTCGCACCCGTTCCTGGAGGTCGGGGGCGGCCGCGACGGGCCGGGCGGCCGGGACCTTCGGCGGGCTGGTGAACCACGCAGCGGTGACCCCGGCCGCGAGGACGACGGCGCCGGCGTACATCCCCGCGCTGCGGGTCCGCGTCAGAACAGGACGGTGGCGAACTCGCCGTGCGGACGGAACCCGACCCGCTCGTAGACGCGCCGCGCGGCGGCGTTGAAGTCGTTGACGTAGAGGCTCACGACCGGGGTGTGGTCACGCCGCGCGAGTGCCACCACGGCGGACATGCCCGGCGCGCCGAGACCGCGACCCCGGTGCGCGGGCGCGACCCAGACGCCCTGCACCTGGCACACCTGATCGCTCACCGCGCCGACCTCGGCCTTGAACACGACCTCGCCGTGCTCGATGCGGGCGTAGGCCCGGCCGTGGCGCACGAGCTCGGCGATGCGAGCCCGGTAGGCGGCGCCCGCACCTCCGGCGAGAGGGGAGACGCCGACCTCCTCGGTGAACATGTCGATGCAGGCCGGGAGCAGCAGGTCGACCTCGTCCTCGCGGACGCGTCGGACGCCCGGATCAGCGGCGACCGCGGAGTCGGCGTCCATGACGAGCAGCGGCTGGTGCGCGCGCACGTCGCGCGCCGGCCCCCACGACAGCGACAGCAGGGGCCAGAGGTGGGCGACCTCGTCGGCCGGCCCCACGATCGAGGAGCACCGGCGCCCGATCCGCCGGCACCGGTCGGCGAAGCCGCGCCGCGCGTCCGGGGTGGTCTCGACCGGGACGAGGTTGGCCCCGAGGTAGAGCAGCGAGGTGAGCACCCCGCCCTCCGACCAGCCCCACACCTCGCCGCCGAGCCGCCAGGAGTCCAGGCCGCTGTTGTGGATGCGCGAGGCCACGAAGCAGTGCGACACCGGGTCGCGGTCGAGCACCGCGACAGCCTGCCGCAGGTCGCGCGGCGACAGCACCCGAAGCACACCGGTGGTCGCCGTCGTCACGGGAGCATCCTGCCCGACCCGCCCGCTCAAGTCCCTTGTTGCCCACCTATCTGTCGTTTCCCATCCCTCCGCGCCTCGGGATACGACAGATAGGTGGGCAACAGCGAGGGTGTGGAGAGCTGCCTTGGGGTGTGTCGCTGGGGATCGTCCGCATGCCCTGACCGCAGCCGGTGCACGGTCCGACGATGCCCGCCCGCCATCGCCCTCATGTCATCGCCGACGTCGTCCGCGCGCACCTCGGGCCCGACCCGGTCGCGGTCGCCGACGTAATGGCCCTCGGTGTCACCCCGGGACAGCCGCGTGCGGCCGTCGCCGCCGGGACGCTCGCGCGTCTCCGACGTGGCTTCCTCACCGTCGGCACCGTCCCGGGAACCGGCCGTTCCGGCGCGGACGGACCCGTGGGCGGGTGACTCGCTCGCACCGGAGATCCGTCGTGCGCACATCCGGGATGCGCGGGCCGCGCTCCTGGATCTGGGCGACGACGGCGTCGTGAGCCACGCGTCCACCGCCCTGCTGCACGGGCTCCCGTTCCCGCTCCCTCAGGACGCGCCCACGGCCGTGTGGGTCACGGCTCCGCGCCACGGTCGCATCGTGGCCGGCACCCACCGACGACTCGGTCTGGTGCCGGAGGAGGACCGGACCGAGGTCGAGGGGGTCCTCTGCTCGGGCATCGCTCGAACCGCCCTCGACCTGGCACGACGCCGACGCCTCCCGCAGTCGCTCGTCGTGCTCGACGCGGCCGCCGCTCGGGTGGGGAGGGACGCCCTGTGGCGCGCGGCCGACCGCCTGACGTGGAAGCGGGACCTGCGCGGACCACCCGGCCCTCGCTGTGACGGACCCGTCGTCCGAGTCGCCGCTGGAGTCCTCCTCCCGTGGCGTCATGGTCCTCGCCGGGATAGGCGCGCCCGAGCTGCAGGCCTGGGTGCACGGCGCCGACGGACTGCCCTACCGCGTCGACTTCCTCTGGCGCGACAAGCGCGTGACCGGCGAGGCGGACGGGTGGGTGAAGTACCGCGACATCGACGACGTACGGGCCGAGAAGCGGCGCGAGGACGCCTTGCGCCAAGCGCGGGATTCATCGTCGTCCGGTGGACGTGGGACGAGCTACGTCGTCATCCGGAGCGCGTCATGGCCCGGCTGCGCCAGCCGATCAACGCCTGATACTGCCCACCTATCTGTCGCTTCCCGCGTCATCTGAGGCTCGGGAAACGACAGATAGGTGGGCAACAGCGGGTCGGAGACAGGGGGTCAGGAGACGGTGACGACGGGAGCGGCGGCGTTCTCGCCGGACTCCGGGTCGACGCCCATCTCCTCGGCCATCTCGAGCGCCATCGCCACGAGCGTCTCGACGATCTGCGACTCCGGCACGGTGCTCACGACCTCTCCGCGCTTGAAGATCTGACCCTTGCCGTTCCCGGACGCGACCCCGAGGTCGGCCTCGCGGGCCTCGCCCGGACCGTTGACGACACAGCCCATGACGGCCACGCGCAGAGGGACCGCCAGGCCCTCGAGCCCCGCGGTCACCTGCTCGGCGAGGGTGTAGACGTCGACCTGGGCGCGGCCGCAGGAGGGGCAGGAAACGATCTCGAGGCCGCGCTTGCGCAGGTTGAGCGACTCCAGGATCTGGTTGCCGACCTTGACCTCCTCCACGGGCGGCGCCGAGAGCGAGACGCGGATCGTGTCGCCGATGCCCTCGCTCAGCAGCGCACCGAAGGCGACCGCCGACTTGATCGTGCCCTGGAAGGCCGGACCCGCCTCGGTGACGCCGAGGTGCAGCGGGTAGTCGCAGCGCTGGGCGAGGAGCCGGTACGCCGACACCATGACGACCGGGTCGTTGTGCTTCACCGAGATCTTGATCTCGCGGAAGTCGTGCTCCTCGAACAGCGAGCACTCCCACAGCGCCGACTCGACGAGCGCCTCGGGCGTCGCCTTGCCGTGCTTGGCGAGCAGCCGCTTGTCGAGCGAGCCCGCGTTCACGCCGATCCGGATCGGCACTCCGGCGTCCTTGGCGGCTCGGGCGATCTCCCCGACCTTGTCGTCGAACTGCTTGATGTTCCCCGGGTTCACCCGCACACCGGCGCAGCCGGCGTCGATCGCGGCGAAGACGTACTTCGGCTGGAAGTGGATGTCGGCGATGACCGGGATCTGCGACTTCCGCGCGATCTGCGCCAGGGCGTCGGCGTCGTCCTGGCTCGGCACGGCCACCCGCACGATCTGGCAGCCCGAGGCCGTGAGCTCGGCGATCTGCTGCAACGTCGCGTTCACGTCGCTGGTCAGTGTGGTGCACATCGACTGCACCGAGATCGGGGCGTCGCCGCCGACCTCGACCGGGTGGGTCGCGTGGCGCAGGACGATCTTGCGGCTGGCACGGCGCTCCGCGAGGACGGGAGCGGGCAGGGCAGGCATACCGAGTCCGACGGTCATGGGGACATCATCCCCCGACTCGCGCGGGTCCGCGCCCCATGGCGGAGGGGTACGCCGAGGGCTGACTCAGCCGCCGAGGGTGATCGGCTTGATGAGGTCGGCCACGACCGTGACAGCACCCATCAGGACGAGGGCGATCGACATGGCGTAGGTGAGCGGGAGCGCCTTGGCGATGTCCACGGGTCCGGGGTCGGGCCGCCGCCGCAGCCGTGCCCATCCGCGCTTGATCGACTCCCAGATGGCGCCGGCCACGTGACCGCCGTCGAGCGGCAGGAGCGGGACGAGGTTGAACAGGAACAGGAACAGGTTCAGCCCTGCGAGGAGGCCGAGGACGAACGCCGTCTTGTCCAGGACGGGCGTGTTCTCGAGCGCGACCGCCTCGCCGGTGATCCGGCCGGCCCCCACGATCCCGACGATGCCGTTCTTGTCGCGCGGCTCGGAGGTGAAGGTCTGGCGCATGAGGTCCCACATGCGCACGGGGAGGGTCACGATCTTCTGCACCGAGTTCGTGGTGAGGTCCCAGACGTAGCCGGGGACCGTCGTCACCGCGACCGTCTGGCGCTCCAGGGCCGGCGCGATGCCCACGAAGTTGCGGGTCTCGGTGGCACCCGTGGGGTTGCCGTTGTCGTCGTAGACCGGACGGGACGCCGCTGCGACGGGGATCGTGAGGGTGACCTGCCGCCCGTCGCGCTCGACGACGAACGGGACGTCGCCTGCGGGGGCCGCCTTGATCGCCGCCTGCTCCTCGGGCCACGTGGTGACCTGCGTGCCGGCGATCGAGAGGATCTTGTCGCCTACCTGCAGGCCGCCCGCCGCCGCGGGGGTCGGCGTCGAGGGCGCGCAGGTCCCGGAGGAGCCCTTCGCACCGTCGAGGTTCGTGGCGGTGGGCACGCACGGGACGACGGCGCCGACCCGCGTGGTCGCGGTCTGGAGACCGATGCCGCAGAGCACGATGGTGAACAGAAGGAAGGCCAGGACGAGGTTCATCGTCGGGCCGCCGAGCATCACGACGATCCGCTTGCGCACGGGGAGCTTGTAGAACACGCGGTCGACGGCGTCGGGCGTGACCTCCTCCATCGACTGCTGGCGGGCATCGTTGACGAGGTTGGTGAACCGGCCCGTGGTGGAGGCTCGGAGCAGCGTGCCGTCGCTGCCCGGCGCCGGCGGGTACATGCCGATCATCCGGATGTAGCCGCCGAGGGGCACGGCCTTGACGCCGTACTCCGTCTCGCCCTTGTGCCGCGACCAGATGGTCGGGCCGAAGCCGACCATGTATTGCGTGACCTTGACGCCGAACGCCTTGGCGGGCAGGAGGTGCCCGATCTCGTGCAGGCCGATGGACAAGCCGATCCCGACCAGGAAGATCAGCCAGCCCAGCACCTCGAGTGCCAGCGTCATGCGGCGTCCCCTGTCAGCTCGCGGGCGCGTGCTCGCGCCCAGTCCTCGGCGGTAAGGACGTCCTCGACCGTGCGGGGGTTCCCCGCGCCGGCGGCCAGATGCTCCTCGACCACGCGCGCGAGCGTGTCGACGATGCCGAGGAAGGGCAGCCGACCGGAGAGGAAGGCCGCCACGCACTCCTCGTTGGCCGCGTTGAGGACCGCCGGCGCGGTCCCCCCGGCCACGCCGGCGCGGCGGGCCAGCGCGACGGCCGGGAATGCCACCTCGTCGAGCGGCTCGAACGTCCACGACGAGGCGGTGGTCCAGTCGCACCCCGGCGCGGCGTCGGCCACGCGGTCGGGCCAGGACAGGCCCAGCGCGATCGGCAGGCGCATGTCGGGCGGGCTGACCTGCGCGAGCGTGGACCCGTCGACGAACTCGACCATCGAGTGGACCATCGACTGCGGGTGGACGACGACGTCGATCCGGTCGTAGGGGATGTCGAAGAGCAGGTGCGCCTCGATCACCTCGAGGCTCTTGTTCACCATCGTGGCCGAGTTGATCGTGACCACCGGGCCCATCGTCCAGGTCGGGTGCGCCAGCGCCTGCTCGGCGGTGACGTCGTGCAGCGTGGCGCGCGACCTGCCACGGAACGGTCCCCCGCTGGCGGTGACCACGAGGCGACGGACCTCGTCGGGATGCCCGCCGCGCAGCGCCTGCGCGAGCGCCGAGTGCTCGGAGTCGACGGGCACGATCTGACCCGGGCCGGCGACGGCCTTCACGAGCGGACCGCCGGCGACCAGCGACTCCTTGTTGGCCAGGGCGAGCCTCGAGCCCGCTGCGAGCGCCGCGAGCGTGGGCCGCAGCCCGATCGAGCCGGTCATGCCGTTGAGGACGACGTCGGTCGGCAGCGCGGCGGCCTCCGACGCCGCGTCGGGACCGGCGAGGACCTTGGGCGAGAGGTCCCGGGAGGCCAGCGCCGCACGAAGCGGACCTTCGCGGGTCGGGTCGGCGACGGCGACGACCTCGACGCCGAACTCCGCCGCCTGGTCGGCCAGCGCCTCGACGTCTCCCCCGCCGGCCGCCAGCGCCGAGACCCGGAACCGACCCCGGTTGCGGCGTACGACGTCGAGCGCCTGGGTCCCGATGGACCCGGTGCTGCCGAGGACGACGACGGCGCGCATGCGACCAGTGTGACCGACGCGGGCCGTTCCGGCGCGCTCCGGCCGGGCGAGCGGACCGCCGGTGGGCCGGTCCCGGGGCGCCGGAGATGCCTGCGACAGGATGGTCGCCGTGCCGACCGTGATCCGCGTCCCCGCCGACCACCCGGACGTCTCGCGCCTCGTCGACGCCCTCCTCACCGAGGTGGCCGAGCGCTACGACGACGACCCGGACACGATCGCGCGCACGGACCCGGACGCGTCCTGGGTGCTCCTCGTCGACGACGACGGGACCGCGATGGGCAGCGGTGCCCTCCAGCGGCTGAGCAAGTCCAAGCCCGACGCCGCCGCCGGCCACGGCGAGATCAAGCGGGTCTACGTCGTCCCCGCCGCCCGCGGCCGCGGGCTGTCCCGGCAGCTCATGGCGGCCCTGGTGGACCTCGCCCGAGAGCTCGGCTTCTCCTGGCTGCAGCTCGAGACCGGTGACGTCCAGCCCGAGGCGATCGGCCTCTACGAGTCCAGCGGATGGACCCGGGTCCCGAACTACGGCCAGTACGAGGACGATCCCAGGTCGGTCTGCTTCGGCCTCGACGTCTCCGCTGAGGCGGACGAGCCGGTCAGAGGGTGATCCCCGTGAGGACGAGGACGCGCTCGTAGGTGAAGTCGTCCATCGCGGAGCGGACGCCCTCGCGGCCGACGCCGGACGCCTTCACCCCGCCGTAGGGCATCTGGTCGGCGCGGAACGACGGCACGTCCCCGACGACCACGCCGCCGACCTCGAGCTCGGCGTGGGCGCGGAAGGCGACCTGCAGGTCGTGGGTGAACACGCCGGTCTGCAGACCGAAGCGGCTCGCGTTGACCGTGTCGAACGCGGCGGAGACGCCGTCCACCGGCTCGAGGACGAGCACCGGCCCGAAGACCTCCTCGCACACGACCTTCGCGTCGGACGGAGCACCGACGAGCACCGTCGGCGGGTACGTCGCGCCGTCGCGACCGCCGCCGGCCAGGACCGTGGCACCCGCTGCCACAGCCTCGTCGACCCAGGACTCCACGCGGACGGCCGCCGCCTCGTCGACAAGGGGACCGACCACGGTCGCCTCGTCCCACGGCGACCCCGTCGCGAGCGCGGAGACCTCGGCGACGACGGCCGGGACGAGCCGGTCCCAGAGCGTCGAGTCGACGAGGACGCGCTGAACCGAGATGCAGGACTGACCGCCCTGGTAGGTGGCGAAGGTCGCGATGCGACCGGCCGCCCAGGCGATGTCGGCGTCGCTGCACCAGTCGGGGCAGACGATCGCGGCCGCGTTGCCCCCGAGCTCGAGGGTCACGTGCTTGCGCGGGACCGCGGCCTGGATCGCGAAGCCGACCTTCTCCGAGCCGGTGAACGACACGACGGGGAGGCGCTCGTCGGCGACGAGCGCGGGTGCCACGTCGTTGCCGACGGGCAGCACCGACCAGGAGCCGGCCGGCAGGTCGGTCTCGGCCAGGATCTCGCCGAGGACGAGCGCCGAGAGCGGGGTCGCGGGGGCCGGCTTCACGATGATCGGCGTACCGACGGCGAGTGCCGGGGCGACCTTGTGCGCGACGAGGTTCAACGGGAAGTTGAACGGCGCGATACCCAGCACCGGGCCGATCGGGAACCGGCGCACGATGCCGGCGCGCCCCGTGCCCGACGGGTCGGTGTCGAGGCGGTGGACCTCGCCGCTGAAGCGGCGGGCCTCCTCGGCGGCGATCCGGAACACCGACGCGGCTCGCACGACCTCGCCGCGAGCCCACCTGATCGGCTTGCCGTTCTCCGCGGTGATGAGCTCGGCGATCTGCTCCGCACGCTCGGTGAGGCGGGTCGACACGTGCAGCAGCGCCTCGGCCCGCAGGGCGGCCGTCGTGGCGGAGAAGGCCTGACGCACCTCCCACGCTGCCGTGACGGCGCGCTCGACCTGCTCGGCGTCGGGCACGTGATGCGCCCCGACCACGGACCCGTCGTAGGGGTTCACGACCTCCGCGGAGGCCGACGAGGTCTCGGCCCGGCCGGCGATCCAGAACGGGCGGATGTCAGTCATGCCCTCGACCGTACGGAACGCCCCGACGTCCCGGCACTCCATCTCGGAGCACCACCGCGTCCTTACAAGCCCACCCGTACACTCCGTCGCTGGTGAGCGAGGAGGGTGCCGGGCGCCGCGCGGGCTCGGTCGATCAGTCGGGCTGGCGGGTCAGGGCCATGTAGAGCTCGGCGCGGACTCCGGCGTCGTCGAGCGAGCGGCCGAGCAGCGCCTCAGCGCGGCGCAGCCGGTGGCGCACGGTGTGCCGATGCACGCCGAGGTCGGCGGCCGCGGCGTCGACCTGGCCGTGGCGCGACAGCCAGGCCAGCAGGGTCGCCGCGAGGTCGGCGCGCTCACCCGGCTCGTCGAGCGGCGCGAGCAGGGCCGCGGCCCAGGCATCGGCCGCGGCCGGGTCGAGCAGCGCCTCGAGGCCGCCACCGAGATCGTCGTAGGTCCGTACGCCGGACCCGCCGGCGGCGAGCGCACGACGTGCCCTCGCCCAGGACCGCGACAGCGCAGCGGCGTCGTCGACCTCGGCTCCGTCGCCGATGCCGATGCCGGCCACGACGTCGGCGTCCTCGGCCGCGACTGCGGCACCGTCGGCGGCCAGCGAGGCAGGGGCGACCACCACGACGGCCGAGGGGTCGTCCAGCACGAGACCGGCCGCGACCGCCGAGCCCGGCAACGCCTCGGCGAGGCGGTCCTCGGCCGCGGCGATCGCCGCAGGATCGGTCCCGGACGGCCGGGCGACCAGCACCCGCACCGGTCGGCCGCGCAGCGCGGACCACCCGAGCGGCTCGAGCGGCAGCTCCCCCGCCCGACCGTCGAGCAGCAGCCGCAGGGCGGCGGACCGCACCCCGCGCTCGGCGGAGGTGCGCCCCTCGGAGCGCGCCAGCGACAGCGAGAGCAGCGACACCGCGAGGTTCACCACCGCCTGGTCGCTGGCGCGCAGCGGTCCCGGCGCACCCACTGCGAGGAAGCCGCGGGCACGTCCCCGCACCCCCAACGGCTGGATGACGACGTAGTCGTCGGCGCCGGACACCACGGCCGACGCCAGCAGCCCCTTGGGCCGCAGGCGGGCGATCTCACCCGCCAGGTCGCTCGCGCGAGCCGAGGCCCATACCGGGCTGCCGTGCACCACCGCTCCCGACGCGTCGAGCACGAGCGCGAACCCGCCGACGTGCTTGGCCAGTCGCGTCACGATCCCCTGAGCTCCGCCCTCGTCGGCGTTGAGCGCGCCGCGGATGAGCTCGCGCTGCGTCGCGAAGCCGCGTGCGGCCTCGTCGTACTCCTCGGCAGCGAGCAGCCGCGAGACCGCCTTGGTCACGGCGATGAACGGCGTGCGCTCCGGCACCTCGAGCAGCGTGAGCCCGGCCTTGTCCGCGGCGTCGACCAACGCCTGGGGCACCGCCGGGTGCGTCAGCCCGATCCCGAGGCCGAGGCCGACGACACCGGCGGCGACGAGGCGCCGCACGTACGCCGCGCACGCCGCCGACTTCTCGGGCAGCCGCATCCCGGTGGTGAGGAGCAGCTCGCCGCCCTCGAGGAAGGGGGCCGGGTCCTCGAGCTCGCTCACCGCCACCCACCGGACCGGGCGGTCGAGGGACGAGGGAGCGGCCTTGACCGTCAGGCCGAGGTCGGCGAGAGCGGTGATGTCGCGCAGGCGAGGTGGCACCGGAGCCCCTTTCGGCCGCGACGACGGTCACAGCGTTTGTCCGACCCGGACAACGATAGCGATCGGCTTGGCCCTGGGGTCCACGTTGCACAGACCCGTCACCCCGCTACCGTCGCCTCATGACGATCGCCACCTCCCCCCTCGCCGCGGACCTCCCCCAGGAGCGCCGCCTGGTCACCACGATCCCCGGCCCGAAGTCCGAGGCCCTGCAGGCACGTCGCACCGGCGCCGTCAGCGCCGGCGTGGGTGCCACCCTCCCGATCTACGTCGAGGCGGCCGGAGGGGGCGTGATCGTCGACATCGACGGCAACTCCTTCATCGACATGGGCTCCGGCATCGCCGTCACCAGTGTCGGCAACTCCGCCCCGAAGGTCGTCGCCGCGGTCTCGGAGCAGGTCGCGAAGTTCACCCACACCTGCTTCATGGTCACCGGCTACGCCGGCTACGTCGAGGTCTGCGAGGCGCTCAACCGCCTCACGCCGGGCACCCACGAGAAGAGATCGGCGCTGTTCAACTCCGGTGCCGAGGCGGTGGAGAACGCGGTGAAGATCGCGCGGGCCTACACCAGGCGCGACGCCGTCGTCGTGTTCGAGCACGGCTACCACGGCCGCACGAACCTTACGATGGCGATGACCGCGAAGAACATGCCCTACAAGCAGTCGTTCGGGCCGTTCGCGAGCGAGGTCTACCGCGTGCCGCTCTCCTACCCCTACCACGACGGTCGCGACGGCGCGAAGGCCGCGGCCGACGCGATCAGCCGCATCGACAAAGAGATCGGCGCCACCAATGTGGCGGCGATCGTGATCGAGCCCATCGCCGGCGAGGGCGGCTTCATCGTCCCGGCCACCGGCTTCCTCCCCGCCCTGGTGGAGTTCGCCACCGCCAACGGCATCGTGTTCGTCGCCGACGAGATCCAGACCGGCTTCTGCCGCACCGGCGACTGGTTCGCCTGCGACCACGAGGGCATCGTCCCTGACCTGATCACGACGGCGAAGGGCATCGCGGGCGGCCTGCCGCTCGCGGGTGTCACCGGCCGCGCCGAGATCATGGACGCCGTCCACGCGGGCGGGCTCGGCGGCACCTACGGCGGCAACCCCGTGGCGTGCGCCGCGGCGCTCGGCACGATCGCCACCTTCGAGGAGCTCGACCTCGTGTCGGCGGCGCGGCGTATCGAGTCGGTCATGAGGCCGCGCCTGCAGACGATCGCCGACAAGACCGGTGTCATCGGAGACATCCGCGGACGCGGAGCAATGATCGCCGTCGAGATCGTGAAGCCGGGCACCGACGAGCCCGACGCCGCACTCACCGGGGCGATCGCGAAGGCCTGCCATGCGCAGGGCGTGGTGGTCCTCACGGCTGGCACGTACGGCAACGTGCTGCGCTTCCTGCCGCCGCTCGTCATGCCCGACCACCTCCTCGACGAGGCCCTCACGGTCCTCGAGGAGCAGTTCCTGGCCCTTACCGGCCACTGACCCGTTCCACCGACGCCGACGGGCGCCGACCTCCTCGCGGAGGCGGCGCCCGTCGGCGTCCGTGCGGTAGGTCAGAGCGCGAAGCACCAGTCCAACTGCAGGGTGACGGACGCGAACACGACGAGGGCCGCGAGCAGCAGCACCGGCACGAGCAGGATCGCCGCCATTGAGCTCACGTTGGGATGGTGACCGGGCCGCCGCGCCAGCCGGACGAGCACGACGAAGACGACCACCAGGACGAGCGCCGACGCCACGAGGACCGGCGTGTCCAGGAGCTGGACGTACCCGCTCGGACAGTCATCTCGTCGAGCGACGTAGACGACCGTGGCGAGGGCGGCGGCCGCGGATAGCAGCAGACCGGTCCCGGCCATCGCCCTTGCCCAGGGGTCCCGGACCGCGCGCGTGGACGGGTCCGTCCTCACCTCGGTCCACTGGTCGTCGGTCATGCCCGCTCCCGTCCCGCATCCGCCCGGTCGTCCGTCCACTGCCGGATCGAGTCTCCCGCAGCGGGCCGGACCAGTCGCTCCGGCGACGCGCGCGGAACGGTCAGCCGCTGAGCACCACGTGGGTCTGCGGGTCGCGCTCCTGCATGCCCCAGGCCTGGCCGTAGCCGTCGCGGAGCAGGTCGAGGAACGGGATGGCGTCGAACGCCTCCGGGGCGAGGACGCCGGCTCCGGACCAGACTCCGGTGGCCAGCAGCTCGAGGGCGACGACCGGGTTCATCGCGGTCTGCCAGACGACTGCCTGGGCGCCGTACTCGCGCATCGTCCACTCGTTGGTGGCGACGTGGTACAGGTAGACCTCACGGGGCGCTCCGTCCTTGCCCGTGCCGGTGACCAGCAGGCCGGCGCAGGTGGATCCGGTCATCTTCTCGCCCAGGGTCAGCGGGTCGGGCAGGCACGCGGCGACGACGTCTCGGGGGCTCACCTCGTGGTGGCCGACCCGGACCTTCTCGGTCCTGTCCAGGCCGAGCTTGTGCAGGGTCTTGAGGACGTCGATGAACTCGTCGCCGAGACCGAACTTGAAGGTGACGCGCTTCGCATCGATCCAGCGCGGCATGAGGAGGACCTCCTCGTGCTCCACGTTGACGCACTCGACCGGGCCGATGCCGCCGGGGAAGTCGAAGACCTCGGGCTCGGAGAACGGCGCGGTGGTGAACCACCCCTTGTCCTTCTCCCAGATGGCCGGCGGGTTGAGGCACTCCTCGATCGTGGTCCAGATCGAGAACGACGGCGCGAAGGCGTAGCCCTCGATCACGAGGTTGCCGGCGTCCCGCACACCGAGCTCGTCGATCTCGTCGAACAGGTGGTCGCTCGCGTAGCGTGCGAAGACGTCGGCGAGCCCGGGCTCGACACCCATGCCGACGAGCGCGAGGCGTCCCGCCGCCTTCCACGACTCGTCGTGCGCGAACTGGTCGTCGCCGAGCTTGACGCCGGAGAGCTCGAACGGCTTCTCGGGGTGCGGCGACGACAGCGACATCGCCGTGTCGAGGTAGTCGGCGCCGGCGAGGAACGCACCCTCGAAGATCGCGAGCACGAAGCGGGGGTCGACCGCGTTCACGACGTGCGTGATCCGGTGCTCCCGCGCGAGGTTGGCGACGGCGTGCGCGTCGGACGCGTCGACCTGAGCCGCGACGAAGCGCGGGTCGTCGAGCCGGAAGACGAGATCCTCGGCACGGGCGACGTCGTAGTCGGCGACGACGAACAACTCGAAGAAGTCGCGACGGGCGGCGATCAGGGCGGCGGACGAACCGACGCCACCGGCGCCGACGCAGAGGATCCGCATGGGGATGTTCCTGTTCTGGTACGGCGATCGGCCCGATGCCGTCCGCCTCTGCGCGGCAGGCTAGGGCATAAGGTGCTTATATGAAGCATCGCGCGCACGACGTCCCGGACCGCGCCTACGGCGAGGGCGGCATCGCCATCCCGCCCGAGGCGCCGCGCCCCCCACGCCGGGGTCGGGGCGCCGACCGGGCGTTCACCGCCAACGTCCTCGGGACCCTCGCCCTCACCGTCGCCGACCGGGTCGCGATCGGCGCGAACCGGGCTGCACGCCACGGGGCGAGCGCGCCGGCCGCGCTCGTGACCCTGCTCTGGTACCCCGACCGTCCCATCGCCTTCCTCGCCGACCGGCTGCGCATCTCCCACCCCGGTGCCGTGCAGCTCGTCGACCGGCTCGAGAAGGATCACCTCGTCGAGCGCATCCCCGCGCTCGACGGACGCACGAAGCTGCTCGCCCTGACGGGTGCGGGCGAGCGGGTCGCCCTCGAGATCCTCGGCGCTCGACGTGACGTGCTCGAGCGGGCGGTCGCGGCACTCGACGACGCCCGGGTGCGAGCACTCGCCGACGCCGCCGGCGCCATGCTCGAGGCCATCACCGACGACCTGCTCACCAGCGAGTACATGTGCCGCATGTGCGACGAGCTGGCCTGCCCGGACGCCCGCTGCCCCGTCGAACGCGCGGAGCCGGCGCCGCCGCACCGTCGCGGCACCGGCTACGGCGTCTCCGAAGACGGCTGAACGACGGGCGAAGGAAGGTCGGCCTTCTCGTGACGAGTGCTCGCACCGGTCGATAGCCTGCATCGACGCAACGGGGCGCGCGAAGGGGACATGACGATGTCGCACGAGTCGACCGAGGCACTGATCGGCTACCCGGAGCTCGCCCCGGACAAGGGGCTCAAGGCAGGCGCGCTCGGGCTCTTCTCGAGCATCGTCGTGGGCATGGCGTCGACGGCGCCCGCCTACAGCCTCGCCGCGAGCCTCGGGTTCGTCGTCGCGACCGCGAACGGCGACAGCATCGTCGGGGTCAAGGCTCCGTCGATCATGCTGCTGGCCTTCGTCCCGATGTTCCTCATCGCCGTGGCCTATCAGCAGCTCAACAGGGCGGAGCCCGACTGCGGCACGACGTTCACCTGGGCCGCGCGCGCGTTCGGTCCCCGGGCCGGCTGGCTGGGCGGCTGGGGCATCATCGCCGCCGACGTCATCGTCATGGCGAACCTGGCCCAGATCGCCGGGTCCTACACGTTCTCGCTGTTCCACCGCGACGACCTCGCGGCGAGCACGTTCTGGAGCACGGTCGCGGGCGTCATCTGGATCGTCGTGATGACGTGGATCTGCTACAAGGGCATCGAGGTCAGCGCCCGGCTCCAGTACGGCCTGCTCGGCATCGAGCTCGTCATCCTGTTCGCCTTCTCCGTGACCGCCCTGGTGAAGGTCTACGGCGGCAACGCGACCCCGGAGTCGCTGAAGCCGAGCCTGTCCTGGCTCGTCCCGTCGGACCTCTCCCTGTCGGCCATGGTCACCGCGACGCTCATCGCCGTCTTCATCTACTGGGGCTGGGACACCGCGGTCAGCGTCAACGAGGAGACCGCCGACCCGGCGAAGACCCCGGGCCGTGCCGCCATCATCTCGACCCTGCTGCTGCTCGTGACCTACGCACTGGTGTCGATCTCGACGGTGGCGTTCGCGGGTGTCGGTGAGACGGACCTCGGGCTCGCGAACCCCGACAACTCGGGCGACGTGTTCAACGCTCTGGGGCCGACGGTGTTCGGCGAGTCCGCCCTCGGCAAGCTCTTCGAGACGCTGCTCATCATCTCGGTCCTCACCTCGGCGTCGGCCTCGACGCAGACGACGATCCTGCCGACGGCGCGCACGGCCCTCTCGATGGGCGCCTACAAGGCGATCCCGAGCCGCTTCGCGACGATCCACCCGCGCAACCTGACGCCGTCGGTGGCGACGGTGTGGATGGGTGCGGTGTCGATCATCTTCTA
>DATCCY010000113.1:0-4329 GCA_036510975.1 Candidatus Nanopelagicales bacterium
GTGTGGTCGCTCCAGTTCCCCACCAGCGGGTTGAGGACGACGTCCCAGGCCTTGGGCAGCAGCACGACCAGACCTGCGACGACGGCGGTGACTCCGAGCTCGTCGGTGAGGTAGTACAGGAGCAGCAGCCCGGGCACCGTCGAGAAGCCCCCGGTCCCCACCGAGCCGAACGCATACCCGATCTTCGTCCCGAGACCCAACCGAGGATGACTCACGCGGGCGACCGTAGCGCCTGACAGCTCCGAACAACGGCCGATGCGGTGCGCCACAGCGAACCGGCCCGAGCCCGAAGTGGGCCCCTGCGGTGCGCCGAAGCGAAAGCGGCCCGAGGCCGACGTGGGCCCCCGAAGGGGGTCCGCGAGGCCGAGAGGGAGTCGCCCGAAGGGCGACGACCAGGCCGCGCAGCGGAGGCGTGGCCGACGCTCGCCGCCGGGAGGCGGCGAGCTTGGAGGCCCAGGAGGCAGGCGGCGGGCTTGGAGGCCCAGCTACTCGAGCGCCAGCTTCGGCTTGATCTCCAGGATGCGGGCCAGCAGACCGTTGACGAACGACGCCGACTCCTCGGTCGAGAGGCTCTTCGCGAGCTCGACGGCCTCCGAGATGGCGACCGCGGGCGGGACGTCGTCGGACCAGAGCAGCTCGTAGGTGCCGATCCGGAGGAGGTTGCGGTCGACCGAAGGCATCCGGTCGAGGGTCCAGCCCATCGAGTACGTCGAGAGCAGGTCGTCGATGCGGTCGGCGTGCTCGACGACGCCGTAGACGAGCTCGCTCGTGTACGGGTTGACGACCTGGTCGGCGTCGTCGGCCTTGGCGTCGAGGACCTCGACGGCCGACAGGCCGCGCAGATCCGCCTCGTACAGGACGTCGAGCGCCTTCTTGCGTGCCTTGCCGCGGGCTGTCACGACTAGTTGACGCGGCCCAGGTACGACCCGTCGCGGGTGTCCACCTTGACCTTGGTGTCGTTCTCGATGAACAGCGGGACCGCGATCTCGGCACCGGTCTCGAGCGTGGCGGGCTTGGTGCCGCCGGTCGAGCGGTCGCCCTGCAGCCCAGGCTCGGTGTAGGTGATCATCAGCTCGACCGAGGCAGGGAGCTCGACGTAGAGCGGCACGCCGTCGTGGGTGGCGACGATGGCGCCCTGGCCCTCGAGCATCCACTTGGCGTTGTCGCCGACGACCGCCGGGCTGACGTGCAGCTGCTCGTAGGAATCGGTGTCCATGAACACGAAGTCGTCGCCGTCGCGGTAGAGGTACTGGAAGTCGCGCTTGTCGACGTTGGCCGTCTCGACCTTGACCCCCGCGTTGAAGGTCCTGTCGACCACCTTGCCCGAGAGCACCGCCTTGAGCTTCGTGCGCACGAAGGCCGGGCCCTTGCCGGGCTTGACGTGCTGGAACTCGACGACGGTCCACAGCTGGCCGTCGATGTTGAGCACGAGCCCGTTCTTGAGGTCGTTCGTGGTGGCCACGGAAGGTCTCCTGGTCGGATGTCTAGAGGACGAGCAGGTCGCGGGTCGTCGTGGTGAGCGACACTGGCCCACCGGTCCGGACCACGAGGGTGTCCTCGATGCGGACCCCGCCGCGCCCGGGGAGATAGACCCCCGGCTCGACGGTCACCGGCGTGCGGTCGCCCAGGATACCGGTCGCGGAGTGCCCGAGCATCGGCGCCTCGTGGATGTCGAGCCCGACGCCGTGGCCCAGGCCGTGGCCGAAGTGCTCCGCTTGCCCGGCCGCGGCGATGACCGACCGCGCAGCGTGATCGACGTCACGGACGTCAGCGCCGACGGCGAGGGCCTCGACGCCCGCCCGTTGCGCGCGCGCCACCAGCTCGTGCAGCTCGCGCTGCCACGGCTCCGGGTCCGCACCGACGACGAACGTCCGGGTCTCGTCGGCGTGGTAGCCGTCGTGCAGCGCGCCGAAGTCGATCTTGAGCAGGTCGCCGCGCTCGAGCGGGCGGTCCGTCGGGGTGTGGTGCGGGATGGCCGAGTTCGGGCCTGCCGCGACGATCGAGTCGAACGACACGGCGTCCGCCCCGGCCTCGAGCATGAGCCACTCGAGGCGGCGGGCGACCTGGCGCTCGGTCAGCCCGACGCGGATCTCCGGGAGCAGCTGCGCAAGGGCCACGTCGCTCAACCGGCAGGCCTCGGCGAGCATCGCGAGCTCGCCGTCGTCCTTCGCCGTCCTGAGCTGCTCCACCTCGCCGCTGGTGGCGACCAGCTCGAGGTCACGGTGCCCGTCGGACACGGCGGCGTGCCCGGCCACGCTCAGGTGGGCCGCCTCGAAGCCCACGCGCCCGAGGCCCGTGGACACCGCGTACGCCGCAAGTCCGTCCACGACGGATCGGGCGTCGACGACCTCGATGTCCGGGCACTGGTCGACGACCTGGGTGAGGTAGCGGAAGTCGGTCGCCAGCCGGTCCTGACGCTCCTGCGACGCGACCAGCACCGCCCCGTTCGATCCGGTGAAGCCGGTCAGGTAGCGGACGTTCGTGGGCGCGCTCACGAGCAGGGCGTCGATGCCGAGGTCCGCGAGCCGACCGCGGAGCCGGTCGCGCCGGGCGACCGCGGTCACGCGGACACCCGGTGCGCGACCGCCTCGAGCGCGAGGACGTAGGAGTGCACCCCGAAGCCGGCGATGGTGCCGGTCGCGACACCCGACACCACCGAGGTGTGGCGGAACTCCTCGCGGGCAGCGGGATTCGACAGGTGCACCTCGACGAGCGGCGCCGTCAGCTGGGCGCAGGCGTCGCGCAGTGCGTAGGAGTAGTGCGTGAACGCCGCCGGGTTCAGGACGACCGGTGTCGAGCTGTCTGCCGCCTCGTGGAGCCAGCTCACCAGCTCGGCCTCGTCGTCGGTCTGCCGGACCTCCACCTCGAGCCCGAGACCCGCACCGGTCGAGACGCACAGTGCCGCGAGGTCGTCGTGCGTGGCGTGGCCGTAGACCTCGGGCTCGCGGGAGCCGAGGCGTCCCAGGTTCGGACCGTCGAGGACCAGTACGCGCGTCATGGCGTCTCCTTCGCGACCTCGGCGTACGCCGCGGCGAGCAGTGCAGGGTCAGGGCTCTCGAGCAGACCGGGACGGCCGATGCCGTCGAGGACGACGAAGCGCAGCCGGTCGCCGCGCGACTTCTTGTCGATGCGCATCGCGTCGAGGAGTTCGGGGAAGTGCCCTGCCGCGTAGGTGGTCGGCAGGCCCAGGGAGGTCAGGACCTCGAGGTGACGCCGGGCGTCGTCGGCGGGGAGACGTCCGGCCAGGCGTGCCAGCGCCGCGACGTAGGCGAGACCGACGCTGACGGCGTGACCGTGCCGCCAGCGGTAGTGCTCCACCAGCTCGACGGCGTGGGCGAAGGTGTGACCGTAGTTGAGCACCTCGCGCCCGAGGCCGCCGGGACGGGACTCGCGGAGATCCTCGGAGACGACGCCGGCCTTGACCGCGACGGCCCGCGTGACGAGCTCGCGCAGGACGTCGCCCTCGGGATCCAGCGCCGCTGCCGGGTCGGCCTCGACGAGGCCGAGGATCTCCTCGTCGCTGGTGAACCCGACCTTCACGACCTCGGCCATTCCCGCCGCGAGGTCGACGGCGGGGAGGGTCCGGAGCGAGTCGAGGTCGCAGACGACAGCGGTCGGTGCCCAGAACGCACCCACGAGGTTCTTGCCCTCGGGGGTGTTGATGCCCGTCTTGCCGCCGACCGCAGCATCGACCATCCCGAGCAGGGTCGTCGGGACCTGGACCACCCGCACCCCCCGCAACCAGGTCGCCGCGACGAACCCCGCGAGGTCGGTCGTCGCGCCACCGCCGACGCCGACCACGGCGTCCGAGCGCGTGAAGCCGGCGCGGCCGAGAGCGGACCAGCAGGAGGCAGCCACCTCCGAGGTCTTGGCCGACTCCCCGTCCGGGACGGGCAGGAGCAGCGGTGCCGCCCCCGCCGCCTCCACGAGTGCGGAGACCCGCGAGCCGTCGTCGGGTCGCGAAACCGGGTGGACGACGGCGATCCGAGCAGCGCCCGACGGAAGCGAGGAGATGAGCTCGTCACCGAGCGCGCGGCCGACCACGACGTCGTAGTCGGCCTCCCCGCGCACGGTGATCCGCGTGGGCTCAGCCATCGACGGCCTCGAGCCGCAGCCCCGCGATCACGTCGGAGACCACCTCGTCCGGCGTGCGGGCGTCGGTGTCGACGACCAGTCGGGCGACTTCGGCGTAGAGCGGTGCACGCTCCGCGACGAGCGTGGCGAGCCGGCCGCGCACGTTCCCCAGCAGCACCGGCCGCGGGACGTCGAGACCCACCCGGTGGGCGCCGGCGGCCGCACCGACCTGAAGCCACACGGTCGGTTCGTCGA
>DATCCY010000114.1:0-29960 GCA_036510975.1 Candidatus Nanopelagicales bacterium
TCGAGGGCAACACCATGCCGCTGGGCATCGAGCAGGTGCGTGGCATCCTGCCGCGGGGCGGCACGATCCTCGGATCGAGCCGTACCAACCCCATCAAGATCGACGGCGGTGTCGACCAGATCAAGGCCAACCTCGCTGCGCAGGGCGTCGATGCCCTGATCGCCATCGGCGGTGAGGACACCCTGGGTGTCGCCACCAAGCTCGACGAGCTTGGTGTACCCGTCGTGGGCGTGCCCAAGACGATCGACAACGACCTGAGCGCGACCGACTACACGTTCGGCTTCGACACGGCGGTCAACATCGCGTCGGAGGCGATCGACCGGCTGCACACGACGGCCGAGTCGCACCACCGCATCCTCGTGGTCGAGGTGATGGGCCGCCACGCCGGCTGGATCGCGCTGCACGCGGGCCTGTCCGGCGGCGCCAACGGCATCCTCATCCCGGAGGTGCCCTTCGACCTCGACGAGGTCGCCGGCTGGGTCGAGTCGCGGTTCCGCTCGCACTACGCCCCGATCATCGTGGTGTCCGAGGGCGCGCTGCCGTCCGACGGCGACCTGATCACGAAGGACCAGACGCTCGACGCGTTCGGCCACGTGCGGCTCTCGGGCATCGGCGACTGGCTGGCCTCCGGCCTCGAGGCGAAGACCGGCAAGGAGGCTCGCGCGTCCGTGCTCGGGCACATCCAGCGCGGTGGCACGCCGACGGCGTTCGATCGGGTGCTCGCGACCCGCTTCGGCCTGCAGGCCATCGACTCCGTGCACGACAAGCAGTACGGCGTCATGGTCGCGCTGCGCGGCGTGGACATCGTCCGCGTGCCGCTCATCGAGGGCACCGGCGTACTCAAGACCGTCCCCCCCGAGCGCTACGACGAGGTCCGCACCTTCTTCGGCTAGGAGTTCTCGGTGGAGGACGCCTTTGTTGCATGGAGCACAACAAGGGCGTCCTTCACCGAAAACGCGTACGCATACCGGTACGGGGGTCTGGTCGTTGCACCCTTACGCTGGGCGGCATGGTTGATGTGATCTCGTGGCCCGACCTGCCTGCTGCTCAGCAGCCGGTGTGGCCCGACCCTGCGGCGCTGGCCAAGGCCCTTGACGAGCTGCGGGCGCTGCCGCCGCTGGTGTTCGCGGGCGAGTGCGACAACCTCACGGCCCGACTCGCCGCAGCCGCGCAGGGCCGGGCGTTCGTCCTCATGGGCGGCGACTGCGCCGAGACGTTCGAGACCGCGAGCGCCGAGGCCATCCGCGCCAAGCTCAAGACCGTGCTTCAGATGGCCATCGTCCTGACCTACGGCGCGAGCCTGCCGGTCATCAAGGTCGGGCGGATGGCAGGGCAGTACTTCAAGCCGCGCAGCAAGGCGACCGAGCAGCGCGACGGCGTCGAGATGACGTCGTACTTCGGGGACGGAGTCAACGCCCTGCCCTTCGAGGCTGAGGGCCGGGTGCCGGACCCCCAGCGGCTCGTGCGCTCCTACAACACGGCGAGCGCCACGCTGAACCTCGTGCGCGCCTTCACCCAGGGCGGATACGCCGACCTGCGCCAGGTGCACGCGTGGAACCAGGACTTCGTCGCGGAGACCACGGCCGGCCACCGCTACGACCAGGTCGCCGGCGAGATCGATCGCGCGCTGTCGTTCATGGCCGCGTGCGGGGCCGATCCCGAGGAGTTCAGGCGGGTCGAGTTCTACGCCGGGCACGAGGCTCTCGTGCTCGACTACGAGAAGGCGCTCACCCGCATCGACTCGCGCACCGGGAACCTCTACGACGTCTCCGGCCACTTCGTGTGGGTGGGGGAGCGCACGCGTCAGCTCGACGGTGCGCACGTCGACTTCGCGGCGCGCATCAGCAACCCGGTCGGCGTGAAGCTCGGGCCGACGACGACCCCGGAGCAGGCGGTCGAGCTCGCGGAGCGGCTCAACCCCGACCGCGTCCCGGGACGGCTGACCTTCATCACGCGCATGGGTGCGGGCATGATCCGCGACACGCTGCCGGCGATCGTCGAGAAGGTCACCGAGGCCGGGCATCCCGTGGTCTGGATCTGCGACCCGATGCACGGCAACACCCGTGAGGCCGCGAGCGGCCACAAGACCCGGTCCTACTCCGACGTCGCCGACGAGGTGCTCGGCTTCTTCCAGGTGCACAAGAAGCTCGGCACGGTCCCCGGCGGCATCCACGTCGAGCTCACCGGCGACGACGTCACCGAGTGCGTCGGAGGCACCGAGGGCGTCACCGAGGACCAGCTCGGCGACCGCTACGAGACCGCCTGCGATCCGCGTCTCAACCGAGTGCAGAGCCTCGAGCTCGCGTTCGACGTAGCCGACTGGCTCCTCGACCGCCCCACCACCCCCCGCTGAGACTGACCGATCAGTCTCAGCGGGCGGGTCGCTGGGTGGGGTCCGATTTCCGCCAGCGTGGTGTCGGGGGCGTGAGGCAGACTCCTGGGCATGACGACGACCACGGAGCCGCGAGGGGCCATCACGGCACCCGCCGGGCTCGACGTCGAGGCGGCCTACGAGGCGCTCTCGAGCCGCGACCGTCGTTTCGACGGCCGGATCTGGTTCGGGGTCACGAGCACGGGGGTCTACTGCCGCCCGGTGTGTCCGGCGCAGACGCCGAAGCCCTCGAACGTGCGCTACTTCGCCGCCCCCGCGGCGGCCGTGAGCGCAGGCTTCCGCGCCTGCAAGCGGTGCCGCCCGGACTCCGCCCCCGGATCGCGGCACTGGGACCACAGCGGCGACCTGGCGGGGCGCGCGCTGCGGCTCATCGCCGACGGTGCAGTTGACGACGGCGGCGTCGTCGCACTCGCGCGCACGCTGCACGTGAGCGAGCGGCACCTGCACCGCACGCTCGTCGCGGAGGTCGGCGCAGGTCCGCTGCAGCTCGCGGTGAGTCGCCGCGCGCAGACGGCCCGGCTGCTCATCGAGCAGACCGACCTGCCGCTCGCGGAGATCGCGTTCGCCGCGGGCTTCTCGAGCATCCGGCAGTTCAACGACGTCATCCGTCGGGAGTTCGGGTCGCCGCCGTCGGCGCTGCGCCGCACGCCGATCACGTCGATCGCCGCTGCCGATCCCGCTCTCGTCCTGCGGCTGCGGCTGCGTCCGCCGTACGACGCCCGCGCCGTCGGAGAGTTCCTGGCCGCCCGCTCGGTGGCAGGCCTGGAGATCCACGAGCGCGACGGCGAGACCTGGACGCACCGCCGCGTCGTCCCGCTCGGAGCGCGCGCGGCGGTCGCCGACGTGCGGGTCGTCGGCGAGCACGCCGTCGTGCGCAGCGACACCGACCTGCGCGACACCGCCACGCTGGTGCGGCGGGTTCGCCGGTGGCTCGACCTCGACGCCGATCCCGGCACGGTCGGCGCCGCGCTCGGGGCCGACCCCGCGCTTCGGCCGATGGTCGCCGCTCGACCCGGCCTGCGGGTGCCGACGACGGTCGACCCGTGGGAGACCCTGGTGCGCGCGATCGTGGGCCAGCAGGTGTCGGTGGCGGGGGCACGCACGATCCTGGGTCGGATCGTCGCCGCGTTCGGCGCACCGGTGCCCGGTTCCTTCACGGGCTTCCCCGACGCGGCCACGCTCGCCTCGACCGACCCGGCAGCCATCGCAGCGCTCGGCATGCCCGGCTCGCGCGGACGCACAGTCCACGCCGCGGCGGTCGCCGTCGCCGAGCGCCGTATCGACCTATGGTCCGGGGACCCCGAGACGATCGCGACCGGGCTGATCGCGGTGCCGGGGATCGGCCCCTGGACCGTCGCCTACGTGCGTCTCCGCGGGCTCGCGGACCCCGACGCCTTCCCGGACGCCGACCTGGGCCTGCGGCACGCCGCGGCGGCACGCGGCCTGCCGACCGCGCCGCGAGAGCTTGCCGGGCGGGCCAGGGCGTGGAGTCCCTGGCGTTCGTACGCCGCACAGCACCTGTGGACCCGAACCGAGGAGAAGTCATGAGCGACAAGCCTTTCGAGACGACGTCCGTGGCGTGTCCTGGCGGCACCGTCGTCGTGGTCGTCGATCCCGACGACGGCGCGGTGGTGGCGGCCGGCTTCGCCGAGATCGACCACGTCTTCGGCTTCCTCACCGACGCCGAGCAGAAGCGGGGACGGCGCGCGGTCGGGCCGGGCGCCGACTCCGTGCGTGCTGTGGTCGACGCGCTGGCGGCGTACGCCGGGGGAGACCTCGACGCACTCGACGACGTCGTGGTCCGCCAGCCGGGCGGCCCCTTCATGCAGCGTGCCTGGACCGAGCTGCGCGGGGTGAAGGCGGGGGAGACCGACTCCTACGCCGGTCTCGCGATCCGCGCCGGCAGTCCGAAGGCGGTGCGTGCCGCGGGTCAGGCGTGCGCGACGAACAGGGTGGCGCCGTTCGTCCCGTGTCACCGCATCCTGCGGACCGACGGATCGCTCGGCGGTTACGCCTACGGCCTGCCCGTGAAGGAGGCGCTCCTCGTCCACGAGGGCGCGCTGCTCTGACCCGCTCGAGCCCGGCGTGATCACCGCGGCGCGTCGGGACCGGCCGGAGGGCACGGCCTAGGCTGCACGGCGTGAGCATCGACCTGCGCAGCGACACCGTCACGAGGCCCACGAGCGCCATGCGCGCGGCGATGGTCGATGCCGAGGTCGGGGACGACGTCTACGGCGAGGACCCCACGGTCACGGAGCTCGAGGCGCGCGTCGCGGCCCTGCTCGGTCACGAGGCCGCGATCTTCACTCCGACCGGGTCGCTCGCCAACCAGCTCGCGATGCGGCTTCTCGTGTCGCCCGGCGAGGAGATCGTGTGCGACGTGCAGGCCCACGTCGTCCGCGCGGAGCTCGGTGCGGCTGCGACGTTCAGCGGCATCACGACCCGCACCTGGGACGCGCCGCGCGGCCTGCTGGACCCAGACGTCGTCCGTCAGCTCGTCCGGCCGGCCGGCGGCCCCTACCTCGTGTCGACGACGGCCATCGCCGTCGAGAACACCCACAACTTCGGAGGCGGCACCGTGCAGCCCCTGGAGCGGCTGCAGGCGGTGCGGGCCATCGCCGACGAGCACGGCCTCGGCGTCCACCTCGACGGCGCCCGGCTGTGGAACGCGCACGTGGCCAGCGGCGTGCCCCTGCACGCGTACGGCGCCGTGGCCGACACCGTCTCGGTGTGCCTGTCCAAGGGGCTCGGCGCGCCGGTCGGGTCGGTGCTGGTGAGCAGCGCCGAGCGCATCGCCTCGGCACGCGTCTGGCGCAAGCGCTACGGCGCCGGCATGCGCCAGGTCGGAATCCTGGCAGCCGCAGGGCTCTTCGCCCTCGACCACAACGTCGAGCGCCTCGCCGACGACCACGCACGGGCGCAGCGCCTCGCGTTCGCGCTCGCGGAGGCCGTCGACGGCGTCGTGGTCCCCGAGCACGTCGAGACCAACATCGTGGTGCTCGACCTGTCGTCGACGCCGTGGACGGCGGCGGCGCTCGCCGCTGCCGCTCGGGTCGGGGGCGTGCTGGTCTCCGACCTCGGTCCGACGTTCGCGCGTCTCGTCACGCACCTCGACGTCGACGACGACGCGGTCGCGCAGGCTGCCGAGGTCCTCACGGGGCTGCTCCGCACGACCCCCTGAGGGATGGCCAGAGCGGGCGCCCCTCCCCGTCATGAAGGCGGAGTTTGTTCGCTTCTAAGGAACCAAGGCGTCCTTCAGTGCAATCAGGGGGCGAGGGGGAGGGCTGGGCGTCGGTCCATGAGGGGGGTGAGCTGGCGGACGGCGGTGGCGAGGGCGCGCAGGTCGGCGTCGACGAGGGCCTGGGGGCCGTCGCAGAGCGCGGTCTCCGGGTGCGGGTGGACGTCGACGATGATGCCGTCCGCGCCGATCGCGATCGCGGCGCGCGAGAGCGGCACGACGAGGTCACGGCGTCCGCCCGAGTGCGACGGGTCGACCACGACGGGCAGGTGCGCGAGGTCGTGCGCGACCGGCACCGCGGAGATGTCGAGGGTGTTGCGCGTGGCCTTCTCGAACGTGCGTATGCCGCGCTCGCACAGCACGACGTCGAGGTTGCCGCGCTGCGCGACGTACTCCGCCGCCATGAGCCACTCCTCGATGGTGGAGCTCATGCCGCGCTTGAGCATCACCGGCTTGCCGGCGTCGCCCACGGCCTGCAGCAGCGAGAAGTTCTGCGCGTTGCGCGTGCCGACCTGGAGCATGTCGGCGTAGGACGCGACGAGCTCGACGTCGGCGACGTCGACGACCTCGGTGACGATCGGGAGACCGGTCTCGGCGCGCACGTCGGCGAGGATGCGCAGCCCGTCCTCGCCGAGGCCCTGGAAGGCGTACGGCGAGGACCGCGGCTTGAACGCGCCGCCGCGCAGCAGGGTCGCTCCGGCCGCCTGGGCCATGTGCGCCGCGGCGACGGTCTGGTCCGCGGTCTCGACCGCGCACGGGCCGGCGATGAGGGTGAAGGTGTCCGGACCGATCGGCACCCGCGTCGCACCGACGTAGACCGTCGACATCTCGGCGTGGTGCTGGCGGGACACGAGCTTGAACGGCGTGGAGATGCGCACGACCTCGGCGACGCCGGGCAGCGTGCGCAGGTTGAGGCCGTGGAAGCGGTCGAGGTCGCCGACCAGGCCGACGATGGTGCGCGTGTCACCGCGGCTGACGAAGGCCTCGCCACCGGCGTCGGTGACGCGGGTGATGACGGCGTCGATCTGCGCGTCGGTGGCGCCAGGGCTCATGACGACGACCATGGGGGATCCGTGCCTCTCGTGCTCGTGCTCCGTCGGCCGGGACGACGGAAGCCCCGGCCGGTTCGGCGCGGGGCTTCTTCAGTGGGTGGGGGCGCGTCAGGCGGCGCAGCCCACCCGGGAGGACCCGGGCCGGTCGCCATAGAACTGCCAGCTGCGCACGGCACGACGATAGCCCGGTGCATCCAGCGGGTGGACGTCGTGTCCACGATGCGGGACGGGTCGGCCCGACCCGTCCCGACCGGTGAGCCGGTCAGACGACCTGGATCTCCACGGTCGAGCCCCACGGGACGCTGCTGCCGGCCTTGGCCGACTGCTTGATCACCCGGTTGAACGGCGACACCCCGACCGGGTAGGTCACCTGGGGCACGAGGCCGAGCTTGCGCAGCAGGGCCTTCGCGTCGGACTCCGACATCGTGTAGAGGTCCGGCACGACGACGAGCGGCGGGCCCTTGCTCACCACGAGCGCGACGGGCGAGCCCTTCGCCACGGTCGTCCCGGCACCGGGCGTCATCGACACGACCGACCCCGCGGGAACGGTCTTGCTGTACGCCGTGGTGCTCGTGACCTTCAGGCCGAGCTTCGTGAGCGCCGCGGTGGTGGCGGCCGCCGGCTTGCCGACCGCGTTGGGGAGGGCGACGGGCGCGGGACCCTTGGACACGACGAGGGCGACCGACTGGCCGCGCTTGAGCTTCACGGCGGCAGCGGGGTTCGACGTCACGACGGAGCCGGCCGGGATCTTGTCGTCGTAGACCTGGGTCTGGGCGCCCACGGTGAGGCTGGCGTCGGTGATCGCGGTCGTCGCGTCGTCGACGCTGAGACCCGCGACCGCGGGCACGGCGTGACGCTCCGGCCCCTTCGACACGACGGCGGAGACCGTCGCGCCCTGCCTCGCGGAGTCGCCCGCCTTCGGGTCGGTCGAGATGATCTTCCCCGCCGCGACGGTCTCGCTGAAGTCGGTGGTGCCGGAGTCGAGGGTGAGCTGCAACGGCGCGAGCTTCGCTGAGGCCGCGGCCGGCGTGAGGTCGACGAGCGACGGCATGGTCACCGTGCGCCCCGCGCCGTAGAACCAGGCGGTTCCGGCGACCAGGGCGCCCACGACCAGCACGGCGAGCAGCCCGATCCACCCGCGGCGACGACGGCGACGCGGCGCCGTGCCCTTCGGCGGCGTCGCGGCAGGGCCGACCGGCGCCGTGACGGGGGAGGCCGTGACGCCGGTGGGGGAGGCCAGCGGCACGACCAGGGTGGCCGCCTGGTCCTCGGTGACGCCGAACGGGCGGGGCACGGGGAGCCCGCGACGGGCCTGTCGCACGGCGCCGAGGAAGGACGCGGCGTCGGGGTAGCGGTCGTCGGCGTCGCGCGCGGTGGCGCGCGCCACGAGGGCGTCGAGCTCGGACGGGACGCCGGGGCGCACGGACGAGGGGGCGGGGACGGCGGCGTTGACGTGCTGGTAGGCCACCGCGAGCGGGGTCTCGCCCGCGAAGGGGACAGAGCCCGTGACCATCTCGTAGAGCAGGATGCCGGCGCCGTAGACGTCGCTGCGCGCGTCGGCGATGCCCCGCTCGACCTGCTCGGGCGAGAGGTAGGCGACGGTGCCGATGAGCAGGCCCTGGGTGGCGGCGGTCGACGTGGCCGCGGAGATGGCCCGCGCGAGTCCGAAGTCGGCGACCTTCACCCGGCCGTCGTCGGTGAGCAGCACGTTCTCGGGCTTGACGTCGCGGTGCACGAAACCGGCGTGGTGCGCGGCGTCGAGAGCCTGCAGGACCGGGTCGAGGACGGTCAGCGCCTGTTCCGCGGTGAGCCGGCCGTACTCGCGCAGGACGTCGCGCACCGTGCGCCCGGCGACGTACTCCATGACGAGGTAGACGATGCCGTCGTCCTCGCCCTGGTCGTAGACGGCGACGACGTGCGGGTCCGACAGGCGGGCGGCGGACTTGGCCTCGCGCACGAAGCGCGACACGAACGCGGCGTCCTCCGCGAGACCGGGGTGCATGATCTTGAGCGCCACCGTGCGGTCGAGCCGGAGGTCCATCGCCTCGTAGACCGTGGCCATCCCGCCGCGGGCCAGCCGACGCTCGACGCGGTACCGGCCGTCGACGAGACGGCCGACCATCGCGTCGGCGACTCGCGTACCGGCAGAGGTCTCCACGATCGAGGAGTCTACGTTCGACACGCCGAGCCGCCTGATCTGCCGCGCCGGGCCGGGCAAGATGGGCCCCATGGGCAACCAGCGGGCCTCGATCGGGCTCAGCGACGACGAGGTGGACGTGCTCCTGCGGGCGGCCCGCACGCTCGTGCTGGTCACGAACGGTCCCGACGGCGTGCCCGACCCCGTTCCGATGTGGTTCGTCGTGGACGAGGAAGGCACGGTCTGGATGCGCACCTACGCGAAGAGCCAGAAGGTGGTCAACCTCACCCGCGACCCGCGCTTCGCGGCCCTCGTCGAGACCGGGGACCGCTACGTCGAGCTGCGGGGCGCGCAGCTGTCCGGGACGGTGGCCCTCGTGGACGACGTCGACACGATCTGCGAGGTGTTCGCCGGTCTCATGGTCAAGTACGAGGGTCTCGACCCCGAGCACGTCGACGCCGTGAAGTCCGCCTACCGGGACCGTGCGCCCAAGCAGCGCGCGCTGCGGCTCGACGTCACGCGGGTCGTGTCGTGGGACCACGGCAAGCAGGCGGCCGCCTCCGGCGCCGCGGAGTGACGCGCGGATGAGCCGGTTCGCCTACCTGGCAGTCCTCGCCTTCGTGGTGGTGGGGTCGTCCTGGCTCGAGATCGCGCTGCGCACCCGCGTCTACGCACGATGGCGGCGGCTGGCCGTGGCTCTCGGGCCCGTGGTCGCGATCTTCTGCGCCTGGGACCTCTATGCGATCGCCGCCGGTCACTGGACGTTCGACCCGGCGCGCACGACGGGCGTGCTGCTCCCCGGCGGACTGCCGCTCGACGAGGTGCTGTTCTTCGTCGTCGTCCCGATCGCCGGTGTGCTCACCCTCGAGGCCGTGCGGTCGGTGAAGCGCTGGGAGGTCGGTGACGAGCCGGAGGGCAGCTGCGTCGACGGCGTGCGGGCGAGCGACGAGGACGCCGCATGACCTACACGCAGCTCGCGGTGCTCGGCGTCGTCGTCGTGGTGCTCCTCGACCTCGTCGTCGTCCGGACCCGGCTGCTGCGCCGCCGCGTCTTCTGGGCGGCGTACGCGATCATCGTGTTCTTCCAGCTCGTCACCAACGCGATCCTCACCGGCCTGCGAATCGTGCGCTACGACGGCGCCGCGATCGTCGGCTCGTCGACGCCGGCCGCCGCACCGCCGCCGTTCCTCGGCGACGGCCGCATCGCCTACGCACCGTTCGAGGACCTGCTCTTCGGCTTCGCCCTGGTCGTCCTCACGCTCGTGCTGTGGGTGTGGCTCGGGCGCCGAGGGCTGCAGCGGACCCCGTACGCCGGACCCCCTCGGGCGCGGGTGCCCGGCGCCGAGACCGAGCGGCGACCGTAGCGACGCGTGCGCAGGCCTACCAGTGCGGCGCGGGCTGGTGCAGGCCTTGCGGGTGGCCCTCGCCGTAGCGACGCCGGGCCGCCCTCGCCTCTCGCCAGGCCGGGACCGCGACGGCGAGGCGTCGGCGCCGGGAGACCGTCGCGCGCTGGGTGAAGACCTGGTAGTCGATCTCCTCGACCGCGTCGACGATCCCGCAGTAGAGGACCCGGGCGGCCTCGATGCACGGCTGCGAGGAGGGGTGGAGCATCGCGATCCCCTCGCGGCTGACCTCCTCGAGGTCGCGCACGCGGGCGATCTGGAACTCGAGCGCGGCGCGGACCTGCGCGGTCACGACGCGCGCCTCGAGGTCGGCCCGGGACACGCCGAAACGCGCGAGGTCCTCGAGCGGGAGGTAGACGCGACCGCGCTCGAGGTCCTCGCCGACGTCGCGCACGAAGTTCGCGAGCTGGAACGCGACGCCGAGGTCCTTCGCGCGGTCGTAGGCCTCGGGCGCCGTCGGCTCGAGGATCGGCACCATCTGCAGGCCGATCACGGCCGCGGAGCCGTAGACGTACTCGTAGAGGTCGTCGTAGGTGGCGTACTGCGTCACGGTCAGGTCCATGCGCATCGAGTGCAGGAACGCCTCGAAGTGCTCCACGGGGATGTCCCAGCGCTGCACGGTGTCGACGACCGCGCGGCAGACCGGGTCGTCGCTGCGGCCCCGACGCAGGTCGGCGAAGAAGCGGTCGCCCCACGAGCCGAGCCAGTCGGCCTTGTCCTGCTCGGTCAGGGTGGAGGCGAGGTCGTCGACGATCTCGTCGGCGTAGCGCGCGAAGCCGTAGAGGGCGTGGACATAGGGGCGCTTGGCGGGCGGGAGCAGGAGGGTCGCGAGGTAGTAGGTCTTGCCGTGCTGGGCGTTGAGCTCGCGGCAGCGCTCGTAGGACGCGCGCATCTCCGGGTCGGTGATGCCCGCGCGATCGAGGTCGCGACGGCCCATGGCAGGGATCCTCGCACCGAAGCGGACGACTCGCCGTCGCAGGGCGTGCCACGATACGCAGCGTGCCCGTGCCCGCGCCCACGACCGCGACCGCGACCCGACGCGCCATCGCCGTCCTGCTCGCGGTCGTCGTGGGCGCGCTCGTCTCGGCGTGCGGGAGCTCGCCGGCGAGGGGCACCGCGACCTACGGCCCCGGGGCGGGAGCCGGATCCGGCGCGATCCCGACCCCGAGCGATGCGACCGCCCTGGCGCCGGCCACACCGGTCTCGGGACTTCGGACGATGCTCGTGGCGCAGCTGCCGAAGGAGGGCGTCGACACCCTGCGGCTGATCGCGAAGGGTGGGCCCTACCCGTTCTCGAAGGACGGCGTCACGTTCTCCAACCGGGAGGGACTCCTCCCGAAGCACAAGGACGGCTGGTACCACGAGTTCACCGTGATCACGCCCGGCTCGAACGATCGTGGGGCCCGGCGGGTCATCGCGGGTGACGACGGCGGCAGGTTCTACACCGACGACCACTACGCCTCGTTCCGCGAGGTCCTCTCAGGGGTGTCCGCATGAGCGCGTTGTCCAGGCTGTCCGGCATCAGGCGCTCCGGCGCGTCGGTCGATGCGCTCGAGTCCGAGGCGGACGCGCTCGGCTGGCGCGCCATCGTGCTCGATGGCAGCGAGGTGGAGGACCGCTCGGCCTTCCTCGAGGCGGCCGACGAGGCTTTCGCGCTGCCCGAGTGGTTCGGCATGAACTGGGACGCCCTCGAGGAGTGCCTGGCCGACCTCGAGCTCGAGGGCGCGGAGGGGATCGTGGTGCTGTGGGCGGCCTGGGGGACCTTCGCCGAGGTGGCCCCGAAGGACTTCGCGGTGGCCCTCGACGTGCTCGCCTCCGCCGTGCGGGGCTGGTCCACGGACGGGGTGCGTGGCGGGGTGCTGCTGCTGGGCGAGGGCCCCGACCTCGACATCGACGTCCTCTAAACCGCGGGGGGTCAGGCGTCGGACGGGTCGCGCACGACCAGGCGTTCGCGTCGTGCGGCCGCCGGCAGGTCGTCGGGCACGAGGCCGGCCGCCATGTCGCCGCCGAAGACGAGCGCCCGCTCGCGCGGCGAGATCGAGACCGCGAGGCCGACTGCGGCGGCGGCCGCCAGCATGGCCAGTCCGTCGGAGAGCTCGAGGAGGCTGTCAGCGGTCGCGCTCGTCTCGCAGAGGCCGTAGAGCGTGAACGCCGCGGTGAGCGCGACGACGATCCGCAGCTCGCGTCGAGAGAGGCCGGACGCCGCCGCCAGGGGCAGCGCCCAGAGCAGGTACCACGCTTGTACGACGGGACCGAGTGCGACGACGGCGAGGAACGCGAGCATGAGCGAGCGCACCGCGGTGCGTCCCTGCGGCCTGAGGCAGAGGTAGGCCACGATCACGACGGCGGCGATCTCGCCGAGCACGCGGAAGATGGCGACGGTGACGTCGAGATGGTCGCCGAGGCCGATCGCCGACAGGAGGTTGCCCGAGGCCATGCCGAGCGCCGTGCTGGGCGAGAGCCAGGTGCGGACCTCGCCCGGCGTGGTGAGCGCCCGGATCCAGCCGAGACTGGTCCCCACGACCCCGGCCAGCACGAGGTAGCTCACGCCGAAGGTGGCAGCGGTCTTGACCCAGGCGATGACGCGTCCGCGCAGGCCGGATCGCGTGCCGGCCCAGACGAGGCCGGCGAACGGCAGCGCCAGCAGTCCGATCGGCTTCACCATGCCGCCGAGGCTCAGGATGACGACTCCGACGAGAGGTCTGCCCTCGATCGCGATCGCGAGTCCGGCCACGACGAGCCCGATCATGACCGAGTCGTTGTGGGCACCGGCGACGAAGTGCATGAGCACGAGCGGGTTCATCACGCCGAGCCACAGCGCCTTCGACGCGTCGATCCCGCAGTGGAAGGCGAGGCGCGGGACGTAGAACGCGAGCAGCGCCACACCTCCGAGCGCGATGAGCCGGAAAGCGATGACGGCGAGGTAGGTGTTGTCGGCGACGAGCGCGGCGACGCCCCGCGAGAGCGCCATGAACAGCGGGCCGTACGGCGTCGGGGTGTTCTGCCACATCGGGTCGACGCCGTCGCGGAACCATCCAGGGATCACCGACACGCCGCTCGAGTACGGGTCGTGACCGCCGAGCATCAGCTTGCCCTGCACGAAGTAGGAGTAGACGTCGCGGCTGAAGATCGGCGGGGCGAGCAGCAGGGGTGCGCACCAGATGGCGAGGACGGACCAGAGGCGTCGCAGGTCGCGGACGTGGCCGGCCAGGACGTCGGCGCCGAGGACGAGCCAGGCCTGCAGGAACAGCGCACCGCCGAGGATGACGCACGCGCGGGCGACGAAGGTGCCGACGTCGGTGGTCTGCAGCGTGTGGATCAGCGGGATGTCGCGCAGCGGGCTCTCGGTGGGGAGCCAGCCGACGCCCAGGGCACCGATGGCGACGACCAGCGTGGCGACGAGGCCGGGGATGGCGTAGCGCAGGACGAACGTCAGCCCGGACTCAGCATCGGCGAGCGCGCCGTCGTGCTGGTCGGGGGAGTCCACGGTCCCAAGGGTACCGGCGGTCCGGCGGGCCGGGGCAGCGCGAACGGGTCCGCAGCAGGTGACGCACGTCGCTCCGGCGCGGGGAACACAGGAGGGAGATGTCCGGTTCGTCACCGTTTGCCCGCCCGGAGCGGCGCTCAGTGCAGGTACGTCGGGCGGTAGGTCGGGTCGGGGCCGGTGATCCGCTCGGCCGCGAGTCGTCCGGAGACGAGCACCATCGGGACGCCCACGCCGGGCTGGGTGCCGGACCCGGTGAACACGACGTTCTCGCCCCACAGGTTCGACGGACGGAACGGCCCGGTCTGGCCGAAGGAGTGCGCCGCCGCGAAGGGTGCCCCGCGCTCCATGCCGCGCGCCGCCCAGTCCAGCGGAGTGGTGACGTGCTCGACCTCGATCGAGTCGCCGAACCCGACGTAGCCACGCGCCTCCAGGGTGCGCACGACCTCGTCGCGGTAGCGCGGACCCTCGGTGCGCCAGTCGATGTCGGCGTCGAGGTTCGGGGTCGGGAAGAGCACGTAGTAGATCTGCCTTCCGTCGGGGGCGAGCGACGGGTCGGACCGCGTCGGGTTGGTCACCAGGATGCTGGGGTCGCTCATCAGCCGCTTCTCGTCGATGAGCTCGCGGAACACGCCGTTCCAGCTGCGGCCGAAGTGGATGTTGTGGTGCGCCGCCTTCGTGTACGTCGCTGACGAGCCGGCCAGCAGCAGGAAGCACGACGGCGAGTAGGTCAGCCGTCGCACCGACCACGGCTCCTCGCCGAGCAGCTCGCGCATCGCGACCGGGAGATCGGGGTTGAGCACCACGACGTCGGCCGGCACGCGCTCGCCGTCGGCGGTGATCACCGCCGTCGCGCGGCCGCCGCTCGTCTCGACGCGGGTGACCTCCGTGGAGTAGCGGAACTCCACCCCGTGCTTCTCCGCCGCCGCGGCCATCGCCCGCGGGACGGCGTGCATGCCGCCCTTCGCGAAGAAGACGCCGGCGACGGAGTCCATGTAGGCGATGACGGCGTAGATCGCCAGGGCGTCCTGCGGCGAGAGGCCGGCGTACATCGCCTGGAAGCTGAACAGCCGCTCGGTGCGCGGGTCCTTGAGGTACTGGCGGACCTTCGGCGAGAGCCTGCGGAAGCCGCCGATGGCGACGAGCCGTGCGAGGTTCTCGGTGACGAGGTCGAGCGGGGTGTCGATGTTGGTGTCGATGAAGTCGCGCATCTCGTAGCGGTAGAGCTTCGACACGAAGTCGACGTAGCGGCGGTAGCCGTCGGCCTCGGCCGGCGAGATCACGCGCTCGATCTCCGCGGCCATGGCGTCGACGTCGGAGTGCACGTCGAGCTGCGACCCGTCGGGGTAGAACGCGCGGTAGAGCGGGTCGACGGGGACGAGGTCGAGCCAGTCGGTCATGTCCTCGCCGACGGACTGGAACGCGTCGTGGATGAGGTCCGGCATCGTGAGCACGGTCGGGCCGGTGTCGAAGCGGTAGCCGGCGTCGTCGATGAGGCCGGCTCGGCCACCGGGCACCGACTCGCGCTCGAGCACGGTCACGCGGCGTCCGGCACCGGCGAGCCGGAGCGCGCAGGACAGGCCCGCGAGCCCCGCGCCGACGATGACGACGTGGTCGGTCGGTCCTGTGACCGTGCGGGTCCCGCGGCGCAGCAACGACATGTCGTCCAGCCTACGGAGGTGCGGGTTCATCGGCCTGTCGGCCGACGGCCGTCACGGTCGTCAGACGGTGCGGGACGTGGCCGCGACGGCGAGGCCGCGCAGGACGTCGCGCGCGACGTCGTCGATGCGCGCCGACACGAGCGCCGCGAACGCCTGCGCCGTGAGCGCCTCGATGACTGCCTCGACGTGGCCGAGCGCACCCGTGTCGACGATGATCTCGCGCAGCTCGGACACGCCGCGGGGGTCGAGCGCCGGGTCGCCGAGCCGACGGCGCAGCACTGCTGCCTGGGCGGGCGAGGCCGACTCGAACGCGGTGGCGACGAGCACGGTGCGCTTGCCCTCCCGCAGGTCGTCCCCGGCGGGCTTGCCCGTCTCGCCGGGATCGCCGAACACGCCGAGGACGTCGTCGCGCAGCTGGAACGCCTCGCCGAGGGGCAGGCCGTAGGCGGAGTAGGCGTCGACGAGCTCGGTGGGGGCGTCTGCGAGTGCCGCGCCGAGGTGCAGCGGCCGCTCGATCGTGTACTTCGCCGACTTGAAGCGCACGACGCGCATCGCCCGCGACACCGACCCGCCGCCCATCGCCTGCTCGAGCAGGTCGAGGTACTGGCCGGCCATGAGCTCGGTGCGCATCACGTCGTAGACCGGCTTGCCGCGCATCACCGAGCGCGGCGGGAGGCCGCACGACATGAGCATCTCGTCGGCCCAGGACAGGCACAGGTCGCCGAGCAGGATGGCCGCGCCGATGCCGAACCCCTCGGACGAGCCGATCCACTCGTTGCCGCGGTGCAGGGTCGCGAACCGGCGGTGGGCCGCAGGCATCCCGCGTCGGGTGTCGCTGCCGTCCATGACGTCGTCGTGGATGAGCGCGCACGCCTGCAGCAGCTCGAGCGAGGTGGCTGCGGTGATGGCTTCCTCGCAGTCGGCCCCGCCGGCCCCGCGCCAGCCCCAGTAGGCGAAGGCCGGGCGCATCCGCTTGCCGCCGCGGAGCAGGTCGACGATCGACTCGGACAGCGGGGCGAGGTCCGGGCTGACCTCGTCGAGGACGGGCACCTGCGCAGCGAGGAAGTCGTCGAGCCGCTTCTGGACGCGGACGCGCAGGTCCTCGGCGTCCAACGGCGATCCGGTCGCCCCCGTCGCGGTCATCCGTCCAGGGTACGGCCGTCCGGGGCGACCGGCATCCGGAGACGACGGCGCGTCCGGTGGCCGGTCGCGTCGGCGGCCCCCACCGTGCGCGTTCGTCGCGGCGACGCCCCGTAGGCTCGGCCCATGGCCTCAGCACGTCGTCTCCCGTCGTCCGCGTCGACGATCGGCGAGCTGCTGTCCTCCGGCGGCCGCTCGTTCTCCTTCGAGTTCTTCCCGCCGAAGACCGACGAGGGCGAACGCCTGCTCTGGCAGGCCATCCGCGAGCTCGAGGGGCTGCAGCCCTCGTTCGTGTCGGTCACCTACGGCGCCGGTGGCTCGACCCGCGACCGGACGGTCCGGGTGACCCGGCGGATCCTCGAGGAGACGACCCTCCTGCCCATGGCCCACCTCACCTGCGTCGGGGCGACGGTGGCCGAGCTGCGGTCGGTGATCGGGTCCTACGCCGACGCCGGGCTGCGCAACGTGCTGGCGCTGCGTGGCGACCCGCCCACCGGCATCGGCTCGCAGTGGGTGCAGACCGAGGGCGGTCTCGCGCACGCCGACGAGCTCGTGCGCCTCGTGCGCTCGCTCGGCGACTTCTGCGTGGGTGTCGCTGCGTTCCCGGAGAAGCACCCCGAGTCGGTGTCGCTCGACGAGGACGCGCGCGTGCTCGCCGCGAAGCAGGAGGCGGGTGCGGAGTTCGCCGTCACGCAGCTGTTCTTCCGCGCCGAGGACTACGTCGACCTCGTCGACCGCGCTCGCGCGGCAGGCTGCACGATGCCGATCATCCCGGGTCTCATGCCGCTCACGAACATCTCGCAGATCGACCGGTTCGCCGTGCTCGCGGGGACGGCCTTCCCTGACGACCTCGCGGCGCGCTTCCGCGCGGTGGGTGACGACGCCGCAGCCGTGCACGCGCTCGGTGTCGAGGCCGCCTCCGAGCTCGCGACGGAGCTGTTGGACGCCGGGGCCCCGGGGCTGCACTTCTACACGCTCAACCGGTCGACCTCCACCCGCGAGATCTACGCCGGCCTCGGGCTCGACACCTACGCCTGACGCGTCGGCGGCGCGAACCCCGCTCCGGTGCGGCAGGATCGCCGCATGGGTCGATCAGTGACGGTCACGGGACACGGTCGTGCGGCTGCTGCCTACGACGAGGCGACGCTGCGCCTCGCGGCGTCGGCGCGTGCGGCCAACCCGAGCGACGCGACCGCGCGGGCGACGTACGCCATGTCGCAGATGCGCGACGCCGTGCTGTCCGGCGGCGCGGACCCCGCCGAGCTGACGACCACCAACGTCTCGCTCAACCCGGTGCACGACCCGTGGCCGACCGTCGTGGCCTACGAGGCCTCGCTGGGCCTGTCCGTGCGGCTGCCCGACCTCACCCGGGTCGGCACGCTGCTCGTCGCGGCGATCGACGCCGGCGGCGACGGTGCACGGGTCGACGGCATCTCGTTCAGCCACCGCGACGCCGCATCGCTGGAGCGCGCCGCCCGCGACGCGGCCTTCGCCGATGCGAGGTCCAAGGCCGAGCAGTACGCCGGGCTCGCGGGTCAGGCGCTCGGCGAGGTGCGGCACGTCGTCGAGGGCGCGGGCGGCGGGCCCGTCGCCGTGCGCAAGGGCATGATGCTCGCCGCCGACTCCGGCGGGGTCCCGGTCGACGCGGGGGAGGGCACGGTCACAGCGGTCGTCGCCGTGACCTGGACGCTCGGGCCAGCCGTCTGATGCGTCGTCATCGCACGGGCAGCGCGTCATGACGCGCGACGTGCTGAGCCGCGACGACTACCTCGACCGCTGGCGCACCCTGCACGGTGGTTACGACCCGAGGTCGTCTCGCCTCGTCGGTCCGTGGCTCTCCACCATCTACGCGCTCGCGCGACCGTTCGCGCGGATCGGCGTACCGCCCGACGTCGTGACGCTGCTCGGCGTCGCCGTCTCGGGCCTCGTCGTGTGGCTGTGCGCCCTCGGCGGTCGGTGGGTGCTGCTCGCCGCGTTCGTCGTCGGCGCCTCCGGCATCCTCGACTCGCTCGACGGCGCGGTCGCGGTGCTCACCGACCGGGTGACGCGCTGGGGCGCAGTGCTCGACTCGGTCGTCGACCGGGTGAGCGACGTGCTCTACCTCGTGGCGCTGTGGCTGGTCGAGGCGCCGGTGTGGGCCTGCGTCCTGGCGGGCGTGGTGGTGCTCGTGCACGAGTACGCGCGTGCCCGGGCCACCGCGATCGGGATGGACGACGTCGGCGTCGTGACGATCGGCGAGCGACCCACCCGTGTCATCGTCGTCGCGATGTTCCTGCTCGGGGCGGGCATCTACACCGGCTCGGCGTCGTGGTGGGCCGCGCTCGGCGCCTACGCCTCGCTGGCCGTCGGCGCGGTCGCGCTCGTGCAGCTCCTCGTCGTCGTACGCCGCCGTCTGGCCTGAAGCGCGCTCAGAAGCACGCCCGACGTCCCCCGAACGCGGGGGTCGCAGCGATACCGTCGGTGGTGCCGGCGACCGCCGGAACCGTCTCGTTCAGGAGTCGTCGTGAGCAACCCCTACGAGCCCGCCCCGTCCACGCCCGAGCCCACGCCGCCGGCAGCGGCCACTCCGCCGGCCGGCTGGTACGCCGACCCCTCCGGCACCGGTGGCATGCGGTGGTGGGACGGCACCGCATGGACCGAGAACGTGCAACCGCCCACGCCGCCCGCACCCCCGGTCGCACCCGTCGCACCGGTCGCCGCGGTCGTCCCGGAGGCGCCCGCGGCCCCGGTGCCGCCTGCTCCCGAGGCGACCTACGCGCCTGCGGCCGCAGCGGCGGCCTACCCGGCCTACGGGTCGGCGCCCGGCTACGCGCCGGCCTACCAGGCCGGCTACGTCCAGCCGCGCAAGGTCGGGTTCGGGGAGGCGGTGAAGCGGGCCTTCGCCGGCTGGAGCGACTACTCGAGCCGCGCCACGGTGGCCGAGTACTGGTGGTTCGTCCTGTTCGAGATGATCATCGCCATCCCGCTCTACATCCTGATGATCATCGCGGTCGGGACGTCGTTCACGGCAACGACCGACGAGAACGGCAACGCGAACGTCACGAGCACCGGGCTCTCCGGTCTCGGGATCATCGTGCTGATCGTGCTCTTCGTGGTCTACCTCCTCTTCTTCGTCGTCGGTCTCGCACTCGCCGTGCGCCGCCTGCACGACACCGACAAGTCCGGCTGGTGGTACCTCATCGCCTTCGTCCCGTTCGGCAGCCTCGTGCTGCTGATCTTCTTCGTGATGGGCGGTACGCCGGGACCGAACAGGTGGGGCCCCGTCCCGCAGTAGGCAGGCGGCGGTCCGCCGTCACCGAGCGTGGCGGCGGATCGCTGAAAGTGTTGTGCGCCAACGGGTTCGGGCGGGCTCGGCCAGCTGTGCGACGGCGCGGCGTGGCGTTCGGAAGTCAGGACAGTTCTGGCGTGCCGCTCAGGGCGAGCTGGTCGGCGATCACCTTGATGCCCAGGTCACCAGGGTGGTTGTGATCAGGATCGAGGTACTTGGAGGTGTCGGCGAGGCCGTCCTTGCCACTGAAGACGTGCAGGTAGTCGACGCACTTGGCGCCGTGCTTGTCGGCGAGGGCACACACGGCGGCGGTCTCAGCGGCCGCCACCTGGGCGAAGAAGTCCCTCCCGAACGAGGGACTGGGACGTCAGCGCCGACCGCGACTCGCGACGCCCGTGTGCGGCGAGCCCAGCCGACGTGCCAGCCATCATGGTGAGACCCCCAAGGTCCGGGCGGGAGCGCCCGGCTGCCGCCCGGGCCGGAGATGAGGGCTCGAGCGACGTGCGATCTCCGATAAGGCCACGCTTTCCTGGGCGAGGTCCGATAACGGGTGTTGCCCGGGGTTGTGTGTCGTCATGGGGTGGGAGCAGGCGGCGATGCGGTCCACCCGTCCGGGCCGGAGACGCGGTAGGCGGTCACGAGCTCGTCGAGCCTGCCGTCCGCCATCTGCGCCAGGGCGCCGCCGGTGAAGGCGTGGTCCGCGGTCACGTCGGCGACAACCGGGAACGGGAGCGGGGCGACGGCGGTGTCGTCACCCGCGCCGAGGTCGACCTCGACGAGGACGAGACCCGCGTGGCGGCCGGTGAAGACGTCGAGGGCGAGGGTCCGCCCGCTGTGGTCGAGCCGGTGCCGGTCCTTCGTGAGCGTGTCCGCCGGCAGGGTCGCGAGGAGCTCGGCCTCCGCCGCGTCGAGATAGAGCGACGTGTGCTCGATGCGCGACGGCGGCTCGGGATCGACCACCAGCTTGTGGCCGAGCTTCGTGACGACCGCGCCGTCGTGCGCCGTGACCGTGCGCAGCCTCAGCCGGGTGCCCCGGACGTAGCGGTCCGCGATGCGCAGGCGGCGAGAGTCGTCGGACCGGCCCAGGACGTCGGCGGCGACGTCGGGGTCGACCAGCCAGCGGCGCTCGCGCTCGACGACGGCGTACTTGGCCCGGCCCGAGGGGGAGTCGCTCACGGGGCCATCCTCTCGGCTCGGGCCGCGTCCACAGGAATCTGACAGGAAGCGTCGAGCGCGTGCACAGCGATGGCCCCCATCATCGTGGGGTGGACGCGACCTCGGTGCCCCCGCTCGTCGACGTCGCGGAGCCGCCGGATGTCCTCCCGCGCACGAGGTCCGACTGGGCGCCCGCGCTGCTGGCGGTGGCCGCGTTCGTGGCCATGGGCGTCGCGGTCCTGCTCCGGGCACCGGCGCTCCTCGAGCCCGACGACTACGCCTACCGCGCCTCGATCGTCGCGCTGACGCAGGGCCACCTCACGCTCACGCCGGCCGAGTATCAAGCGCTCCTGACCCAGCTCCAGGACGGCACCGGACCCGGGATCGCGCAGTGGGTGCGGACGGGGAGCGGGTCCTGGGTCAGCGAGAAGAACCCCGGCTACCCCTTCCTGGCGGCACCGTTCCAGGCGATTGGGCTGCTCCGGCTCGCGCCGCTGTTCTACGGAGCCCTCGGCTGTCTCGGGCTCTACGTCGGCGCGCGCCGGTGGCTCGGGCGGTGGGGCGGCACCTACGCCGTCATCCTGTTCTGCTCGTCCGGGGCTGCGCTCACGTTCGCCTGGCGCGCGACCATGCCGACCTTCACCGACGCCGCCCTGATCGCGGCCGGAGCGGGTGCGCTGGTGTGGGCGATGCTCGCGGTCGAGCACAGCGAGCGACGCAGGATCCTCATGGGACTGTTGGGCTTCGTGGCCCTTGAACTCGCGGTGCTCGTGCGCTACACGAACCTCGTGCTGCTCGTGGTCGCGGTGGTCGCCGCCCTCGTCGCGTCGCGCAGCGCCGGGCTGCGGCGGCGCGCGCCCGCATGGTGGCTGACGTCCGTGGCCGTCTTCGGTGCCGGCGTCCTCGCCTTCGACCAGGCGGTCTACGGCTCCGCGCTCAAGACCGGGTACTCCTCGGGCGAGATCACCTTCAGCCTCGGGGCGTTCCGGCCCAACCTCGCGCAGATGCCGGCGCACCTCGTGCGCGCCATGCCGATGGCCGTGCTGGCCCTGGTCGCGGTGGGCTGGCTCGTGGTGCGCTTGGTCCGCAGCGGCGGTCTCGCCGCCCACGTGCGCGCGTCGTACCGACGGGACGCCGCGGTCGGGGCCGCTCTGGCCGCCGGGTGGTTCGGCATCTGGGGCGTCTACCTCTGCTACGACTGGACGGTGCGCCAGTCAGCGGACCTCGGCTCGTCGGTGCACGTGGTGCGCTTCTACCTGCCGGCGCTCGGTCTCGCGGCGCTGCTCGCGGCGTGGCTGCTGGTCCAGCTGCCACGGTGGGTGCCCGCGGTCGTGCTGACGCTGCTCGTCGCGCTCGGCGCGTGGAGCTACCCGCAGCTGGTGAGCGGCGGTCTCGGCGCGCCCGGCGGGCCCTTCGGCGGCCCCGGAGGCCTCCCGGGTGGCGGTCCCGGTGACGGGTTCGGTGGGCCGCCGGGCGGCGGCGGTCCCGGCCTCGGTCCCGGCCTCGGTCCGGACGGCGCACCCGGCCCGCCCCCGGGTCAGCCGAGCACCTAGCCGGCAGCAACTCGGCCAGGTGGGTTCGCCGTCCGGACCGATAGCGGGACCGAGGATCAGGCCCGGCCGACGAGCTCGGCGACGATCTCGGCGCCCATCCCGACGAGCGGCAGGCCTCCACCGGGGTGGGCCGAGCCACCGACGAGGTAGAGCCCCGGCACCGGCGAGACGTTGGCGGGGCGCAGGAACGCCGCGCGCGGACCGTTGCTCGACGTGCCGTAGATCGACCCGCCCGGCGCGCGGGTCTCGCGCTCGAGGTCGGCGGGCGTCCGGATCTGCGACCAGAGCAGGCGGCCGCGGACGTCGAAGCCGCGCGCCGCCATCACCGCGAGCACCCGGTCGCGGTAGGACTCGGCGAGTCCGGGCACCGTCCAGTCGACCGTCCCGCGCTCGCCGCGGGTCGAGTGCCGTGGCGCGTTCACCAGGACAAACCACGACTCGTGGTCGCCGTCTGGGCGCATGAGGTCGTCGTCCGGAGCGCAGACGTAGACGGTCGGGTCGTCGACAGGTCGGGCATCCCGCCCGAAGATCGCGTCGAACTCCGCGTCGTAGTCCTGGGGGAACCAGACGTTGTGGTGAAGCAGGTCGGAAGTGCGTCCGCGCACGGCCAGCAGGAGGACGAACCCCGAGAGCGACGGCGTCGCCTTACGCAAGCGGCGCAAGGGCGCCGAGCCGCGCTGGTCGCGGACGAGGTCGCGGTAGAGGTGGGTGGCGTCGGCGTTGGCGACGACGACGTCGGCGGGGAGCAGCTCGCCGTCGGCGAGCCGGACACCGGTGACGCGCGCCGCGTCCGTCACGACCTCGACGACGTCGGTCGACAACCGGTAGGACACGCCGCGCTCGAGGCTGCGAGCGTGCAACGCGTCGGCGAGCCGGCGCACGCCGCCGCCGACGTGGAACGCGCCGAACGTCTGCTCGACGTACGGGACCGTCGCGAGCGCGGCCGGCGCCCGGCGCGGGTCGGACCCGGTGTAGGTCGCGTAGCGGTCGAGCAGCATCCGCAGCCTCGGGTCGTGCAAGTACTTCGCGCCGAGTCCGCGCAGGCTGGTGAACGGCGCGACCGTGCGGACGTCGGAGAGGCTGCGGGCCAGCGGGAGCAGGTCGCGCGCGCCGCCGAGCGGCGACTCGAGGAACGGGCGTCGCGTCAGCTGCCAGATGTCCGACGCCCGGAGCATGAACGCCCGCCAGTCGTCGTACGCCGTCCCCCCGAGCGCGTCGCCGAGGGCGGCGGCGCACCGCGCGGAGTCGACGCCGGGCATCTCGACCGTGACGCCGTCGGGGAAGCGGTAGCGGAACGCCGGCTCGAGCTCCACGAGGTCGACGGTCTCGTCGAGCCCGGCACCGGTCTTGTTGAACAGGTCGCGGTAGACCGCCGGCAGGGTGAGCAGCGAGGGCCCGGTGTCGAACACGAAGCCGTCGCGCTCGAAGGTCCCGAGCTTGCCGCCGTAGGTCCTCGACTGCTCGACGACGGTGACGTCGTGGCGCTTCACGGCGAGTCGCGCGGCTGCGGCCATGCCACCCATACCCGCACCGATCACCACCACGCGTGCCACGGGACCTGAGCCTAGGTCTCAGGGCAGCGGGCGGCCGCGCCAGGTCGTCGTGCCGGCGGCGTGGCGGCGCCAGGACTCGGCGACGAGGGCACCGAACATCAGCACGGACAAGGGATGTGCCGCGACGTCCGGCACCAGCCGGGCGCCGGTGCGTCGCGCGACGAGGGTGCGACCGGCCACCCCTGCGGCGTAGCCCGCGACGCCCCAGGCGCGCGCCCGGCGCGTCGGTCCGGCGACCGCGGACAGCGGCGGCACGACGTAGAGCCAGGCCAGCAGCGACACGACCGCCGCGGCTCCCGCGGGCGAGCCGAACGCCGACCACAGCGACTTGGTGTAGCCCTCCACGAGCGAGCCCGCGTCGTCGTACATGCGGCAGGTCGCGACCTCGGTGCCGTCGACGACCACACCGCGTCCGCCGCTGCGCTTCACCGCGCGCAGCAGGGCGACGTCGTCGAGCACCTCGCCGCGCACGGCCGCGTGACCGCCGCAGTCGGCGTAGGCGCGGGAGTCGACGACGAGCAGCTGCCCGTTGGCCGCGACGAGGGACTCGCGCGCCGACGTCTCCGCGAGGCCCAGCGGCAGCAGCGTGGCCCACGACCACTGCAGCAGCGGCTGGACGAGGCGGGGCAGAGCGCCCTCGGCCTCCTGCCGCGGGTACGGCGAGACCAGGTCGAGCCCGGCGCGTCGCAGCAGTGCGATGCTCGCGGCGATGCCGTGCGGTGCCAGCACGACGTCGGCGTCGACGAAGACGAGGACCGACCCGGTGGCGGCGCGGGCGAGCCGATCGCACGCGCACGTCTTGCCGAGCCATCCCGCCGGCAGGGGGTCGGAGCCGCCGTCGAGGACACGCAGCCGCGGATCCCCTTGCGCTGCATGGCGTACGACGTCAGCCGTGCCGTCGCTCGAGCCGTCGTCGAGCACGAGCACCTCGACGTCGCGAAGCCCCTCGGAGGCCAGCAGCGCCTCGATGCAGGGGCCGATGCGGGCCGCCTCGTCACGCGCCGGGACGAGGACGCTGACGCGCTCGGCCACCACGGGCGGCTCCACCGGCGGGGTGCGCATGCGGTGCAGGTTGTACGCCGTGTGCACGGTCGCGACGCACGCCCCGAGGGCACCAGCCGCGACGGTCGTCTCGACCGCGCGGGTCAGTCGCGTCCGGTCCACAGCGCGTACGCGTAGGGGATGGCGACGAGGCCCATGGCGACGCCGCCCCACAGCGCGACACCGGGACGGTGCAGGAACACGGCGTTGAGCAGCACGCTCGAGACGTAGGTCCACAGATACATGAGCGCGGGGACGCCGTCACCGGGACCGCCGTCGCCGCGGCGACGGGGGAGCCGGTCGAGCACGAGCATCAGCAGGAGCGCGACGAGCAGCCAGGCGACGAAGTTCTGCGCGGGGATGTGCGGCACCCCGATGAGCACCGGGGTCGAGTCCAGCACCCAGGTCCAGTGGCCCTCACCGACCATCTGCGGGTCGAGGAACAGGTCCCACGACGCGAGGGCGACGGCGGCCACGACCGGCGTGAGCAGCGGACCGGTGACGAGGCGGCGCGCGGCCAGCAGCGCCGGGTAGCTCATCATCGCCCAGGCGAGCGGGATGACGACCGGGACGCCGGCGAGCTTCGGCCCGAGGGAGTCGGCGTAGGAGTAGTCGCCGAACGGGAGGCCGGTGCGCACGCCGAGGACCTCGACGAGGAACCCGGTGCCGGCGCTGACGACGAACCAGCCCGCGGTCCAGAACAGGCCGCGCGTCACGAACGCGTGCGACGCGCTGGTGAGGAAGAACAGCACGACCGTCACGACCGTGAGGACGTCCCGGGTGTGGTCGTGGGTCAGCGGCCAGGCGATCTGGGCGAGGATCGTCACGGTCGCGAGCAGCCACGGGAGCATGCGGGAGAAGCCGCCCGACCCGCCACGGCGTCGGTCGGCGTGGGGACCGGAGTAGACACGCACGCTCATCGCGAGAGCGACCTTATGCGCTGGACGGCCTGGGTCCCGCACCGCGCCCGGTGAGCCGGGCGTCGTCGGGTCTGGGCCGACCGGGTGATGTCGTCGTCCCGCGATGGATCATCCGGCCCCGTCCGCCGATCAGCACGGCATGAGCACCGTCGATGACGCCTCCGGTGCGGGCGACGCCACGCACGTGCCGCCCGGGGCCAGCGGCGCGGTCCCCCTCCGGCTCGGTGCGCCGCAGACACCTCGGCGCAGCGGTTCGGCGGCGTCGCCGGGGACGCCCGCCTACCTCGAGCCGCCACCGCCGCCGAGGGCGACAGGACTGCGCTGGGACAACCCCGGCGGGTGGCGTCGCAGCTCGGCCACGACGTTCGGCCTCCCCGGGCGCATCGTGGCCACCCTGCTGCTCGTCGCGGTGGTGCTCTGGATGTTCCTCAACAACCCGCTGATGGCCCCGATCGGGCTCGGCGTGATGATCTGGGCGCTGCGCGACGTGTGGGCCACCGCACCGGCACCCCGCCCGCAGCCGCCCGTCCGGCCCCAGGACGCGTCCCGGGCGGTCCCGGGCGCCGCGATCGGCTGGCCGTCGGCACAGCTGCTGCACGACCCGGTCCCGCCGTCGGCGCAGGGCGGCCACGTGGAGTCGTCGTCCTGACCTCCGGACCGACGACCTGCCTCAGAGCGGCTCGCCGCGGTAGGTGCCGCGCAGGTCGAGCACCGCGAACCGGGCGAAGAGCTCCTCGGCGTACCACCCGACGTCGTTTGTGCGACGCATCACCTCGACGTGCGGCGAGCGCCGGTGCGCGAACTCGCTCAGCGCCGCGTTCGACGACCAGAGCGAGAAGGTGCCCTGCAGCCCGACGGGCGCCTCGCCGATGCCGAGGGCGAGCCGCAGGCCGTCGACCTCGCGCAGGTCGCCCGACACCGGTGGCACGGCCGACCAGAACGTGCGCCACAACGACGGCTTGATGCGCGCCCGGGTGATCGCGGCGACGGGCCCGTCCCAGCGGTGCGCGACAGGATCGCCGAACGGCTCGCGGCCGGCCCACGTGCCGCGCGACGCCAACGGCCGCAAGAGGATCCGACCCTGCTCGTACGCCGACCCGCTCCACGAGACATGGCTGCCCGAGCTCCCGTAGCGCTCCGGCCCGTCGGCGTCGCGCCAGCAGGCGAGGACGCCCCAGTGCTGCGGGTCGGCGTCGCGCGGGGTGAAGGTACGTCCCGACCCGGTGCCCAGCAGCTTGACGAACGTCGCGCCCGGGATGCGTCGCAGCGCTCGGCGGTCGAACCCCATGTGCCCGATCGCGCGGGCGATCCCGAGACCGCGGACGCCGTAGAGGTGCAGGCTCACGACGGCGGGCACCGGCTCGGTCGCGCCGGGCCGCGAGGAGACGTCGTAAGCCGACGGGTCAGACACGGGAGGTGGACCGGATGAGGGCGACGGTCTCGGCCGGCACGTCCCACATCGGGACGTGGCCGCAGCGCTCCAGGGTGATCCAGCGCGCGTGCACGGGGGAGTGGTCGCGCTCGCGGCCGGCGATCGCGGGGATGATCCGGTCGTGGTCCCCGAACGCGATCACCACGGGGACGTCGTCGGGGACCTTGTCGGAGCGGTCGAACGAGCGGTTCACCATGCCGTCGTGCGCGGCGTCGTAGGCCTCGGCGGCGATGAGGTCGCGCACCGCGGTGGCCGTGATCTCGGGCGTGAGCATCTCGGGTCGCTCGACGGTGTGGCGGAAGCCGATCGCGCGCGCGAGCGGGGAGCGCGAGAGCACCGGGATGGCGGGTCGGGTGAGCCGCGCGAAGCCGCGGTTGATGTCCATCAGCGGCGAACGCCGGCGGATCGGCTCCCAGAGCCCCGCGGGACAGAGCGCGGTGACCGACAGGGCGCGACCGTCGGCGGCGAGCTCGAGCGCGACCCAGCCCCCCATCGAGTTGCCCGCGACGTGCGTGCGGTCGATGCCGAGCGCGTCCATCCACCTGCCCACGGCGGCGGCGAGGTCGCCCGGCGAGATGTCGTCGACGAGGTCGTCGGGCAGCGGTGAACGGCCGTGACCGGGCAGGTCGAGGGAGTAGGTCGTGAAGTGCTCCGCAAGCCCGGGGACCACGGCGGCGAAGGCCTTCGAGGACGAGCCGAGACCGTGCAGCAGCACGAGCGGGGGTCCGGCACCGGACACGTCGTAGACGAGGCCGGCGGCCTCGTGGGTGCTCGTCTGCGCTGTCATCGCTCCCATCCTCGCGCGCCGCGCGCCCGCACACGACACCGACCGGGCTGCGCCGGCCGGGCTACTCGGGCGGGATCGCGCGCAGGACGCAGAACTCGTTGCCCTCGGGATCGGCGAGCACGACCCACGAGGCCTCGCCCTGGCCGACGTCGACATGCGTCGCGCCGAGACCGACGAGCCGCTCCACCTCGGCCGGCTGGTCGTCGGGCCGCAGGTCGAGGTGCAGCCGGTTCTTGACGGTCTTGTCCTCGGGCACCCGCAGGAACAGCAGGTCGGGGGCGACGCCGTCCTGGGGGCTGCCCTCCGGCGGCTCGAGGACCACCTCGTCCGGGGACTCGTACGTGCGCCGCCAGCCCAGCGCCTCCTGCCAGAATCCCGCCAGCGCCATGGGATCCCGGGAGTCGACGTCGATGCACTGGATGGCGAGGCTCATGCGGGCTGCTCCCCGACCTCGGCGGCCTCTCCCGCCGTGATGCGCAGCAGCTCGTCGTAGGTCGTGGGGAAGACGTAGTGCGGGTGGCCGCCGGCCGCCCAGACGACGTCGTAGCGCGCGAGGTCGACGTCGACGATGGTGCGCAGCGGGCGGGGGTGCCCCACGGGGGCGACGCCGCCGATCGGCTGCCCCGTCGCAGCGCGGACGAAGTCCGCCGAGGCCCGGCGCACGGAGGAGGCGCCGACGCGCGCGGCGAGGGCGATGACGTCCGCGCGGTGCGCGCCGGAGGTCATGACGAGCAACGGGGCGCCGTCGGCGTCGAACACCAGGGAGTTGGCGACGGCGCCCACCTCGATGCCGAGCAGCTCGGCTGCGGCGGCGGCCGTGGCGGCGCGGTCGTCGAGCTCGCGCACCTCGCCCGCGACACCGAGGGCGGCCAGGGCGCGGGCGACGTGGGCTGCGTTGGGGTGCAGGCCGCTGGTGTCCGGGACGGCGAGGTGGAGCGTCCCGTCGGCGTTGACGTGCGCGTGCTGCGTGGTGGTGTCGACGGGCTCGGCCTGCGGATCCATGCGCCGAAGGGTAGGGGGTTGACGCGCTGTCGGGGGTGGGGGGTACGGTGAGTCGTGTTCGTACAGGTGTTCGACATCCACGTTCGAGCACCTGTCACGGGCGGTCGGACGGTCCGGTGGGTCCGCGGGGTTCTCGCGGTCCCCACGGCCCCACCGGTCCTCCGACCAGCACGGCAGCAGCACGACCACGGCTGGTCCGGCCGGTTGAGCGGGTCGCGAGCGCGGGGAAGCGCTCCGGCCGCTCGGCCGGCGGGCCGCCGCACCACGCGGAGCGTCTTCCCCCGCTCGTCGCACCGACAGCCACGACGACAGGTCCGCCTCACGAGGCGGGAGGGAGGGACGGCCGTGCGCACCTACGGCGAGGTCATCGACGTCCGGACCACCTCCGCCACCGACGGCGCGGGCAGGTTCGGGCCCGGACCGGCCGACGGGTCCGGCGCCCCCGCGCAGTTCCTCTGGCGCGGGCGGCTCTACCTCGTCCGCGACGTCCTCGCCCACTGGGTCGAGATCGGGGCGTGGTGGTCGCTGCCGCGGCGCACCGGCGGCACGACCCGACGACTCGGCCCGGTCGGTTCCGGTGTCGCTGCCGCTGCCGCGTCGTACGCCGTCGACCTCGACGCGCCGGCGTCGGCACCGGCGCCGGCCCGCTCGGTCGCCGCCGACGTCGGCGCGGTCGAGCGGGAGGTGTGGCGGGTCGAGGCCGCGGCCGGCCGCAGCGCCACGTGCGGGGTCTACGACCTCGT
>DATCCY010000115.1:0-18653 GCA_036510975.1 Candidatus Nanopelagicales bacterium
CCTTCCTCCGAGTTGACCCCGGCAGTCTCCTATGAGTCCCCGACATTACTCGCTGGCAACATAGGACGAGGGTTGCGCTCGTTGCGGGACTTAACCCAACATCTCACGACACGAGCTGACGACAACCATGCACCACCTGTATACCGCCCTTGCGGACCCCATATCTCTATGAGTTTTCGGTATATGTCAAGCCTAGGTAAGGTTCTTCGCGTTGCATCGAATTAAGCCGCATGCTCCGCCGCTTGTGCGGGCCCCCGTCAATTCCTTTGAGTTTTAGCCTTGCGGCCGTACTCCCCAGGCGGGGCGCTTAATGCGTTAGCTACGGCACGGAGAACGTGGAAGGTTCCCCACACCTAGCGCCCAACGTTTACGGCGTGGACTACCAGGGTATCTAATCCTGTTCGCTCCCCACGCTTTCGCTCCTCAGCGTCAGTAGTTGCCCAGAGACCCGCCTTCGCCACCGGTGTTCCTCCTGATATCTGCGCATTTCACCGCTACACCAGGAATTCCAGTCTCCCCTGCAACACTCTAGCTAGCCCGTATCGAGTGCAGGCTCGGGGTTAAGCCCCGAGTTTTCACACCCGACGTGACAAGCCGCCTACGAGCTCTTTACGCCCAATAAATCCGGACAATGCTTGCACCCTACGTATTACCGCGGCTGCTGGCACGTAGTTAGCCGGTGCTTCTTCTGCGGGTACCGTCACTTTCGCTTCGTCCCCGCTGAAAGAGGTTTACAACCCGAAGGCCTTCGTCCCTCACGCTGCGTCGCTGCGTCAGGCTTTCGCCCATTGCGCAATATTCCCCACTGCTGCCTCCCGTAGGAGTCTGGGCCGTGTCTCAGTCCCAGTGTGGCCGGTCGCCCTCTCAGGCCGGCTACCCGTCGTCGCCTTGGTGAGCCGTTACCTCACCAACAAGCTGATAGGCCGCGGGCCCATCCCTCACCGAAGTTCTTTCCACCAAGCGAGATGTCGCGCTTGGTCGTATCCGGTATTAGCACCGTTTTCACGGTGTTATCCCAGAGTGAGGGGCAGGTTGCCCACGTGTTACTCACCCGTTCGCCACTGATCCGGAGGGCAAGCCCTCCTTCACCGTTCGACTTGCATGTGTTAAGCACGCAGCCAGCATTCGTCCTGAGCCAGGATCAAACTCTCCGTTGATGTCTATTGATAGGCCGGCGGAATAGGCCGGCGTTATCGACTGAAGAGTTCCTGGCATGGATCGAGCTGTGCTCGATCAATACCAAAGGAAATTACTACCTGTCCGATGGCGCCCTACGACGATCGTCGCGGTGCCGACCCATCTGACGGGGTTTGTTGGCATCGATTTTTGACACGCTGTTGAGTTCTCAAGGAGCGGGCGCGCACCATCAGCACCACCGATTTCTCGGTGAGGGCCATCCGGGGCAACTCGCCTAACTTAGCCGAACCGTACGACCCGGTCAAATCGGGGTCTGGTTCCTCCCCGCCCACCGGAGTGGGCGCGCCGATCACCGCAAACCCTTGAGGGGGTTGAGGTTTCAGCTGGGTGGTCTGGCCCCGGGACCGGCCACCATCTCGGTGTCCGTTCCTCCCTGACGGGCTGACGTGGTGAACACTAGGCGTCCTCGGCGTCGCAGGTCAAATCGGGCACGAGTCACCCGTCGCCTCGGCGACCTGCGACTGAGAGTGCCTGTGCCGCAGAGGTTCTCAGGTGTCCCGTGCACCGTGGCGCTGTGCTCGAGCAAGCTCAGGGGGCCTCGAGCGCGATGCCGCCGATGTGACGCCGACCACGTCGGAGCAGCACCCAGCGGCCGTGGAGCAGGTCGGAGTCCCCGAGGACCGCCGTCTCGTCCGTGACGCGGACGTTCGAGACGTAGGCGCCACCCTCTGCGATCGTGCGCCGCCCCGCGCCCTTGGACGCGACGAGGCCCGCCCGGGTGAGCGCGTCGGCGACGGTGATGCCCTGCGCCCACTCCCCCGCCGTCACGACGGCGTGCGGCGCCTCCGCGAGGGCGGCGCCGAGCGTGGCGAGGTCGAGCTCGCCGACGTCACCCTGACCGAACAGTGCGCTCGCGGCGGCCTCCACGTTGGCGCGCTCGTCGGCACCGTGGACGAGGTCGGTCAGCTCCTGCGCGAGCGCGCGCTGCGCGTCCCGGGCCTGCGGGCGCTCGTGCAAGGAGGCCTCGAGCGCCTCGATCTCGGCGTGGTCGCGGAACGAGAAGATGCGCAGCAGCTGCGGTGCGATCGCGTCCTCCACGTTGAGCCAGAACTGGTACCAGGCGTACGGCGAGGTCAGCGACGCGTCGAGCCACACGGTGCCCGACTCGGTCTTGCCGAACTTCGATCCGTCGGACTTCGTCACGAGCGGCGTGGTCAGCGCGTGGACGCGGTCGCCCGTCACGCGGCGCACCAGGTCGACGCCGGCGACGATGTTGCCCCACTGGTCGGAGCCGCCGGTCTGCAGCGAGCAGCCGAACTGCTGGTGCAGCTGGAGGTAGTCGTAGGACTGCAGCAGCTGGTAGCTGAACTCGGTGTAGGAGATGCCGGCGCCGGCGAGGCGGGCGGCCACAGCCTCCCGGTCGAGCATGCGGTTGACGCTGAAGTGCTTGCCCACGTCGCGCAGGAACTCCAGGGTGGACAGGCCCTGGGTCCAGTCGTAGTTGTTGACCATGACCGCGGCGTTGTCCGGGGACTCGAAGTCGTAGAAGCGCTCGAGCTGGGCCCGGAACGTGGCGACCCACTGTTCGACGAGCTCCTTCGGGTTCAGCACGCGCTCGCCCGACTCCTTGGGGTCGCCGATGAGCCCGGTGGCCCCGCCGACGAGCGCCAGGGGCCGGTGCCCCGCGAGCTGGAAGCGGCGCACGGTCAGGATCTGCACGAGGTTGCCCATGTGCATGCTCGGGGCGGTGGGGTCGAAGCCGCAGTACAGGGTGAGAGGCCCCTCGGCCGCCGCGGCGCGCAGCGCGTCGAGGTCGGTCGAGTCGGCGATGAGCCCCCGCCAGGCGAGGTCGTCGAGTACGGCCACACGGGCCCGGGCGTCATCGTCGAGGGAGCTCAGGTCGAGCGCGCTCGTGGTCTCCTGCGTCACGCGGCCATCCTCCCGTACCGCCGCGGCACCGGGCGCCCGGGTTCCCCGCGTCCCGTGACCCCGAGCGCCGTCGCTCACCCCGGAGGACGGCGTGGCCTCGGCGAGCTCACCCGAGGGTCGTCTGCGAGGGCGAAGCGCCACGGGACGTCGACCGCGCGGCTGATCCCGACCCGCGCAGCGGTGAGCACGTCGCCGGTCGGCGGTCGTTCGCCCGCCCGCACCCGCAGCGCGCCGCGCGCGGAGGTGACCGGGCGGTCGCTCCACGTGCCGTCGAGGCCCAGGCACGCGGCGAGGTTGGCCGGGCCGGCGGCGAGCCGGTGCTCGAGCGCCCCGGGGCGACGACGGGTACGGGCCAGGTCGACACCGGACACGATCTGGCCCGCGCGGAGCAGCACCGCCGCCGCCCGGCCCTGCGGCTCGCACACGAGGTTGAGCGCCCAGTGCATGCCGTAGGAGAAGTAGACGTAGGAGCGCCCCGGCGGGCCGAACATCACGGCGGTGCGCGGAGTGGGACCGCGCCAGGCGTGGGAGGCGGCGTCATCCGGTCCGGCGTAGGCCTCGGTCTCCACGAGGCGCACGGCGACCACGCCCTCGGGCGACTCCGCCTCCACCACGCACCCGAGCAGCTCCCTCGCGACGACGTCGGGCGCGCGCTCGTAGAACGAGCGCGGCAGGACACGCCCTGGGCGCACGGGAGGATCAGCGACCGGGACGCTCGGCGGCCCAGGCAGCAGCGTCGTCGACCAGGAGGGCCACGGCGGCCAGCTGCTCACGCACGCGGGCCGGCGCCGTACCGCCGAACGCCGCCCGCGCGTCGAGCGCGCCCCGCACGGTGAGCACGCCGCGGACCGCCGGCGTGAGGCGGTCGCTGATCGAGCGCAGCTCCTCGTCCGAGAGGTCCCACAGCTCGACGCCGCGGGCCTCGGCGCGACGTACGCACCCACCGGCGACCTCGTGGGCCTCCCGGAACGGGACCCCCTGCCGCACGAGCCATTCCGCGATGTCGGTGGCGAGGGCGAACCCCTGCGGTGCCGAGGCGGTCATGCGGTCGACGTCGAACCGCAAGGTCGCGACGCAGCCGGTCATCGCGGGAAGGACGAGCAGCAGCGTGTCGATCGCGTCGAACGCGGGCTCCTTGTCCTCCTGCAGGTCGCGGTTGTAGGCAAAGGGCAGGCCCTTGAGCGTCGTCAGCAGACCGGTGAGGCCGCCGATCAGTCGTCCGGCCTTGCCGCGAGCGAGCTCGGCGACGTCGGGGTTCTTCTTCTGCGGCATGATCGACGAGCCGGTGGACCACGCGTCGTCGAGCTGCGCCCACCCGAACTCGCGCGAGGTCCAGAGGCAGATCTCCTCGCCGAGCCGGGACAGGTGCACGCCGATCATCGCGGCGTCGAAGCAGAACTCCGCGGCGAAGTCGCGGTCGCTCACGGCGTCGATGGAGTTCGGGATCGCGTCGCGGAAGCCGAGCTCGTGCGCCACGGCTTGCGGGTCGAGTGGGAGCGACGACCCGGCCAGAGCGCCCGCGCCCATGGGGGACAGCGCCGTACGCCGGTCCCAGTCGCGCAGCCGGTCGACGTCGCGTCCGAACGCGTGGACGTGCTTGGCCAGCTCGTGTCCGAACGACACCGGTTGCGCGTGCTGGAGGTGCGTGAAGCCGGGAGCCGCGGTGTCGACATGGCGACCCGCCTGCACCAGCAGCGCGCGCTGCAGGTCCACGACGGCCCCGGCCACCAGCCGCGCGTGATCGCGCAGGAACAGCCGGAAGTCCGTGGCCACCTGGTCGTTGCGCGAGCGGCCGGCGCGCAGCTTCCCGCCGAGCACGCCGAGCCGCTCGGTCAGCCCTCGCTCGAGCGCCGTGTGCACGTCCTCGTCGGCCGCAACGGGCAGGAAGGCCCCGGAACGGACGTCGGCGTCGAGGCCGTCGAGCGCCCCGATCATCGCCTCGAGCTCGTCGTCGCCGAGCAGCCCCGCCCGGTTCAGGACGCGAGCGTGCGCCCTGCTCTGCGCCAGGTCGTAGGGCGCCAGCCGCCAGTCGAACTGGATCGACAACGACAGCGCCGCCATCGCGTCCGACGGTCCGCCCTCGAAGCGTCCGCCCCAGAGACGCTGCGACCCAGCACCGCCGTCCTCAGCCAAGGCCGCGACCGAGACGCTCGTCGCGCTTCGCCGCGATCTTGCTGGGCAGGCCCCACAGGTCGATGAAGCCCTTCGCCAGCGACTGGTCGAACGTGTCGCCGGTGTCGTACGTCGCGAGGTTGAAGTCGTACAGCGACTCGTCGCTGCGTCGTCCCGTGACGACTGCGCGACCGCCGTGCAGCGTCATGCGGATCTCGCCGGTGACGGTCTCGTTGACCTCGTCCAGGAAGCCGTCGAGGGCACGCTTGAGCGGGGAGAACCACAGCCCGTCGTAGACCAGCTCGCTCCAGCGCTGGGAGACGCCGCGCGCGAAGCGGGCCAGGTCGCGCTCGACGGTGACGGCCGCGAGCTCCGAGCGCGCCGTGAGCAGCGCGATGGCGCCGGGCGCCTCGTAGACCTCACGGCTCTTGATCCCGACGAGGCGGTCCTCGACCATGTCGAGCCGGCCGACGCCCTGCGCCCCCGCGCGCTGGTTGAGCTGCTGGATGGACTCGAGGACCGACACGGGCTTGCCGTCGAGCGCGACGGGAACACCCGTCTCGAACGTGATCACGACCTCGTCGGGCTCACGCGGCGTGGCCGGGTTCCGGGTGTAGGAGTAGACGTCCTCGATCGGCCCGTTCCAGATGTCCTCGAGGAAGCCGGTCTCCACCGCGCGTCCCCAGACGTTCTGGTCGATCGAGTACGGCGACTTCTTCGACTGGTCGATCGGGAGGTTGTTGCGCTCCGCGAACTCGATCGCCTTGTCGCGGGTCATGGCGTAGTCGCGGACCGGCGCGATGCAGGTGAGGTCGGGCGCCAGGTTGGCGATGCCGACCTCGAAGCGCACCTGGTCGTTGCCCTTGCCGGTGCAGCCGTGCGCCACCACGGTGGCGCCGTGCTGCCGGGCCGCAGTGACGAGGTGCTTCACGATGACCGGACGCGACAGCGCCGAGACCAGCGGGTAGCGGTCCATGTAGAGCGCGTCGGCCTTGAGCGCCGGAAGGCAGTACTCGTCGGCGAACTCGTCGCGGGCGTCGGCGACGTAGGCCTCCACGGCACCGCACGCGATCGCTCGCTCGCGGATGACCTCCAGGTCCTCGCCCTCCTGGCCGACGTCGATCGCCACGGCGACCACCTCGGCCCCGGTCTCCTCGGCGATCCAGCCGATGGCCACCGAGGTGTCCAGTCCGCCGGAGTAGGCGAGTACCACGCGCTCAGTCACGGTCGTTCCTCTTTCGTGATCGGGTGTTCTCGAAGACGTTCATCGCCCGTTCTCCGCGAGTCGAAGCATCGCAGCGGCGACCTCGGGGCCACCGTGCGGGTCTCGGGTGACGAGCAGCACGGTGTCGTCGCCGGCGACGGTGCCGATGACCGCGGGCAGGACCGTGTGGTCGATCGCCGAGGCGAGGTACTGCGCTGCGCCGGGAGGCGTTCGCAGCACGACGAGGTTGGCGGAGCTGTCCGCCGACACCAGGACCTCCCCCGACACCCGCGCCAGCTTCGTCACGGCGGCCTCGTCGCCGACCGCGGCGATGAGCGAGGAGTCGCCGCCCTGCCCCGGTACGGCGTAGACCGCGACGCCGTCGGCGGTGGCAACCTTGATCGCCCCGACCTCGTCGAGGTCCCGCGACAGGGTGGCCTGCGTGACGGCGAGGCCGTCCGCCGCCAACAGCTCCGCCAGGCGCGACTGGCTGGGGACGGCGTGGTGCTCGAGGAGCTCCACGATCCGCGCGTGCCGCGCCGCCTTGGTGTTGGGGGTCGTCATGACACCGCTCCCAGCATCGCAGGCAGGTCGGCGGCGAACCTGTCGGCGTCCGCCACGCCGAGTACCAGCGGCGGGGCCAGCCGGATCGTGGTGGGGCGCACGGCATTCACGAGGTAGCCGGACTCGCGCGCCACCGCCTCGAAGGCTGCTGCCAGGGGCTCGGAGAGCTCGAGCGCCCGCCAGAGACCGAGGCCGCGGTGCGAGGACAGGAGCGGGTGGTCGACGTCGTCGAATGCCGCCGACCAGCGCTGACCCAGCGCGCGCGCGTGCTCGAGGAGGCCGTCGCGCTCGATGGTGGTGAGCACGGCCAGTGCTGCCGCGCACGACACCGGGTTCCCGCCGAACGTCGAGCCGTGGTCGCCGGGCTGCAGGACCAGCGCCGCCTCGCCCGTGGCGAGCACGGCCCCGATCGGCAACCCGGCCCCGAGGCCCTTGGCGAGGGTGATGATGTCGGGCACGACGCCTTGCGCCACGCTGAGCAGCCACTCGCCCGCGCGACCGACGCCCGACTGCACCTCGTCGACGACGAGCAGTGCGCCCGCGGAGTCGCAGATCTCGCGCGCCGCGGCTAGGTAGCCGTCGGGCGGCACGATGACGCCGCCCTCGCCCTGGACGGGCTCGAGCACCACGGCGGCCGTGCGCTCCGTGACAGCGGCGCGCAGCGCCTCTACGTCGGCGTACGGCACGAACGTGACCGGGCCGGGCAGAGGCTCGAACGGTGCGCGCTTGGACAGCGTGCCGGTGATCGACAGGGCACCGAGAGTGCGGCCGTGGAAACCGCCCTCGGTGCTGACGACCTCGCTGCGACGGCCCTGCATGTGCTTGCGCACGATCTTGAGCGCAGCCTCGTTGGCCGTCGCTCCGTCCTGGCACAGGAAGACGCGGGCACCACCGGGCACGAGGGCGGAAAGCCTTTCGGCGAGAGCGATCCCGGGCTCGTGCATCGCGAGGTTGCTCGTGTGGGCGAGGGTCGCGACCTGCCGCGTGACTGCGTCGACGACGGCAGGGTGGGCGTGACCGAGCGACGACACGGCGATGCCGCCGACTAGGTCGAGGTACTCGCGTCCGTCGACGTCCCACACCCGCGATCCTGATCCGTGCGCGAGCGCGAGCGGCGGCGTTCCGTAGTTGCGCATCATCACCGCGTCCCAGCGGGTCTGCATCGCCCTCGTGGCGTCGCCGGTGCTCATGCTCATGACGCCTCGACCTCGTCCGCGTACAGCGGGAACGCGTCCGGCAGCACCATCGTGCCGACGCCGGCACTCGTCACGATCTCGAGCAGGACGGCGTGCGCCAGCCGTCCGTCGATGACGTGGGCGCGCGGCACTCCCCCGCGCACCGCCCGTACGCAGGCCTCCATCTTCGGGACCATGCCGCTCTCGAGCGCGGGCAGCAGCTCCTCGAGGTCGGACACCGCGATGGTGCGGTAGACCTCGTCGCTGTTCGGCCAGTCGGCGTACAGGCCCTCGACGTCGGTGAGGAGGACGAGCTTCTGCGCGCCCAGGGCGACGGCGAGCGCCGCAGCTGCCGAGTCCGCGTTGACGTTGTAGACGGCTCCGTCGGCGCCGCGCGCGACCGACGACACCACCGGCACGAGTCCGTCCTCGAGGAGCCGCTCCACGAAGTCGGCACGCACCTCGACGACGTCGCCTACGAGGCCCACGTCGACTGCCACGCCGTCGACGACCACATCACGCCGCTCGGCGGTGAACAGGTGCGCGTCCTCGCCCGAGAGGCCGACGGCGTATGGCCCGTGGGCGTTGAGCAGAGCCACGACCTCGCGCTGCACCTGGCCGGTGAGGACCATGCGCACGACGTCCATCGCCTCGGGGCTCGTGACGCGGTATCCGCCGCGGAACTCCCCCTCGATGCCGAGCCGGTCGAGCATCTGGCTGATCTGCGGGCCGCCGCCGTGGACGACGACCGGGCGCAGCCCGGCCATCCGCAGGAACATCACGTCGGCCGCGAACGTCTCGCCGAGTGCAGGGTCGACCATGGCGTTGCCGCCGTACTTGAGGACGACGGTGGCGCCGTGGAACCGCTCGAGCCAGGGCAGCGCCTCGGCCAGGACGGAGGCCTTGAGAAGTGCGACGTCGCGGTCGACGGCACCCGCCTTCGGCTGGCCCGTCATGTCGAGTACGCCGAGTTCTCATGGACGTACTCGGCGGTGAGGTCGTTGGTCCAGACCGTCGCCGAGGCCTCTCCGGATCTCAGGTCCACGGTGATGGTGACCTCTCGCCCGCTCATGTCGACCAGGCCGCGGTCGTCGCCCGTGGCACCGTCACGGCACACCCAGACCCCGTTGATCGCGACGTCCACGGCATCTGGTTCGAAGGCGGCGGAGGTCATGCCCAGCTCGGCGAGGATGCGGCCCCAGTTGGGATCCTCACCGTGGATGGCGCACTTCACGAGGTTGGCGCGGGAGATGGCCCGGCCGGCGTCGACGGCGTCGTCCTCCGAGGCGGCGTTGACGACGTCGATGCGGATCTCCTTGCTCGCGCCCTCCGCGTCCGCGACGAGCTGACGTGCGAGGGACGCGCACACCTCGGTGACGGCGGCAGCGAGGTCCCGGTACGACGGCGAGACGCCCGAAGCACCGCTGGCGAGCAGGAGGACCGTGTCGTTCGTGGATGTGCACCCGTCGCTGTCGACCCGGTCGAAGGTCACACGCGTGGCGCTGCGCAGCGCGGCGTCGAGCGTCGCAGCCTCCGCCACGGCATCGGTCGTGACGACCACGAGCATCGTCGCGAGCGACGGAGCCAGCATGCCGGCTCCCTTGGCCATGCCGCCCACGGTGAAGCCCTCGCCGCGCGAGACCGCCGTCTTCGCCACGGAGTCGGTGGTCATGATCGCCGTGGCCGCCCGCTGACCGCCCTCGGCGGACAGTTGCGCGCAGGCTGCATCGAAGCCGGCGAACAAGCGGTCGGTCGGCAGGCGGACGCCGATCAGTCCGGTGCTGCACACCGCGACGTCGCCGGCGCCGATCCCGAGCAGCGCCCCCACGTGCTCCGCGGTGCGGTGGGTGTCGAGGAAGCCGTCCGACCCGGTGCAGGCGTTGGCGCCGCCGGAGTTGAGGGCGACCGCGCGGACCACTCCCGCCCTGAGCACCTGCTGGCTCCAGAGCACCGGTGCCGCCTTGACCCGGTTGCGCGTGAACACCCCGGCGGCGCTCGCCGTCGGCCCGTCGTTCACGACGAGTGCGACGTCGTTCGCCCCACTGGACTTGAGGCCGGCCGCCACACCGGCGGCACGGAAACCCTGTGCGGCAGTGACGCTCACGGCGCAACCCCGATCGCGGTCAGCCCGGTTGTCTCGTCTAGACCGAGGGCGATGTTGGCGTTCTGCACTGCCGCGCCGGCCGCACCCTTGACGAGGTTGTCGATCGCCGACACGACGACCGCGCGACCCGAGTGCGGGTCGGCGGCGACCTGCAGGTGGACCGAGTTGGCACCCAGCGTGGCACCGGTCTGCGGCCAGGAACCGGGGCCCAGCACGGAGACGAACGGCTCGTCCCAGTAGGCCGCGTGCAGCGCCTCGTGCAGCACCTCGGTGGTGGCACCGTCGACGAGCCGCGCAGTCGTGGTCGCGAGGATCCCGCGCGGCATCGGTGCGAGCATCGGCGTGAAGGAGACCGTGACCTGCTCGCCCGCCGCCTCGGTGAGCGCCTGCTCCATCTCGGGTGTGTGCTGGTGGCTCCCGCCGACCTTGTACGTCGACATCTGACCCATCACCGCACTGGCCAGCAGCGAGTCGCTCGGCTTGCGTCCGGCGCCGGTCGTGCCGCTCGCCGCGACCACGACGACGTCGTCGGACTCGACGAGACCCGCGGCGAGAAGGGGCGCGAGACCGAGGATGACGCCGGTCGGGTAGCAGCCCGGGTTGGCGACGCGCCGCGACGCCGCGACCTGCTCGCGGTGGCCGGCGAGCTCGGGCATGCCGTAGGTCCACGACCCGGACCAGTCGCCGCCGTAGTAGCGGGTCCAGGCGTCGGCCTTCTCCAGGCGGTGGTCGGCGCCCAGATCGATCACCAGGGTCCCCGCCGGAAGCGCTGCTGCGATCGTCCCGGACTCCCCGTGCGGCAGGGCGAGGAACACGACGTCGGCGTCGGCGAGGACGTCGAGGTCCGTGGCACCGAAGGTGCGGCCCGCCAGCGGCGCGAGCCCCGGGTGCAGGTCGGTGATGCGGCGCCCCGCGCTGGCGCCGGCCAGGAGCGGTCCGACCTCGAAGGCGGGGTGTCCCAGCAGCAGGCGCACGACCTCGCCGCCGGCGTAGCCGGAGGCGCCGACGACCGCCGCGACGAGGCTCGGGGTCGAGGTCATGGCAGGAATATACACATATTCCGATAGAGCATCGCCCCGGGGTCACCGTTGCGGCGGCGCGGCCCCCGGCACGGGCGACCTCAGGCCCGTCGGACCGCCCCGACCGCTTCCTGCGCCGCGGCGACGGCCGCGTCGCGCGCGGCCGACACCTCCTCGACGGTCAGGGTGCGGTCCGGCGCGCGGAAGCGCAGTGCGTAGGCCAGTGACTTGCGGCCCTCGCCCACCTGCTCGCCGGTGTAGACGTCGAAGAGCCGCACGGACTCGAGCAGCGCGCCGGCGCCTGCCACGAGCGCGGACTCCACCGCGTCGACCGGCACCGCCGCGTCGACCACGAGCGCGACGTCCTCCTTCGCGACGGGGTACGACGAGAAGCCGCGCGCGCTGCGGACGCCCGACGTCGCAGCGATCACGGCGCCGAGGTCGAGCTCCATCGCCGCCGTGCGTCGCGGCAGTCCGGCGTTCTCGCACGCACGCGGCGCCAGCTCACCCGCGTGACCGACGACGCTTCCGCCGACGACCAGCTCCGCGCACCGGCCCGGGTGCCAGGGCGCCGGCGTCGAGCCGCGCCGGACGAGCAGGTCGACCCCGACGGCGTCCGCCACCACGCGCGCCGCCTCGATCGCGTCGGCCCACGACGAGGGCTCCGCCGGGCCCCACCAGCCGGCCGGCGTGCGGGCGCCCGTGAGCGCGACGCCGACGTGCCAGGGCTGATCCGGCACCAGAGCCTCGAGCGCCGCGAGGTCCGCGGCGCTCGGGCGAGCATCGACGGACGGTCGCGGCGGGGTCGTGGTGCCCCGCGGTGACTGCCCGTCGCGCAGTCGCACGACGGCGCCGCTCTCGAAGACCGCGGCGTCCGTGGCGCCTCGGCCCACGTTGCGACGCAGGGTGCCGAGCATCCCGGGCAGCAGGGTCGTGCGCATGGCGGGCTGCTCGTCGGACAGCGGGTTGGCGAGCAGGAGCGCACGTCGACGGACGTCGTCGCCCGGGATGCCGAGCGCGTCGAGGTCCGCCTCACCCACGAACGGGTAGGCCAGGGCCTCGACGTAGCCGGCGGCGGCCAGCGCACGCCCCACGCGCCGACGGGCACGCTGGGCCTCCGTGAGCCCGAAGCCGGCCGTGGCGCGCGGCAGACGCGCCGGGACGGCGTCGTAGCCGCCGAGCCGCAGCACCTCCTCGACGAGGTCGGCCGGGTCGGTGAGGTCGGGACGCCACGACGGCGGAGCGACGACGAGCGGGTCGGCCGAAGGGTCGGCCACCGTGGCACCGACGGCGTCGAGACGCGCGACGACCAGGCCGCGGCCGACCTCGATGCCGGCCACCTCGGCGGGCAGCCCGACCGGCAGCTCGATCGTGACCGGCTCGCGTGGTGCCTCGACACCGGTCATGCCGACGTAGTGCCCACCGCCGTGCTCGATCAGCAGTGCGGTCGCCCGCGCGGACGCGTAAGGGGCCAGGACGTGGTCGGTGCCGCGCTCGAACCGCCGCGAGGCCTCGCTCGAGAGCTTGTGGCGACGCGACATGTGGGCGACGACCGGGGCACGGAAGTGCGCGGCCTCCAGGGCGATGTCCGTGGTGGCCTCGTCGACCTCGGTCTCGAGGCCGCCCATCGTCCCGGCGAGCCCGATCGGACCGCGGTCGTCGGTGATGAGCAGGTCGTCGGCGTCGAGCGCACGCTCGACGTGGTCGAGCGTCTCGAGCGTCTCGCCGTCGCGCGCACGGCGTACGACGATCGGACCGCGGAGCTTGCCGCGGTCGAACGCGTGCAACGCCTGGCCGGTCTCGAGCATCACGTAGTTGGTCACGTCGACCGCGAGGGACACCGGGCGCATGCCGCTCATGACGAGGCGACGACGCATCCAGTACGGCGACGCCGCGGCCGGGTCGAAACCCACGATCGTGCGCAGTGTGAACAGGTCGCAGCCGTCGAGGTCGTCAACGACGCACTCGTGCGGTTCACCGGCCTCGGGTGCCGGCAGGTCGACGAGCTCGAGACCGGGGTCGCGGAAGACGACGCCGTAGGAGTGGGCGAGCTCGCGCGCGACACCGCGCATGGACAGGCAGAAGCCCATGTCCGGCGTGACCGTGACGTCGAGCACGTGGTCCCCGAGACCGACGACGGGGCCGGCGGGCACACCCACGTCCGCAGTGCCCTCGGGCAGCACGATGATGCCGTCGTGGTCGTCGCCGAGACCCAGCTCGCGCTCGCTGGAGATCATGCCGTCGGACACGTGGCCGTAGGTCTCGCGGCTCGCGATCTCGAACCCGCCGGCGAGCACGGCGCCCGGGAGCGCGACCACCACCAGGTCACCGACGACGAAATTGCGCGCGCCGCAGACGATCCCGCGGATGCCCGGGGTGTCCGGGTGGCCGTGCTCCGGACCCACCTCGACCAAGCACCAGCGGATCGGCTTCTTGAACTCCGTGAGCTCCTCGATCTCGAGAACGCGACCGACGACGAGCGGACCCGTGACGTCGGTGCCGACAGCGACGATCTCCTCGAGCTCGAGGCCGCAGTCGACCATCCGCCGGCCGACGTCCTCGACGTCGACGTCGTCCGGGAGGTCGACGTAGTCCCGCAACCAGGACAGCGGGACGCGCATCAGACCTCCATGCCGAACTGCGTGGCGAACCGGACGTCGCCCTCGACCATGTCGCGCATGTCGGTGACGTCGTGGCGGAACATGAGCGTGCGCTCGATCCCGATGCCGAACGCGAAGCCGGAGTAGACCTCCGGGTCGATCCCGCAGGCGCGCAGCACCCGCGGGTTGACCATGCCGCAGCCGCCCCACTCGATCCAGCGTGGACCGCCCTTGGCCTGGGCGAACCAGATGTCGAACTCGAGCGAGGGCTCGGTGAACGGGAAGTACGACGGCCGCCAACGGGTCCGGGTCTCGGGACCGAACATCGCCGTGGCGAAGTGGTCCAGCGTGCCCTTGAGGTCGGCGACGGTGATGCCGCGGTCGACCACGAGCCCCTCGACCTGGTGGAAGACGGGCGTGTGCGTCGAGTCGAGCTCGTCGGTGCGGAAGACCTTGCCCGGGCAGACGACGTAGATGGGCGGCTCGCGATCGAGCATCGTCCGGATCTGCACCGGCGAGGTGTGCGTCCGCAGCACGACGCCGCTGTCCTCGGAGCCGACGAAGAAGGTGTCCTGCATCGTGCGCGCCGGGTGGTCCGGCCCGATGTTGAGCGCGTCGAAGTTGATCCACTCGGCCTCGACCTCCGGCCCCTCTGCGACCTCCCAGCCCATCGCGACGAAGACGTCCTCGATCCGCTCGGTGATCGTCGTCAGCGGGTGCCGCGCACCGGCCGGCCGCCGCGCGTAGGGAAGCGTGACGTCGACCGACTCCTCCACGAGCACACGGGCGTCGCGTTCGTCCTCGAGCTCGACCTGGCGTCGCTCGAGCGCCTCGCGCACGATGCCGCGCGCCTGACCGACCCGCTTGCCCGCCTCGGCCTTGGCCTGCGGCGGGAGGGCACCGATCTCGCGGTTGGCCAGCGCCAGCGGGCTGCGGTCGCCCGCGTGCGCGAGCCGGGTCTCCTTGAGCGCATCGAGGTCGGAGGCGGCGGCAACGGCCGCGAGCGCATCAGCGACGGCCGCGTCGACGCTCTCCTGGCTCAGCACAGCCACCTCAACCGGGTCGAAGGACTTGTTCGGCGCCGACATGCGCTCCCTCTCGTTGCAGACGCGCAGAGTCTAGGAGAGCGCGCAGCCCACCACTGCACGGGTTACTCGCCGCGGGATGATGCGCGGCGTTTGCTGCGCCTCCAAGCGGCGGCTCCTCCGGAGCCACCGCGTCGGCGCCCCCTCCGCAGTCGTCCCGGGTCGGCTTCGCCTCCCAGACGACCGGCGCGCGCCCGGCGGGCGCTTCCGGTCGTCGGGACTTGGTGCTTCGGGGCACTACCCCGGTTGGCTCACGCTTCCGAGAGCTGCTCGGTCTCCATACCCATCGATGACTCGAGGACGGTGAGGGTGCCGTCGCCGAAGGTGGGGTCCTGGCCACGGGCGGCGAGCGCTGCTGCTCGGGCGGCACGCTTCTCCGCGGCGAGGGCCTCGCCCGCGGCGAGCTCCTCGTCGGTCAGCGGGTAGGACTCGACGTAGCTCTTGCCTTGGTGCTTCTCGATGTAGGCCTCCAGCTCCGGGCCGGACTCCCACGAGGTGATGAGGCAGTAGCGCGGCTCGTCACCCTGGTGCCACACCGCGTGGTAGAGCCGCTGGGTGTCGACGATGAGCTGGGCGCCCGCCGGCAGCGGGATCCGCGTCTCGGTCGACGGGTCGTCCTTGTCGTCGCGCAGCACCATCACCGAGTCGGGGTTGTCGGTGAGGTTGAAGAACCCGCGGACGATCCAGCCGGTGCCCTCGGGGTTGAGGCGGTTGTTGTCGTCGCGGTGGAAGTTGTAGAGGCTCTCGCCGTAGAGGTTGGGCTGCAGCTCGATGACGCGGCACCGGCCGATGTTCGCGCCGGGCTCCTTCGCCCGCTCGAGCAGCCTGGGCGCCTTGTCGGCGTTCGCCGGCACCCAGACGCCGTCCTTGTCGGTCTTGGGGGGCGTGTGGTTCCAGAAGCCGTCGCACTCGAGGTCGCCATAGGCCGACGCCAGCGGGGCGAAGCGGGTCTCGCCGGAGGACTTCCAGTCGACGAACTCGATGTCGCGCCACTCCTGCGGGTCGGCCGCCTGGTCGTAGCCGTCGAGCACGACGTAGCCGTTCTCGCGGAACGCCTCGAGCTTGGTGTAGCCGTTCTCGACGTACGACATGGGGTCCTCACAGATCCTTCCGGCGGCGCAGCGACACCATCATGCCGCACCGTTCCCGCGGCTTAGGCCTCCCTAACCCGCGGTGTGTCCCGGCTCACGACACAGTACGGCCCCGGGCCTCAGCCGCCCGGGGCCGTACCGCGAGCGCTCAGGCCTCCGACATCACCGTCGTGGGGTCGTAGCCGTAGTACGCCGTGCGCGCCGCGCGGCGCTCCTGCGCGGTGACCTCGCCCTCGACCGCCGTGCCCTGGTCGAGGAAGGCGCTGTCGACGCGGGTCTTCGGCGAGTTCTCCCAGATCCACTTCTCGAGCTCGGGACCGGACTCCACCGACGTGATGAGGCAGTAGCGCGGCTCGTCACCCTGGTGCCACACCGAGTGCCACATGCGCTCGGAGTCCACGACGAGCTGAGCCCCGGCCGGCAGGGAGATGCGGGTCTCGGTCGACGGGTCGTTGATGTCCTCGCGCAGGATCATCACGCTGTCGGGGTTGTGGGTGAGCTGCATGAAGCAGCGCATCACCCAGCCCTCGCCGTCGGGGTTGATCCGGTTGTTGTCGTCGAGGTGGCTGTTGTACAGCGCGTCGGCGTAGGAGTTCGGCTGCAGCTCGATGACGCGCACCCGGCCGACGTTGCAGCCGATCGCCCTGACGCGCTCGGTGAGCGTGGGGGCCACTGCGGTCTGCGCGTCGATCCAGACGCCGTCCTTGTCCGCCTTCGGCGGGTCCTGGTGCCAGAAGCCGTTGCACTCGATCTGGCCGTACGCCGACGCGAGGGGCGCGAAGCGGGTGTCGCCCGAGGACTTCCAGTCGACGTACTCCAGGTTCTTCCACTCGGCTGGGTCCATCGGCTGCTGATAGCTGTCAAGGACGACGTAGCCGGTCTCCTCGAGGATCGGGAGGTGGAGGTGACGCGCCATGGGGGAGCCTTCCTGCCGGACGTGACGGCGTGGCACGCCGTCACGAAGCCTGGTCGTGGGGCTCAGTCTTCCATGCCGACCGATCGCTCAAAGGTGCTGAGCGCGTTGGTGTTTCGTCACATCGGCGACTTAGGTGAGGCTTCACTCAGCCGGAACGGGCTCAGCGGCGGCGCTGGGCGCGAGCCGACGCGTAGAGGCAGACGGCCGCTGCGGTCGCCAGGTTGAGGCTCTCGGCTCGGCCGTGGATGGGCACCCGGACGACGTCGTCGCACAGGGCGCGGGTCGTCTCGGGCAGCCCCCAGGCCTCGTTGCCGAACACCCAGGCGGTGGGACGGACCAGCGAGCCGTCGTCGAGCAGGTCGTCGAGGTCGCGCTCGCCTGCACCGTCGGCCGCGAGCACGCGGAGCCCGGCGGCTCGCAGCGCCGGCAGCAGCTCCTCGACGGTGGGCCCGGTGACCACCGGGAGGTGGAAGAGCGACCCGGCCGATGCCCGCACCGCCTTGGGGTTCAGCGGGTCGACGCTGGCGTCGGTGAGCACGACGCCGCCGACGCCGGCGGCGTCCGAGCAGCGGATCACCGTCCCAACGTTGCCCGGGTCGCGGGCGTGCGCGAGCACGGTGACCAGCGTCGGCGCGGTGGCGAGCAGGTCGGGCAGGGACGAGCCGATCCTGGCGCAGACGCCGACCATGCCCTGGGGCGTGACGGTGCCCGACAGCGAGGCGACGACCTCGCCCGAGGCACGAACGACGTCGGCACCGGCGCCCCGGGCCGCGGCGAGGATGTCGGCGTAGCGGTCGGCCGCCTCGGCGGTGACGTAGAGCTCGAGCAGGGTCCCGGGGCTCCCCGCGGCCTCCCGGACGGCTTGCGGGCCCTCGGCCAGAAAGCGACCGTCCCGGTCGCGGAACGCCTTCTTGACCAGACGGCGTGCCGAGTTCACCCGCGGGGCGCGGGTGGACGTCAGCTCCGTGCTGCTCATGCGTGCGTCGCGACCGGGACGGTCGGGAGCTGCGTCGATCAGGCTGCCGAGACCGGCGCGTTGACGTCGGCCGGCAGGGCCGCCTTCGCGGTCTCGACGAGCGAGGTGAACGCGGCGGCGTCGTTGACCGCGAGCTCGGCGAGCATCCGACGGTCGACCTCGACACCCGCGGCCTTGAGGCCCTGGATGAGGCGGTTGTAGGTCATGCCGTTCGCGCGGGCAGCGGCGTTGATGCGCTGGATCCAGAGGCGACGGAAGTCGCCCTTGCGCTTACGACGGTCGTTGAACGCGTAGACCTCGGAGTGGAGCAGCTGCTCCTTGGCCTTGCGGTACAGCCGCGAACGCTGTCCGCGGTAGCCGCTCGCCTGCTCGAGGATCTCGCGGCGCTTCTTGTGGGCGTTGACTGCCCGCTTCACGCGTGCCATGGGTCTTCTCCTGCTTCACGATCGGGCCGCACCGGCCCGCGATGGACGTCGGGGGTTCGGCTTGCTAGCGGCCGAGAAGCTTCTTGACCTTCTGGGTGTAGGCGCCGGAGAGTTCACTGGTGCCGGCCAGGCGGCGGGTGCGCCTCGACGACTTCACCTCGAGCAGGTGACGCCTGTTCGAGTGCTCGTGCATGATCTTGCCCGAGCCCGTCACCTTGAAGCGCTTCTTGGCGCCGCTGTGGGTCTTCTGCTTCGGCATGTCGCCGTTCTCCTCGTACGTCGGTCGTGCGGGTCGTCGTAGCGGGTCAGGTGACCC
>DATCCY010000116.1:0-2816 GCA_036510975.1 Candidatus Nanopelagicales bacterium
CGAGGGCGTCATGTCGCTCGCGCGCCGAAGCGGCAGCGCCGAGGCCCAGATGACCGCGGCGATGCGGCACGGGGTGGCGCTGGCGACGGGGGACCCCCGTGGGGCGACGGACGCGTTCCTCGAGGCCGCCGCGATCGCCGAGCGGGCGGGCATCCGCCCCGCCCAGGCGATGGGGCTGGCGAACGCCGCCGAGTCGGCGATCGACCTCGGTGAGCTCGCCGTCGCGACCCGTGCACTCGCCGAGGCCGACGAGATCGGCGGCGCCACCGGCCTCGAGCAGGACGGGGTTGCGCTGTCCAAGGCCCTGCTCAGCGCCTACCTGGGCGACTCGGCCACCGCGAACAGCGCACTGGACCGGCTCGAGGCCGACCGGCGCCCCGACTGGACGGCCGTGCAGATGACCACGTGGTACCTGCGCACGCGGAGCGCGGTGCGCCTGCTCGACGGCGACCTCGCCAGCGCGCTCGCCGACGCCCGCGAGTCGATCACGCTGGAGGCGTCCGGGGGGAACGCGTCAACCTCGCTATGGCAGGGCATCCAGGCCGCCGCGCGGCTGCGCGACGCCGAGACGATCATTGACCTGCTGAGCGCCACCGCCGGGTTGCGCGGCGAGTGGGTCGACGGCGTCCGGGCGACCGCCGACCAACCCTCGCCGCCCTCACCGGCGACCCGGAGTCAGCGGCTTGGAGCATGCGCACGGCACTGGGCCACTGGCGCGACCGCGACCTTCCCCTCGACCACGCGTTCGCCGCCGCGACCGCGCGGCACGTGCTGCCGGCCGAGCTGGTGCCGGACGACGGCGTGGCCGCGGCGCGCGCCTACCTGCAGGGGCTGGACGCGCACGGCCTGCTTCGGCTGTTCTGACCCCTGGCGCTGAGGCTCAGGGCAGGTAGGTGCGCAGTTCGACGACGTTGCGCTCGGGGTCTCGGATGTAGATCCCGGCGCCGACGCCGCGGGCACCGTAGAGGTGATCGTCGAGCGGGGTCACCACGTCCCACGCCCGCTCGTCGGCCAGCGCGGCCAGCTCGGCGGCGCCGACGTCCACCGTCAAGGCCACGTGCGCGACGTTCACCCCGCTGCGTGTCCCCGCGACGAAGTCGACGATCGAGGTCTCGTCGATCCGCAGCGAGGGGAACGGGGCCGCGCCCGCGCGCCACTCGTCCAGGCGCAGCGGCTCGAGCCCCAGCTCGCGCTGCCACCAGCCCAGGGTGGCTGCCACGTCCGTGCAGACCACCACGATGTGGTCGATGGCTGTCGCGTGCACGCCGCCGATGCTCGCGGTCGTCGTCCGGGTTGCGCAAGGGCCGTCCCCGAGCTGCGTGTCTGCCACCCGCTCAGCCCCAGATGGCGTCGACGATGTGCAGACGCACGGAACGCCAGGCGGGGGCGAGCGCCCCGAGGGCGGCCACGCCGATGAGCACGGCCGCGCCGCGGCGCATCTCCGCGCCGGTGACGCTCAGCGTGACCGGCCCGATCGGGAACTGGAACGGGTGCCGGTCGACGAACGGGACGGCCGCGAACCGGAACAGGACGGCGCCGAGCACGACGCCGACAACGGCGAACACGATCGCCTTGAGGACGTAGCTCAGCGCGATGGCGACCCCGCTGATCCCGATGGCGCGCTCGATGCCGATGGTGCGCCGCCGGTTCACCAGGTCGATGTAGGTGATGATGAACACCGCGATCGCGGCCACCAGCAGGGACACCGCGTTGAGGATCGACCGGATGGTGTCGAACGAGCCGGTCAGGTCCTTGACGGTGGACTCAAGCGTCTGCCACGGCTTGTACACCACGTCGGGTCGGCTCTTTTGCAGCTGGGCCACGACCGCGTCCTCCCGGCCCGGGTGCTCGGTCTTGACGAACACGGAGCTCGCCTGGCCGGTCAGCTGGGGCAGCAGCGTCTCAGCGGCGGTGGCCGTGATGAACGCGCGTTGGTTGGCTTCAACCAGCTGCGCGTCGTAGACGCCCTTGACCGTGAACGGGTGGGACTCGCCGCCGAGCAGCGTCACGGTGACCTGGTCGCCGGCGTGGACCGACTGCAGCGAGGTGGTGTACGTGGCCTTGTCGGTGCGCCCCGCACCGGCGACGCCGACGCCCAGGACGATCTCGTTGGTGTCACCGGGCGCCAGGAAGGTGCCCTCGATCATCTCGCGGGCGGTGGCGAAGGTCTGGACGTAGGACGCCGGGTCGACCGCGAGCACCGACCAGGAGCCGCTGCGGCTGCCGGCGCTGACCTGCGACCCGGCGAGTGCGGTGCTGGTGGCCGCCGCGACGCCGGGGGTCGCGCGGGCCTGGGCCAGCAGGCCGGCGGCGTCCGGAATGGTCTGCGCATCCCCGCCCGGGGTGATGGTGATGTCGGCGGTGATGTTGTCGCGCAGCTGCTGCTCGATGTGCTCGGTGGCACCGAGGATGAGCGAGGGGATGAACAGCAGCTCGGCGAAGACGGCCGCCATCATGGTCGTGGTCAACACGACGACGCCGCGGTTGCCGCGGGTGATCGTCCGGCGGCTGATGAACCCGGCAACCCGCAGTGTGCTGATCCCGGACATCACAGGTACGCCCCGACGAGCTCGCCGTCGCGCAGGTAGAGGCAGTCCTTCGCGTAGCGGCGGTGATCGGGGTCGTGCGAGACGAACAGGATGGTCACGCCCAGCTCGCGGTTGGTGCGGGCCAGGGCCTCCATCACCACGGTGGTGGACTCGGTGTCGAGGTTCTCGGTCGGCTCGTCGGCGAAGACGACGGCCGGGTCGTTCACCAGCGCGCGCGCGATCGCCACCCGTTGCTGCTGACCGCCGGACAGCTCCGACGGTCGGTGC
>DATCCY010000117.1:0-16173 GCA_036510975.1 Candidatus Nanopelagicales bacterium
AGGTCCGGGCCGGCAGTCGCGCCCGCGGCCGCGATCTTCCGGCGTCGCGTGGCCCTGCTCGCGGCGGGGTCGGCCATCGCCGGGCTCGTGCTCGGCGTGCTGCTCCCCGCCCCCGGGCCCGCGACGACGGTCCAGACGGCTGCCGCGCCGCACCGCTCCGCCGTCGTGGCAGCGCCCGCGCTCCTCCTGGCCGCGTCGGCCTCGCCGTTCGCCGCCGTCCCGGTCCGCGCGGCGACGCCCACGGGGCTCACGGGGACCGCGGCGACCCGCACGCCCGCGCGAGCGCAGCGGACCACCCCGACCGTCGCGGCCGCAGCCACGGCCGTCGCCCGGCCCGTCGCCCCGGCGCGGTCGACCACCTCCCGGGTCGTCGCTGCCGCCGCCCTGCTCGTCGGCGTCGCCGGCTCGCCCTCGACGTACGTGCCCAGCCGTCCGCTTCCCGCACGCAGCGGTGCGGGCCGTCGCATCGTCTACGCCGAGACCGCCGCCCATCTCTGGGTGGTCGGCGACGACGGAGCGGTGCTCCGGGACTACGCCGTGACGGGTCGGGTGGGTCGGCCGAAGCCCTCGGTCTACCACGTCTACTCGAAGTCCACGGTCGCGACGAACCCGGGTGAGAAGCTCCGGTTCGAGTACATGGTGCGGTTCGCCGTCGGGCTCACGGGGGCGCGCATCGGCTTCCACACGATCCCGCGCTACGTCGGCGGAGCGCCGATCCAGTCGGAGAGCCAGCTCGGTCGAGCCATCGGGTCCGGAGGGTGCGTCCGGCAGTCCCGGGCCGACGCCGTGTGGCTCTACGGCTGGTCGCGGGTCGGCGACGAGGTGGTCGTCCTGCGCTGAGCCGTACACTGGGGGCTGCGCGCCGCTGGCCCGCCCCCCACTGTGCCGCCGGAAGGACCCCGAACGTGACCCGAGCACGCGCCCTGTGCGCCGTGGTCCGGCTCCCGCTCCTGCTCGGCGCCTCGGTCGCCCTGGCGGTCGGTCTGCTCGCCGCCCCCGCGGGAGCGGCGACAGTCGCACCGACCCCGACGCCGGTCCCCACGGCTCCGGCCCCGCGACCCGCGCCGCCCGCGCAGCCGATCCCGACTGCGGCCTTCCACGTCACCGTCACTCCGGCCGCCGGCACCGTCATCGGGGTCGCCTACCCGATCACGGCGAAGTTCAGCGTCCCCGTGGTCGACCGGGCGGCCGCCGAGCACCGCATGCACGTCTACGTCAACGGGTTGTTCTCCAACGGTGCGTGGTACTGGCGCAACAGCACCACCGCGATGTTCCGCCTCCCCGGATTCTGGCCGGGTCACGCGACGATCGAGGTGCGGCTTACCCTCGCCGGCGTGGAGGTCGCGCACAGCCCGACCCTGAGCTACGTCGGTGACGCGTCGACGTCGCGCACGCACACGCTGCGCACCGCCCGCTCCCTCATCGCCATGGTCGACGGCGTCAAGGACCGCTTCACCGTCGTCATCGACGGCAAGCCGGTGAAGGTCTTCCGGACGTCCTTGGGCAAGAAGGGTTTCGAGACCCGGTCCGGAATCAAGGCCGTGATGGAGAAGGACGCACTGCGCCACATGACCAGCGTCGCCGCCGGCATCACGGACCCGAAGGACCAGTACGACCTGCAGGTTCCCTGGGCGGTGCGCATCACGCCGACCGGCGAGTTCGTGCACGGTGCGCCGTGGGCCACCGCGAGGTTGGGCCGCTACAACGGGTCGCACGGCTGCACGAACCTGACGACGTCGGACTCGCAGTGGTTCTTCGACCACGTGATTCCGGGCGACGCGGTGGTGACGACCGGCACGCCGCGCGCGATGGAGTTCTGGAACGGCCTCGGTGCGCCGTACAACATGCCCTGGGCCCAGTGGCTCGCACACAGCTCGACCAAGGGCAAGCCCTAGTCCCGACGGCGCTCAGGCGTCCGCCGACCCGCGCGGCACCCGCACGGTGAGGGCTCCCGGTCGAACCCGGGCCTGGATAGTGCGGCCCTCGCCGACGAGGTCGCCGTCGACCTGACGCGGCTGCGGCTCGGCCGCCACGATCCACGCGCTCGAGCCCTGCAGGTGGAACCGTGAGGTGTCCTCGACACCGCGGCGCGCGATGATGCGCGCTCCCGTTCGTACCCAGTCGACCGGACGGCCGAGCGGCAGCACGATCACGTGCAGCTGCCCGTCGGCGACCTCGGCCTCGGGCGCGACGTCCATCCCGGCGAGCAGGCCGCCGGCGTTGGCCACCAGGACGCTGCGCGCAGAGAACCACCGGGGCGCTCCGCCGTCGACCGCGACGCCCACCCGCATCTTCTTGTGCCGCAAGGCACGAACGGTGTTGAGGACGTACGCCGACGGCCCGATGGCGCTCTTGAGCTCCTCGGACGCGTCGATGAGCACCGCGTCCATGCCCAGGCCGGTGATCACGGTGCTGGTCGTCACGGACCCGCCCAGGCCGATCTCGAGGACGTCGATGCGACGATCGGCACCCTCGAACGCCACGGTCGCCGCGTCCCCCAGCGAGAGCGGGATGCCGAGGTTGCGCGCCAGGAGGTTGCCCGTCCCGGCGGGCACGACGCCGAGCGGTACGCCGGAGTCCGCGAGCCCTTCCGCGATCGCGCGCACCGTGCCGTCGCCGCCCCAGGCGAGCACGAGGTCGGCGCCCGCGGCGACGGCGTCGCGCGCCTGCTCGGTCCCGTGCGAGTCCGGCGTGGTCGTCACGACGTGCGGAGTCGGGACGCCCGCGGCATGGGCCCAGCGGGACAGGCGGTCGGTCGCCGCGTCGAGCCCGCCGGACTTGAGCGGATGGACGATCGCGACGCACTCGCCGGTCACTGCGGGACGCCGGAGACCGTGAGGTTGCCCTGGTCGTCGTCCTGATGGACCTCCACGTCGAGCTGGTTGCCGTCGTCGGTCGTCACCGAGCAGGTGAACGTCGTCCCCGCCTCGATGTCGACCGAGTCGGGGCAGTCGACCGTGGCCACCAGGCCGGTGCGTTGCGCGACCCGGTGCGCGATGTCGTTCTCGACCGCTGCCATGTCGAGCTTGCTTCGCGAGGAGAGCGAGCCGAGCGCGGCGACGGACCCGGCGACCAGGGCGATCGCCACCACGATTGCGCCGACCACGAGCCACAACGGGCGCATCGACCGGCGGGGGACCGCGTCGTCGCCCTGGTCTGGCGCGCCGGCCACGGGGGCGAGGGCCGGCTCGAAGGCCCAGGGCGACGAGGCGGACGGCGGGGCCGACGTGACGACGGGCGTCACTGGTGCCGCGGAGACCGGGGTCGCCGACGCCCACGGGCTCGCGCGCACGTCATCGGTCCACGTGATGCCCGTCCACCAGCGCAGGCCGTCGCCCCCGGCGGGATCGGGGTACCAGCCCGCGGCAGGAGTGGTCGGCACGGTCACGGGTCGAAAATAGCGCGCGCGAGCGCAGCCCGGATGCGCCGTGCCGACCTCACGCCGCTCAGACGGTGGTGAGCCGGTGGTCCGCGGCAGCGCGCTCGCAGTCGCGCACCGTGTGGAAGCCCGACTCGAAGCCGCAGTCGTGACAGACCGCGATCGAGGCGCTCCCGAGGTGGACGACCTCGACGCTGTGCGGACGGCAGCATGACCTCGAGTGCGCGTGGTCGCGCCGGTGGACCGCCGCGAGCATCGCCCGCACGATCGGCTCCGGGCTGTTCGGTGTCATGACACTCGTATCGGACCGGTCGGAGGTGTACCTGAGCGCTCCGCAGCAGTTCGAGGTGACGAATTCCCGGTGACCGCACGGCGTACGGGGCACGTCGGTGCCGGTACCGTTCGCGCCATGGCTCCCGTCGCGCGCCGCCGCCCCTCGCGAGGACCGAGGCGTTCCGGGCCGCCGGGCGGCACCGGCCCGGACGCGGCCCGGCTGCGTCACCAGCCCCCGCTGGACGTGCTGATGTGCGAGCTCGTGCGCATCGGCGAGACGGGTGACGCGTTCCGCGTCGAGGGAGTTGTGGGCTACCTGCTCGGGCTGCTCGACGTGCGCGGACCGGGTACGGACCGTTCCTTCGCCGCCTTCTGCCGAGACGCGCTGGCCGATCCGCGTGCCGCCACGTCGTTGCTGGGCCTGCAGTCGGTGGTGTGTCTCGCGACGCTGGGTCACCCGGACGTGCGCGCGGACGCGGCGGCTCTCGTCCGTGACGCCGACCCCGGCCTCGTCGCGGACCTCCCGCGCTGGTGCGCACACGTTGGGCGAGTGCACCTCGTCGAGGCGGGTTCTCTGCGCACCCCCGACGAGAGCGAGACGGTGCTGCACGTGGTGCTCGACTACGACGACCCGGCGGCCGGCTCGCGCCACCTGCTCTCCGTCGCCGTGGAGCACGCGGCACGGCGCGTGCACCTGCTCGATGTGCGCGCCCGCGAGCCGCACGACTCGATCGCGCCGATCGCGGACACCTACGCCGGGTCGGCGTCGGCGGTGTGGGCCTGGCGCGGGACGGACGAGGTCGAGGCCTTGGTGGGCGACGCCGTGTGGACGACGTGGGGCCACGGGGTCGACGACTGGGTCGTGCAGGACGTCGAGGGGAATCCCACTCCTGCATGGGCTTTCGGCGTGCGCCGGCTCGAGCTGCTGACGGGCGCGAGGATGCGGGGCTAAGTCAGTCGCGCAGCGTCGAGTCGAACATCCGCTGGATCCGGTCCCACGCGTCGGCGGCCGCGGTGTCGACGTATCCGGCATGCAGCGGCCGCGTGAACGGCTTCATCCACCCGGGCGTCCCGGAGTGGTTGAGGAACGAGTGACCCGCCTCCGCGTACTCCTTCACGTCGTGCTCGACACCGGCCGCCTCGAGGGCGGCCTCGAGACGCGTGGCAGCGCCGGTGAGGGAGCGGTCGCGACCGCCGTAGGACGCGACGACCGGGCAGGCGCCCGCGGCGGCGGCGTCCAGGCGCGCGGGGAGCCGTCCGTAGTTGGCCGCGCTGGCGTGGAAGCCGCGGTTGGCCATGAGGATCGCGAACGCTCCGCCCAGACAGAACCCGGCGATGCCGATGCGTCCCGTGCAGTCCTCGCGCTCGGCGAGCCAGGCCCGGGAGGCGGCGATCTCGGTGAACGGCCGGCCCTCGCCCTTGCTGAGCGCCCGAGTCACCGTGACCAGGCAGCGCACGGTGCCGCCGTAGGACAGCAGGTCGGGGGCGATCGCGTGGAAGCCGCGCCCGGCGAACTGGTCGGCCAGGTCGCGGACGTCGGCGTTGAGGCCGAACGCCTCGTGGACCACCACGACGCCCGGTGCGGCGCCGTCCACCCCGCGAGCCGGGGAGAAGTACGCCGGAAGGGCGCCGGTGGCCTGGACCTGGAGGGTGACGTCGGGCATGGCGCTCCTTCATGACCGCCGCGTCAGTGGGACGCGCTCGCCCGCAGGCTACGGACACGCGCGGACAGCGCGCAGCGGACCACCCGACCCGGTCAGCCCCAAACCCTCGACCACAGGTCGAGGGTGAGTCGATCCGGACTGGACCACCGCCTGAGACTCTGCGGTCGTGGCTCCACAGGACCTCACTTCTTGCGCCGGACAAGCCGGGACGGGGCCGTTCTGATCGACAGATGCCCCCGTTCGGACTAGCGTCATGTGTGCTCTGCGGGGAAGCAGAGCGCCACGAACGGACCGCCGAGTCCCGTCCACGGTCGTGGCCCGAACCCTTGGACGGGAGTGGGGGAACCACATCCGGCCGTCGAACCTGACGGTCTCGGGGTGAAGTCGCGCGAGCGGCAGGCCGACCTCCGGCCCAACCCGACAGCTCACCTCGCAGGCGGCGGAGGAACCACGTCATGGCGTATGTCATGCCCCTGCGCGCGCTCGTCGGCGTCGCCGTGCTCACGACCGCACTCGGTCTGTCCCTCGTCGCTCCGGTGACCGCGAACGCTGCATCGGTGCGCGGGACCACGATCGCGCGGGCCTCGACGGTCGACCCGACCCTCTCGCGCACCATGCGCTCCTCGACGGCGGCCCGCGCCGCGCTCCCGTACGCGACCTGGCTGAGCTCGGCGCACGGTCGCGCCATCGTCTACCGCGAGTCCAAGGGTCACTGCACCGTGCGGTCCTACAACGGGCTGTGGCGCGGCAAGTGGCAGATGACGCTGGGGCTGTGGCGGGCCAACGGTGGTCTCGCCTTCGCGAGCGCCCCCGAGAAGGCCACCTGTGAGCAGCAGGACACGGTCGCGCATAACGTCTGGGTCGCCGCCGGCTGGGGTCCCTGGGGCGGCTGACCGCTCACGCGCTCGGCGTCACGCCGAGCGCCGCACGAACACTAGGTCGGCGACCTCGTGCCCCTGGTCGAGGCCCTGCCGCTCGAACTTCGTCATCGGCCGTTCGAGCCGCGGCGCGTAGTCGTCGTAACGGTTCGCCAGCGAGGGCTCGGCCCGCAGCACCTCGAGCATCTGCTCGGCATACGGCGCCCAGTCGGTCGCGCAGTGCAGCACCCCGCCCGGCTCGAGGCGCGCGGCCATGAGCGACACGAGGTCCGGTCGCACGATGCGCCGCTTGTGATGTCGGGCCTTTGGCCACGGGTCGGGGAAGAACACCCGGATGGCCGCGAGCGAGTCGTCGACCAGCCGGTCGCGCATCACTTCTACAGCGTCGTCGTGCACCACACGCACGTTGTCGAGGTCGTGCTCCTCGATGGCCAGCAGGAGCCGACCGACGCCCGGGGTGTGCACGTCGACCGCGAGGATGCCCATCGTGTCGTCGTCGAGCGCCATCTCGACCGTGGCATGGCCGAGCCCGAACCCGATCTCGAGCGCCACCGGTCGGCCGCCGAACAGCGCGGCCGAGTCGATCCGCCCCTCGGGTACGCCGTAGCGGGGCAGCAGACGGGAGACTGCGTCCACCTGGGCGCCGCTCATCCGACCGCGGCGCGGGTGGAAGGTCCGGATCTCCTGCATGGCGCGTCGAGCCTACGACGCCCTGCGCGGGTGAACGCGGACCGTCGATGTCCCCGAACCGGTTGTGGCAGTTCGGGCCCGCTGAGAAGGTGCCGGTGAGGCAGTCGACCCCCAGGGGGATCTCATGACGGAGCAGGACGGCGCGGAGCCCGGGGACGCGTTCCGACGGGCGTTGGACGCGGCAGTCGAACGCGGCGAGGTCGTCCGCGGGGCGCGGGCGCTGTACCGACCCGGTCAGCTGGTGCTCTCCTACCGTGCGGTGCGGCTGCTCGGCGAGGAGCTCTCGTCCATCGCCGACGCGGACGGCGAACAGGGCGAGTGGCTGGCCCGCGTGGGTCTGCAGCTCTGGCGGATCGTGCGCGGGGAGAGCGCCGAGTCGCTGGTGGAGGTGGCCACCCGGCTGCAGGGCATCGCCCTCACGCGTGCGGAGCGGGACCCCGCCGCCGACGAGCCCGGCGGCGACGACCCGCCGATCACCGTGTCGCTCAACCACGTCCTCGTCGGCGAGCCGCACCCGCGCGGCGGTCCGGCCGGTCCCCCGTCGGCCACCGCCGCGCATCCGTCCCTGGACCCGGCACCGGACCGGTCGGTCCCCGACATCGCCGTCCTCGACACCGGCGTTCCGAGCCACAAGCTGCTGTCGAGCTGGCACCCGCAGCTCGACGCCGCGATCCGTCGCGACCCCGGCAACCCGGTGTTCCACGACGACGAGGACCGGCTCTACCCGGTCGCGGCCCCGACCCTGGGAGCCGAGGCGGGACACGGCACGTTCATCGCCGGGCTCGTGCGACGAGTCGCGCCCGACCTCGTGATATGCCCCTACGCGGTCCTGGATCCCGACGGGATCGGCGACGACGTCTGGGTGGCCCGCGCCCTGCTCGCCGTCGGCTCGCGTCCGATGGCGGTGCCGGTCGTCAACCTGTCGCTGGGCGGCTACACCTTCGACGACAACCCGCCCGTCGTGACCCAGGCGGTGCTCGACCAGCTGCCCCGTACGACGGTGGTCGTGGCCGCTGCCGGCAACGACGGCATCGACCGGCCGTGGTGGCCTGCGGCGTGCAAGCACGTCGTCGCCGTCGCGGCCGTCGACGACCTCGGTGGCGTCGTCGTCCCGACCGAGTGGAGCAACTTCGGCCCGTGGGTCGACGTCTGCACGGTCGGGAGCGACCTGCTCAGCTCCTACGTCGAGGGCACGTACCCCACGGGCGCCGTGTTCGCCGGTCCGCACCCGTTCGCCCGGTGGAGCGGCACGTCGTTCGCCGCGCCGCTCGTCGCGGCGGAGGTCGCCCGTCGCGTCCGAGAGGACGCCGAGCTCGGGCATGCCCCGACCGGGCCGCTCACGGCCGACGAGGCGTGGCGCCAGCTGGCGGCAGAGCTCGTGCGTCTGCCCAGTGCGCGAGCCGTCGGCCTCCTCTACTGGCCCCCGGAGGACCCGCGGCAGCCGCGGCTCCCGTGAGCCCGGCGGCGCAGGTCAGCTCCCGAGGCAGAGGAACGACGCCGCCGTCGCGGACACGAGCGGGTCCTCGTCGTCGAGGAACACGGCCTGCGCGGCGGCCAGGGAGTGGGCCACGGACGCGCCGTTCGCGAGCCGCGCGTGCAGCTCGCGCATCACGGGCACCGTCGCCTCGTCCGGAACCGCGCCGAGCGTCGCGACGACGGTGGCGGCTCCGCAGCCGAGCAGGGTCCAGGCCAGCCCTAGCGGCTCGTCGGCCACGGGGCCGCGTGCCTCGCCCGAGTGGCACGCAGGGAGGACCACCACGCGCGGCGCGCGCGGCAGTCGCTCGAGCTCGTAGGCGGTGAGCGGTCCGTCGGCGAGCGCGAGCGAGCTGAAGAGCGGGTTGTCGACGCGCAGCGACCCGTGCACCGCGAGGTGCGCGATGTCGGCGTCCACCAGGCGTCCCGTCACCGCCGCCGTGCTGGCGTCGTCGGCGCGAAGAACCTCCACGCGGGCATGCGCCCGGGCGACGTCGTCGACCTCCGCGTCGGCCCAGGCGAGGTGCGGTCCGGCGACCGCGAGGACCGTGGGCTCACTGGGTGCGACGCGATCGGTGCCGCGGCACCACACCGTGGCGGACGGGGTCAGCACAGTCGGTCGTCCGCGCAGGGCCGGCAGCCAGGCCCAGGGGAGTCGCCACAGCGACCCGGTCGGCGAGATCACGAGCTCCCGGTCGCGCACGAGGTCGCGGAGCGGGTCGAGCACCAACGTCGCGGCCCGCTCGGCCGCCTGCACCGGGCCGCTCGCGTGGGCGGGCGAGGCGAAGCCGGACACCGACCGGCGTAGGAGGAGCTCGAGGCGGGTCACCGCGGCGTCGACGGGGCCGATCGGCCCGAGGGGTACGACGCGGGTGCGGCGCTCGTCGACGACCACGGCGACCAGGTCGCCGCGCAGCGCCGTGTACTGCACGAGGCACCGTCCCCCCAACCGCTCGCGGACTGCGGTCGCGGTGGCGGGGGATGCGGGTGCCCGGCTCGCGGCGGCGTGCCGCGTGAGGCGTACGACGTCGCGCTCGATCTTGCGGCGCTCGGCCGCGAGCGCCGGCCCGGGTGTGCCGGCGAGCCGTTCCTGGTCGTCGGAGTGGGCCGCGAACCGCATCCTCGCCAGGGCGGCGGCGAGCTCGGCGTCCTCGGGCGGCATCGCCGGGGGAAAGCGCAGGGTCGCCGCGCGGCCTCGCTCGGACCAGGTCAGGAACCGCGTCGCCGAGCCGGAGGCCAGCGCAGACTCCAGGCCCAGCGCGACGACGTCCGCGGCGCGCCCCGACGCCGTCGCCTGCAGCTCGGTCGCGCCGACGAGGTCGCGGAGACGCTCGGTCAGAGCCCAGGATCGCGACACGTGCACCATCGCCTCGCGGTGGCGGTCATCGAGGAGCAGCTCGAGGGCACGCGCGTGGTGCGTGCGGGCGCGCACGTCGTCGAGCTCGCCGGGTCGGGCCCGCACCGCTGCCAGCAGCGCACGGGCGCGGGTCGGGTCGCCGTGGGCCCGTGCCTCGTCGGCGGCCGTGATGGCCAGATCTAGCGCGTGCACGTGCCAGCCCTGGACCTCGAGCTCGCGCACCGTCCGGAGCGTCGCCGCTGTCGGTGCGCGGTGCTGGTGGTGCACGCGCGCCACCTCGCGGACATGCTCCGCGAGGACGCGCCAGGCGTGCCGTCGTTGGCGACCGAAGGCGAGACGCGCGACGTCCGCGCGGACCAGCGCGGCAGGGACGTCGCCGCTGCGCAGCAGGGCCCGCGCGAGCATGAGCTCCGCCTCGGCGGTGAACAGACCCTGGCGGGAGTCGTGGTCACGCAGCCAGGCAGCCGCCGCTCCGGCGGTCGCGACCGCGTCGTACGAGAGCCCTGCGCGGAGCAGGACGTCCGCGCGGTCGAGCTCGGCCACCGCGTCGAGGCTGCCGAGACGCTGCGCTGCTTCGTCCATGAGTCGCAGCGCGTCGGGGATGCGGCCCGACATGCCGACGGCCCACCCGAGGTCGGCGATGGCCAGGGTCGCAGAGGTGGACTGTCCGGACTGCTCGAAGAGCGTGACGGCGGCCCGCTCGTCGTCGATGGCGAGGTCGATGTCGCCCGCATAGGCACGCAGGTGAGCGCGGTTGTGCAGGGCGCGCGCGCACCACAGCCGGTCCCCGTGCTGCTCGAGCACCGGGAGGGCCTCGTCGTAGAGCGCGAGTGCCTCGGCGGTGCGACCGAACCCGCGCTGCAGGACCAGTGCGCGCTGCACGGACAGGCGCGCAGCCACGAGGGCGTCGGGCTGCGGCGTCAGCGCGTCGAGCGCCTCGAGGGCGCGCGTGCCCCGTCCGCGTTCGAGCAGGACCCAGGCCAGGGTCATGGTCGCCTCGGACGCCACCGCGTCGAGCCCGGCTCTCGTCGCGACCGCGACGGCGCGACGCGCCCGTCGCTCCGCAGCCGGGAGGTCCGGGACGTCGACGAGCGCAAGGGCCGCGGCCCGATGAGCCAGCGACTCGCCCTCCCGCTGCTCGGTCGAGGCACCTTGCCGAGGGACGGCGGCGACGACGCGGTCGGCGAGGGCGACGGCTGCCAAGCGGTCGTCGCCGGCGAGGACGTACGCCGCTCGTGCCGCCTCGCGGAGGTCGGCGTAGGGCCAGGGTTCGTCGCCGTCCCCCGCGATCCCCGTCATGCCCGGATCGTGCCACGGGCGCGGCCGACCGACCTAGAGCGAGACCCAGGTGGTGACGATCCGGGTGCCGTCGGACGCCTCGACCGACAGCCGTACGGGTCCGGCCTCGAGCCCGTCGACGTCGAACTGGCCGTCCACGACGGGGACGCTGACGCGGGCGTCGCCGCGTTCGACGACGAGATCGCCCTCGGTGCCCGTGACGAAGCCGCGCAGCCGGCGCGTGCCGGTGAGCGGGTCGGACTCGACGTCGACCTCGATGCTCGCGCCGTCGCTCGTGAACGTCAGCATCCGCAGGGTGCCGAGGCTGTCGCGGGTGTCCGCGACCGGCTCGTCGCGCCAGGAGTCGGCCACCAGGGTGGCGAGCTGGGAGTCGAGGTCGCGCAGCTCCCACGCGGCCTTCGCGCTGGTGATCGTCAGCTCGGGTGTGGGGTCGAGCTCGGCGGACAGGGTGCGCAGTCGCGCCTCGAGCGCGTCGTCGTCGGACATCGTCGCCTCCCTATCCCAGGTCCGGAGCGAGATCGGCGTCGACCGCGAGAGTGCGCAGGCTGGCCAGGCACCGAGCGCGCGTGGGACCGATCGAGCCGATCGGCATGCCGAGCGCCTCGGAGACCTCGGCGTACGACGGCGCCGGGGTGGCGATCATCACGCGGAGCAGGCGTCGGCAGTTGTCGGACAGTCGCTCGAAGAGCTCCCACAGGGCGACGTCGCGCTCCGCCCGCAGGAGGTCGGCGTCGAGTGCAGCGCCGCCGTCGGCCACCGACGTCATGATCTCGACGAGGTCGACGGCCGGTTCGCGCTTGCTGCGCCGCAACGAGTGCAACGACTCGTTGCGGGCAGTCGTGGCCAGCCAGCTGCCGAGCCGCTGCGCGTCCTCGATGCGGTCGAGGTTGTCGAGCAGCCGGAGCCACGTGGTCTGGACGACGTCGGCGGCGTCGTCGCTCGAGAGCCGGTAGGAGCGGGCCACCGACCAAACGAGGTTCGCGAAGCGGTCGACGATATGGTCCCAGGACGCGCGGTCCCCGGACGCCGCGGCTGCCAGCCGCGCACCGAGATCGTCGTCGGTCGTCTCCACTTGTCCTCCGCGCCCGATTGTGTCGGGTGCGCGGAGGCCTCGCCACCGACTCGGCACCGACGACGGCGCCGGGCGCCGCGTCGCGGTCAGGACTTCCACTGCCGCGGGAGGGCGCCGTGGTGGGTCACCGTGCCGAGCCGCGAGTGGTCGGTGGTCGTCGTGGCGTTGGTGATCGGGGCCGAGTCGGTTCCCGTGGTCGACCCGGTCGTCGGGCTGTGGTGGACGACGGGACCCAGCCGCGGATGGGCGTGGGGGTTGGAGTGGACGACCGTCCCGAGACGCGCGTGCGACGCCGACGCCGTCGCCGTCGCATCGGCCGAGGCAGGCGAGGTCACGACCGCGGCGCCGATCCAGGCGGCGACCGCGGCGACGCAGACGGCGGCCACGAGGGCAACGGCGAGGTCGCGGAGCCGGTGCGTGGGACGGTCGATCCCCTGGGTGACGGTGACGTGGTCCCAGTGGTCGACGTCGACGGTGGGGGTCTCGGCGCGGACAGCGGCCATGGTGCTCGCGGTCGGTCTCATCGTGGTCCTCCGGCAGGGACGCGGGCCGAGGGCGGCGGCGTGGTCCGAGCACCGATGCGGGGCACCTGGTGCGGCGCCCGGACCACGCGTCCGCCGTGCGGCCTGCTCGTCCCCGGCTCGAGCAGCCCGCGCTGACACCAACCAGAGCCGCGACGCAGCTCCCTGATACGTGGGCGACGGACATTTCTCGCCGGCTGCTCGGGCCACGACAGGGACATCGGTGCGGCGCGGGCCCATGGACGTGTGGGGAGGGAGATGAGTGCGGCCCGCGCTCGGCGCGGGCCGGTGGGATGTGTGCCCCCGGCAGGATTCGAAAGTGCGCTTCGCTGTTTCGGCTCGTGTCGGCTCGTCTTCTTTGGTACCTGATAGTCCTTGTGCCGCTGAATGTTTCACGATCGGCTTAGAGACGTCGCGTTCGGCGTCGGCTATCCTCGGGTTGCTGTTGTGGCACAAAGTGGCACGGGTCAGGGGTGGTCATGGGACGTTCACCGGGTCGTAGCGGGCGCCGTCCGAACGGGGCCGGAGCGCCCCGTCAGCTGGCCTCCGGGCGATGGCAGGCCCGCTACCGCAACGACGAGGGGCGCATGGTCTGCGCGCCGCGGACTTTCGACACGAAGCTCGACGCGGCCTCGTGGCTGCAGGCGCACGCGTCCGGGGAGCTCCCGGCTGAGCCGGAGCGGTTCACTGTGGCCGAGTACGGCGAGGAGTTCCTCCGCACCCGGATGCTCAAGCCCCGTACCCGGCTGGAGTACCGGCGCGTGTTCGACTCCAAGATCGTCCCCACTTTGGGTGGGGCCGCGCTGCACCGGTTGAGCCCGGCGTCGGTGCGCGCCTGGTACGCGACCTTGGACCCGGCACATCCGACGCGGCGGGCGCACGCCTAGAGCCTGCTCCGCACGATCTGCAACGCCGCGGTCGCTGACGACCTGATCAGCACGAACCCGTGCCGAATCCGCGGGGCCGGCAACGCCCGCGGGGTGCGCGAGGTCACCATCGCGACGCTGCCCGAGCTCGAAGCGATCGTCACCGCGATGCCCGAGAGGCTGCGCCCGATGGTCCTGCTCGCGGCATGGTGCGGGCTGCGCTTCGGTGAGCTCGCGGGACTCACCCGCACCGATCTCGACCTCGACGCCGGCACCGTGTCCGTGCGCCGCGCCGTGGTGCGCCTGCCCGGGGAGTTCGTCGTAGGGGATCCGAAATCCGCTGCCGGCAGGCGCACCGTGGCCATCCCGCCGCACCTGCTCGACGAGCTGCGCTGGCACCTCGACCACCACGTGCTGGCCCCTGGCGACTCACCGGTGTTCAGCCGCTGCGACGCCGGCTACGGCGGCTACATCCCGCTCTACACCCTCCACCCCGCCTTCTGGCCGGCACGTGACGCCGCCGGGCGCCCTGACCTGCACTTCCACGACCTGCGCCACACCGGGGCCACCCTCGCCGCCGCCACCGGCGCCACCCTCGCCGACCTGATGGCCAGGATCGGGCACTCCACCCCGGCCATGGCCCTGCGGTATCAGCACGCCGTCGAATGCCGCGACCAGCAGATCGCGGCCGCCCTGTCCGGCTTCGCCCAGGGCAAGGTCATCGCCCTCAACGCCCGCCGCATCACCGGCTGACAGCCACCGGTCGTGAGATTCCCCACGACGACGGGCACGCATGCAGCTGGTGCCCCACCTGTCAGGTGCAGGTTTGGTAGGCTAGTAGTGCCAGAAACCGTAGTCTGTGGATCTCAGATTGAGTAGGCTATAGCCCGTGTACGGGTCAGTTCGACTGCTCGGAGGAGGTGTGGCACCCGGTGGCCGAGTACCTGTCGCGGATTGCTGACGCCCAGCTTGATCTGGCGCTCGACGCCCTCGGCGCGGTGCTGATTGAAGGTGTCAAAGGCTGCGGGAAGACCCAGACCGCCCGCCGGCGAGCCGCCAGCGAGATCCTCCTCGACCAGGTCCCCGACGGCGATCAGCTGCTGGCGGTCAACCCCAGGCTGCTCCTCGACGGCCCGACGCCCCGCCTCATCGACGAGTGGCAGCGTGTCCCTGCCGTCTGGGACGCGGTGCGCCGCGGCGTCGATGACCGCAGGGACCCGGGACAGTTCATCCTGACCGGCTCCGCCACCCCGGCCGACGACGTTCCACGCCACTCCGGGGCCGGCCGGTTCGCGCGCCTGCGCATGCGCCCGCTCACCCTTGCCGAGCTCGGGCACTCCACCCGCGAGATCTCCCTCGCGCGGCTGCTCGCCGGCGAGGAGGTCCCGAGCGCGGTGAGCGAGATCTCCGTCCCCCGCTACGCCGAGCACGTCGTCACCGGTGGCTGGCCGCTGCTCATCGGACGTGGACCCGACGAGGCCACCACCTACCTGCAGTCCTACCTGGACACCCTCATCGAAGTCGACGTCCTCACCGTCTCCGGCACCCGACGCGACCCTCGACGGATCCGCCGATTCCTCCACGCCTACGCCCAGCTCACCGCTCACCCCGCCAAGGTGGCAACCATCGTGGAGCGGGCTAACGGCGACGACGACACGACTCCGCTCCCCTCATCACAGTCGGGACAGGCGCCCGACGAACGCGGCCTGTCCCGTTGGGCCGCGGAGCCCTACCTGGACGCCGCGCGGCGCCTCATGGTCGTCGACGATGTCGACGCCTGGAGCCCGAAGCTCCGCTCCCGCTCACAGCTCGTCGAGACCCCCAAGCGTCACCTCGTCGACCCGTCCCTGGCCGCAGCCCTGATGCGGTGCACACCCCAGCGCCTGCTCGAGGACCTGGAGACCTTCGGGTTCCTCTTCGAATCCCTCGCCACCCGCGACATCCGCGTCTACGCCCAGAACAACGACGCCGAGGTCTACCACTACCGCGAGGCCGGCGGCCGCTTCGAGGTCGACCTCATCGTTGAAGACCGCCACGGCAACTGGACCGGAATCGAGGTCAAGCTCGGGGGCGGGCACAGCATCGACGCCGCCGCAGGTTCCCTCCTCAAACTCGCCGAAGACCGCGTCGCCAAGCCGCCTCAAGCCCTCCTCGTCGTCACCGGAGGCCCGTACTGCTACCGGCGCCATGACGACGTCTACGTCGTCCCGCTCGGGTGCCTCGGACCTTGACACGGCACACATCAGCGCCCTGTTAGGGGTCGAGCCAAGCTGGCCCCGATCGATAACGGCATTCCTGACGGAGCTTTGCTTGTCAACGGTGTAGGCCGTGCTTGGGCGGGCCGGGGCGGGCGCTCGTAGGACGCACCGAGCTAAGGGGCGGGGTCAACACGGAGCGCCCGGAGCCCCGACAGGGGCGAGGACGAACGGTGTTGACGCTGTCCCTGCTCGGTGCAGACTCGGTCGAGCCTGCACGGGTCGGTGTGGGTGGTGTGTCTCGCTCCGGTGGTGGGTTTGGATGGAGCACCCGCGGGTGGGGTGCCAGGCATTCTTTCGCCCCGAACGGTTTCCCGTTGGTGGCATGGAGCGGTGCGGCGGAACGGTCGTGCGCGGGGTCAATCACATGAAGTCGACCGCGGCCGGTGTCGGGCGTTCCCGACCTCGCGCGCACGCCGCGTTGAGGGGCCGGTTCAACTCGCGAC
>DATCCY010000118.1:0-50524 GCA_036510975.1 Candidatus Nanopelagicales bacterium
GCCGTTCGGGCTCCAGTCGGTCGCGCGCGACACGGACGTGGTGCTCGACGCCCTCGGCATCGGGCGAGCCTCGGTGCTCGGCCAGTCGGGGGGCGGACCCTTCGCGCTCGCGTGCGCGGCGGAGCTCGGCGACCGGGTCACCGGGGTCGGTGTCGCCTCCGGGCCAGGCTCCATCGTCGATGTGCCCGGTGCGATCGACGAGCTCGAGGACGTGGACCGTCAGGGCCTCGCGCTCATCGGAACGGACAACGAGGCGGCCGCGCGCTGGTTCGCCGCGGGCTTCGAGCCCATGGCCGGGCTGCCGCAGGCCGACGACGAGACGATCCGGTCGATCATGCGGCAGATACTCTCGACCGACGACGCGCTGTCACTGCCCGGCGTCGCCGATGGACTGGTGGCGGGCATGCGCGAGGCGATGCGCCAGGGGACCGACGGCTGCGCCTGGGACAACGTGGCGTGGGTCGGGCCGTGGGCGACCGACCTGTCCGCGGTCACGGCGCCGACCTGGCTCTGGTATGGCAGCGACGACCCGCTCGCTCCGCTGAGCCACGGGGAGCGGCTCCTTGAGCGGCTGCCGAACGCTGCGCTCGTCGTCCGACCAGGCGAGGGCCACCTCGGGATCTACACGCACTGGGACGAGATCGCGTCGACCCTGGCGGCCACGCGCTCACCCCGGCCGGCGCTGCGCCCGGCACGCACGAGGCCCGCACCCGCGTGAGCGGAAGCAGGCCTCGGGCCGTTGCGACCTAGTAGGTCGGGGCGAACGCGGAGACGGTGTCGCCCTCGACCGTCGAGGTGACGGGCAGCGCCTGCAGCCCGAGCTCGGCCGGGTCGCGCAGCCCGGCGTGCTTCGGCAGCACCCGGACCGTGTAGCCGAACGGGCCGGTGTCGTCGAGCGCCACGGTCTCCTCGAAGCGCCAGCGGTTGCCTTCGTAGGACTCCGCCGCAGCCAGCGCCGTGAACCGGGGGTGCACGATGCGGTCGTTGTGGTCGACGCGACCGCTCGCCAGCTCCACGAGCACGTCGGCGGGCTCCAGGTCGCCGAGCGCCACGAACGCGCGCACGGTGAGCTGCGTGCCCCGCTCCGGGGAGTCGCCGACGCCCGAGGCGTCGACGTGCTCGACCCGCACGGCGGGCCAGGTCGCCCGGACGTGGGCGGCGTACGTCGCGAGCTCCTTCGCCAGGGCCGCGTCGTCGGCCAGCACTGCGCGCGAGGACGCCGCCGCCGGCGCGTAGAGCTTCTGGACGTAGTCGCGGACCATCCGCGAGGCCAGCACCTTCGGGCCGAGCGTGGCCAGCGTGTGCTGGAGCATCGTGATCCAGCGGGTGGGCAGCCCGGAGGCGTCGAGGTCGTAGTAGCGCGAGGCGACGCTCTTCTCCACGAGGTCGTAGAGCGCGGCAGCCTCGAGGTCGTCACGGCGGTCCGGGTCGGCGACGCCGTCGGCGGTGGGGATCGCCCAGCCGTTCTCGCCGTCGTACCACTCGTCCCACCAGCCGTCGAGGATCGAGAGGTTGAGGCCGCCGTTGAGGGCGGCCTTCATGCCCGACGTGCCGCAGGCCTCGAGCGGGCGCAGGGGGTTGTTGAGCCAGACGTCGCACCCGGGGTAGAGCAGCCGCGCCATTCCGATGTCGTAGTCGGGCAGGAACACGATGCGGTGGCGCACCTTGGCGTCGTCGGCGAAGTGCACGAGCTGCTGGATGAGCTTCTTGCCGCCGTCGTCGGCCGGGTGGGACTTGCCGGCGATGACGAGCTGCACGGGGCGCTCGGGGTGCAGCAGCAGCGCCTTGAGCCGCGCAGGGTCGCGCAGCATCAGGGTGAGCCGCTTGTAGGAGGGCACCCGGCGGGCGAAGCCGATGGTGAGGATGTCCGGGTCGAGGACGTCGTCGATCCAGCCGAGCTCGGCGTCCGACGCCCCGCGCTGCTCCCACGACTCGCGCAGGCGGGTGCGGACGTCCGCGACGAGCCGCTGCCGGAGCACGCGCTTGGTCGCCCACAGCTCACCGGCCGGGATCGCCCGCGCGGACTCCCAGCCCGCGGTCTCCTCGGCAAGCTCGGGGCCCACCTGGGCGGCGAGCAGGTCGCGGATCTCGCGCGCGACCCAGGTCGGCGCATGGACGCCGTTGGTGATCGACGAGATCGGGACCTCGTCCTGGTCGAAGCCCTCCCAGAGGCCTGCGAACATCCCGCGGCTGACCTCACCGTGCAGGAGGCTCACGCCGTTCGCGCGCTGGCCCAGGCGCAGGCCCATCACCGCCATGTTGAACACGGTCGGGTCGCCGCCGTCGAAGTCCTCGGCGCCGAGGGCGAGGATGCGCTCCACCGGGACGCCGACCGCGGTGTTGTCGCCCCCGAAGTAGGTCGACACCATCTCGCGCGGGAAGCGGTCGATGCCCGCGGGCACCGGCGTGTGGGTCGTGAACACCGTCCCGGCCCGGGCGGCCTGCAGCGCCTCGTCGAAGCTCAGCCCGTCGGCCAGGACGAGCTCGCGGATCCGCTCGAGGCCGAGGAAGCCGGCGTGGCCCTCGTTCGTGTGGAACACCTCGGGCACCGGGGCACCGGTGATGCGGCTGAAGGCACGCAGCGCACGGATTCCGCCGACGCCGAGGAGGAGCTCCTGCTGAAGCCGGTGCTCGCCTCCGCCGCCGTAGAGGCGGTCGGTGACCTCGCGCTCGGCCGGGTCGTTGTCCTCCACGTCCGAGTCGAGCATGAGCAGCGGGACGCGGCCGACGTCGGCGCGCCAGACGTGCGCCTTGAGGGTGCGCCCGCCGGGGAGCCCGACCTCGACCACGACAGGTGCTCCGTCGGCCTCGCGCAGCAGCGCGAGGGGCAGGCCGTCGGGGTCGAGGACGGGGTAGGTCTCCTGCTGCCACCCGTCGGCCGACAGCGACTGGCGGAAGTAGCCGGACCGGTAGAACAGGCCGACGCCGACGATCGGGACGCCGAGGTCGCTGGCCGACTTGAGGTGGTCGCCGGCGAGGATGCCCAGTCCGCCGGAGTACTGCGGCAGCACCTCGGTGATGCCGAACTCGGGCGAGAAGTAGGCGATCGACGCCGGGGCGTCCGGTCCGAGCGACTGGTACCAGCGGTCGCCCGTGAGGTACTCGTGCAGCCCGGCGGCGATCCACTTCACGTGCCCGACGAAGTCGTCGTCGGCCGCGAGCTCGGCCCAGCGCGCGGCCGGCACCTCCCCGAGGAGCCGCACGGGGTCGTGCCCGACCTCGTCCCAGAGCTCGGCGTCGATGCGCGCGAACAGGTCCTGGGTCTCGGGATGCCACGACCAGCGCAGGTTCGTGACGACGGAGGCCAACGGCTCCAGCGCGGCGGGCAGGACGGTGCGGACGGTGAATCGTCGGATCGCTCTCACGCCGACACACTAGGGGCCCGCTGTTACGAAAAGGCGCGCGCACCGGGGGTTACATCGGTTGCTTCGCGTTTCAGCCGCCGTTCACCCCGCACGACATCCCGTTACCTCGCTACTCTTCGAAGCGATGCCGCCACGCACACGCACGTCGTCGAGCGCCACCCGCACGTCGACCTCTGCCGCCCCGTCCGGTCGCCGGTCCAGCGCGTCCGCGTCGCGCGCGCCCGACGAGGAACCCGTTCGACCGCCGAGCACCGGTCGTTACGCGATCGAGGACCTCTCCCCGGTCCTCGCCCTCGGGACCCGACCGGTCAAGGCCGTCGCCGGCGAGACGTTCTCGGTCAGCGCCACGGTCTTCCGGGAAGGGCACGACGCAGTGGCCGCCACCGTCGTGCTCCGAGCACCGGACGGCTCCGAGAAGCGGACCCTGATGCACCGCACGGAGGGCGTCGACCGCTGGACCGCCGAGGTCACCCCCACGTCGATCGGCCATTGGAGCTACGTCGTCGAGGCGTGGGGCGACCCGGTCGAGACCTGGCGCCACCGCGCGGAGATCAAGGTGCCGGCGGGGCTCGACGTCGAGCTCGAGCTGCGCGAGGGCGCGCTCGTGCTCGAGGCCGCGATCAAGGGCGTGCCCCGAGGCCAGGTCCGCGACCCGCTCAAGGCTGCCGTGAGCGCGCTCAAGGACAAGGACCGTCCGGGCCCGGCCCGGCTCGCGATGGCCCTCGACCCGGCGGTGTCCTCGCTGCTCGCGGAATTCCCGCTGCGCGACCACGTGACGGTGTCCACGGCCGTCCCGGTCCACGTCGAGCGCGCGCGGGCGCTCGTCGGCAGCTGGTATGAGTTCTTCCCCCGCTCGGAGGGCGCGAGCCTCGATCCGCCGCGGTCAGGGACGTTCGCGACCGCGGCCGAGCGCCTGCCCGCGATCGCTGCGATGGGGTTCGACGTCGTCTACCTCCCTCCGATCCACCCGGTCGGCACGACCGCGCGCAAGGGTCCCAACAACACCCTCACGCCCGGGCCGGGCGACCCGGGCGTGCCGTGGGCCATCGGGTCCCCCGACGGCGGCCACGACACCGTGCACCCCGACCTCGGGACCCTCGAGGACTTCCGCTCCTTCGTCGGGCGGGCCGGCGACCTCGGGCTCGAGGTCGCGCTCGATCTGGCGCTGCAGTGCTCGCCCGACCACCCCTGGGTCACCGAGCACCCGGAGTGGTTCGCCCATCGCGCCGACGGCACCATCGCCTACGCCGAGAACCCGCCGAAGAAGTACCAGGACATCTACCCCGTCTACTTCGACGCCGACCCGGACGGCATCTTCCGCGAGGTGGTGCGCATCGTGCACCACTGGATGGACTGCGGCGTCCGGATCTTCCGCGTCGACAACCCGCACACGAAGCCCGTGGCGTTCTGGGAGCGGCTCATCGGCGCCGTGAACGCGACCGACCCCGACGTCATCTTCCTCGCGGAGGCGTTCACCGCCCCGCCGATGATGAAGCTGCTCGGAGAGGTGGGTTTCCAGCAGTCCTACACGTACTTCACCTGGCGCAACGAGAAGTGGGAGCTCGAGGAGTACTTCCGCGAGCTGTCCGGACCGCTGGCCGCGTCGATGCGCCCCAACGTGTTCGTCAACACCCCGGACATTCTCCACGCCTACCTGCAGTACGGCGGCCAGCCGGCCTTCGCGATCCGCGCGACCCTGGCTGCGACCCTCTCCCCGACGTGGGGCGTCTACTCCGGCTACGAGCTCTTCGAGCACGTCGCGGTCCGCCCCGGCAGCGAGGAGTACCTCGACTCCGAGAAGTACCAGTACTGGCCGCGCGACTGGGCGGCGGCGGACGAGTCGGGCGTCACGCTCGCGCCGTACCTCGGGCAGCTCAACGCGTGGCGCCGGATGCACCCCGCGCTGCAGCGCCTGCGCAACCTGACCTTCCACGGCTCGAACAACGACAAGGTCATCGCCTACAGCAAGCGCGAGGGCGACGACGTCGTGCTCGTGGTCTGCACGCTCGACCCGCACGGCGCCCGCGAGGGTGTCCTGGACCTCGACCTCGAGGCGCTCGGGATGCGTCACGGCGACAACTTCGCCGCGCGCGACCTCGTGAGCGGCCACACGTGGGTCTGGGGCCAGTACCCCTACGTCCGACTCGACCCGCACGTGCAGGTCGCGCACATCATCCATGTCCGACCAGGAGCCGTGTGACATGCCGAGCAACTCGGACAAGAGCGACAAGGCCGCGAAGAAGCCGGCCACGAAGGTGGCCAAGTCCCCGAAGGCGCCGACGGCGGCGAAGGCGCCCGTCGTCCCCGTGCTGCGCCCGGTCGACGCCGCCGACCTGCAGCGCGTCGTCGAGGGACGTCACCACGACCCGCACTCGATCCTCGGACCGCATCCGCACACCGGCGCCGTGACCATCCGCACCCTGCGGCCGTGGGCGTCCTCCGTCGTCGTTGTCGCGCGCACCCCCGACGGCGACCTGCGCGTGCCGCTCGAGCACGAGCACGGCGGCATCTTCGCCGGCCTGGTCGCGGTCACCGACGTGCCTGACTACCGCCTCGAGGTGGCCTACGGCGGCGAGCCCGCCGTAGTCGACGATCCCTACCGGTTCCTGCCCACGCTCGGCGACATGGACCTCCACCTCATCGGCGAGGGCCGCCACGAGACGCTCTGGACCGTGCTCGGTGCGCACGAGCACATCTACACCTCGCCCCTCGGCGACGTGCACGGCACCGCGTTCGCGGTGTGGGCGCCGTCGGCCATCGGAGTCCGGGTCGTCGGCGACCACAACCACTGGGACGGGACGGGCACCCCGATGCGCTCGCTCGGCTCGAGCGGCGTGTGGGAGCTGTTCGTGCCCGGCGTCGGCACGGGCAGCCGCTACAAGTTCGCCGTCCTCGGGCGCGACGGCATCTGGCGGACCAAGGCCGACCCCCTGGCGCAGCACACCGAGCACCCGCCCGCGACCGCGTCCGTCGTGTTCTCCTCGACCTACGAGTGGGCCGACGACGGGTGGATGGCCGCGCGGCCCGTGCGTGACCCCTACAACTCGTCGATGTCGACCTACGAGGTCCACCTCGGCTCGTGGCGTCCGGGCCTGGGCTACTCCCAGCTCGCGGAGGAGCTGACTGCCTACGTCGCGGAGATGGGCTTCACGCACGTCGAACTCATGCCCGTCGCCGAGCACCCCTTCGCGCCGAGCTGGGGCTACCAGGTCACGTCGTACTACGCGCCGACCTCGCGGTTCGGCTCTCCGGACGAGTTCCGTCACCTCGTCGACCGCCTGCACCAGGCCGGCATCGGCGTGATCGTCGACTGGGTCCCCGCGCACTTCCCGAAGGACGACTGGGCACTCGCACGCTTCGACGGGACACCGCTCTACGAGCACGCCGACCCGCGGCGCGGCGAGCAGCCGGACTGGGGCACCTACGTCTTCGACTTCGGCCGGCGCGAGGTTCGCAACTTCCTCGTCGCGAACGCGTCGTACTGGCTCGAGGAGTTCCACATCGACGGGCTGCGGGTCGACGCCGTCGCATCGATGCTCTACCTCGACTACTCGCGCAAGGACGGTGAGTGGAGCCCGAACATCTACGGCGGTCGGGAGAACCTCGAGGCGGTGTCCTTCATCCAGGAGGCCAACGCCACGGCGTACAAGCGCTCCCCCGGTGTCGTGATGATCGCCGAGGAGTCCACCGCGTGGCCGGGCGTCACGAGGCCCACGCACCTCGGCGGCCTCGGGTTCGGCCTGAAGTGGAACATGGGCTGGATGAACGACACGCTGCACTACGTCAGCCGCGTGCCGGTCCACCGGCAGTGGCACCACAGCGAGATGACCTTCGGCCTGATCTACGCCTGGAGCGAGCAGTACACGCTGCCGATCTCGCACGACGAGGTCGTGCACGGCAAGGGGTCGCTGGTGAGCAAGATGCCGGGCGACCGTTGGCAGCAGCTCGCGCAGGTCCGGGCCTACCTCGCCTTCATGTGGGCGCACCCCGGCAAGAAGCTGCTGTTCATGGGCTCCGAGATCGCGCAGTACGCCGAGTGGAGCGAGTCCCGCGGCCTCGACTGGTGGCTGCTCGACAACGCCGACCACCGCGGGGTGCAGCAGTGCATCGCCGACCTCAACCGGGTCTACAAGGGCACCCCCGCGCTCTGGTCGCGCGACAACGAGCCGGGCGGCTTCGAGTGGATCGACGCCGACGACTCCGCGGGGAACTCGTTCTCCTGGCTGCGCTGGGGCCACGACGGCGCCGTCCTCGCCTGCGTCGTGAACTTCTCGGGCGGACCGCACGAGGGCTACCGCATCGGGCTGCCGTTCGGCGGGCTGTGGGACGAGGTCGTCAACACCGACGCCGAGGCCTACGGCGGCTCCGGCGTCGGCAACATGGGGGCGGTGTTCGCCGAGGAGGTCTCCTGGCACGGGCGCCCGTACTCCGCGGTGGTCCGCGTCCCGCCGCTCGGTGCGCTCTGGCTGCGACCGGGCTGACCGGGCTGACCGGGCTGACCGGGCACCAGCGTCGACTCTCCGCCTCCGTCAGGAGGTCGGCGCGCCCACGCGCATCCACCAGTCGTCCGGGAGGCCCGTCCGGCTCGCGCTGAGCCCGCCCTCGCGCACCCGCGAATAGCGGCTCAACCCCGCCACGATGCCGGCGGCACCTTGCATCCAGCCCACTCCGGGATCGAGGTCCGGTGGGTCGGCCCGGTGCTCGTGGAACCGCCAGCAGCACTGCGAGCCGTCCTGGTCCATGGCGATCGCCCGGTCGACCAGCGCGGACGCGAGCCGGTCGGCGAACGCGAGGCAGGCGGCATCCCCCGTCGCCTGAGCGTGGGTGAGGACGGCCTCGAGGACACCTGCCGTGCCGCAGCAGCGTCCGTCGTTGTCCCAGAATCCCGGGCGCAGCCGCGCCGGCAGTCCACTCGACTCGAGGCTGCGGACGCCGCGCGCTCGCCACTCGGTCGTCGACGTTCCCGCGACGGTGCCGACACCCGCGAGCTCCAGCGCCCCGAACAGGTTGATCGTCCCGGCCGGTCCGTGGCACCAGCCGTAGGCGAACGCCTCGCGGTCCTCGGCCGTCGGGATCTGCAACGGCAGGCGGAAGCCGCCGCCCTCGATGTCGGCCAGGGTCACCAGGTGCTCGGCACCGAGCCGGGCAGCTTCCACGAGGTCCGACCTGTCCAGCCGGTGGCCTGCGACCGCGAGCGCCGTCGCGATCCCGGCAGTGCCGTGGGAGTAGTTGGGCATCCACCGGTCCCGGTCGCCCTGGAACATCTTCCAGGCCAGGCCCGACTCCGAAGGGACCGCCCTGGCGCGCAGGGCATCCGCAGCGGTGCGAACCAGCCCGTCCGCGACGTCGCCGCCCAGCCACGCGCAGACCAGGATCGTCCCCGCGTCGCCCATCAGCACGTCGTTGACCGGCGCCGCCGGCTCGTCGACCTGGCCGGAGAGCCAACCGTCGGCGGTCAGGAGCGCCGCGAGGCGGTCCGAGGCGGACCGTGCCGCGGCGGGGTCGAGCAGCGCGAGCGCCGTCACGCTCCCCGAAAGCCCGGTGTAGAGCCCGCACTCGTCACCGACGTCTGCGACGCTGAGCCGCTCCACGACCTCGCGGGCGAGGTGGCTCTCGACGTCGGTCCAGGGTCGAGCCAACCGGAGCTCCGCGAGAACGAACGCCAGGCCCGCGATGCCGTCGTACACGCAGTCGCGGTTCGGCGGGGCCGACGTGACGGCACCGTCGCCCGGAACGGTCAGCGGGATCCACGGACCGTGATCGTCACGACGGACCTGGTCGAGGACCCAGGCCCATCCCGCGTCCGCGCAGCGGCGCGCCTCGGCGACGAGCTCGCGGTCCATGTCGTGATGGTGCCCGAGAAACCGCTGCCGGCACAGGTGAACTCGTCCCTAGACTCGCGGCCATGAGCGACTACCTCGCCGACGCGAACCTCTTGTCCGGTGAGCGAAAGCAGATCGAGGCGTTCCTCGCCGACAACCGCGGCGAGGTCGCAGCCCTGCTCGACGGACTCACCGAGGAGCAGGCACAACGACGGCTCGTGCCCTCGAAGACGAGTGTGCTGAGCCTCGTGAAGCACGCGACGTTCGTCGAGCGGGTCTGGTTCGAGATCGCGTTCGATGGCCGCTCCCGCGCCGAGCTCGGGCTGCCCGAGCAGGTCGACGAGAGCTTCGACCTCGACGACGGCGACACGGTCGCGTCGGTGCGCGCCGGCTACCTCGCCGCCGTCGCCGACGCGGAGCGGATCGCGGCGAGCCACTCCCTCGACGACGTCGCCCTGCACAACCGGCGTAGCCCGATGTCCTTGCGCTGGGTCTACCTGCACCTGGTCGAGGAGCTCGCGAGGCACGCCGGCCACGGCGACATCCTGCGCGAGCAGATCCTCGCCGCCGACGCCTGACCGTCGCCGATCACGAGGAGCCCGGACACATGGCCCACGACGTGGAGCTCGCGACCCGGATGCGCGAGCTGCTCGAGGGCGAACCCGGGATCACCGAGAAGAAGATGTTCGGCGGACTCGCGTTGGTCGTCGAGGGCGCCATGGCGATCGCCGCGAGCGGCCAGGGTGGCGCGCTCGTGCGGGTCGACCCGTCCGAGTCCGACCACCTGGTCGACACGACGAGTGCCGAGGTCGCCGTGATGCAGGGCCGGCCCATGTCCGGTTGGCTGCGAGTGCCCGCCGAGGAGCTCGTGACCGACGAGCAGGTCGGGACGTGGGTCCGCATCGGCATGGCCTACGCCCGCTCGCTCCCCGTCAAGGGCTGACGCGGCCGCGAGTCGAGGGGGCCGCAGCCTGCTCTGAGCCTGTCGATCCCTCGCTCAGAACGGGCAGGGTTCGTCGTCCGGAGGGACGGGCGGCAGGCCAGCCTCGGGGAGGTACGGGCGTGGCCGGGCCATGTCGACCTGGCCGTCACGCGTGCGCCAGCGCGTCGTGCCGTCGGCACGGTGCTCGAGGATCTGCAGGTCGCCGTCGGTCTTGATGGTGTGGTCGCGCGAAGAAGATTCCGCGCAGGGCCGCCGCCCGGGCAGGACCGATCTCGGCGGGGACGACGTCGGCGCAAGGGCCGCAGGCCGCGGAGTGGGCGAGGACCTCGTCGGCGTCGTCGTCGATCCGCTCGATCATGGCGCGGGTGACCTCGAGCTTGTCGATCACGGTGATCTGACCGAGGCCGTCGGCCAGCGTGCGCTGGGTGACGCCGACCTCGTCGGTGCGCGCACGCCTGGCTCGGGCGGCCTGACCGCGCGGGTCGAGCCAGGACAGCGCGGCGTTGAGCACCGTCCCGATCCGGGTCGACGGTGTCGTGGTGACCCGGTCACCGAGCCGTCGATCACGGCGGTCGTCAGCTCGGGAGGGCACAGACGGGTCCGATCGAGGAAGGCCGCCACGTGGCGGAAGGACACAGCGGCCCGCGACCACGCCTCCCGCACCGGACGCAGCTCGGCGTCGAGACGACGCGCAGCGTCGATGTCACGCGCGACCGCGTCGTCGCTGATCCGCCGGGCGACCCTCACCTCGAGGCGCAGGTGCCGATCGCGCCTCGCCTGCGCCGCGGCGTCCGCGCCGACCAGGGCCGCAGGGCCGACATAGACGGCCTACGCGCGCGACGCCTGGGCCTGGCCCCACGCGGAGACCCGGTCGGCGAGCAGCACGTAGCGAAGTCGTGCCGCGGGCTCGAGATCTGTGGGGTCGATCGCGACGAGCTCCGCCACCAGACCCGCGATCGTGGTGTCGCCCACCTCCACCCGGAGAGCCGCATCGAGCCGGGCGCCCATCGCCGCCCGACGCCGCGAGCGGCCGGTGATCGCGCGGACCTCCGAGGAGTCCGCGTGCGGCCACGCTCCCTCGAACGCGGCGACGACGGCCGGCTCGAGGACCTGGAACCGGATCGGCCTGCCGTTCGCGAGCTCGGTCATCCGGCGCCGCGAGACCTCCTTCACCAGCGCCACGTCGACCCACGAGTCGGCCGGGCCGGGAGCCGTCTCATAGCAGGATGGTATACGTGTACCCACGCGAATCAACCCCGAAACCCGTTGGGACCATTAAAGAATCGGCAAATTCTGATCCACGGGCGACCGTCCCGACTGCGCCTCGCTGTCAGAACCACGTGGTAGCGGCCAGCCCCTCCGGCGAACGCGCCGAAGGCGGCGAGAACCCGGGCAGCCACTCCGCGCGATCGGCCACGGTCGACCGGCGGCAGCCCTACGCCGGACCGGCCAGCCCGTCGTGCACGAACGCCAGCACCTCGCGCTTGACGCGCGCCTTCGGCGCTCCCTCGACGACGGCCTGGGTCGCGGACTGCAGGACGCCGCGCAGCAGCCGCGCCGACAGCGCCGGGTCTGCGACGCCGATCGCGGCGACCGCGTCGCGCAACGGCGCGAGCTGCTCCTCGTGCAGCTCGGCGATGCGCGCCCGGCAGTGCTCGGGCAGGCCGGCGCCGGCCAGCGCGTACAGCGACCGATGAGCCGGGTCGGTCGCGAGGTCCAGCGCGGTGACGACGTAGGCGTCGACCTTGGCCTGAGGCGACGACGCGCGTTCCACGGCCCGCGCCAACAGCGCGGTGGACCGCGGGAAGACGTCCTCCACGACGGCTGCGAGCAGCGCCGGGCCCGAGTCGAAGTACTGGTAGACGCTCGAGCGGGCGAGACCGGTGGCCGCCCCGACGCCCGCGAGGGTCACGGCGTCGATCCCGCCACTGGCAAGGAGGTCCGCGCCCGCGGCGACCAGGGCGCTGCTCCGTCGGCTGTGGTGCTCCGCCACCGTGGGCGCGTCGATCTTCGGCACCGTCCGTCCCTCCTCCCGTGAGCACCATCACGCGGATGAAGGTGCTTTCCCGACGTTCTTGTCGATAAGATACCGCCATGTCTGTCGATAACACTACCCCGGAGCCCGTCGCGCCGGCCGCAGCCCAGGTCCCCCACCGCTGGTGGGCGCTGGTGGCCGTCGCTCTCGGCGTCTCGCTCGTCATCATGGACGCGACCGTCGTCAACGTCGCGCTGCCGGTCATCATCGAGGACCTGCACCTCGACGCGACGCAGGCCGAGTGGATGAACGCGATCTACTCGCTGGTCTTCGCGGCGCTCCTGCTGACGGTCGGTCGCGTCGGCGACATCGTCGGCCGACGCCGGGTCTTCCTCGTCGGCATGGTCGTGTTCGTCCTGGCCAGCATCCTCGCCGGCTTCTCCGGGAGCGGGGCGGCGCTGATCGCCGCACGCCTCCTGCAGGGCTTCGGCGCCGCGATGATCCTGCCCGCGACACTGTCGACGGTGAACGCCGTCTTCCACGGCCGCGAGCGCGCGATCGCCTTCGCCGTCTGGGGATCCACGATCGGCGGCATGGCCGCGGTCGGCCCGCTCGTCGGCGGCTGGCTGACGACGTACTACACCTGGCGGTGGGCGTTCTGGATCAACGTCCCCGTCGGCATCCTGGTCCTGGCCCTGATCCTGCTCTACGTCCCCGAGACGCGCGACGACGCGACCCCTCGCAAGCTGGACCTCTACGGCGTCGCCCTGTCCACGATCGGGATGGCCGGCATCGTCTTCGCACTCATCGAGGGACAGAACTACGGCTGGTGGCGCCAGGCCGACGGGTCGATCTCGCCCGTGCCCATCGCGATGGCCGTCGGCGTCGCCTTCATGACGCGCTTCTGGTTCGTGCAGCGCAAGCGTCAGCGCGCCGGGAAGATCGTTCTCGTCGACCTGCGCCTGCTCGACGTACGGTCCTTCCGCTACGGCTCGATCGCCGCGCTCATCGTCGCGCTCGGAGAGTTCGGCCTGCTCTTCACCCTGCCCCTGCTGCTGCAGAACGCCCTCGGCTTCTCCGCCCTCGGCACGGGCTGGCTCATCGTGTCGTTGGCGATCGGCACCTTCGTCATCTCCGGCATGACGCCCCAGCTCACCGCCCGCTACGGCGGCCGGGCGGTCGTGCGCATGGGCCTCGCGACCGAGGCTGTCGCGGTCGCCGGACTGGCGATCACGCTGTCGGCGAGCATCAGCGGCTGGCTCATCGCGTTCTGGCTCTTCGCCTACGGCGTCGGCGTCGGCATGGCGACCGCCCAGCTCACCAGCGTGATCCTCGCCGAGATCCCGGTGGCCGAGTCGGGCCAGGCCTCGGGGCTCCAGAGCACGTTCCGGCAGCTCGGCTCCGCGCTCGGGGTGGCGATCCTGGGCACGCTGCTCATCACGACGCTCGGCCGCTCCACGACGACGTCCCTCGAGGCCTCGGGCACCCCGGCGCCGGTGGTCACCAAGGTGACCGACGCCGTGACCGGGTCCGCGGGCGCCGTCATCCCGAGCCTGCAGGAGAACCCGGCGACCGCCGCCTACGGCGACGCCGCGTCCGAGGCGATGATCCGGGCGAGCAAGGTCACGACGGGCATCGCGTCGCTGGTGATCCTGGTCGGCCTCGCTGCGACCGTCGCGCTGCCGTTCGTGCCCAAGCCGCCGCCGCGCGAGCGCGCCCCTCGGGCTGAGGCCGGCACCGGTCGCCGCCGCCGGTCCTAGCGCCACCACTCGAAGGCCCGGTCATCGACGTGACCGGGCCTTCGAGGTGTCCCAGGTCACGGCGTACGGCGTCCGTTCGCCCGCTCGTCACCGATCCGTGACCAGGATCGTGCCACTCTTCGCTTCCTGACCGCGTTTTCTCATGGTCCGCACAGTTAGACGGCGTCCCATCGTGGGTAGCAGAGAGGCACCACGCATCGGACCGACGGAGGCACGAGCACACCATGGACACGACTCGCACACCGGGCGACGACGCCGACGGCTTCGACCCCCTCGAGCTCTGGGCCCCGCCTCGGCCCGGCTCTGCCTACGCGACCGCCACCACCCCGGTGACCAGCGTCCCGCGCGGCCCTGCGCCGGACCCGTGGACGTCCCCGCTGTGGGGCCGGCCGGACACCGTCGGCGGCATCTGGGGGGCGCCCGACCCGAACGCGCGCCTCGGGCTCGCCCCGGCGGCCCCGGCGGCCGCCGCGCACCGGTCGGTCAACCGCGGGCTCGTCGCCGCCATCGCCACCGTCCTCGTGGCGATGCTCGTCGGCTTCGGCATCGTGAAGGCCCTCCCCCACAGCGACTCCCCCTCCGTGGCGAGCCCGCCGTCGTCCTCTGCCACGGCCACGCCCGGACAGACCGACCCCGGGACGACGGACCCGAGCGCCGATCCGAACGCCACCGACCCGAACGCCACGGACCCGGGCCAGGGGCTCCTGCCGGGCCAGGACCCGCAGCCGACCCCCAGTGCCGGGTCGCAGGGCGGCTCGTCGTCGAGCGGGTCGTCGAGCTCCTCGCCGAAGGCCGACCCGGCCGTCGTCGCCGCGGTGGCGCCGTCGATCGTCAACATCACGACCACGGTCGGCTATGACGGCAACCAGGCCGCCGGCACCGGCGAGGTCCTGACACAGGACGGCTACATCCTCACCAACCACCACGTCATCGCAGGCGCGACCTCGATCAAGGCAGCCGTCGCCGGCACCACGACCTACTACCAGGGCGACGTCGTCGGCTACGACGCCACGCACGACATCGCCGTCATCAAGCTGCGCAACGCCTCCGGCCTGACCCTCGCCCCGTTCGGCGACTCGTCGACGGTCAAGGAGGGTGACACGGTCACCGGCATGGGCAACGCGGGCGGAGCGGGCGGCAAGCCGATCGTCGCCGTCGGCACGGTGACGGGCCTCGACAAGTCCATCACCGCGATGGACAGCGAGAACGGAACCTCCGAGGACCTCACGGGCCTCATCGAGACCGACGCCCAGATCCAGCCTGGCGACTCCGGCGGCTCGCTCGTGAGCAGCGACGCGAAGATCATCGGGATCATCACGGCCGGATCGGTGGGCGCGTCGACCTCGCGCCTCGGCTCGACGTCGACGACGGACGGCTACGCCATCCCTGTCAACCAGGCCCTCGCGATCGCACAGGACATCCGCGACGGCAAGGCCTCCAGCACCGTGCACATCGGCGCCAGCGCCTTCCTCGGCATCCAGGTCGGCGGGTCCAGCGGCGGCATCGTCGTCAGCGGCGTCGTGCCCGGTTCGGCCGCGGAGAAGGCCGGCATCACGGCCGGCTCGACCATCACCTCGGTCGACGGCCAGAAGGTCTCCACCAATCCGCAGATGCGCGCCCTCATCGCCCCCCACCACCCGGGCGACACCGTCTCGATCACGTGGACGACCGCGAGCGGCAAGAGCCGCACGGCGGACGTCACCTTCGGGAGCGGACCGGTGGCATGACCGAGAGCCCGCAGCACGAGACCCCGCAGTCAGAGAACCCGCCGCCAGAGCACGAGCACGAGCACGACGAGAACGTCCCCACCGACCTCACCCCGACCGAGCACCAGGAGACCTTCGTGACGACCCCCACCCCGATGCCGAACGACGCCGGCGCCGCCTCGAGCAGGGCGGACTCCGCCGCCCTGCTCGAGGACGCCCTGTTCCAGGTCAAGCGCGTCGTCGTCGGCCAGGACCGGCTCGTCGAGCGCGTCATGGTCTGCCTCCTCGCCGGTGGTCACGTCCTCATCGAGGGCTTCCCCGGCTTGGCGAAGACCCTCACCGTGTCGACGATGGCCAACGTCATCGGCGGCTCGATGACCCGCATCCAGTTCACCCCCGACCTCGTGCCAGCCGACCTCGTCGGCACGCGCATCTGGCGCCCGTCGACCGAGGACTTCGACATCGAGTGGGGCCCCGTGTTCGCCAACCTGGTCCTCGCCGACGAGATCAACCGCGCTCCTGCGAAGGTGCAGTCGGCGCTACTCGAGGCGATGCAGGAGCGCCAGGTCACCATCGGTGGCCACACCCGCGAGCTGCCCAAGCCGTTCGTCGTGCTGGCCACGCAGAACCCCATCGAGTCCGAGGGCGTCTACAACCTGCCCGAGGCGCAGCGCGACCGGTTCCTCATGCACGTCGTGGTGCCGCACCCGACGTACGAGGAGGAGACCGCGATCGCCACGCGGATGAGCGCCGCGGCGCCGCACGGCGAGCAGGTCCTCACCCTCGAGCAGCTCCTCGAGCTGCAGGCCGTGGTGCGCGACGTCTTCGTGCACCACGCGGTCCAGGACTACGCCGTACGCCTGGTCATGTCGACCCGCGACCCGCAGCGCTGGGGCTTCGAGCACCTCGCCCCGCACATCGCGCTCGGCTCCAGCCCCCGTGGCACCCTCGGCCTGATCTCGGCCGCGCGCGGCCTGGCCGTGCTGCGTGGCCGTCGGTTCGTCGTGCCGCAGGACGTCTTCGACGTCGCGCCCGAGGTGCTGCGTCACCGCATCACGCTGACCTACGACGCCCTGGCCGAGGGCGTCACGCCCGACGACGTCCTGCGCGAGATCCTCTCCAAGGTCCAGGCGCCGCGGATCGCCCCGCACACCGACAGCGGCGTGCGCGTCGACACCGTCGTCGCGGCGCCGTCGCCCTACCCGGCGGCGGGATGAGCCGCGACCACGCGGTGACCTCCGCCCCGGTCGCGGACATTGCTGCGCGCAGCGACGTCCTGCGCCGCCTCGAGCTCGAGGTGCGCCGGCGGATCGACGGCATGGCCAGCGGCGACCACGCCACGCTCTCGGTGGGTCCGGGCAGCGAGCGCGCGGGCGCCCGTGCCTACGCCCCCGGCGACGACGCGCGGCTCATCGACTGGAACCTCACCGCACGGTCGGCCGAGACCTACGTGCGCCAGACCGAGGCCGACCGCGAGTCCGAGACCTGGATCGTGGCCGACCGTTCGGCGAGCCTCGACTTCGGCACCGCGCGCTGCGAGAAGCGCGACGTCGTCCTCGGTGCCGTCGCCGGCTTCGGGATGCTGCGGCTCGGGGGCGGCAACCGCATCGGGCTGGTCATGAGCGGCACCGACCGGCTGCTGCACCGTCCGGCCCGCCAGGGTCGCGCGGCGTTCATGACGGCGCTGGCCGCGGTCCACGACACGCCCCGTGCCGACGCGCCGCCCTCGGAGCACACCGACCTCGGCGCAGCGCTGCGTTGGCTGCAGGGCGCGGCTCGACGCCGCGGCCAGGTCGTGGTCGTCTCCGACTTCCTCGACGGCGAGCGGTGGCAGCGCGAGCTGCGGCTGCTGGCCCTGCGCCACGAGGTAGTCGCCGTGCACGTGACGGACCCGCGCGAGCTCGAGCTGCCCGACGTCGGCATCCTCGCGGTCGTCGACACCGAGACCGGTCGGCAGCGCTACGTGAACTCCGGCTCCCGCGGCCTGCGCGAGCGCTACGCGGAGGCTGCGGGTCAGCGCGACGCCGCCATCCGCACCGCGATCCGCTCGGCCGGGGCCGAGTACGTCGGCCTCTCGACCTCGCGCGACTGGCTCACCGACACGGTGGCCTTCGCGGCCCGACGTCGCGCCCTGCGCACCCCCGCGGCGATCCAGGCGATCGCCCACACCACGTCCGCCGCGTCCACCGGCGCGGCCCCCACACCCGGATTGGCCCTGCGATGACCTTCCTGTCCGCCTGGCGGCTCCTGCTGCTCGTGGCACCCCTACTCCTGCTGGTCGCCTACGTCCTGATCCAGCGACGTCGGCACACGCAGGTCGTCAAGTTCACGAGCGTCTCGATGCTGGACTCGGTGGCACCCAAGCGGTCCGGCTGGCAGCGGCACATCGCCACGGCCGGGGCGCTCGCCTCCCTCGTCCTGCTCACCATCGCGTTCGCCCAGCCGGTGATGGCGATCCCGACGCCGAAGGACAAGGCGACGATCCTGCTGACCATCGACACCTCCGCGTCGATGTCGTCCACGGACGTGTCGCCGAACCGGCTGAAGGCGGCGGAGGACCAGGCGCGCGCCTTCGTGAAGGACCTGCCCGACGGCGTCCAGGTCGGTCTCGTCACGTTCGACACCGCTGCCCGCCTGCTCGTGTCCCCCACCGACGACCACGCCCAGGTGCTCGACGCGCTGGGCAACCTCTCGGTCGGTCCCGGCACGGCGACCGCCGACGGCATCCGCACCTCGCTCGCCGCGGTCGAGGGGGCACGCAAGAACGCCTCCGGCAAGCCCGGGCAGGCCGCGATCGTCCTGATGAGCGACGGCACCCCGACCGTGGCCGCCGACGGCCAGGATCCGGTCCAGGCCGCCAACGACGCCGCCGGCGAGGCAGGCAAGGCCGGCGTGCCGATCGAGACGATCGCCTTCGGCACCGCCGACGGCACGGTCAACGTGCAGGGTCAAGACGTGCCGGTCCCGGTCGACGTCGAGGCCATGAAGACGATCGCCGCGGACAGCGGCGGCCGGTCGTTCACCGCCGAGACCGCCGACCAGCTCGGCGCGATCTACGCGAAGATCGGCGCGACGGTGGCCTACGAGGTCAAGACCCAGGAGGTCACCGCGTTCTTCGCCGGCATCGCCCTGCTCCTCGCGATCGGCGCCGCCACCGCGGGCCTCGTCTGGAACCAGCGCCTCGTCTGACCCCCGTCGTCACGGATGCCCGGGCGGCGTCTGGCAGGCTGCCGCCCATGTCCGCCACGCTGAGCACGACACCTGCCGACGACGGCTTCCGGATGCCCGCCGAGTGGGCTCACCACGCCGGCTGCTTCCTCGTCTGGCCCGAGCGCACGGACAACTGGCGCGACGGCGCGAAGCCGGCGCAGCGCGCGTGGCGGACGCTGATCGAGACCATCGCCGAGGCGGAGCCGGTCACGGTGCTGGTGTCCGCCAGGCAGTACGCCGTGGCCCGCGCACTGCTGCCCGACCACGTCCGACTGGTCGAGACGACGACGAACGACGCCTGGGTGCGCGACACGGGGCCGAGCTTCGTGGTGAACGACTTGGGCGCCGTGCGCGGCGTCTCGTGGGGCTTCAACGCGTGGGGCGGGCTACGCGGCGGGCTGTATTTCCCGTGGGACGCCGACGACCTCGTCGGTCCGAAGGTCTGCGACCTCGAGCGCGTGCCGGTCTACCGGCCCGATCTCATCCTCGAGGGCGGGTCGATCGACATCGACGGCGAGGGCACGGTGCTCACCACCGAGGAGTGCCTGCTCAACGAGAACCGCAACCCGCACCTCTCGCGCGAGCAGATCGAGGAGCAGCTGCACGCGCACCTCGGCACGTCGACGGTGATCTGGCTGCCCCGCGGCGTCTTCCTCGACGAGACCGACGGCCACATCGACAACTTCGCGCGGTTCGCCGCGCCGGGTGTCGTGATGCTCACCTGGACCGACGACGTCGACGATCCCCAGTACGAGCGCTCCGCCGAGGCGCTCGCGATCCTCGAGAGCACGACCGACGCCCAGGGGCGTCCCCTGCGCGTGGTCAAGATCCACCAGCCCGGCCCGCTCACCATCTCCGCCGAGGAGGCCGCCGGTGTCGACGCGGTGCCCGGATCGCAGCCGCGCGTCGCCGGCGAGCGGCTCGCCGGTTCCTACGTGAACTCCTACATCGGCAACGGCATCGTCGTGCTCCCCGTCTTCGACGACCCCCACGATGCGGCGGCAGTCGCGACGTACCGGGAGCTCTTCCCCGGCCGCTCGGTGCGCACGGTGCCGGGCCGCGAGATCCTGCTCGGCGGTGGAAACGTCCACTGCATCACCCAGCAGCTGCCGAGCGGACACCGAGCCTCCCCCCTGGGAGACTGACGGGGCTGCTCAGGAGGTGCTCCGCGTGACCGAGGGAACGGCCCCGACGGACGGCATGCCGGGGCTCACGAAGTACGCCTGGCTGTCGATCGCGGCGGCCGTGGTGACGATCGTCCTCAAGACCGGCGCCTACGTCCTCACGGGCTCGGTCGGGCTGCTGTCCGACGCCGCGGAGTCGGTGGTGAACCTCGTCGCCGCCGTCATCGCGCTCGTCGCCCTCACCGTCGCCGTGCGGCCGGCCGACGACAAGCACCACTACGGCCACGGCAAGGCCGAGTACTTCTCGGCCGGCATCGAAGGCCTCATGATCTTCGTCGCTGCGGCCCTCATCATCGTGTCCGCCGTGAACCGGCTCCTGCACCCGCAGGAGCTCGAGAAGCTCGGGATCGGCCTGGCGATCACCCTGCTGGCCACCGCCGTCAACGGTGCGGTCGGGTGGCTCCTCATACGCGTCGGTCGCCAGCACCGGTCCGCGACGCTCGTCGCCGACGGCAAGCACCTCATGACCGACGTCTGGACCTCGGTAGGCGTCGTCGTCGGAGTCGGGCTCGTGGCCGTCACCGGATGGCTCCCGCTGGACTCGCTCGTGGCCATCGCCGTCGCCCTCAACATCCTGTGGATGGGCTGGCGGCTCGTCGCGTCCTCGACCTCCTCGCTGCTCGACGCCGCGCTGACGCCCGCCGACGTCGCGCTCGTCACCGCAGTGCTGGACCGTCACCGCACCGAGGACGTCGGCTTCCACGGTCTGCAGACGCGCGAGAGCGGCCGGCAGCGGTTCGTCAGCTTCCACGTGCTGGTGCCCGGAGCCTGGACCGTGCAGCGGGCCCACGACGTGGTCGAGGAGGTCGAGTCCGACATCCGCGCAGCCCTCGAGCACGTCATCGTGAGCACGCACCTCGAGCCGCGCGAGGATCATAGGTCCTATGCCGACTACGCCTACGACGTCACCGCGCCGCCGGACGAGCCGCGCGCCCGCTGACCGCTGGGCGACGTAGCGCGACGAGGGCGGTGGCGACGGCCTAGAACAGGGCGTTGGCCAGCGCGGTGCGCGCCCGTCCCACGCGGGGGTCGGCGTCGCCGACGAGCGCGAACAGGCCGATGAGGTGGTCCTTGGCGGTGGCGCGCTCGTCTCCTGACGTCCGGCGCACGAGGCCGACGATGCGGGCGAACGCCTCATCGACCCGGCCGGTGAGCAGCTCGACGTCCGCGGCGAGCGCCTGCGCCTCGAGCGAGTCGGGAGCAGCGTCGGCCGCCGCCAGCACGGCGACGGGGTCCGCGCCGTCGGTCCGGCGCAGCAGCGCCACCTGGCCGAGGCCGGCAGTGGCATCCTCGTCCGCGGGGCTCGTCGCGAGGATCGAGCGGTAGGCCTCCTCCGCGGCGTCCCAGTCGCCTGCCTCGATGGCGTCGTAGGCGGCGTCGTAGCGGGGATCTGCCTCGGGCTCCTCGTCGACGATCGTTTCGGCGCCGACCCGTCCGGTGAGACCGTTGGCCGCGGCGACGCGCAGCACCTCGTCGAGGTACTGGCGCACCTGCGGCTCCGGGAGCGCGCCCTCGAACAGCGCCATCGGCTGCCCCTTGATCAGGGCGTAAACGGTCGGGATCGCCTGGGCCTGGAGCGCCTGAGCGATCCGCGGCTCGAGCTCGGCATCGACCGTCGCGAGCAGCCAGGCACCGGCGTCGGCCAGGGCCAGCGCCTCGAGAGTGGGAAGCAGCACCGACGTGCCCTGCGAGCGCGCGGTGCCGAGGACGAGGACGACCGGGACCTGGAAGGAGCGGTCGATGACCTCGGTCTGGAACGTGGCCTCGGTGACGTCGACGACGAGCGAGGTCGGCGGGGGGACCTCGCCCGAGGCGAGGCGCGCCTCCGCGGCGGCCTGGGCCTCGCGCGCGGCGGCGATCGCCGCGAGGTCGACGGCCCCGTGCAGCGGGACCCGGGACGGCGGCAGGGGCGCAGAGGTGCTCACGCCGCCATCCTCCCATCCGACCGGCGACGGGGCCGATGCGGTCGGACGGTGCAGGGCGGGGTGCTCAGAAGTGCATCTGCAGCGTCTGGGTGGCGACGATCGCCCAGGTGCCGAGCAGGCCCGCGGTGGCGCCCAGGATCGAGGCGATGCCGACCTGGAGCCAGAGGACGCGGTCGGCCGGCTCGATGGCGGTGCTCCGGGCGCCGTGGGCGGTGGTGCCCGTGCCGGGCAGCGCAGCAGCTCGGACGGTGTGGGTGGCAGCCATGACGGCCTCCTTCGATTTATTTTCCCTACGCTTCGTATCGTATTACATTGGGATCGTCGAGGCAAAGCAGACCCGCCCGGTGCCTCGGCACCCGAGCCCGAGCGTGGGAGAGTGCTCCCGATGAGCAGCGCCGCCGACCTCACCGACGCGACCGCCACCCGCGGCCGCGGTCGGCCGCGGTCCGTGGCGGCCGACGCGGCGATCCTCGACGCCACCCGCGCGATGCTCGCCGAGGACGGCTGGGCGGCGCTCACGGTCGAGGGCGTGGCCGCCCGGGCCGGCGTCGCCAAGACCACCGTCTACCGCCGGTTCTCCTCGCGTGCCGACCTCGCCGTCGCTGCCGTGGCCCAGCTCGTGGCGGATGCCCGGACGGCGCCCGGCAGAGGTGCCGCGGAGGACATCAACAACGCGATCCGTGCCTGCGCCGGCGTCTACAGCCGTCCGGCGGCGCGCGCCGCCTACCTCGCCGTGGTGGCCGAGGCAGGACGTGACCCGGCGCTGCGCGCGGCCGTCGAAGGCCGCGTCATCACCCCGGCCCGCCAGATGGTCGCCGACGGGCTCGACCGCGCGGTCGCGCGGGGCGAGATCACCCGCGAGCTCGCGGACGCGCGTCTCGACCTGCTCTACGACGTCCTCGCGGGGGCGCTGCTGCACCGGCTGCTCGTCCGCGAGGCGGAGGTCGACGACGACTTCATCGAGACCCTCACCAGCGCTGTGATGGTCGCCCTGCGCGTCCCGCCGGTCTAGGACGCCCGCCCGGTCGGCACCGTCGGCGGGGAGCCCCCTGCGTCCGGCACTACGGCGAAGACCGGGAAGCGGGCGGCGATGCGCTCGAAGTCCGGCAGCGGTGCCGTGCGGTCGACCGGGATGTGCGGTCGAGCGCCGGGAGCCACCTCGAGATAGCGCCGGATGATCGGGGCGCGCTCGTCCACCGGAACCTCGACGAGCAGGCGCCGACGTGCCCGGCCGTGCCGGATCACCGCGTGACCGCCGGCGGCACGGGTGTTGCGCACCCAGTGGCAGTCCTCGCCGAGCATCGACACGAGGTACCACCGGCCGTCCACGTCGGCCATGCCCAGCGGGAACCGGGTGCGACGTCCGGACTTCCGTCCGGGGACCTCGAGCGTCACCCACCGGCGTGGCGAGAGGCCAGCTGCGAACACAGACGACCAGAACCGGGCGTAGCGGCGGGCCGAGGCGTTGCCGCGGCTGCCGGAGTACATCTGCCGCGCCTCGGAGTCGGAGATCCGGAACGGGAGCCGCCGAGCGGACACCTCACCCACCTGCCTAGAGGAAGTACAGGCGGCTGAGCGGGACGCTGGAGACCGGCTCCATCGAGAGCTCCTCGCCATCGAGCTGCACCCGGCCGCCACCGGGGTCGACGACCACGCCGGCCGACGCGCGGTGCCGCACCATCTGCGCCAGACCCACGTCCCGGCAGCCGCGCACCGCGACCCGGCGACGACGCGTCAAGAACACGTCGGAACCGGCATCGACCGCAGCGCCGTTCGTGAACACCACCGCGAGGTCGACGGCCGCACCTCCGATGCCACCGAACTGTGCCGCGATCTGCCGCGGCTCCGCGACGTCGACGACCGCGTTCGGGTCTCCGACGGTGCCCCAGGCCGGCAGCCCGGACTTCAGGACGAGGTAGGGCTTCGCGCCGAATGACGCCGGCGACCAGAGCACGAGATCGGCCATCCGGCCCGGCTGCAGCGATCCCACCTCGTGGGAGAGCCCGTGGGCGAGCGCCGGGTTGATGGTCAGCTTCGCGAGGTAGCGCAGCACGCGATCGTTGTCGTGCGGGCTGTCGTCGTCGGCCGGCTTGAGCACCGAGGCGAGCTGGAAGGTGCGCCGCACGGTCTCCCCCGCGCGGCCCATGCCCTGAGCGTCGCTCGAGGTGATGGGGATGACGCCACGGTCGTGCAGCACGTTCTCCGCGGCCATCGTCGCGGCGCGCACGCGTGCACGGACGATCGCGGCGTCGCTCGGCAGGTCCGGCTTGAGGGCATGGACGTTCATGATCATCGCGAAGTGCTCGGCGACCGCGTCGCGCCCGAACGGCAGGGTCGGGTTGGTCGAGGAGGCGAGCACGTGCGGCACGCCCGCGAGCCGCAGCACGTCGGGCGTGTGGCCGCCACCGCATCCCTCGACGTGGTAAGCGTGGAACACCCGCCCGTCGGAAACCGCGAGCGTGTCGTCGACCGAGAGACCCTCGTTGAGGCCGTCGGTGTGCACCGCGACCTGGACGTCGTACTCCTCGGCCACGGTGAGGCAGGTGTCGAGCGAGCGCAGGTGGGCGCCGGTGTCCTCGTGCACCTTGAACCCGCACACCCCCGCCTCGAGTCCCTCGACCATCGTGCCGCGGCGCGAGGCGGAGCCGCGCCCGAGCAGCCCGACGTTGATCGGGTAGGCGTCGAACGCGGCGAACGCCGACCGCAGCGGTCCGGCGCCGCTGACGCCGACGCCCCAGAACGGCCCGAACTCCTGCCCGATCACCGTCGTGACGCCGGACGCGAGCGCGGCCTCCATCACCCGGGGTGACAGCAGGTGCACGTGCGTGTCGACCGCGCCTGCGGTCGCGATGAGCCCCTCGCCGTTGATGACGATCGTCCCCGTGCCGATCACGATGTCGACGTCGTCGTTCGTGTCGGGGTTGCCGGCTCGCCCGACCCCGGCGATCCGGCCGCCGCTGATGCCGATGCTCGCCGTCCGGATGCCCAGGACGGCGTCGATCACCAGCACGTTGGTGACGACCACGTCGCAGGACTCCGCGGTCGTCACCGCGCGGATGCCGATGCCGTCGCGCCCGGTCTTGCCGAAGCCGAGGAGGAACTCGTCGTCGTCCGGCTGGCTGTGCGCCTCGACCTGGACGACGAGCCCGGTGTCGCCGAGCCGCACGCGGTCGCCGGTGCGGGGGCCGTAGGTGGCGGGCTGCGCGTTCGGGTTGAGGGTCACGACTGCACCTCCGGGTGGGCGGCTAGGTGCGCACGCACACGGCCGACGGCGTTTTCGGGATCACCGACGCCGCCCCCGGTGTCGCGGAATCCGGTGGCGCGCAACAGATCCACGGCCCGTTCCTTCGCGCCGGGGGCGTCGAGCGGGCCGTCGACGAGACCGGCCATGCCGATCACCACGCGCCCGCCCCTGATCGGGACGAGCGCGACCCGCGCGGTCTCCCCGGGCTCGAACGTGAGGCTGGACCCGGCGGCGATGTCGAGGTGGCGGCCATAGGCCGCCGCACGGTCGAACGACAGCCGTGGGTTCACCTCGAGGAAGTGGAAGTGGCTCGTCACCGTGATCGGCACGGCTGCGGTGTTCTCCACGTCGACCTCGACCACGTCGAGCGCCGCCCGTCGCGCCGCGTCTGCGGCCTCGCCGCGCTCGGGCACGGCGAACGCGGTCACCGCGCCGGGTGCGTCGACGCCGAGGGACTCACCGCCGATCGGGTTTGGTACGACGACGAGGCGGGTGCCGTCGTCGAAGACCGCCTCCACCTTCACGTCGTGGAGCACGTCGGCGACGCCGGGGAGGACGTCGTCCGGGCCGAGGACCGACCGGCCGACCTCGATGGCCTCCTCGTGCCGCCTGCCGTCCCGGGCCGCCTCGGCCACGGCGTCGGCGACGAGCGCGGTGGCCTCGGGCACGTTGAGCCGCAGGCCGCGCGCTCGCCGGGCGCGGGCGAGCTCGGCGACGGTGAACAGCAGGAGCCGGTCGCGTTCGGCGGGGGTCAGCTGCACGCCGCCCATCCTGGCAGCAGGTCGGCCGGACCCGCCGCGCGACTCGCGACGGGCCGGGGAGCCGGATCGCGGTCAGCCGACGCAGTGCTTCGCGACGTAGGTGGCGACATCGGTGAGCGCCTTCGGGTTCGCACCGAGCTCCTTGGCGAGCGTCGAGGTCCCCTGCGCCTGGCGCGCCTCGATCGCCGAGGCGACCTTGTCCAAGATGTCGGCGTAGGCGTTCGCCGAGTCGGCGATCTCCGCCGGCGCGTACTTCTTCATGTCGGCCGCGGACTGGTGGAACACGGCGACGGCGGTGGCGACGTCGCCCTTGCCCGCCACCTTCTGCATCGCGGTGAAGGCGCCGCAGTAGTCGGCCGCAGCCGCGATCGTCGAGGTCCCGGCGGGCGCGCTCGAGCCCGCCGGACTGCTCGACTCCGCGGGCGCGCTGGACGAGTCGCCCGCGTTCGCCGAGGCGGCGGACGCAGCGACCGAGGCGGCCTTGGACGCGACGGACGCCGCGTTAGACGCGGCGCTCGACACCGCCCCGGAAGCACCGCACGCGGAGAGCAGGGGCAGCAGTGCGACTGCGGTGACGATGGCGAGTCCCCGCGGGACGAGTTCGTGCATCGACATGGAGCACCTCCTGGGAAACCAGAGCCGACCCTAGCCCTGCTGATACGTCGCGGCCCGGACTACTTCGTCGCGTCATGCACTGTTCACCCTGAGTGGCGCGGTGCCCCTGGTCGTAGGGTCGCGGCGTGGACTGGAACCTGCGGCACTGCTCACGGCACGGACATGCGACGTACGCCCCCGACGAGCCGGCGCTGCGCGAGCGCCTCCACGTCGACACGCCGGCCGGTGAGGCTTGGCGGTGCCTGCGCTGCGGCGACTTCACGGTCGGCGCACCGGCGGCGAGCGGCCCGGCCGACGCCGCGCCCGAGGTGCCGCGGGGGCGGCTGCTGCGCGATCGCGTGATCATGCGGCTGCTCGCGTGCGAGCGGGGCTTCAAGGCGCTGGTGCTCACGCTGGTCGGGTTCGGCATCATCCGGTTCAGCGGCAACAAGGGCGCGATCCAGAACGCCTGGGAGACCGACCTGCCGCTCCTGCGCCCGTTCGCCGACCAGATCGGCTGGAACATCGACGGCTCGTTCGTGACCCGCTGGGCCGACGAGGTGCTCGGGCTCTCGCACACGGCGCTCGTCTGGATCACGATCGGCGTGTTCGCCTACGCCGCGCTCCAGGCCACCGAGGCGGTGGGGCTCTGGATGGTGAAGCGATGGGGCGAGTACTTCGCCGTGGTCGCCACGAGCGTGTTCCTGCCGCTGGAGATCCACGAGTTGCTGAACAGGGTGACCGTGCTGCGCGTGCTCGCGCTCGTGGTGAACATCGCGGCGGTGGTGTGGCTGCTCTGGAGCAAGCGGCTGTTCGGCCTGCGTGGCGGCGGTGCGGCGTACCACGCGGAGCACGCCGAGGAGAGCCTGCTCACCGTCGAGCGGGCCGCCGCCCGCGTCTGAGCTCAGGACGACGAGCGAGTCCTGGAGCGGATGACATGGACGAGGGCGCCGAGCGCGATCGCGCACACGCCGCAGAAGATCCCGATGATGGCGAACGGCACGAGCCTGGTCGTCAGCGCACCCTCACCGGAGTAGCCGAAGCACATGAAGGCGAATCCCAGGGCGAAGCCGTAGAAGCCGAGCCTGATGGCCTTCGCGCGCGCGGTGCCCTCGACCGCGCCGAGAGCAACCGTGGCGACACCCCAGACGACGATGTTGCCGACGCCCAGCCCGGACCGCGGCGGTGCGCCGGCCCAGCCGAGGAGGGTCCCGAGCGACGCGGCCAGGGCCAGCACGACGGTCTGGCGCACGAGCGTGGAGTGCGAGTCCGCGACGTCCACCGGCACCAGCCTTCTCTCGTTGTGCAGCCCGGTCAGAGCGCCAGACCGGCCACGAGCGTGTCCGCCGCGGCGTAGGGGTCGGTGTCGCCGTCGACCACCCGCGCAGCGAGCGACTCGAGCCGCGCGTCGCCGTGGAGGTCGCCGATGCGGGTGCGCAGCAGGCCGAAGGCGATCGCCTCGATCTCTCCCTCGGCCCGCGTCCGACGTCGCTGCGTCAGGGCGCCGGTGCGCTCGAGCCACCCGCGGTGCTCGTCGAGCGCGGCCACGACCTCCTCGACGCCTTCGCGGCGCGACGCCACGGTCCGCAGCACCGGAGGCTGCCACGGATCCGCGACCGAACCGGCCCGCGGGCCGGAGCCCAGCGTGATCATGTGGCGCAGCTCGCGCACCGTGGAGTCGGCACCGTCGCGGTCGGCCTTGTTCACCACGAACACGTCGCCGATCTCGAGGATGCCTGCCTTCGCGGCCTGCACGCCGTCGCCCATCCCGGGGGCGAGCAGGACGACGGTGGTGTCGGCCGCCCCCGCCACCTCGACCTCGCTCTGCCCCACGCCGACGGTCTCGACGAGGACGACGTCGCAGCCCGCGGCGTCGAGCACCCGGATCGCCTGCGGCGTGGCCCACGCGAGCCCGCCGAGATGCCCGCGCGAGGCCATCGACCGGATGAACACGCCGGGGTCGGTGGCGTGGTCCTGCATCCGAACCCGGTCGCCGAGCAGCGCGCCCCCGGAGAACGGCGAGGACGGGTCCACCGCGAGCACGCCGACGCGCAGGCTGCGCGCCCGGTACTCCGCGACCAGCGCCGAGGTGGTCGTGGACTTCCCGACGCCCGGGGACCCCGTGAGACCGATGACGTGCGCGCGGCCGGCGTACGGCGCGAGCGCGGCGGTGACCTCGCGCAGAAGCGGTGACGCGTCCTCGACGTAGGAGATCAGCCGCGCGACCGCGCGTGGCTGCCCCTCGCGGGCCCGCTCGACGAGCTCCGCGACGCCGGGGGTCCGCGCCACTACGCCGACGGAACGCGGACGATGAGGGCGTCGCCCTGACCACCGCCGCCGCAGAGCGCGGCGGCACCGATGCCTCCGCCACGGCGCTTGAGCTCGAGCGCGAGGTGCAGCACTACACGCGCGCCGCTCATGCCGACGGGGTGGCCGAGCGCGATCGCACCGCCGTTGACGTTGACCTTCTCCGGGTCGACGCCGAGCTTGTCGGTCGAGACGATGCCGACGGCGGCGAACGCCTCGTTGATCTCGACGAGGTCGAGGTCGGAGACACTGAGGCCTTCGCGGCCGAGCGCCTTGAGGATCGCGTTGGCCGGCTGCTCCTGCAGGGACGCGTCGGGGCCGGCGACCACACCGTGGGCGCCGATCTCCGCAAGCCACGTGAGCCCGAGCTCCTCGGCCTTGGCCCTGCTCATGACGACGACGGCAGCGGCGCCGTCGGAGATCTGCGACGACGAGCCGGCGGTGATCGTGCCGTCCTTGGCGAACGCCGGACGCAGCTTCGACAGCGAGTCGGCGGTGGTGTCGGGACGGATGCCCTCGTCCTCGGCGAACACGATCGGGTCACCCTTGCGCTGGGGGATCTCGACCGGCGCGATCTCCTCGGCGAACACGCCGTTCTTCTGCGCGATGGCGGCCAGCTGGTGCGAGCGCGCGGAGAAGGCGTCCTGGGCCTCGCGGCTGGCGACGGGGTAGCGGGCGTTGTGGTTCTCGGTCGAGATGCCCATCGCGACCTGGTCGAAGGCGCAGGTGAGAGCGTCGAAGGCCATGGCGTCGACGAGCGTGACGTCGCCGTACTTGTACCCCTCGCGCGACTTGGGCAGCAGGTGCGGCGCCTGGGTCATCGACTCCATGCCGCCGGCCACGACGATGTCGAACTCGCCGGCGCGGATCAGCTGGTCGGCCAGTGCGATCGCGTCGAGGCCCGACAGGCACACCTTGTTGATCGTGAGGGCGGGCACGTCCATCGAGATACCGCCCTTGACCGCCGCCTGGCGTGCCGTGATCTGTCCGGCGCCCGCCTGGATGACCTGGCCCATGATCACGTAGTCGACCTGGTCGGGGCGCACGCCCGAGCGCTCCAGCGCGACCTTGATGGCGACGCCGCCGAGGTCCGCGGCCGAGAAGTCCTTGAGCGAGCCGAGCAGCCGGCCCATCGGCGTACGTGCTCCGGCGACGATGACAGTGGTTCCGAGGCTCATGGGGGACCTTCCTTCGACACCGGGACGGGTACGCGTCACGATAGCGCCGTGAGCTCCCCCACCCCCGCCGAGGTCCTCGGACCCGTCGTCACCGCCATCGACCACGTCGGGTTCGCCGTGCGCGACCTCGACTCGGCCATCGACTTCTACGCCCGCGCCTTCGGGCTGTCGCTCGTGCACCGCGAGGTCAACGAGGAGCAGGGGGTCGAGGAGGCGATGGTCGGCATCGGTGATTCCTGCATCCAGCTGCTGTCCGCGCTGTCACCGGACTCCGCGATCGGGAAGTTCCTCGACCGCAACGGCGAGGGCATCCAGCAGGTCGCGTTCCGCGTCACCGACGTCGACGTCGCCTCGTCGCGGCTGCGCGACGCCGGACTGCGCCTGCTCTACGACGCCCCCCGCCGCGGCACCGCCGGCTCGAGGATCAACTTCGTCCACCCCAAGGACGCCGGCGGCGTCCTCATCGAGCTGGTGGAACCGGCGCCCACCCCCCACTAGGACCGGGATGTCGCCCTCCACCCCCCCTCGGAGGGGGCGGGAGACCGGCTCGCTAGCGTCGGTGACGGACGCGACCGCCGCGTACCGCACGACCAGCGCCGACCCCCGGAGGGCGACGTGAAGCAGATCCTCGACGCGATCCTGAGCGGCTCCGCCACGGCGGAGGACTTCGCCGCACTGCCCATCCCCGACTCCTACCGCGCCGTCACGGTGCACAAGGACGAGGAGAAGATCTTCGAGGGGCTCCCGACCCGCGAGAAGGACCCGCGCCGGTCCCTGCACGTCGAGGACGTCCCGCTGCCCGATCTCGGCCCCGGCGAGGCGCTCGTCGCCGTGATGGCCAGCTCGGTCAACTACAACACCGTCTGGTCGAGCATCTTCGAGCCGGTCTCGACGTTCGGCTTCCTCGAGCGCTACGGCCGCACGAACCCGCTGGCGAAGCGCCACGACCTGCCCTACCACATCATCGGCTCGGACCTGTCGGGCGTCGTGCTGCGCACGGGTCCCGGGGTGCACACGTGGAAGCCCGGCGACGAGGTCGTCGCGCACTGCCTGTCGGTCGAGCTCGAGAGCCCCTTCGGCCACAACGACACGATGCTCGACCCCGAGCAGCGCATCTGGGGCTTCGAGACCAACTTCGGCGGACTCGCGCAGATCGCGCTCGTCAAGGCCAACCAGCTCCTGCACAAGCCCGGCCACCTCACCTGGGAGGAGGCGGCGGTCCCCGGCCTGGTGAACTCCACGGCGTACCGCCAGCTGGTGTCGCGCAACGGGGCCGGCATGAAGCAGGGCGACCTCGTGCTCATCTGGGGCGCGAGCGGCGGCCTCGGGTCGTACGCGACGCAGATGGCCCTCAACGGCGGAGCCACTCCGATCTGCGTGGTCTCGAGCAAGGAGAAGGCCGAGATCTGCCGACGCATGGGCGCCGAGCTGATCATCGACCGCAGCGCGAACGGGTACAAGTTCTGGAAGGACGAGCACACCCAGGACCAGAAGGAGTGGCGCCGGCTCGGCGCCGACATCCGCGCGCTCACCGGCGGCGACGACGTCGACATCGTGTTCGAGCACCCCGGCCGCGAGACCTTCGGCGCGTCGGTCTACGTCGCGCGCAAGGGCGGCACCATCGTGACGTGCGCCTCGACCTCGGGATTCATGCACGAGTACGACAACCGGTTCCTCTGGATGAACCTCAAGCGCATCGTCGGCTCGCACTTCGCGAACTACCGCGAGGCGTGGGAGGCCAACCGGCTCATCACGCGCGGCAAGGTGCACCCCACACTGTCGAAGACCTACGCGCTCGAGGACACCGGGCAGGCGGCGTACGACGTGCACCGCAACCTGCACCAGGGGAAGGTCGGCGTCCTCGCTCTCGTCCCGCAGGAGGGCCTCGGCGTCCGCGACGAGGAGCTGCGCGCCCAGCACCTGACCGAGATCAACCGCTTCCGCGACATCTGACGGTGAGCGACGCCGCGGCCCGGTGCAGCGCCTACACCGACGACGCCCTCGGACGCGACGACATGGTGGGCCTGCTCGGCCGGCTCGGCCGCCGCGAGGTGTCTGCCGCAGAGTTGCGCGGTGCAGCTGCCACGCGGGCCGCGGCGGTGCAGCCGGTGCTCAACGCCGTCACGAGCTGGGTCGATGCGCCACCGGTCGGGCTCGCCACCGAGGACGTGCCGCTGGCGGGCGTGCCGACGGTGCTCAAGGACAACGAGGCGCTCGCCGGCTGCCCGACGTCGCACGGCTCGTTCGCCGTGCCGCAGACGCCTGCGGTGGCGAGCTCGCCGTGGGTCGCGCATGCCCTGCGCCTCGGGCTGTCACCGATCGCGAGGACCACGCTCTCGGAGTTCGGGCTCACCGCCACGACCGAGACCCGGCGGTTCGGCGCCACGCGCAACCCCTGGGACCTCGAGCGGTCGCCCGGCGGCTCGAGCGGCGGCTCGGCCGTGCTCGTGGCTGCCGGCGTCGTGCCGCTCGCCCACGGCAACGACGGCGGCGGTTCGATCCGTATCCCGGCGTCGTGCTGCGGGCTCGTCGGCCTCAAGCCGACGCGGGGCCGCCTGCCCGACATCGTGTCGCGGTTGCCCGTCGACATCACGGTCCAGGGGGTGCTCACCCGCACGGTCCGCGACACCGCCCGCTACTACGCCGAGGCCGAACGGATGCACCGGGTGCCGGCGCTGCCCGTGATCGGGGACGTCGAGGGACCGTCGGCCGCGCGGCTGCGGATCGGCGTCGTCACCGTCGCGCCTATGGGCCTGCCCGTGTCCGACGACGTCGTGGCCCTGGTGTCGGCGACCGCGGACCTGATGGCCGGGCTCGGCCACGAGGTCGTCGAGGTGGCGCGCCCGGTCGACGACTCCTTCGGGCCGGACTTCCTGCGCTACTGGGGCCTCCTGGCCGGTCTCGCGCGTCGGCTCGGCGCGCTGGAGTTCGGCCGTGGCTTCGACGGGTCGCGGGTCGAGCCGTTCACCCGCGAGCTCGCCGCCGTCGCGCGCGGGCAGGCGGCGCTGCTGCCCGGCACGCTGCGCCGGCTCCGGGCGCTGGCCCGCGACCACGAGGCCGTCTACGGGCACTGCGACGTCATGCTCTCCCCCGTGCTCGCGCACGAGCCGCCGCCGCTGGGATTCCTCGGTCCCGACGTCGACCCGCGCACGCACCTCCTGCGCGTCCTGCGCTACGTGTCGTTCACGCCGTTGCAGAACGTCTCGGGCTCACCCGCCATCTCGCTGCCGCTGGGGCGCACCGCGGCCGGCGTCCCGATGGGCGTCCAGCTCGCGGCTCCTTTCGGCCACGAGCGCCGTCTTCTCGAGCTCGCCTTCGAGCTCGAGGCCGCCGCCCCCTGGCCGACCCTGACCCACTGACCACCCGGGGCCGGCCGCGTCAGGTGGACTGGGGCAGGCGCTTCACGTCGGCGAGGAAGGTGACGAGGGCGTCAGCGACCTGCTCGGGCGCCTCAACCGTGCTCAGGTGACCTGACTCGGTGACGACCACGAGGCGCGCGTCGCGCAGGGCCTCGACCATGAGGTCCTGCTCGGCGCGCGGGCTCATGCCGTCCTCGATCCCCCACACGACGAGCGCGGGAACCGCGAGCGACCCGAGGTCGGCGAGCGAGTCGGGGCGCGCGGCCATCGCGCGCTGAGCCCACGCCACCGCCTGCGGGTCGGCAGCCGCGATCCAGCCGGTCACCAGCGCGACGACGTCGGGACGCTCCTCCAGCGACGACGCGCCGAGCAGCGTCGGCACCATGGCGCGGGAGAGCGCGTCCGTCGAACCCGAGGCCAGCACCTGCTCGGCGACCTTCAGCCGGTTGGCCCGCGCCTCGTCGCTGTCCGCCGTCGCTTTCGTGTCGACGAGCGCGATGCCCGCGACCCGCGCCGGGTCCTGCCGCACGATCTCCATCGCGACGTAGCCGCCCATCGAGATCCCGGCGAAGACGGCAGCGCTCACGCCCATCCGGTCCAGGATCCCCAGGACGTCACGGGCCATCCACGACAGGGCAGGCTCGTCGTCGGGACCGTCCTCGCCGTAGGAGGACTCGCCGAAGCCGCGCAGGTCGGGGACCACGACGTCCCAGTCGGCCTCGGCGAGCACGTCGATGACGCCGTCCCAGACGTGGCGGTCGAACGGGAACGCGTGCAGGAGCACGACGGTGGGAGCCATCAGGCGCTCATGGCATCGCCGACAGGCCGCCGTCGACGACGAGCACCTGCCCGGTCATGAACGAGGCCGCGTCGGACACGAGGAACAGGGCGGGATCGGCGATCTCCTCGACCCGTCCCCACCGCGCCATCGGCACCCGCGCGAGCGTGCCTTTCTCCGCCTCGTCGTCCGCCCGCAGGAAGTCGGTGAGGTCGGTCTCGATCCAGCCGGGAACGAGCGCGTTGACCCGTACGCCGGCCCAGGCGGTCTCCACCGCGAGCGACTGCGTGAGCGAGATGACGGCGGCCTTGGCCGCGCCGTAGTGCGACATCAGCGGCGCACCGCGCAGGCCGGCCACCGAGGCGACGTTCACGATCGCCCCGGACCTGCGTTCGAGCATCCCCGGCAGCACCGCCTGCGTCGTGTGCACGATCGAGTCCAGGTTGAGCCGCAGGGTCTTCTCCCAGCCGGAGAAGCGCATCGTCACGAGCGGCATCGAGAAGGAGTTGCCGCCGGCGTTGTTCACGAGGACGTCGATGCGCCCGAGCTCCTCGGTCGCCCTCGTCACTGCAGCGGCGATGGCAGCGGCGTCGGTGACGTCGCACGGGAGGACCACGGCGCGACGGCCGTGCTTCTCCACCTCGGCCGCGACGTAGCCCAGCATCGTCTCGTCGCGCGCCAGCAGGGCTACGTCCGCCCCGGCAGCGGCGTAGGTCTCAGCGATGGCCCGGCCGATGCCTCGGGACGCGCCCGTGACGAGAGCCGTGCGGCCATCCAAGCGGAACCTGGTCACAGGTCGTTCCACCTCTCCATCGGTCCGTCGTACGTGCCCGGCAGCAGTGCTGCTCCCGGCACGAGGTGCGAGGCAATCGCGTCCAGCACGATCCTGACGTACTTCTCCCCCACCCACAGGTGCTTCGCACCCTCCACGCCCACGACCTCGGCCTGCGGCACCCGCGCGAAGCGCGCCCGCGCCTGCGCCGGGCGGAGGTAGTCGTCGAGCTCGGGCACGAGCGCGGTGAGGCGACGACCCGACGCCGCCCAGCGGTCGAGATCGGCGTCGGTCGAGAACTTCAACGGCGGAGACAGGAGCACCGCGCCCTCCACGGGGTCGATGTCGCCGTGGCGCAGCACGACGTCGGTGCCGAACGACCAGCCGACGAGCCACGGGTGCGGGAGCCCGAGCTCGAGGGCGTCGGCCACCGCGGCGCGCAGGTCGTTGCCCTCGCCCTCGCCGGCGTCGAAGGCACCCTCGCTGGTCCCGGCGGCGCTCGTCGTGCCGCGGGTGTTGAAGCGCAGGACGGCGATGCCGGCGAGCGCGGGGAGCCGCCACGCCGACTTGCGGAACAGGTGGCTGTCCATCATGCCGCCGTGGGTCGGCAGCGGGTGCAGGCACACCATCGTGGCGACCGGGTCGCGGTCGAGCGGGGAGGCGAGCTCGCCGACGAGCCGGAGGCCGTCGGACGTCGTGATCGTGAGCGGCTCGCGGCGCGCCGGCAGCACGCTGTTCGCGACGATCTCAGCCACACCCCACCACCCCTCGCCCAGACTGATCAAATGGCTGCTTCCCGGCTCGGGAGACAGCCACTTCATCAGTCTGGCGGATGGGGTCAGTGGTGTGGGCCTCGGCCCCGTTGCGTCACCGGGCCTCGGCGTCCCCGGGCGTTCCAGCAGGCGGTGTGCCAGTGCCGCCGGTCCTCCTCCCCCGCGGAGCGGTCGGCCGGCCATGCGACCACGTGCGGGGAGCCGGGGCGGATCTCCTGGTCGCACCCGGGGCAGCGGTAGGTCTTCGTCGCGTTCGCCCCGGAGACACGCCGCACCACCCAGTCGCCGTCCGGGTGCTCCTCGACGTCCTGGTGCGCCCCTCCGGCCGGGCGTGGCTCGGGGTCGGATGCCCGGCGGTTGCGGCGTGCCACGCGAGCGTCAGTCGTAGTTGCGGAAGCCGCGACCGGCCTTGCGACCGAGGTAGCCCGCTGTCACGAGGTGCTCGAGGCGCGGCGCCGGGGCGAATCCGGGCTCGCGGAACTCGAGGTAGAGGGTGCGCTGGATCGCCAGCGACACGTCGAGCCCGACGACGTCGAGCAGCTCGAAGGGGCCCATGGGATAGCCGCAGCCGGTCTTCATCGCCGTGTCGATGTCGTCGGCCGAGGCGTAGTTGGCCTCGAGCATCTTCACCGCGTCGTTGAGGTAGGGGAACAGCAGCGCGTTAACGATGAAGCCAGCCCGGTCGCCGCAGGTGACCGGGTGCTTGCCGAGGCGCCGGCAGAGATCGACGGTCGTGGCGACGACGTCGTCCGCGGTGGCGACGGTCGAGACGACCTCGACGAGCTTCATCACCGGAGCAGGGTTGAAGAAGTGCATGCCCACGACGTCCTGCGGCTTCGTCGTGGCCGCGGCGAGGTCGACGACCGGCAGGCTCGAGGTCGTCGTCGCGATGATCACGCCCGGCTTGCAGATCTCGTCGAGCGCCTCGAAGAGCACGGTCTTCACGGCGAGGTCCTCGACCACCGCCTCCACGACCAGGTCGCGATCGACCATGTCGTCGAGCCGGGTCGTGCCCGCGACATGGGCGAGGGCGACGTCGCGGTCGGCCTCGGCGAGCTTCCCGCGCGCCACCGCCTTGTCGAGGGAGCGCTCGAGCGCCGCGCGCACCTTCGCGACCTTGTCGTCGCTGCGCGCCACGAACAGGACGTCGAACCCGGCCTTGGCGAACACCTCGATGATGCCCACGGCCATCGTCCCCGAGCCGACGACGCCGACCTTGTCGACCGGTCGCGTGGTGACGGCCGACGCTCCGTCGGGCGCTGGGGTGATCGCGTCCGGCACCACGACCGGCGAGTTCGGTGCCTCGTAGGTGTAGAAGCCACGACCGCTCTTGCGGCCGCGCAGACCCGCGGTGACCATCTGCTTGAGCACCGGTGCGGGCGCGTGCAGGCGGTCGCGGCCCTGCTTGTACATCGTGTCGAGGATCTCGTAGGCGGTGTCGAGGCCGATGAGGTCGAGCAGCGCGAGCGGCCCCATCGGTAGTCCGCAGCCGAGCCTCATCGCGGCGTCGATGTCCTCGCGCGAGGCGTACTTCGTCTCGAACATCGAGGCGGCATGGTTGAGGTAGCCGAACAGCAGCGCGTTGGCGATGAAGCCGGCCTTGTCGCCCACGACGACCGGCAGCTTGCCGAGGCGCTGCGCGACCTTCTGCACGTCCTCGACGACGTCCTGCGACGTGACGACGGTGCTCACGATCTCGACGAACGCCTGCACCGGTGCCGGGTTGAAGAAGTGCATCCCGATGACCTGGGACGGACGGGCGGTGGCGACCGCGATCTCGGTGACCGACAGCGACGAGGTGTTGCTCGCAAGGATGGCGTCGGCCTCGACGACCTTGTCGAGCTGCTCGAAGATCTCGCGCTTGAGCTCGAGGCTCTCCGGAACGGCCTCGACCACGAGTTGGCGGTCGGCGAGGTCGGCGTAGTCGGTCGTGCAGCGGATCCGCCCGATGACCTGCGCCCGCTCGTCGTTGGTGAGCTTGCCGCGTCTCACGGCACGCTCGGTGGACCCCTCGACGTGCTCGCGGCCGCGGTCAACCGCCGCGTCGTTGGCGTCGAGCCCGACGACGTCGTAGCCGCTTCGGGCGAACACCTCCGCGATGCCGGCACCCATGGTGCCCAGCCCGACGACGCCGACCCGGGTGATCTCGCGCGACATGGTCGCTCCTCGCTGAAGTCGATCTGCAGGGACATCCCCGGCCGACGCGACCCGAGGGACCGCGGCGTCGAGGACCGGTCCGATCCTCGCAGGAACCCCTCCCGCGGGACCGGTCGGGGCCGCTAGCGTCCCGCCATGACCGTCACCGTGAACGTCCTCGCCGTGCTCCTTGCCGTGGTCGTGGCCTTCGTCGCCAACTTCGTCTGGTTCGGGCCCAGGACCTTCTACCCCGTGTGGGCCCGCGCCCTGGGCAAGGACCCGTCGGTCCCGCCCGGGGACGGCGGTCTCGGGATGGGCGCCGTGTTCGGCCTGACCGTCGTCGGCAGCGTCGTCATGGCGCTCACCCTGTGCTGGGTGCTGCAGGCCGCCATGGCCGTCTACGACAAGACCGACGCCACTCCCCTCTTCGGAGCGGTCACCGGCGCCGCGGTGGGCGTGGGGATAGCCGCTGCGGCGTCGCTCGGGCACCGGCTGTTCGCCGGACAGGGCCTCACGGTGTGGGCGATCGAGGTCGGCGGCGACATCCTCGGCCTGACGCTCATGGGCCTCGTCCTCGCGTTCTTCTACTAGGCGGCCCCGGCCGACCGCGGACTGGAGGCGGGCCCGGGGTCGGGTAGCGTCGCGCCGTGCGTCTCGTCATCGCCTCGTGCTCGGTCGACTACGTCGGCCGGCTGACCGCCCACCTGCCGAGCGCCACGCGCCTGCTGCTGGTCAAGGCCGACGGCTCCGTGCTCGTCCACTCCGACGGCGGCTCCTACAAGCCGCTGAACTGGATGAGCCCGCCCTGCACGCTGAGCACGGCGGTCGACGACGACGGGGCCGAGACCTGGACGGTCACGAACAAGGCCGGTGAGAAGCTGGTCATCACGATCGAATCCGTGCACCACGACAGCGCGCACGAGCTCGGTATCGACCCCGGCCTGGTCAAGGACGGTGTCGAGGCGCACCTCCAGGCCCTGCTCGCCGCGCAGGTCGAGGTCCTCGGCGAGGGATGGCGCCTGGTGCGGCGGGAGTACCCCACCGCCGTCGGGCCGGTCGACATCATGTGCCGCGATGCCGACGGCCGGTCGGTCGCCATCGAGCTGAAGAGACGCGGCGACATCGACGGCGTGGAGCAGCTCACCCGCTACCTCGAGCTGCTCAACCGCGACCCGCTGCTCGCGCCGGTCCGCGGCATCTTCGCCGCGCAGGAGATCAAGCCGCAGGCTCGCGTGCTCGCCGAGGACCGCGGCATCGAGTGCCTCGTCCTCGACTACGACGCCCTCCGGGGCCTCGACGACACCGAGTCGCGGCTGTTCTGAGCGTCGGCGCGCCTCCACCGGTCGGTGGAGACGAGGAGCCACCAGCCGCTCGCTGCGGGTGACGGCCGCGGTGCGGCAAGGTGGACCCATGACCACCGAGACCACCAGCCCGCTCGTCGTCCCCGCCCCCGTAGACGCGGACCTGGCCGTACGCGTGCGCGGACTGCGGCGTCACTACGGCGAGACCAAGGCGGTCGACGGCGTCGACCTCGACATCGTGCGTGGTGAGGTCCTGGCCCTGCTCGGGCCCAACGGCGCGGGGAAGACGACCACCACCGAGATCCTCGAGGGCTACCGCAAACGAGATGCGGGCGACGTCGACGTCCTGGGTGTCGACCCGGCGCACGGCGACGGTCGTTGGCGCTCGCGCCTCGGCATCGTCCTGCAGAGCGCGAGCGACCTCGGCGACCTCACCGTGGAGGAGTCCGTCGCGCACTTCGCCGGCTACTTCCCCTCACCGCGCGACGTCGGCGAGGTCATCGAGTCCGTCGGTCTCGCGGAGAAGAGGAGCACGCGCGGCTTCGACCTGTCCGGTGGGCAGCGCCGTCGCCTCGACGTCGCGCTCGGCATCATCGGGGGGCCCGAGCTGCTCTTCCTCGACGAGCCCACGACCGGTTTCGACCCCGAGGCACGCCGTGAGTTCTGGGAGCTCATCCGAGGGCTGCGCGGGACCGGGACGACCATCCTGCTGACCACGCACTACCTCGACGAGGCGGAGGTGCTGGCCGACCGCGTCGGTGTCATCTCCCGCGGCCGACTGATCGCCTGTGACGTGCCGTCCCGGCTCGGTGGACGGGACGAGTCGCTGGCGACGGTGACCTGGCGCGAGGCCGACGAGCAGCGGACCCAGGTGACCCACGAACCCACCCGCTTCGTCCAGGAGCTCGCCGGACGGTTCGACGGCGAGGTTCCGGCCCTGGCCGTCCACCGACCCAGCCTCGAGGACGTCTACCTGTCCCTGATCGGCGACGACGAGGAGCCCACGTCATGACGACCGCCACGACCGCCCGCCCGAGCGCTGCGCCGTCGCCGAGCTCGCTGTCGCTCGGTCTGCGCCGCGTGCGCATCGAGCTCAAGACCTTCTTCCGCGACCGCAACTCGGCCGTGTGGAACTTCCTGCTGCCGGTCCTGCTGCTCGTCATCTTCGGTTCCGTCTTCGGCAACCAGGACATCGGTCCGGGCATCACGTTCGCGCAGTACTTCGTCGCCGGCATGATCGCCTCGGGCGTGCTCTACACGTCGTTCCAGAACCTCGCGATCGCGATCCCGATGGAGCGCGACGACGGCACGCTCAAGCGTCTTCAGGGGACGCCCATGCCGAAGCTGTCCTACTTCGTCGGCAAGATCGGGCTCGTCTTCGTGGCCTACATCGCCCAGGTCACGATCCTCATCGTCGTCGGCGTGCTGTTCTACAAGCTGCATCTGCCGAGCGACCCGGCGAAGTGGTTCACCTTCCTGTGGGCGAGCGTCCTCGGTCTCGTCTCCTGCACTCTGCTGGGCATCGCGTTCTCCGTCGTGCCGAAGAACGGCAAGGGCGCCTCGGCCGTCGTGTCGCCGATCGTCCTCGTCCTGCAGTTCACGTCGGGCGTGTTCTTCGTGTTCTCGCAGCTGCCGCACTGGATGCAGGTGTTCGCCTCGTTCTTCCCGCTCAAGTGGCTGACGCAGGCGATGCGCAGCGTCTTCCTGCCCGACTCCGCCGCGTCGCTCGAGGTGGCCGGGTCGTGGGAGCTTCCCGCCTGCGCCGCCGTGCTCGCCGCCTGGTGCGTCGGCGGCCTCGTGCTGAGCCTGATGTTCTTCCGGTGGAACAAGCGCGGGCAGGACTGACCCCGTGACCACTCCCGAGGGCGCGCTCGACGGACGAGGGCCGGCACAGCCGTGCGACGAGCCCGACTTCGCTGCGCGCTCCCTCGTGGGCTGGCACCTGCTCTTCGGCCTCATGGTGGCCGCCGCCCTGGCGATCGTCGTGGCCAACGGTGACGGACCGGTCCCGGTCCTCCTCCTGGCGCTCCTCGTCCTGGCCTACGCCTTCCTCGGCCTGACGGCGCTACGCCGGCACAGCATGGCGTTCGCCGTCGCCTACCTTGCCGTGGCGTGGACGCTGCTCCTCCTCCTCGAGGCGCACGACCCCGCCACGCTCGTGCTGCTGTTCGCCCTCTACCCGCAGGTCTTCGTCCTGCTGCCGCGCAAGGGCTCCATCGCCGCGACGGTCGTCCTCACGCTGGCCTTCTCGCTGGTGCTCGTCGGGCGTGGCGGCTGGACGCGCGAGGCCTGGCTGTGGAACGGCCTCGGAGCGGTCGGCTACATCGTCTTCGCACTCGCGATCGGGCTCTACATCGACGGCCTCATCCGCGAGAGCCGGCGCAACCGCGACCTGCTCAACACGCTGCGCGCGACGCAGGACGAGCTGGCCGCGGCCGAACGCGAGGCCGGTGCGCTCGAGGAGCGAGAGCGCATCGCCCGCGACATCCACGACACCATCGCGCAGGGCTTCACGAGCATCGTGATGCTCTCCCAGGCCGGCGAGTCGGCCCTCGACCGCGGCGACGAGGAGCATGCGGCGCGACGCTTCGCCGAGATCCAGGAGACGGCGCGCGACAACCTCGCCGAGGCGCGCGCACTCGTCGCCGCCATGGCTCCTCCCTCGCTCGAGCGCGACGGTCTCGTCGGTGCGCTGCGCCGCCTCGTCGAGCGCCACTCGGCGGAGACCGATGTCCCCGTGCGCTTCTCCGTCGACGGGCCGCCCCGGACGCTCGCGCCCAGCAGCGAGGTGACGGCGCTGCGGGCCGCGCAGGAGTCGCTGGCCAATGCACGGCGGCACGCGGGTGCGACGTCGATCGAGGTCGTGCTCACGTTCGACGAGGACGGAGCGACAGTCACGGTCACCGACGACGGCGTCGGATTCGACCCGACGGCGCCGCGCGAGGGCTTCGGTCTCGACGGGCTCGCCTCGCGCGTGCAGGTCGTCGGCGGGCTCGTCGACGTGGCGTCCGGCATCGGCGCGGGCACCCGGGTCCGGGTGCGTGTGCCGTGATCCGGGTGCTGCTCGTCGACGACCACCCGGTGGTGCGCTCGGGGCTGTCCGGCCTCCTCGGCGGCGAGCCCGACATCGAGGTCGTGGGCGAGGCGTCCGACGGCAGCGAGGGAGTGGAGCGCGCGAAGGAGCTCGAGCCCGACGTCGTGCTCATGGACCTGCGGATGCCCGTGATGGACGGCGTCGAGGCCACCCGCCTCATCACGGCCGCCGGAGGGCCACGCGTCCTCGTGCTCACTACGTACGACACCGACACGGACATCCTGCGGGCGGTGGAGGCGGGCGCGACCGGCTACCTGCTCAAGGACACCCCGCGCGATGTGCTCGTCGACGCCGTCCGTGCGGCATCGCGCGGGGAGACGGTCCTCGCACCACCGCTCGCCGCGAAGCTGATGCGTCAGGTGCGCAGCAACGACCAGCTCACCCCGCGCGAGGTCGAGGTGCTCGCGCTGGTGTCGCGCGGGATGTCCAACGGCGACATCGCCCAGGAGCTCTTCATCGGCGAGGCGACGGTGAAGACGCACCTGCTCCACGCGTTCGACAAGCTCGGCGTGTCCGACCGCACGGCGGCCGTGACGACCGCGATGCGCCTCGGTGTGCTCCGCGACCTCGACCGCTGAGGACCGCCCCGGGGGGCTCAGTCGACCGGGATGCCCGCCCACATCTCGCAGCGCCAGCCGCCCTCGTCGCGTCGGAGCTCGACGAGCTCGCAGTTCGCGAGGATGTGCTGGGAGACGAACAGCGCGTCGAGGTTGTCGCACAGGGACTGGATGCCGAGGGCCATCGCTCCGCCGTGCGATACGACCAGCGACGTCGTGCCATCGTGCCGGTCGGCGACCGAGTCGAGCGCCGTACGCATCCGCTCGACGATCTGGAACCCGGTCTCGCCGCCGGGGAAGCCGGCCGACAGGTCGTCCTCGCGCCACCACCGTCCGAAGACGTCCAGCGCCACGGGCGCGACCCTGTCGTCGTGCTCGCCCTCGTGGACGCCGACATCGAGCTCGTGCACGCCCGCGAGCGTCGCGACCGGGAGACCGATCACCTGCCCGACCTCCTGTGCCGTCTGCTGCGCGCGCGGGAGCGGCGAGGCGTAGAGCGCAGCGACCCCGCGGCCCGCGAGCCGCTCGCCGGCCGCGCGGGCCTGCTCGCGACCGCGCTCGGTGAGCGGGTAGCCCTCCGGCGAGCTGGTCCACACCTGCGCGACGTTGCCCTCACTCTGGCCGTGGCGCAGCACGAGCACCCGCGTGTCGATCACGCGCCTGCCCCGACCAGCCGCGGCAGCGAGTGCGCGGCCCGGACCTCGTCGAGCACCCGGGCCATGATCGCAGTGGCGTCGTAGTCCTTCGGAGTGAACACAGCGGCGACCCCGAGCGAGCGCAGCGTGTCGGCGTCGGCGTCGGGGATGATCCCTCCGACGACCACGGGGACGTCCGCGAGCCCCGCCTCGCGCAGTCCGTCGAGGACCATCGGCACGAGCTCGAGGTGCGACCCCGACAGGATCGAGAGCCCGACGACGTCGACATCCTCCTCGACCGCGGCGGCGACGATCTGCGCAGGCGTCAGCCGGATGCCCTGGTAGACCACCTCGAACCCGGCGTCGCGGGCGCGCACGGCGATCTGCTCGGCACCGTTGGAGTGACCGTCGAGGCCCGGCTTTCCGACGAGCATGCGCAGGTGGGCTCCCAGCTCGGCGCCCGTCGCGGCGACGGCGGCACGTACGACGGCGAGCTCCTCGCTCACCGGCCCGACGCCGGCGACGCCCGACACGCCTGTGGGGGCGCGGTACTCGCCGAACACCTCGCGCAGGGCACCCGACCACTCCCCTGTGGTCACGCCCGCGCGGGCGCAGGTGAGGGTCGCCGGGACCAGGCTCTCGTCGGTCGCCGCGACACGACGCAGCTCGGCGAGCGCGGCGTCGACGGCAGCCGCGTCGCGCTGCCCACGCCAGGCGACGAGCCGCGCGACCGCCTCTGCCTCCACCGCCGGATCGACCGTCTGCACCGTGACGACTCCCGCGGCGGTCAGCGGGCTCGGCTCCGTCGAGGTGAACGCGTTGACCCCGACGACGATCTCCTCGCCGCTCTCCACCCGCGCCCGACGGGCGGCGTGGGCCGCGACGAGTCGCCCCTTCATGTACCCGGACTCGACCGCCGCCACCGCGCCGCCGAGATCTTGGACCCGGTCGACCTCCGCCTTCGCGCCTGCCACGAGCTCGGCGACCTTGGTCTCGACGACCACGGAACCCGTGAACAGGTCGTCGTAGTCGAGAAGGTCGCTCTCGAAGGCCAGCACCTGCTGGATTCGCAGCGACCACTGCTGGTCCCACGGACGGGGCAGCCCGAGCGCCTCGTTCCACGCCGGGAGCTGCACCGCGCGCGCCCGTGCGTCCTTGGACAGCGTCACGGCGAGCATCTCGAGCACGATGCGCTGCACGTTGTTCTCGGGCTGGGCTTCCGTGAGCCCGAGGGAGTTGACCTGCACGCCGTAGCGGAAGCGTCGCTGCTTGGCGTCGGTGACGCCGTAGCGCTCGCGGGTGAGCTCGTCCCAGATCTGGACGAACGCACGCATCTTGCACATCTCCTCGACGAAGCGCACGCCGGCGTTGACGAAGAACGAGATGCGCGCGACCACGTCGCCGAACAGCTCCGGCGGCACCCGGCCCGCGTCGCGAACGGCGTCGAGGACGGCGATCGCCGTGGAGATTGAGTAGGCGATCTCCTGCTCGGCCGTGGCACCGGCCTCCTGCAGGTGGTAGCTGCAGATGTTGATCGGGTTCCACTTCGGTACGTCGATTACCGTCCAGGCGATCATGTCGGTGATGAGCCGCAGCGACGGGCCGGGCGGGAACACGTAGGTCCCGCGCGACAGGTACTCCTTGATGATGTCGTTCTGCGTCGTGCCGGACAGCGAGGCGAGGTCGGCGCCCTGCTCCTCGGCGACGGTCGCGTACAGCGCGAGCAGCCACATCGCCGTGGCGTTGATGGTCATCGACGTGTTCATCGTATCGAGCGGGATGCCGTCGAAGAGCGCCCGCATGTCACCGAGGTGCGTGACCGGAACTCCGACCTTGCCCACCTCGCCACGAGCGAGCAGGTCGTCGGGGTCGTAGCCCGTCTGCGTCGGCAGGTCGAACGCCACCGACAGCCCGGTCTGCCCCTTCTCGAGGTTGCGCCGATAGAGCGCGTTCGACTCCGTCGCGGAGCTGTGGCCGGCGTACGTCCGCATCAACCAGGGCTTGTCACGCATGCTCGGGCCTCCAGCTCAGGAGTGGTCGTAGAAACCGTGACCGGACTTGCGGCCGAGATCGCCGGCGGCGACCATCCGGCGCAGCAGCTCCGGCGGTGCGAAGGTCTCGTCCTGGGTGTCGGCGTAGATGTTGCTCGCGGCGTTGAGCATGATGTCGACGCCGGTGAGGTCGATGGTCTCCAGCGGGCCCATCGCGTGCCCGAAGCCGAGGCGGCAGGCCGTGTCGATGTCCGCCGCGGAGGCGACGCCGGACTCGAGCAGCCGCACCGCCTCCATCGCCAGCGCGCTGATGAGGCGCGTGGTGACGAAACCCGCGACGTCGCGGTTCACCACGACCACCGTCTTGCCCACGCCCTCGGCGAACGACCGAGCCGCCTCGATGGCGGCGTCCGACGTCTTGTAGCCGCGAACGACCTCGCAGAGCTTCATCATCGGCACGGGTGAGAAGAAGTGGGTCCCCACGACCGACTCGGGACGCGAGGTGACCGCGGCGATCGACGTGATCGGGATCGCCGAGGTGTTCGACGCGAGCACCGCGCCGTCCTTGCACAGCCGGTCGAGCTCGCGGAAGACCTCGGCCTTCACCTCGAGCTTCTCGAACACCGCCTCGACGACGAGGTCGGCGTCGGCGACGGCGTCGAGCTCGGTCGTGGTGGTGATGCGCCCGAGCGCGGCCTCGGAGGCCTCCGCACTGAGTCGGCCCTTGTCGACGAACTTCGCGTAGGACGACCTGATCGTCCCCAGACCTCGCTCGAGCGCCTCGGGCGTGACGTCGCGCAGGACCACGTCGTAGCCCGCGACGGCCGCCACCTGGGCGATCCCGCCGCCCATGAGTCCCGCGCCGATGACCGCGACCTGTTGCGCCACTGTGGCCTCCTGTGTCCGAGGTCGGCGCCACGGGGCCGGGCGCGACCATCTCGACAGTAGCCAGCGGCTGGCCCGGACGGTCGATCGGGTCGACGATGGACCCGTGCAGTACACGAGCGCCTCGTTCCTGGTGGGTCCGCTCATCGCGTTCGGCATGGTCGGGATCCTGGTGCTCCTGCTGCGCTGGACCTTCTCCCACGGGTCGTCCGTCGTGGAGCGCCGGCCGACAAGCGGGCGGGTGGACGAGTATGGCCTCCTCGTGTCGGTCTCCGCACCGCCGACCTACGTCGAGGCCGAGATCGTGCGCCGGGCGCTGGAGGACGCGGGGATCCGGGCGACGCTGGCCCAGACCCTCGCCGGGCCGAGGCTCATGGTCTTCCCCGAGGACGTCGACCGGGCGCGCCGGGTCATCGACCGGGGCTGAGCCCTCCGAGCGGGCCGACGCCGACCGGTCCGACGGACCGGTCAGTCGAGCTGGTTGACCGACACCCGCGTGACTTCGGCGCCGAGGCGCACGAGGTCGTCGACGAACCCCTCGTAGCCGCGGTCGATGTGGTGGGGCTCGTAGACGGTCGTGACGCCCTCGGCGACGAGGCCGGCGAGCACGAGCCCCGCGCCGGCACGGATGTCCGCGGCCTCCACGGGAGCCCCGGACAGCGACTCCTTGCCGCGCACCATGGCGTGGTGACCGTCGGTGCGGACGTCCGCCCCGAGCCGGACCATCTCGTTGACGAAGCGGAACCGCGCCTCGAACAGGTTCTCGGTGACCATCGCCGCGCCGCGCGCGATCGAGTTCAGCGCGATGAACTGGGGCTGCAGGTCGGTGGGGAACCCCGGGTAGGGCAGCGTCACGACGTCGACCGCGCGCGGCCGGTCGTGGCAGCGCACCCGGATCCCGTCGTCGAGCTCGTCGACGAGCGCGCCGGCGCTCACCAGCTTGTCGAGCGCGATCTCCATGTGGTCGGCGCGCGCGTTGCGCACGGTCACCTCACCACGCGTCATCGTCGCGGCCACGGCCCAGGTGCCCGCGACGAGCCGGTCCGGGACGGTCGTGTGCTCCGTCGGCGTCAGCGAGTCGACGCCCTCGATCTCCAGGGTCGACGTGCCGATTCCGTCGATCTGCGCGCCCATCGACAGCAGCATCTGGCAGATGTCGACGATCTCCGGCTCGCGTGCGGCGTTGTCGATCACCGTCGTGCCCTTGGCCAGGACCGCGGCCATGAGCAGGTTCTCGGTGGCGCCGACGCTGGGGAAGTCGAGCCACACGGTGGCGCCGTGGAGCCGCTCGTCGCGGGTGGCGATGAGGAAGCCGTGCTCGCTGCGCACCGTGGCTCCGAGCCGCTCGAGCCCGGCGACGTGCATGTCGAGACCGCGGCTGCCGATGTTGTCGCCGCCTGGGAGGGCGACGTCGGCCTGCCCGCAGCGGGCCAGGAGCGGGCCGAGGACGTTGATCGAGGCGCGCAGCTTGCGCACGAGGTCGTAGTCGGCCTTGTGCGAGGGGACCTCGGGGACGGTGATCGACACCGTGCGGGTGGGGGTGTCGCGCACGACCTCGCAGCCCAGGCGGCGCAGCAGCTCGGCCATGTACTCGACGTCGAGGATGTCGGGGACCTCGTGGAGCACGGTGGTCCCCTCGGCGAGCAGCGCGGCGGCCATGAGCTTGAGCACGCTGTTCTTCGCGCCCGTGACCCGCACCTCGCCGGTCAGCCGGGCGCCCCCCACGATCCGAAAGGCCTCCACGGGGCCTGAGGATAGGCGACCCGGGCGGGTGATTCGCCCACGGCGAGGCCACAGCCGCCACGACGCGGGTGCCGCCAGCACGCCGTAGGCTCGCGGCATGGTCAACCTCACCCGCATCTACACGCGCACGGGCGACGACGGCACCACCGCCCTCGGCGACATGTCCCGCGTGGGCAAGAACGACCTGCGCCTGCAGGCCTACGCCGACACCGACGAGGCCAACTCATCCCTCGGCGTGGCGCTCACCCTCGGCGACCTCGACGCCGGCGTCGTGGCGCTGCTCGGGCGGGTCCAGAACGACCTCTTCGACGTCGGCGCCGACCTGTGCACGCCGGTCGTCGAGAACCCCGAGCACCCGCCGCTGCGGGTGGAGCAGGCCTACGTCGACGTCCTCGAGGCGGCCTGCGACGAGTACAACGACCTGCTCGCCCCGCTGCGCTCGTTCGTGATCCCCGGCGGCACCGCCGGCGCCGGGCTCCTGCACGTCTCCCGCACGATCGTGCGCCGCGCCGAGCGGTCGACCTGGGCCGCGCTCGAGGCGCACGGCGACACGATGAACCCGCTGACGGCGCACTACCTCAACCGGCTCTCGGACCTGCTGTTCATCCTCGCCCGCCACGCCAACCTGAACGCCGGCGGCGACGTCCTCTGGGTCCCCGGCGCCAACCGGTAGGTCCGCGACATCCCCGGGGTCAGCCGAGCGCGCGGCCGCCGGTCTCGGCGAGACGGACGGCGAGCTCGCGCGCCACGGCGTCCCACTCGTCCGTCGGCATGGGCGGCAGGCAGTCGGTCCAGTCCGACAGCGACGAGCCGCGCAGCTGCAGCAGCCCCTCGGGACGCGCGAAGAACCAGACGTGCAGGTGCTCGGACCCGTCGCCGACCTTCATGACGTGCACGCGAGCGACGCCGCCGAGCTCGGTCAGCGCCCGCTCGAGCCGCACCGTGAGCAGCCCGAGCTCCGCGGCGTACGCCTCGTCGAGGTCGGCGAGGTCGAGGTGGTCGATCGGGCAGAGCAGCACCACCGGGATGGGGACGGGGCCGGGCGCGACGAGCTTCCACCGCCCGTCGGTCCACATCGCATCGTCGAGCCCGGCGGCGCACGACCCGCAGTCCACGCCACCGACCCCGTGTCGCAGCGGCTCAGGAAGCACGGGCGGCTCGAGCCGCTTCACCAGCAGCTCGCCCTCGAAGGGGAAGATGTCCCAGCTCGCGACGTCCGGCAGTGCGAGCCGCCCGTCGGAGTCAGCGGCCGCGGCCACCCGGTCGAGCAGCGCCTGCGTACGCGGATGCACCTCGGTCATGGCCCGACCCTAGAGGGGCTACGTCCGGTTCAGTCGGCCATCGAGCGCTGCTGCGCCTCCCGGGCGACACGCTCCAGCCGGTCACGATGTGCCTGCCATGCGGCGTCGTCCAGTGCCGGGAGGTCTGCCTTCCCGCTCTGCAGTCCGACCGTCCCGTCGATGAGCTCTCGCACGATGTCGGCGTGGCCGGCATGCCGATTCGTCTCCTCGACCATCCGCACCAGCATGTGGTGCAGCGTGACCCGGCGACGGTTCGCCGGCCACCACGGCACCTCGCCGACCGCGTCGAGGTCGAGGGCCCGCACCGTGGCGTCGGAGCTGGCCCAGGCCCGGTGGTAGAGACCGACGACGTCGGCCCGGGTCTCATCCGACGTCGCCCACATGTCGGCGTTGGTCTCGGCGTCGTCGTCGAACCATGGCAGCGACACTCCGAACCGACGGCCGAACACGTCGCCCAGATACCAGGCCTCCACGCTCGCGACGTGCTTGACGATCCCGAGCAGGTTCGTACCCGTCCGCGTCATCGGACGTCGTACGTCGTACTCCGACAGGCCGTCCAGCTTCCAGACGAGCGACTCGCGCCCGGCCTGCAGGTAGTGGTGAAGATCAGCCTTCACGACCTCGGAGTCCATCCCCGCATCGTGCCGGACCGTCACCGCAGCTGGCGAGCGAGTACGACAGGACCTGCCCGACGCACCTGGACCGGCGAGCGGTGGGAGCTCAGCCGCCGACTCGGTGGCCGCCGGAGGCGTCCGACGCGTGCTCCTTGTGCTGGTCGGCGAGCGCGACCTTGAGACGCGTCTCGGCCCGCGCGATGGCCGCCTGCTCGTCCTCGGTGTCGGCACCGGCCGCCTTGGCCCGGTCCAGCGCCAGCTGCGCGCGCTCGACGTCGATCTCGCCGCCGAGCTCCGCGCTCTCGGCGAGGATCGCGACGTTGTCGCTGTCGACGGAGAAGAACCCGCCGTGCACGGCCACCGTGATCAGCCGACCCTCGGTGGTCGTGATGCGCACCGGGCTGTCGGCGAGCAGCGCGAGCACGGGCTCGTGCTGCGGCAGGATGCCGATCTCGCCCTCGAGGGTCTTGGCCACGACCATCGACGCCGTGCCCGACCAGATCTTGCGGTCGACGGCGACGAGGCTGACGTTGAGCTCGCCCATGTCAGGCGCCCAGCTTCGCGGCGTTCTTCTCGACGTCCTCGACACCACCGCAGAGGAAGAACGCCTG
>DATCCY010000119.1:0-10439 GCA_036510975.1 Candidatus Nanopelagicales bacterium
GCGAAGACCTCGGCCTGCTTGACGGTGTCGACGCCGAGGTCGGCCTCGAGGTCGAGGTCGGGGTCGAGGAGGTCGGCGGGGTAGCCGGTCATGTCCGCGACGATCCCGGTGACGGTGTCGAGGATGGCGTCACCGGCAGGCGACGCCGGGGCGGCGGCGGGAGCGGGAGCCGCCGGGGAGACAGCAGGTGCGGATCCAGGCGGGACCGGAGTGGTGACCGACGGGGCGGCACCAGCGGCGGGCGTGGGCACGCCGAGCCGGCTGCGGACCCAGGCCGCGACGTGGTTGAGGGTGGGGAACGCCCGCAGTTGCACGGTATCGTCCCGGACGAGGTTCCACTGGGCGCGGACGGCGGCGAAGACCTCGGCCTGCTTGACGGTGTCGACGCCGAGGTCGGCCTCGAGGTCGAGATCCGGACCGAGGAGGTCGGCGGGGTAGCCGGTCATCTCGGCGACGATCTGGGTGATCGTTGCAACTATCGGGTCGTCCCCCTCCCCGAACGGTCGCGGCGAGGGGGAGAGGACCGGGGACGCGGATGCCGTCGAGGTGACCGCGCTGACCCCGAGCCGGCCCTGGACCCAGCCGGCGACGTGGTTGAGGGTCGGGAAGTCGCGCAGCCGCAGCGTGTCGTCGCGTTCGAGGTTCCACTGGGCGCGGACGGCGGCGAAGACCTCGGCCTGCTTGACGGTGTCGACGCCGAGGTCGGCCTCGAGGTCGAGGTCGGGGTCGAGGAGGTCGGCGGGGTAGCCGGTCATGTCGGCGACGATCCCGGTGACGGTCGCCAGGACGTCGTCACCGCTCGGTTCGGATGGTTCCCCCATCGTTGGCGTCTGGGCTGCCGCGGGCGGGATGGGCACCACAGGGATGGCCTGCGGTGGGGCGACCTCGCCGGGTACCGCCGTCGGTGTCGGGGCCACGACGCTCGCGTCCGCGACCGACGCTGCGAACCCGCGCGTCGGGGCCAGCCGGCCGGCATACGGCACCGGGACGTGCCCGGACCTCTCGACCGGGCTGGTGGCGGGGCCGGTGTCCACGACCCTCAGGCGCCGGTGGTCGACCTCGAGCCGGCTGTCGGTGTGACCGGCGAGCCGGTCCAGCCACCGCTGCCAGGCGGCCTGGTCGACCACTCGGTAGGCGTAGCCGAGCTCACCGGGCGCGCGACGCCGGCCGTCAGGGACCGGCGTCCAGCGCAGCAGCGACATCGCGACCTGGGACCCGAAGCCCGCGGCGAGGCGCAGCGCGTACTCCACGGGGTACTGCCCCCCGGTGGAGAGGTTGAGCGAGCCGAGGTCGGGGTCGGGCTCCCGGTAGTTGGGGACCGGCGGCACGAGGCCGGTCTCGAGCGCCTTCAGCGCGACGACGTCCTCGATCCCGGCGCCCATCGCGTGGCCGGTGAACCCTTTGGTGTTCGTGATGACGATCTGGTTGGCCGCCGGCCCGAACACCCGGCGCAGCGCGTTGATCTCCGCCGCGGCGCTGCCGCCGCGCGCCGGGGTGTACGTCTCGTGCGAGACGAACATCATCCGCGGGGCGATCTCGCGTCGGTCGACCCCACGGCCTTCGGCCTCGCTGACCAGGGCCTCCATGACGTCGCAGATGTGCTGGACGTCCAGGCGGGACCCGTGGAAGGCGCTGTTCGCGGTGATGGTGGCGAGCGCCTCGGCGATGGGCTGGATGCCCCGCTCGCGGGCGGCCTCGGCGGACTCGACGACGAACGCGGCTGCGCCGGCGCCGACGACCATGCCGTGGCGGCGCCGGTCGAACGGCGTGGCGGCGTCCTCGACGCGCTCGTCGGTGGCGGCGGCCCCCGACGCGAGGAAGCCGGCGGTGACCCACGGCAGCAGGTGCTCGCCGGTGGCGTCGTCCGCGGAGACGACGACGACCCTGCGGCACCGTCCCGCCCGGATCCAGTCCTCGGCGAGCGACAGGGCCTGCGTGGTGCTGGCACACGCCGCGTTGATCTGCGTGTTCGGGCCGCGCGCTCCGATGATCTCGGCGAACTGAGAGTGCCCCATCGACAGCGCCCGGAAGAGGAATCGACGGTCGAACTGGTAGGGCTCTCGCTCCTGGGTCTCGCGCAGCTCGGCCACGAGCGCGTCGACCTCGGCCCGCACCGGGTCGTCCTCGCCCATCCGGGCCAGCAAGCCTTCGAGGGCCAGCAGGCCCTCGCGGCGGCCGCGGTCCAGCGCGTAGCCCTCGACGGCCTCGGCGAAGCGGTCGTAGCCGGGGAAGGCCGAGGCGAAGATCACCCCCGTCTCGTCCCGCAGCGCCTCGGGCAGCCCCCAGCGGTCGGGCAGCTGGGTGCCCAGCGTCGTGGTCTTGTAGCTCATGACGAGCGGGATGCCGGCGTCGCGCATCGCGTCGAACCCGGCCCCGATCGCCAACCGCGTCGTGGTGTCGAGCGCTTCGTCGCGGGCCTTGTCGACCCCGAACTGTTCGACGACGTCGAGGGGTGCGTGCACGCCGGCGAGCTTGATGACGTCCCGCGGGTCGTCGATCGTCGCGAAGCTCCCACCGCCGGAGGCAGCGTCCTTGACCAGCCGGGTGATCCGCATGTCGACCATCCGCCGGCGAGCGTCCTCGCCGAGGACGCTGATGAAGTTCTGGCCGGCGAGGATCCTGGCGACGTTGTCGTCGTCGAAGGTCTGCTCGGTCCCGGGCAGGCCAAGGGCAGCGCCGGAGATCACGACCGGCTCGAGGGCCGGCGGACCCGCCGGCCGGCCCGACTCAGGAGCCGGGGAAGTGGAGCCACCGGGCCGTTGCCCGGCGGCCGCGGTCCCGGCATACAGGTGCATGCCCTTCTCGAGCACGTCGGCGAACAGCAACCCGAGCTCACGGATGGTGGCGTCGGTCGGGGCGTCCGGCGCATTGGCCGTCTGGGTTGCGCTCGTCCTCGCCGCAGCACCGGACGTCGCGGTGCCCGTCGAGCCCACAGGGAACTCCGGTGTCTCATGACGGTCAAGGCCGATGCCGGCTGCGTAGAGCCCGCACAGGGCCTGGTTGAACGCCACGTCGTCTCCCACCTTCGGGTGGTTGGTGAAGAGCGCGACGACGTCGTCGTGCTCTGAGCCGAGGACGTCCTCGACGAAGCCGTGCAGTGCCTTCTTCGGACCCACCTCGACGAAGATCCGCGCGCCCGCGGCATACAGGGTCTGCAGGCCCTTGACGAACTGGACGGGGGATGCGATCTGCCTCCCGGCGTACTCCAGGACCTTCTCGGTCGTGGCGCCCTGCGGGTAGAAGTCGCCCGTCACGTTGGCGACGACCGGCTTCGTCGGCGGCCTGAGGTCGAGGCGGCGCAGCGCGTCGACGAACGGCCCGGAGGCCGGCGCGACGATCGAGGTGTGGAAGGCATGGCTCACCGGGATCCGGGTGGCGGTGAAGCCCTCGGCGGTGAACCGCTCGATGATCCGTTCGACGGCGTCGGTGGCGCCCCCGACGACGGCCTGGCTCGTGCTGTTGATGTTCGCGATGACGACGTAGCCGTCGGCCTGGTCCACGACCCGCTGGATCTCGGCCATCGGCGCGAACACGGCGGCCATGGCGCCGTTGTCGGCCACGGACACCTTGGTCATCTCGCGCCCACGGGCGCTGACCGCCTCGAGGGCGCTGTCGAGAGTGAGCGCGCCGGCGGCGACGAGCGCGCCGTACTCGCCGAGGCTGTGCCCCATGACCATGTCGGGTTGCACCCCGTAGGCCGCGAGCAGGCGGGTGAGCGCGATGTCCGTGGCGAGCACCGCGGGCTGGGTGATCTCGGTCTGCATGAGCTGCTGGTTGAGGGTCTTCACGGCGGCCGGGTCGTCGCCATCGATGAAGATGAACGAGCTCAGGGGTCGCCCCAGGAGCGGCTCCATCACCCGGTCCGCCTCGTCGAAGGTCGACTTGATCAGGGGCTCCTCGGCAGCAAGGGACTTGAGCATGTTGACGTACTGCGAGCCCTGCCCGGTGTAGAGGAAGGCGACCTTGGGCGCCGGACCGCGCCCGAGGAAGATGCCCTGCTGGCGCAGCAGCCGGAACGCCGCGGGCTTGCCCGAGGCGAACGCGTTGGCGAGCTTGGTGAGCTTCGTCGCGAGGTCCACGGCGTCGGTGTGGTCGACGGCGACGCGCACGTCCGCGGCAGCGAGCGCCGGGTCCGGCGCAGTGCGCGGGGGCGCCACCCCGGCGCGGGCCCGTGTCAGGGCCGCCTGGACCTGTGCGGCGAGGTCGGCGTCGTCGCGGCCGCCGAGCACCAGCGCCCCGCGCAGCGGAGCCTTCGCAGCGGGATCCACGGCCGGCGCAGACGCCGGGCGGGGCACGTCCGCGGACGCGAAGCTCCTGGCAGGCGGGCGGTGCCGACCGGGAACGTGCTCCTCGACGACGACGTGGAAGTTCGTGCCCCCGAACCCGAAGGCGCTCACGCCGCCGCGGCGCACGTCGTTTGCGGGCTCCGCCCAGGGGCGCAGCCCGGTGTTGACGGCGAACGGCAGGGTGTCCCAGTCGACGTTGGGGTTGGGGTTCACGAAGTTCAGGCTGGGCGGGAGCTGCTTCGCGTGGAGCGACCGCACCATCTTGAACAGCCCGGCGGCGCCGGCGGCGGCCTTGAGGTGACCGATGTTGGACTTCACCGAACCGAGGGCGATCGAGCGTGGGGCGGCTCCGGCGGCGCCGAAGACGGCGGTGAGGCTGGCCAGCTCCGAGCCGTCGCCGACGCGGGTGGAGGTGCCGTGGGCCTCCACGGCCCCGGCGGTGGCGGGGTCCACCCCCGCGCGCTCCCAGGCACGCTCGACCGCGAGCTGCTGGCCCACGGGGTTGGGGGCGGTGATGCCCTTGCCCTTGCCGTCGGAGGAGCCGCCGACGCCGAGGATGACAGCGTAGACACGGTCCGCGTCGCGCTCGGCGTCCTCGAGCCGCTTGAGAACGAACAGGGCGGCGCCCTCCCCCATAACGAACCCGTCGGCCCCGGCGTCGAACGGTCGGGTGCCGGTGGCCGAGAGCGCACCGATCTTGCAGAACTTCACGAACGCGTCCACGCCCATGTTGCGATCCAGGCCGCCGGTGACGACGGCGTCGAACTGGTGGTCGGCGAGGCCGGTGACGGCGGAGTTGAGCGCGGCCAGGCCCGAGGCGCAGGCGGCATCGGTGGTGAAGTTCATCCCACGCAGGTTGAACAGGTTCGCTACCCGACCGGCGATGACGTTCGCGAGCTCACCGGGCATGGTGTCCTCAGTGATGGCGAAGACGTTGTCGAGGTAGCCGCGCCGGGTCTCCTCGATGATCCGCGCGCGGGTGTCGGCGGCGAGGGTGGCGAGCGTGGCCGACTCCTCGAGCCGCCTCAGCATCTCCGGGAACCGGATCCGCATGCTCGACTGGTAGTGCTTCTCACCACCGAGGGCGTTGCCGAGGATGACGGCGACCCGGTCGCTGTCGACCGGCCAGCCCGGCCAGCCGGCGTCGGTGAGGGCGGCCCGGGCGGCGGAGATCGCCCACCGCTGGCCCTCGTCCATCTGCGCCGCGACCATCGGGGGGACCGGCAGCCGCCACGCGATCGGGTTCCAGTCGAAGTCGCGCACCCACCCGCCGATCACGCTGTACGTCTTGTCGGGGACGCTGTGGTCCTCGGAGTAGTACAGCGCCGGGTCCCAGCGGTCCTCCGGGGTGGGCGAGATGGAGTACCTCCCTCCGGTGATGTTGTCCCAGAACGCGTCACTGCTGGGGGCATCGGGCATGATCGCCGACATGCCGACGACGGCGACGGGGTGGCTCTCGTGGTGCGTCATGGTGGTGTCCGAATCAGTGGGTGTGCGGGTCGAGGTCGGTGGGTGGTCGAGGCCCTGGCCGCCGGGTGGCGGGGTCAGGCGGGGGCGCGGCCGTACACCACGTCCGCGACGCGGTCCATGTCGGCGACGAGGCCGGCCTGGACGGCGCGGATGGCATCGGCGGGGATGCCGGCGAGACCGGCGAGGACGGGGCTGTCCGGTTCCAGCGCGCCGGCGACCCACCGGGAACCGTCGAGGGCGACCTTCTGCGCGGCCTCCCGGGCGAAGACCCGGGACATCGCGGCGAGGGCGTCCCCGGTGAAGCGGGTCGGTGACTTCTCGAAGCGCCGGCCCGCCATCGCCTGGTCCGCCGCGCGAACGAACACGACGGCGGTCTCGGTCGTGGCGACGAGCTCGCCGATCCGGAAGAGGACGTGCTGGTTGCGGGTGAGCCGCCCGACCCGGCAGCAGTCGAGGACGACCGCGAGGGACTGCGCCGCGAGCGAGGCGGAGTCGCCGCCGACGAGCGGGTTGCGGGCGTGCAGCGCGGCCATCTCGGCTGAGACGTCGAGGTAGTGGCGCCCGCCGGACTTCAGGTGCTCCTGCCACCGGCCCCGGGCGATCGTCATCTCCATGATCTCCGAGGTGCCCTCGTAGATCGTCGTGATCCGGACATCGCGGCGGATCTTCTCTACGACGTAGGGCCGGGTGTAGCCGTAACCGCCGTGGGCCTGGATCGCGGCGTCGGCGGCGGCGTTCCCGGCCTCGGTGGCCATGTACTTGGCGATGGCTCCTTCGGTGTTCATCGCGCCGTTGTCGCCGAGGCCGCGGTCGAGCCGGTCCGCGGTGTCCTCCATGAACGCGCGGGCCGCCTCGAGGCGCACGGCGTGCGGGACAACGAGCTTGTGCGTGAAGCCCTGCTTCTCGCTGAGCGGGCCGCCGCCCTGCTCCCGCTCCTTGGAGTAGGCGATGGCGCGGTCGAGGGCCTCCCAGCCGCCGCCCAGCCCGAACGCGGCGACCATGAGGCGGGTGTAGCCGAAGACCTGCTGGGCCTGGACCAGCCCGAGCCCGCCGCGGGTGCCCACGAGGTTGCCCGCGGGCACCTCGACGTCGTCGAGGAAGAGCGAGGCGGTGTTGGACAACCGGATGCCGTGCTTGTCCTCAGGAGTGCCGGCGGTGAAGCCCGGGGTGCCCTTCGCGACGACGAACCACGTGGGGCCCTCCGGGGTGGCGGCGAGGATCGTGCAGTAGTCGGCGATGGAGCCGTTCGAGATCCACTGCTTGCGGCCGTTGATCCGGTATGCCGTGACCGTCCCGTCCTCGTCCGTGACCGGCGTGGCAGTCGTCGTCATCGCGCCGAGGTCGGAGCCGGCATCCGGCTCGGTGGCGCCGTAGGCGAAGACGACGCCCTGCTCGGCGATGGCCCCGAGCCACTCCCGCTTCTGCTCCTCCGTCGCCCCGACGACAATCGGGTCGGAGCCGAGGAAGGTCGCGAACACGGCCGTCGCCAAGCCGATGTCCTTGCGCGCCATCGCCTCGCAGACCCGGTAGGAGTCGAACGCGCCGCCGTCCATTCCGCCGTACTGCTCGGGGATGAAGACGAGCTGGACGCCGAGGGTCATCGGGTCCGACATGGCCCGCACGATGTCCTCGGGGCAGCGGTCCTCGTGGTCGAGCTCGAGCTGGAGGTCGGGCGAGAGCGCGGCGTCGACGAAGTCGGTCAGCGCCTCGAGCATGAGGTTCAGGCTCGGCAGGTCGAGCCCGGCCCCGCCGAAGTGGCCGGCCGGCTCTGGGGCGGTCGTGGCGGTGTCGGTCATGGTGGTCCTCACTGTTCGGACGTGGGCGTGGTGGCGGCACTGGACGATGCGGCGTCGTCGAGGTCGGGTCGGACCGAGCGCAGCAGCACCTCGGCGATGTCGAGCACCTCGACGGACTCGCTCGTAGCCCCCTCCATCCGGCGCTGCGCGACGCCGTCGGTGAGCATGGTCACGCAGAACGGGCAGGCCGCGGTGACGAGGCCGGGGGAGAGCGCGAGGGCCTCGTCGGTGCGGTTGAGGTTGATCCGGGTGCCCAGGTCCTCGTCCATCCACATCCGCGCCCCGCCGGCGCCGCAACAGAACGACTGCTCCTTGGTCCGCGGCATCTCGGTGAGGGTGAGGCCCGGGACCGCCCCGAGCACCTCGCGCGGGGCCGCGAAGACCCGGTTGTGCCGGCCGAGGGAGCAGGGGTCGTGATAGGTGACCGACTGGGCGACCGGAACCACCGGGACGAGCCGTCCGTCGGCGACGAGCTGGGAGAGCAGGGTCGTGTGGTGGACCACCTCGTAGTGGCCGCCGACCTGCGGGTACTCGTTACGCAGGGTGTTGAAGCACTGCGCACAGGTGACGACGATGCGCGTGGCCCCGGCCTCGTTCAGCACCTGGACGTTCTGTTGGGCGAGCATCTGGAGGAGGTACTCGTGGCCCATCCGGCAGGCCGGGTCGCCGGTGCAGGACTCGGCGTCACCGAGCACCATGAAATCGACTCCTGCCTCGTGGGGCAGCGTGGCGACTGCTCGGGCGGTCGGCTGGGCGCCCTCGTCGAGCGCTCCGGCGCACCCGACCCAGTAGAGGTACTCGACGTCCTCGGGGATCGTCATGCCGCCGTCGTCCCCCAGCACCCGGATGTCGAAGTCGAGCGGTTCGGCCCACTGGAGGCGCTGCGCCCCCCGCGGCCCCACGGGTCGGCGGTGTGCTCGAGGTTGTTGAGCATGACGCCGGCCTCCTCCGGGAGGGCCGACTCCATGAGCACCTGGTAGCGCCGCATGTCGACGATGTGGTCGACCTGCTCGATGTCAACGGGGCACTGCTCGACGCAGGCGCCGCACGTCGTGCACGACCATAGGACGTCGTTGTCGAGGACCGCGCCCGGGCCGGTCGGCTGGTACGCGGCAAGGGGTGCGTCCGCGGCATACCCGGTGTCGCCGACGAGGGGGAGCGACGCTACGCCCTGGAGCTCCGCGTCGAGGCCCTCCCGGGCCTCCTCGGCGGCCGTGAGCCACGGCCCCTTGGCGAGTGCGTGGTCGCGCAGGGTCATGACGAGGAGCTTGGGCGAGAGCGGCTTGTCGATGTTCCACGCCGGGCACTGGCTCTGACACCGGCCGCACTCGGTGCAGGTGCCGAAGTCGAGCAGGCCCTTCCAGGTGAAGTCCTCGACCTTGCCGACGCCCATGAGGTCGTCCTCACCCGGGTCCTCTAAGTCGACGGCCTTCCCGCCGGAGTAGACCGGCAACAGCGCCCCGAGGGCGCGCGGACGACGGGCCAGGGCCACGTTCGGCAGGGAGAAGAGGATGTGCAGGTGCTTGCGGTAGGTCACGAACACAGTGAACCCGAGGAGCACCCCCCAGGGCCAGGAGCAGGGCGACTGTCTCGATGACCTCGTTGGCGGTCTCACCGAGCGGCGCGAGGAGGGAGGCGATCCACTGGGAGACGAACGCGCCGCGGAGGAAGGGCAGGTTGTCAGTGGTGTTGACGTCCTGCGCGATGATCTGGGCGCCCCTGGCGAGCATGAGGGTCCACACGACGTTTACGATCATGAACAGGTTGAACCAGGCCGCGCCCAGGTGCGAGCCGAAGAACCGCGATGAGCGGCCGTGCTCCTGGGGCGACTCGCGGAGCCGGATGACCGTGAACGCGGCGACGGCGACCAGGCAGATGACGGCGAAGAGGTCCTCGAAGAAACCGAGCGCCGGCCACATCCCGATGACGGGGATGTGGAAGGTCGGGGAGAACAGGGCCCCGTACCCCTCGATGATGGTCAGGACGAGGACCACGAACCCCCAGAAGACGGCGAAGTGGGCCAGTCCCGGAGCGGTCCACCTCAACAGTTTCTTCTGTCCGGCGACCTCGACGACCTCGGCCCGGGCGATGTCACCGGTCCTGCCGACCCGGCCCGGCTCGACGGGCTGGGCGGAGGCACCGATGCGGTAGAGGTACAGCAGGCGCGCGCCGGCGATCCCGAGCAGCACGACGGTCATGCCCAAGCCGAGGACCAGCTTGACGATCGCCATCGATCACGCCCCTTGCGTGGGGTGCGCCCTTCGCGGACGCGGGGTCAGGCTCGGCGCTTGCCGATCTCGTCGACGAGCGCGGGGAGGACGGTGTGGAGGTCGCCGACCACCCCGAAGTCCACGATCGCGAAGATCGGGGCCTTCGGGTCCTTGTTCACCGCCACGATCGTCTTGCTCGACTGCATGCCGGCGCGGTGCTGGATCGCCCCGGACACGCCGGCGGCCACGTACAGGCTCGGCGCGACCATCTTGCCGGTCTGCCCGATCTGGAGGTCGTGGGGAGCCCAGCGGAGGTCGCTCACGACGCGGGTGACCCCGACGGCGCCGCCCAGTGCGTCGGCGAGGGCCTCGATGACGCCGAGACCGGCCTCGGAGCCGACTCCGCGGCCGCCTGCGACGATGACGGCCGCGTCCGCCAGGTCGGGACGGGCGCTCGAGGCCTTCGAGGTGCGGCTGGTCATCTGCTCCACCTAGAGGGACGCCACTCGGGTCGAAGCCCGGTCGAGCTCCCCGCCCGGCCGATCTGGGCGTGCGCACCGTCGTCATCCCCCGCAAGGGGAAACCCTCGGCAGCCCGCCGAGGCGAGGAACACCGACCAGCGTTCAGACGCACCGTGACGTGGCGAACCGGAAGCGAAGGCAAAATCAGCGCCCTCA
>DATCCY010000120.1:0-18573 GCA_036510975.1 Candidatus Nanopelagicales bacterium
GGTCATCAGGCTGACGGCGGCCCACGCCGCATCGTCTGACACGCGGCCCGGGGGCAGCGTGTCCGGTTCCGCGGACGCCTTCGTCGCGACGCGACGGTACCACTGGGCGTCGTGGTGGCCGGACCTGGGGGGCGGGGTCGGGCGAGCCGCTCCACCGACCGTTCCGGCGGGGGTCGTCGGCGTGCTCACTGCTCCACCTCCGCCTGGTCGCCGCCGCTGGGGACGGGCTCCACGATGAGGGTCTTGATGCGCTGCACCGTCCAGAGCTGGGCGCCGATCCAGACGAACGTGCAGAGCACGATGGTGCCGGCGAACCACTTCACGTCGAGCCAGGTCTGGCCTTTGAGGACCGCGATGAGGACGAACAGCACGAGGATCTGGGTGACGTAGACGAGCAGGGCGCCCGCCAGCGCGAACTCCGGGTTCGCGTTGAGCAGGCGGGTCACGGCGTACTGCCCGGCCGCGAAGAACGCCACCGCGATGAGCGCCCCGAGACCGGCGCCCAGCGCGGCGTGCTCCCCGCCGAGGACCGCGCCGAGCACGGTCGCGGCGACCCCGGCCAGCGAGGTGAGGATGACGGAGGCCCGCAACGCGACGGAGGTCGCGGCGGCGGCGGGGACGAGGCCGGTGGAGATCGGTCCGTCGGAGGCGGCGGGCACGCCCAGACTCTAGAGGTTGGCCGGTTCCCGACCCAAACCGCAGCGGTGCGAGTTCCGTCTCAGCGGACGCGCTGCGCCCGCAGCTGCGGCCAGCGGACGGCGAGGAGCAGCGCCAGCACTCCCGCGACGAACCAGACCGCCGCCACCCCGACCGGCACGAAGGCCAGGCCCACGGCGGTGAAGGCCAGCAGCCCGGTCCAGCCGTACATGAGCAGCACGGCGCGGCGCTGGCTGTGGCCGAGCTCGAGCAGCCGGTGGTGCAGGTGCTGCTTGTCCGGCGCGAACGGGCTGCGACCGGCGCGGGTCCGGCGTACGACGGCTAGCAGCATGTCCAGCAGCGGGACGGCCATCACGGCTGCGGGCAGCAGGATCGGGAGCAGCGCCGGCACGAAGGTCGGGCCGGGGACGACGTTCGGGTCGAGCTGGCCGACCAGCGTGATCACCGAGCTCGCCAGCAGCAGGCCGATGAGCATCGACCCCGTGTCGCCCATGAAGATGCGTGCCGGGTTGAGGTTGTGCGGCAGGAATCCGGCGCACATGCCGGCGAGGATCGCCGAGACCAGCGCCGCGAGGGTGGCCCGGGTGAAGCCGTACTCGAAGGACAGCAGGTAGGAGTAGGCGAAGAAGGCCAGCGCACCGATGCCCACGATGCCCGCCGCGAGGCCGTCGAGCCCGTCGACGAAGTTGATCGCGTTGACCGCGACGACCACCACGAGGACGGTCAGCAGGACCGAGGTCACCGGGTCGAGCACCAGGGTGCCGTCGATGGGCAGCCACACGATGGCGATCCCCTGCAGGGCCACGACCGCGCCGGCGAGCGCCTGCCCCGCGAACTTCGTCGGCGCGTCGAGACCGATCTTGTCGTCGATCATGCCGAGCACGACGAGCACCAGCGCGCCGGACAGCAACGCCTGCGGCTCGGTGGAGTCGTGGAAGACCGAGCGCATGAGCGGGAGCTGGCTCGCGACGAGAAGGGCCGCCATGAGCCCGGCTGCCATGCCGAGCCCGCCGAGCCGAGGGGTGGGCTCGTCGTGGACGTCGCGGTCGCGTACCTGCGCCATCGCGCCCCACCGCACGGCGAAGCTGCGGGCGAGCGGGGTGACCAGGTAGGTCACCGCCGCCGCGACGGTGAGGCAGAGCAGGTACTCGCGCACGACGAGGTCCTAGGAGGCGTACGCCGGCTTGGCCGAGACCAGGGTCCGCACCTCGGCGGCGATGTCGGCCGCCTGGCTGCCGTCGGCGTCGCGCACAGCCCGGCCGATGAGCCGGGCGATGACCGCCATGTCGGCCTCGTCCATTCCCTGGGTCGTCGTCGCCGGGGTGCCGACCCGGATGCCGGAGGCGATGCTCGGAGGCTGCGGGTCGTACGGGATCGCATTCTTGTTCAGGACGATCCGCGCCGCGCCCGTGCGGGCCTCCGCCTCGGCGCCCGTGACGCCGATCCCCTGCAGGTCGAGGAGCGCGAGGTGGGTGTCGGTGCCGCCCGTGATCGCACGCATGCCCTCGACCTCGAGACCCGCGGTGAGCGCCTGCGCGTTCGCGATCACCTGGCGCGTGTACGCCGCGTACTCGGGCGTCGCGCACTCCTTGAGGGCGACGGCCTTCGCGGCGACGGCGTGCATGAGCGGCCCGCCCTGCATCATCGGGAACACCGCCTTGTCGAGCGCCGACGCGTGCTCGGCCTTGCAGACCAGCATGCCGCCGCGCGGGCCGCGCAGCATCTTGTGCGTGGTGAAGGTGACGACGTCGGCGTAGGGCACCGGGCTCGGGATGGCGCCGCCCGCGACGAGGCCGATGACGTGCGCGGCGTCGACCATGAGGATGGCGCCGACCTCGTCCGCGACCGCGCGGAAGGCGGCGAAGTCGATGAGGCGCGGGATCGCCGAGCCGCCGCAGATGATCATCTTCGGCCGGTGCTCGAGGGCGAGATCGCGCATCTGGTCGTAGTCGATGTCCTCGGTCTTCTCGTGGACGCCGTAGTGCACGGCGTTGAACCACTTGCCCGAGAAGCTGACCTTCGTGCCGTGGGTGAGGTGGCCGCCGTGCGGCAGGCTCATCGCGAGCAGGGTCTCGCCCGGCTTCATGAACGCGCCGTAGGCAGCGAGGTTGGCGCTCGCGCCGCTGTGCGGCTGCATGTTGGCGTGGTCGGCGCCGAAGAGCGCCTTCGCGCGCTCGATGCCGAGGTTCTCCGCCTCGTCGACGACCTCGCAGCCGCCGTAGTAGCGCCGACCCGGGTAGCCCTCGGCGTACTTGTTCGACAGCGTTGAGCCGAGCGCGGCGAGGACGGCCGGCGAGGTGAAGTTCTCGCTCGCGATGAGCTGCAGGCCGTCGTTGAGGCGGTCGCGCTCGGCGAGCAGGATCCGGGCGATCTCGGGGTCGATCGCCTCGAGGGCGGCGAAGTCGGGGCCCCACGAGGGAGTGGCGGAGGTCATGGCGGCCAGCCTAGGGCCTCGCTCGCGGATCCCCGATCAGCCCCGGCGCGAGTGATGAAGGCGCAGTTTGTTGCTCTCTATGCAACCAAGGCGTCCTTCATCGCATCGCAGGGGGTCAGGTGGCGAGGAGGTCGCGGGCGACGGTGCGGAGGGTGTCGAGGTCGACGGCGCCGAGGCGCAGGACTCGGGGCAGGTCGCCGCTGACGTCGACGATCGTGCTGGGCACGGCGTCGCCGGAGGGCCCGGCGTCGAGGTAGACCGCGACCGACTCGCCGAGCTGGGCCTCGGCTTCGGCGTACGACGTGGCCGGCGGTGCTCCGGACCGGTTGGCGCTGCTCACGGCCATCGGGCCGACCAGCGCGAGGAGCTCCAGAGCGACCGGGTGCAGCGGCATGCGCAGCGCGACCGTGCCCGCGGCGTCCCCGAGGTCCCAGGCCAGGCTCGGCTGGTGCCGAACGACGATGGTCAGGGCGCCCGGCCAGAACGCCTCCACGAGGTCCCGAGCGGTCTTGGACAGGCCGTAGGCGAGCCCCTCGACCGTGTCCGGGCTCCCGACCAGGACGGGCAGCGGCATGTCGCGCCCGCGACCCTTGGCCGCGAGAAGCGCGGCGACCCCGGTGGGGCTGAACGCGTCGCAGCCGAGGCCGTAGACGGTGTCGGTCGGCAGCACGACGAGGTCCCCGCGACGCGTCGCGTGGGACGCGACCTCCAGGCCGCGCTCGCGCTGGTCGGGGACTGCGGTGTCGAAGTGCAGGCTCACGATCGCCGATCCTCCCGCATGTCGCCCGGCGACCCCGGGTCAGGCACGAAGCGCCGTGGTGGTGCGGTCGCGACCCGCGAGGTCCTGGTGGTCGACCACGTCGAGGTAGCCGCCGTGGTCGCGGAGCACCTGCGGCACCCCTGACCCGCCACCGGACTCGCCCTGCAGGTCGCTGTGCTCCACGACGAGCACGCCGCCCGGACGCAGCAGCACGGCCGAGGCGACCGCGATCCCGCGTACGACGTCGAGCCCGTCGTGCCCGCCGTAGAGCGCACGCGGAGGGTCGTACTGAGCGACCTCGGGCTCGCGCGGCACGGCCTCGTCGGGGATGTACGGCGGGTTGCTCACCACGACGTCGACGCGGCCGGCGAGGTCGGCGAGCGCGCCGACGTGCGCGGTCGTGGCGTCGCCGCGGTGCAGGTGCACCTGGGACCCGACGGCCGCGAGCTGGTCGGCGTACGCCGCGACGTTGCGCCCGGCCCAGTCGTACGCCGCCTCCTCGATCTCCACGGCGTGGACGATCGAGTGCGGCACCTCGGTCGCGAGGGCGAGAGCGATCGCGCCCGACCCGGTGCACAGGTCGACGGCGAGGCGCTCCTCGGCGTCGGCGCTCAGAGCGCGGATCGCGAACTCGGCCACCCCCTCGGTCTCGGGCCGAGGGACGAACACGCCGCGGCCCACCTCGAGGGTGAGGTGCCGGAACGGGGCTGCACCGAGCAGGTGCTGCAGCGGGACGCGTGCCGATCGCCGCACGAGCAGGGCCTCGAAGCGCGTCGCGTCGGACGGGTCGATCGGGTCGGAGAGGAACATCCGGCCACGGGGGACTCCGAGGACGTGGGCGAGCATGAGCTCGGCGTCGACCCGCGGGCTCGGGACGTCGGCGCGCCCAAGGCGTCGCTCGCCGTCGACGAGGACGTCGCGCAGGGTGCGCACGGGCGGGGCCCAGCCGCTCATGAGCCACCGCCGAGCGCGGCCATGCGCGCGGCGAGGTCGGCGTCAACGCAGGCCTGCACGAGGGCCTCCATCTCGCCGTCGAGCACGGCGTCGAGGTTGTAGGCCTTGAAGCCGACGCGGTGGTCGCTGATCCGGTTCTCCGGGAAGTTGTAGGTGCGGATCCGCTCGCTTCGATCGACGGTGCGCACCTGGGAACGGCGTACGTCGGACGCTTCCTTGGCCGCGGCCTCCTCGGCCAGCGCGACGAGCCGGGCGCGCAGGATGCGCATCGCCGACTCCTTGTTCTGCAGCTGGCTCTTCTCGTTCTGGCAGCTCACCACCGTGCCGGTGGGCAGGTGGGTGATGCGCACCGCGGAGTCGGTGGTGTTCACGCTCTGGCCCCCGGGGCCGCTGGAGCGGTAGACGTCGATGCGCAGGTCGTTGGGGTCGATCTCGACCTCGACTTCCTCGGTCTCGGGCAGCACGAGCACGCCGGCCGCGCTCGTGTGGATGCGGCCCTGCGACTCGGTGGCCGGCACCCGCTGCACGCGGTGCACGCCGCCCTCGTACTTCAGCCGCGCGAACGGGGCCTCGCCGGGCTCGACCGTCCCCTTGGCCTTCACCGCGACCGCGACGTCCTTGTAGCCGCCGAGGTCGGACTGCTCGGCCTCGAGCACCTCGGTCTTCCAGCCGCGGCGCTCGGCGTAGCGCAGGTACATCCGCAGCAGGTCACCGGCGAACAGGGCCGACTCCTCGCCGCCCTCCCCCGCCTTGATCTCGAGGATGACGTCGGAGTCGTCGAGCGCGTCGCGCGGCAGGAGCAGCACGTGCAGCCGGTCGGCGAGCTCGGCCTGCTGGGCGAGCAGCGACTCGGCCTCGACGCGGAAGGACGGGTCGTCGGCCCCGAGCTCGCGCGCGGCGGCGGCGTCTTCCCCCGCCTGCGTCCAGCTGCGGTAGGTCGCGATGACCGGGCGGAGCTCGGCGTAGCGGCGTCCGAGCTTGCGCGAGCGTGCCTGGTCGGTGTGGACCGCCGGGTCGGCGAGCTGCGCCTCTAGATCGGCGTACTCGGCGATCAGCGACTCGACGGACTCGAACATGTTTCTCCTAGCCGCTACGCGGCGGCATCGACGGCGCGCTCGGCGCGCAGTCCGGTGCTTCGGACCGGGCCTCGAGGCCCGGTCCTCGCGCCAGGACGTCGCTGCGAAGCTCTCTCGGACGTGCCTTGCGGGGCTGCCTGTCGCCTCCGGCCACGCGACGCCGGTTCGTGCGTGACAAGCAGCGAGGGCGCTGCCCGTACGACCGGGTGGGTCGTGCGGGGCAGCGCCCTCGGGAGAGTGCTAGGCGTCGGCGGTGACAGCCTCGGCGGCCTGAGGGGCGGTGCTGTCGGCGGCCTTCTTGCCGAAGCGCTTCTCGAACTTGGCGACGCGGCCGCCGGTGTCGAGGATCTTCTGCTTGCCCGTGTAGAACGGGTGGCAGGCGCTGCAGACCTCGGCGTGGATCACGCCGTTCTTCGCGGTGCTGCGCGTGGTGAAGGTGCTGCCGCAGGCGCAGTTGACCGTGGTCTCGCCGTACGCGGGGTGGATGTCGGGCTTCATGGTGCTCCTCATGTCGTGGCGCCGGGTCGTGCCGCGAGGCACGTGAACCGGACCGGTGGCTCCGACCGGAGGGCCAGGGCAAGGACCGATTCTGCCATCCGGAGGGGATGCCCTCCAAACCGAGGACGGGCCGCGGCTATTCCGGCGTCCGGACCCGTGGGCGGACCGGGCCGGGCCTAGTGGGCGAACCAGAGGGCGCGGATCTGCGCCGTCGTGAGCACCGACTGCCAGATCGACACCTCGTCGAGGGATCCCGCGAAGGGGCGGTTCTGGGTCGGGTTCGTGCTCGTGGTGGGGTTGTTGGGACCGGTCCACGAGCCGCCCCAGCCACCGAGGTTTCCGCACCCGGCACGGAACCAGCCGACCGTGGCCTCGCCCGCGGTGTTGGTGTTCGTCGCCACCTGGGTGCCGTCGATCCACAGCGACATGCCGGTCGAGCCGAGGGTCGCAGCGGCCATGTGCCACGCACCGTCGTTGAGAGCGGTCGGCGACGTCAGGGTGACGTAGCCGCCGTTGTAGACGCCGAACCACACCTTGCCGCTGCCGTCGAGGTAGATGTGCCGGTCGTAGGTGCCACCGGAACCGGGGATGCCGACGCCCGTCCTCGGGTTCTCGAAGCCGAGCAGCTTGCCGCCCTGCGTGGTGGTGGTCTTGAACCAGACGATCTCGGTCGTCTGCACCGGCGCGGTGAGCGCAGTCGCATCGGCGCCGTTCACGCAGGTCGACGCGCCGCTCAGGGTGATCCCGAGGTTCGGCGTCTCGGTCACGAGCGCGCCCGTGATCCCGCGGGTGAAGCCGGTCGTGCTCGCGACGCCGGCGTTCGTGTACGTGCCCGCGTGTCCGTTGCCGCTCGAGTCGACCGCGGTCGTGCCCGCGGTCTCGTCGAGCTTCCAGTACAGCAACGGGTTCAGTCCCGTCACGGCCGTGCCGTAGCTGGGGTTGTCCGCCGCCCACGAGTCGGTGCGGTTCTTCGTCGACGCCGTGTACGTGGCGCTCGTCGTCGTCGGCACGACGAGCGCGACGGCGAGGACGGCGACGTAGGCGAACTTCAGCACCGCCCGGTGACCGAGCAGCGGGCGGAGCAGGGCGGTGCGGCGCAGGCCCGGATCAAGCGGCGTCGCGGCTGCGACCGCCGTCGCGCCGGAGGGACCCGCCGAGGTCGGGAACGGGAGCACCTTCCCGCCGTCGGGACCCTTCGAGTCGACGTCGTCGTCCGGTTCCTCGTGGTCGCGACTCGCGACGACCGCCGCACCCACGAGCGAGAGCAGGAACAGCAGCAGGAAGGGCCACTGGCCCGACCCGACCCACACGAGCGGGAGGCCGGCATGGCTCACGAGGAGGCGACCGAGGCCGCGGACGGCGGAGAACGGGACGGTCATCGAGTCGGCGGTGGGGTTGGCGTCGCCCTTGGTCGTGAGCGACCCGTCGGCGTTCTGGGCAACGACCCGGTGGGTCTTGGCCGTGTCCGGTCGTTCGGGGTCGGTGAACACCGCGACCCGGCCGAGGAGCTCGTCGGCAGAGGCCACGGGGGCGGCCAGGACGACGTCGCCCACCCTGATCCGCGGCTCCATCGACCCCGACTGGACGACGAAGGGCCGCCAGCCGAACAGGATCGGGACCAGCGTGATGAGGATGCACCCGCCGACGAACCACAGCCACGTGCGACTCACGAGACCGGCGACGAACAGCGCGAGCGGGTAGGGATCGGTGTCGGACGTCGGCGCCGGCAGGCCGGTCGGCTGCGCAGCGGCGGTGCTCACGGTCTCGCCTCCTCTCGCCCCCGTTCTGGATCCCCGGATCGTTCGAGGGCGTCGCGGCGCGGCCGACGAGGGTCGGGCTGCGGCGTCAGGCCTCGCGGAGCTGACCGGGGAGGTGCTGGTGTGTCCCTCGCCCCCCGACGAGGGACACACCAGCGGTTGTCACGCCACCGAGGTGGCGATGACGGCTACTGGATCTCCCACTGGAGGTCCGCCGAGGCCGACGAGCCCTGGTAGGTGTTGTCGGTGCCGGCGTTGACGGTCCACTGGATCTTGTACGCGACGCGCACCTGGTTGCCCGCGGCGACGTTCATGTACGTCCCTGCGGCTGCCGCCGGGTTGAACGCCGTCGGCAGGCCGCCGAGAGTGCCGGTGTAGACGGTGACGTTGCCCGCCGCGGGGAACGCGATGGTGCCGGCGACGGCGTTGAGGGCACAGCTCGAGTCGACCGAGGCGCCTGCGGTGATCGGAGCTGCCGTGACGACGAGGTCGAGCTTCGAGGACAGCTTCGACGCCGGGAACAGCGCGTTGGGCGTGTCGGCGAGTGCGGCGCTGTAGAGCTCCAGCTTGCCGCCGAGCGTGCCCGTGCTGTCCACGGTGATGCACCGGGTGTCGGTGGAGCCGGGGACGAGCTTGGTCGCGGAGAACAGCGCCGTGGTGAGGCCGGTGTAGGACGTGCCCACTCCGCCGTTGTTGGTCAGGGCCAGGCTGCCGGTGCTCCAGGCGTCGGTCTTGTTGACCGTCGTGGCGCTGAACGCGGCGTAGCTGCCTTGCCAGACCAGGAGACCGGCGGCCAGCAGACCGGCCACCGGAGCGACGGCGCGGACGGCCCGGCGTCGACTCGTGCGGGACATGGATCCTCCAGATGATGGTGATGACGTTTCCCCGTTCAGGAACAGTCATCGGCCATCCGAGTGACGGCTTGAGCGTGCGGAGAGACTCAACTTGACGCGCTCCCACGTCCGGATGTCGGTGCGGGGCGACCGGTGGACGCCGACGAGGCCCGCTCCGGTTGCTCCGGATCGGGCCTCGCTCGGTAGTCAGGCGTGCGGGAGGGTCAGTCCTCGTCGGGCGTCGCGGCGCCGCCGGACAACGGCGTGGTCTTCTGCACCTGGAGCAGGAACTCGAAATTGCTCTTGGTCTCGCGCAGCTTGCCGAGGAGCAGTTCGATGGCCTGCTGCTGGTCGAGGGCGTGGAGCACGCGACGCAGCTTCCAGACGGTCTTGAGCTCGTCGGGTGCCATGAGGATCTCCTCCTTGCGCGTGCCGGAGGCGTCGACGTCGACCGCGGGGAAGATGCGCTTGTCCGCAAGCTTGCGGTCGAGCTTGAGCTCCATGTTCCCGGTGCCCTTGAACTCCTCGAAGATGACCTCGTCCATGCGGGACCCGGTCTCGACGAGGGCCGTGGCGAGGATCGTGAGCGACCCGCCGTTCTCGATGTTGCGCGCCGCGCCGAAGAAGCGCTTCGGCGGGTAGAGCGCCGCTGAGTCGACACCACCGGAGAGGATGCGGCCGCTCGCGGGCGCCGAGAGGTTGTACGCGCGACCGAGCCGCGTCATGGAGTCGAGGAGCACGACGACGTCGTGACCGAGCTCCACGAGGCGCTTGGCCCGCTCGATGGCCAGCTCCGCGACCGTGGTGTGGTCGTCGGCCGGACGGTCGAAGGTGGAGGCGATGACCTCCCCCTTCACCGAGCGCTGCATGTCGGTGACCTCTTCAGGACGCTCGTCGACGAGCACGACCATGAGGTGGACCTCAGGGTTGTTCACCGCGATGGCGTTGGCGATGGCCTGCAGCACCATGGTCTTGCCCGCCTTGGGCGGGGAGACGATGAGGCCGCGTTGGCCCTTGCCTATCGGGGCGACGAGGTCGATCACGCGCGTCACGAGGTTGTTCGGCGTGGTCTCGAGGCGCAGCCGTTCCTGCGGGTAGAGCGGCGTGAGCTTGCTGAAGTCCACGCGGTTGCGGGACTCCTCGGGGTCGGCGCCGTTGACGGTCTCGACCTTGACCAGCGGGTTGAACTTCTGCGCCTTCTCGCCGTCGCGCGCCTGGCGCACGGTGCCGGTGACGGCGTCGCCCTTGCGCAGGCCGAACCGCTTGACCATGGCCAGCGAGACGTAGACGTCGTTGTGGCCCGGGAGGTAGCCGCTCGTGCGCACGAACGCGTAGCTGTCCATGATGTCGAGGATGCCGGCGACGGGGAGCAGGACGTCGTCCTCGCTCACCTCGACCTCGCCCTCGAAGCCGCGCGGGGCGCGCGGTCCGCGGTCTCGGTTCGTCCGGTTGCCCGGGCCGTCGAAGCGGTCGGGCCGGTCGCGGTCGCGACCCCGACGACGTCGGCGCGACCGACCGCCGCGGTCGTCGTCGAAGGAGTCCTGGCCGCCCTGCGGGCGGTCGCCCTGCTGACGGTCGCCCTGCGGGCGGTCGCCCTGCTGACGGTCGCCCTGCTGACGGTCGCCCTGAGGACGGTCGGCCTGGTCGTTCTGCTGACGGTCGCCCTGCTGACGGTCGGCACGGTCGTTCGCAGGACGGTCGCCACGATCGGTCTGCTGACGGTCGGTCTGCTGCCGGTCGCCGCGCTCGCGGCGCGGGCGCTCGCCCTGCTGGCCGTCGGCCGCAGTTCGCTCGCCGCCGTCGACGGGCCGGCCGTCGGGCTGCGGGGCCCGGTCGTCGTCTGCCGGGCGCTCGGCGCGCTCGCCGTTGCGCTCGCGACGGGGCCGCTCCTCGCGGGCCGGGGTGTCCGCGGGCCGCTCGGCACGCTCCGATCGGGACGGCGGCACCTGACGGGTGCTGATGGCCGCGATGAGGTCGGCCTTGCGCATCCCCGAGGCACCGGGGATGCCGAGCTGACCTGCGAGCGACTTGAGCTCGGGGAGCAGCATCGAGGACAGGCCGCCGGACTTGCGCGCGCTGGTCGGGCTGTCGGTCTGGGTGGTCTCGGTCACCGAGTGAACCTTCTTCGAGACGAAGGGAGGACTCGCGCCCCGCTCGGGACGAGGGTGCGCGGCTGACGACCTGGCCCGACGCTCCGCGGTGCGGGGCGGACGGACCAGGGTCTGGTGCGCCCTGGGGCGGCGCAGGAGAGGGTGCTCCGGAAAGTAGTGGAGTCCCCGCCGACCGTCCTCGAGTTCGAGGGGTGCGGGCCCAGGTGCAGGTCGAGCGTAACACCCTCCCGCAGCTCGCGGCGCCACCCGCTCGTCCGTACGTGGCGTGGCGGCCGGTCAGCCGTCGAGCGGAACGACCCGCCCGCCCTCGCCGTCGACCTCCAGCACGCTGGTGGCGAACCGCGCACCGGCGAGGCCGGCCACGGTCGGGGCCGACGTCGCGTCGGCCAGGGCCAGCACGGTCGGCCCGGCGCCGCTCACCGCAGCGGGGATGCCGACGGCCCGAAGCTTCGCCACCAGATCCACGGTCCGGGGGTAGGCCGCACGCCGGTAGGTCTGGTGCAGTCGGTCGTCGGTGGCCTCGAGCAGCAGATCGGGCCGGCCGGTCAGCGCGGGGACGAGCAGCGCTGCGCGCGCTGCGTTGAACGCGGCGTCGGCGTGGGGAACCGTCTCGGGAAGCAGTGCGCGGGACTTCTTGGTCGGCACGGCGGTCGAGGGCACGCAGACCACGGGCACGATCCCCGGCGCCGCGGACAGCCGCAGGACGTCGGTCTCGCCGGACGACCGGGTGAACGCGACCACGACTCCGCCGTAGAGACACGAGGCGACGTTGTCGGGGTGGCCTTCGAGCGTCACGGCGAGCTCGAGCAGCGCAGCGTCGGGCAGCCGCTCGTCGCCGCCCACCACGAGCGCCCGGGCCAGCAGCAGCCCGGCGATGATGGCCGCCGACGAGGACCCCAGCCCGCGACCGTGCGGGATCCTGTTGGCGCACACCAGATCCACGCCGCGGGGACGACCGCCCAGCGCGTCGAAGCCGCGCAGCATCGCCTTCGCCACGAGGTGGCGGTGGTCGCGCGGAACGGTGTCGGCACCCTCGCCGTGGACGTCGACCCGGATGCCGGCGTCGTCGGACACCTGCGCCACGACGTCGTCGTAGAGCGTGAGCGCGAGCCCGAACGCGTCGAAGCCCGGGCCGAGGTTCGCCGACGTCGCGGGCACGCGCACGCGGGTCGGCGCGGCGCGGAACATCGGCCGCCCGCCCGGGGTCGGCGTCATGCCAGGCCCAGCTCGACGGCAGCGATGTGCGCGTCGACCGGGACGCTCACCGGCTTGGGGGCGCCGGCGATCGCCCACTCGGGGTCCTTGAGCCCGTGGCCGGTGACGGTGCAGACGACGCGCTGCCCCGAGTCGAGGCCCCCGGCGGCGTGCACCTTGAGTAGACCGGCGACCGAGGCGGCCGACGCGGGCTCGACGAAGACACCTTCGGTCCTGGCGAGCAGGCGGTAGGCCGCGAGGATCTCGCGGTCGGTGACGGCGTCGATCCGGCCGCCGGACTCGTCGCGCGCGGCGAGGGCCTGGTCCCAGGACGCGGGGTTGCCGATGCGGATCGCCGTCGCGATGGTCGACGGGTGGCTCACCGGCGCGCCGTTGACGATCGGTGCCGACCCGGCGGCCTGGAACCCCCACTCGCGCGGGCGCTTCGTGGAGACGCCGTCCGCGGCGTACTCGCTGAAGCCCTTCCAGTACGCCGTGATGTTCCCAGCGTTGCCGACCGGCAGGCAGTGGATGTCCGGGGCGTCGCCGAGGAAGTCGACGACCTCGAACGCAGCGGTCTTCTGTCCCTCGATGCGCGCCGGGTTCACCGAGTTCACCAGGGCGACCGGGTAGTGCTCGGACAGCTTGCGCGCCAGGGTGAGGCAGTCGTCGAAGTTGCCGTCGACCTGGAGCAGAGTGGCGCCGTGGACGAGGGCCTGGGCCAGCTTGCCGAGCGCGATCTTGCCCTGCGGCACGAGGACGGCACAGAGCATCCCGGCCTTGACGGCGTAGGCCGCAGCCGACGCCGAGGTGTTGCCGGTCGACGCGCAGATGACGGCCTTGGCGCCGGCCTCCGCCGCCTTCGAGATCGCCATCGTCATGCCACGGTCCTTGAACGAGCCCGTGGGGTTCTGGCCCTCGACCTTGAGATGGACCTCGCAGCCGGTGAGCTCGGAGAGGTGGCCGGCGGCGACGAGCGGCGTGCCGCCCTCGCGCAGCGTGATGACCGGCGTCGAGTCGGAGACCGGCAGCCGGTCGCGGTACTCCTCGATGACGCCGTGCCACTGGTGGGTGCCCGCGGTCACGTGCCCGCTCATCGGCCGTCCTCCCCCTCGACGCGCATGACGCCGACGACCCGTCGCACCGCGTCGCTCGACCTGAGCCGGTCGATCGTGGCGGCGAGGTCGGCGTCGCGCGCGGTGTGGGTGCGGACGACGAGGCCGGCGTCGTCGCCGTGCCCGTCCTGCCGCACGTTCTGGATGCTCACGTTGTGGTCGGCGAACGCCTGAGCCACGGCCGCGAGGACGCCTGGACGGTCGGCCACCTCGAGGTTCACGTAGTAGCGGGTGACGGCGTCGCCGACGGGTCGCACGTCGAGGTGCGCATACGTCGACTCCCCCGGTCCGCGCGCTCCGGCGAGCCGGTGCCGCCCGACCGCGACGATGTCGCCGAGGACGGCGGACGCGGTCGGCGCTCCACCGGCGCCTCGTCCGTAGAACATCACCTGGCCGGCGGCCTCCGCCTCGACGAACACGGCGTTGAACGCGCCGCGCACCCCGGCCAGCGGGTGCGTGCGGGGCACCATCGTGGGGTGGACCCGCACAACGAGGCCGTTCTCGTCGTCGGAGAGCTCCGCGACGGCGAGCAGCTTGATGACGAAACCCATCTCGCGCGCGGCCGCGACGTCCTGCGCCGACACCGAGGTGATGCCCTCGCGGTGCACGTCCTCGAGCCGGACCCGGGTGTGGAACGCGAGGCCGGCCAGGATCGCGGCCTTCGCGGCGGCGTCGTAGCCCTCGACGTCGGCCGTGGGATCGGCCTCGGCGTAGCCCAGCGCCTGCGCCTCGGCGAGGGAGTCGGCGTAGTCGGCACCGTGCTCGTCCATCGCCGAGAGGATGAAGTTCGTGGTGCCGTTGACGATGCCCAGGACGCGCCGCACCTTGTCGCCCGCGAGGCTCTCGCGCAGCGGTCGCAGCAGCGGGATCGCACCGGCGACCGAGGCCTCGTAGTAGAGGTCGACGCCGTGCTTCTCGGCCGCGGCGTGCAGGGTGGCGCCGTCCTCGGCCAGCAGCGCCTTGTTCGCGGAGACGACCGACGAGCCGGCCGCCATCGCGGCGAGGATGAGCGTCCGGGCCGGCTCGATGCCGCCCATGAGCTCGACCACGACGTCGGCACCGCTGCCCGCGAGCGACTCGAGGTCGTCGGTGATGAGCGCCGGGTCGATGCCCTCGCGGACCTTCGCGGTGTCGCGGACCCCGACGCCCACGAGACGCAGCGGCGCCCCGGCACGTGCCGCGAGATCGTCGGCCGACTCGCGCAGGAGTCGGGCCACCTGGCTTCCCACGGTGCCGCCGCCCAGCAGGGCGACGGTCAGCTCGCGGGTCGCCGTGTCCGGCGTGGTCATGGGGTTCCCTCCCAGGGAAGCGGGCGCGGACCCTAGCGTGCCACCCGTCGCAGGGCTGCGGAGCGGCAGGTCGGTGTGCCGGCGGAGGTCCTCAGCCGGTCAGCCCGGCGTCGAGGGCCAGCAGGTCGTCGGGCGTCTCGCGACGCAGGACGACCGTGGACACGCCGTCGCGGACGGAGACGACGGCCGGGCGGGGCACTGCGTTGTAGTTCGACGCCATCGCCCTGCAGTACGCGCCGGTGGCGGCGACGGCGAGCAGGTCGCCGGGCGCGAGGTCCCCCGGCAGCCAGCAGTCGCGGACGACGATGTCGCCGCTCTCGCAGTGGCGGCCGACCACCCGGCTGAGGACCGGTGCCTCCTCCGAGACGCGTGACACGAGCCGCACCGTGTACTCGGCGTCGTAGAGAGCGGTGCGGATGTTGTCGCTCATGCCGCCGTCGACGCTCACGTAGTGCCGCGAGTGACCCGCACCGAGGTCGACCTGCTTCACCGTGCCGACCTCGTAGAGCGTCACCATCGAGGGACCGACGATCGCGCGACCCGGCTCGACGGCGAGCCGCGGCACCCGGAGTCCGTACGCCGCACACTCGCGCGCGACGATCCCGCGCAGGAGGTCGGCCATGGCCGACGGCGTCATCGGGTCCTCGCCGTCGAGGTAGGCGATGCCCATGCCTCCGCCGAGGTCGAGCTCGTCGACCTCGAGGCCGTGCTCGTCCCGGATCGCGGCCGCCAGCCCAACGAGCCGGTGGGCCGAGACCTCGAAGCCGGCGGTGTCGAAGATCTGCGAGCCGATGTGCGAGTGCAGGCCGACGAGACGCAGCGACGGCAGCATGACGATGCGACGCACCGCCTCCTGCGCGTCGCCGCCCGCGAGCGACAGGCCGAACTTCTGGTCCTCGTGCGCCGTCGCGATGAACTCGTGCGTGTGCGCCTCGACGCCGACCGTGACGCGCACCAGGACGTCGACCACGACGCCGGCGTGGTCCGCGGCCGCGGCAAGCCGGGCGATCTCCTCGAACGAGTCGACGACGTAGCGGCCCACGCCGTGCTCGATCGCCAGCTCGAGCTCCGGCACGCTCTTGTTGTTGCCGTGGAAGGCGATCCGGTCTGTGGGGAATCCTGCGCGAACGGCCGTGAGCAGCTCGCCACCCGTGCACACGTCGAGGTTGAGGCCTTCCTGCTCCACCCAGCGGGCGACCGTCGAGGAGAGGAACGCCTTGCCGGCGTAGAACACGTCGGCGGGGACGTCCGGGTCGTCGTACGCCGACCGGAAGGCGGCGGCCCGGGTGCGGAAGTCCGCCTCGTCGAGGACGAACAGTGGGGTGCCGAACTCGGCGGCGAGGTCGCGGACGTCGACGCCGGCGATCGACACCGCCCGTGCGAACAGGCCGCCGTCGTCGGACCGCCGGGCGCCCGCGGGCCAGACGGCCGGCGCGAGCGCATGCAGAGCCTCCGCGTCGACCGGCGGCGGCGGAGCTCCCGCCGGTGCCAGGATCTCGCCGTGCCTCGGCCCGGCGGGGTGTGCGCGCACGGCGCTACATCCGCTCGGGCGCGGAGACGCCGAGCATGCCCAGGCCGTTGGCGAGCGTCTGCCGTGCCGCGGCGCACAGCCACAGCCGGGCGACGTTGATCGGCTCGAGCTCGGCGTCGGCCATCGGCAGCACCCGGCACACGTCGTAGAACTTGTGATAGCCGTTCGCCAGCTCCTCGAGGTAGCGGGCCACCCGGTGCGGCTCCCGCAGCTCGGAGGCGGTGCCGACGACGCGGGGCAGCTCGCCGATCAGGCCGAGCAGCGCCGTCTCCCGCTCATGGGTCAGCAGCGAGAGGTCGACGTCGGCCCCGCGCCAGTCGATGCCGAGGTCCTCGGCACCCCGCAGCACCGACGAGATCCGAGCGTGCGCGTACTGGACGTAGAAGACCGGGTTGTCGTTGCTCCGCGAGATCAGCAGGTCGAGGTCGAGCACGAGCGGGCTGTCGACGGGGTAGCGGATCAGCGAGTAGCGGGCGGCGTCGACGCCCACCTCGTCGACGAGGTCCTCCAGCGTGATCATGTTGCCGGCGCGCTTGGAGAGGCGGACCTCCTCGCCCCCCTTGACCATCTTCACGAGCTGCCCGATGAGCACCTCGATGTTGACGTCCGGGTCGTCGCCGGCGCAGGCCGCGACGGCACGCAGCCGGTTCACGTAGCCGTGGTGGTCGGCGCCGAGCAGGTAGATGTTGACGTCGAAGCCGCGGTCGCGCTTGTCGAGGTAGTAGGCCGTGTCGCTGGCGAAGTAGGTGAGCTCGCCGTCGGCCTTGACCAGCACGCGGTCCTTGTCGTCGTCGAAATCGCTCGTGCGCAGCCAGACCGCGCCGTCCGCATCGAACATGTGGCCCTTCTGGCGCAGCTTGTCGAAGCCACGCTCCACCGCGCCGCTCGAGTGGAGCGTGCGCTCGGAGTACCACACGTCGAAGTGTGTGTTGAAGTGGTCGAGGACGTCCTTCTGCTGCTGGAGCTGCAGGGCGTAGCCCGCCTCGCGGAACGCCTCCCACCGGGCGGGGTCGTCGAGGTCGAGGATCGAAGGGTCGGCCGCCACGATCTGCTGGGCGAGCTCGTCGACGTAGGCGCCCTGGTAGCCGCCCTCGGGCGGCTCGGTCCCGATCGCCCGGGCCTCGATGGACATCCCGAACTTGTCCATCTGCACGCCGCGGTCGTTGACGTAGAACTCCCGGGCGACCTCCGCGCCGGCCGCCTCGAGCACCCGGGCGATGGCGTCGCCGACCGCGGCCCACCGGGTGTGACCGAGGTGGAGCGGACCGGTCGGGTTGGCGGAGATGAACTCGACGTTGACCTTGACGCCGGCGTAGCGGTCGATCCGACCGTAGGTCTCCCCCGCGGTGACCACCGACCGGGCGAGCTCGCCGAGGGTCGCAGCGTCGAGGGTGATGTTGAGGAACCCGGGGCCGGCGATGTCGACCTCGGCGATGCCGCCGACGTCCCGCAACCGCACCGCGACCAGCTCCGCGACCGCGCGGGGGCTGACGCCGGCCGGCTTAGCGACCTGCATGGCGATGTTGGTGGCGTAGTCGCCGTGCTCGGGGTTGCGCGGACGCTCGACCGTGACCTCGTCCGGAACCTGGTGCGGCTCGAGGTCGAGGACGCCGTCCTCGACCGCCTGCACGACGGCATGGCGGATCGCGGCGGCGAGCTGGTCGGGCGTCATGGGGCGAGCCTATCGGCGCAGGTCGCAGCGGCTCGCGGGCGTATCGGGCGACGGGTGCGGGCATCGCGGTGATTTCTGAGGTCGCCCGCGCCGCTGATAAGGTTGGTGCACTCCTGGCCCCCGTAGCTCAGGGGATAGAGCGGTGCCCTCCGGAGGCATGCGCGCAGGTTCGAATCCTGCCGGGGGCACCAACCACTCCGGGCCCCGCGAGGCGCCTGTCGTCGTCGCGACGTGTCCAGCAGCCGATACGCGCGCGAGGCGCTGCGACCTGCGCCGATAGGCTCAGCGCCATGACGCCCGATCAGCTCGCCGCCGCGATCCGTCACGCCGTCGTGACCGCGATCGCCGAGGGCGACCTCGCCCTCGAGCCCTCCATGGTCCCGGACGAGATCACGGTCGAGCGTCCGCGCAACCCCGAGCACGGCGACTACGCCACCAACGTCGCTATGCAGGTGGCCAAGGCCGCCGGCACCATGCCGCGCGCGGTCGCCGAGCTCGTCGCAGTTCGGCTTCGCGAGGTCGGCGGCATCGCCGAGGTCGACATCGCGGGCCCCGGCTTCCTCAACGTCACCCTTGACGCCGCCACGCTCGGCGAGCTCGCGCGCTCGGTCGTCACGGCGGGGGAGACCTACGGCCGGATCGACCGCTACACCGGCGTGAAGGTCAACGTCGAGTCCATCTCCGCCAACCCC
>DATCCY010000121.1:0-4924 GCA_036510975.1 Candidatus Nanopelagicales bacterium
ACGTCCACATACACGTCCCGCAACTTGCCGATCCGCTCCCCGTCACAGTCAACGATCGGCTTGCCCAGCCATTCGCCGACCGCCCAACTGGCGTGTGCTTGCACGTCAGCCTTGACCTCGTCGACAACCTGTTCGTCGGCCGTGGCCTCGCCGACAGTCTGCTCGTCGGTCTTCGCCGGTTCAACGATTCGCTCATCGGCCTTCGCCGCTTCGGCTCCAGGAACCTCGGTCATGGGTAACCGCCTCCTCAGAGGTACCGGCCTCCGCCCCTCCACGCTACCTCCGTGCCGCCGCAGGTTGCAGAGCCGGCAGTCTCGTCCTCCAACGACGCCGACACGACGGGGAGTCCCGGAGACACCGACGCCGACACGACGGGGAGTCCCGGAGACACCGAAGGGTCAGATAGCCGTCGCCCACGACGCCAACCAGGATCGGCTCACAGAGGGGCGCGAGCCTAATGCCGGTTCTTTCTCGTTTCCGGGCGCCTTCGTGAGGTGGTGGTCTCGAGTCGTCGCTTGTTGCAACCCGCTACACCCGGTCAGCGGCCCTGGCGGGTCAGACGACCGTGACGAGCTGCTCGCCGACCGACGCGGCGACCCAGGCGCCGTACGCCGCGCGCTCGTCGTCGGTGGGTGCGGGGATGTGCCGGGCCGCTGCCCGGACGCCGTGCGGGCGGAACGCGATGACCTTCACCGGGACGCCCGGGGCGTGCTGCGCGAGGTAGTCGCCCGTGCTGCGCAGCGCCTCCTCGGAGTCGTTGTGACCGGGCACCACGAGCAGCCGCACCTCCGCGAGCCGGCGCTCGGCGACCAGCCGGTCGAGGCTGTGCAGCACCTGCGCGTTGCCGAGCCCGGTGAGCTCGCGGTGCGTCGCGACGTCGAGGGCCTTGAGGTCGAGCATGACGCCCTCGGTGACCGGGAGGAGCAGGTCCCAGGTGGCGTCGTCCGCGCATCCGTTGCTGTCGACGAATCGGGTGAGTCGCGCCGTGTCGGGATCGTCGCGCAGGGCGGCGAACCAGGCGGCCACGAACGGCGCCTGCAGCGTCGCCTCGCCGCCCGACACCGTGACGCCGGACAGGAACGGTGCGATCGCTCGGACATCGTCGACCAGCTGCCCGATCGTGACCACCCGGGCCAGCGGCGTCCGGCGCGGCATCGTGTGCGGGTTGTGGCAGGCCAGGCAGTCGAGGTTGCAGCCCTGGAAGAACACGGTGAAACGGTTGCCCGGGCCGTCCACCCAGGAGAAGCGGACGACATCGGCCACCAGCCCCACGGGCGCGGGACCAGCGGAGTCCACGTCAGCCGACGACCCTCGGGGCCGACTCACTGCTGATCACCCGCTTCACCGCGCGGTCGGTGACGTGGGAGTTCGCGACCGAGCCGGCGGCGAGGATGTCGCTGCCGTGGCGTGCCACGCCGGTCGCCTCGAGCTTCGCGAGGTCGGACTTGCGCACGAGGTAGCCCGTGATGCGGATGAAGTCGTTGCTGTCGAGGTTGAACGTGACATCGCGCATCCCGGTGGCCATCGCCCCGCGGATCACGTCGACGACGGCCTGCGGGTTGCGGGTCGCGGTGTCGTCGAAGTGGATGATGTCGCTGACGCCTGCGGCGAAGTGGCGGTGGTTCGGCGTCACCGCCAGCAGGTGCTCGAGCAGCGGGGGCTCCGCACCGATCGGGATGCGCGTGCCGGCCGTGACGCCGACGTCGGAGTCGATGCCCGACTGGGAGTGCAGGAACGCCACCCCGTCGTTGCCCTCGCAGTAGGGGAGCGGCGTCCGCGCGACAAGCTCGGCGACCCGCTCGACGATCCGCCAGCCGAGCGCCGTGGCGTCGGCGTCGTGCCCGTAGGTGCCGGCCCCGCCGGTCGCGGCCACGAGCGTGTTCGTGCACTCCGCGAGGCCGTAGATGCCGAACATCGCGGAGAAGCGGTCGAGCGAGAGCAGGCCCTCGTCCACCAGCCAGCTGTGGTCGAAGAAGCGGGCGTCCTCCACGAGGGACCGGATCCGGGCCGCCATGAGCTCCGCATTGAGCGCGACGTGCTCGGCCAGCGTGGTGGCGAGGTAGGACTCGACGTCGCCGGTGTGGCGCCGCGCGGACTCGGCGAGGTTGAGCCGCACCAGGGTGTGGGAGCCGCCGCCGACCTTCAACGAGTTGTAGCAGGACACGACGCCGTAGTCGGGTCCCAGGTCGCCGGTCATCATCGGGTGGTTCACGAAGTGCGGCTTGCCGCAGGCGAAGACGGTGCGCACCGCGTCGAGGACGAGGCTATCCGGCGTACGACTCGGGTCGACGCGCAGCGTGAGATTCGGGACGGTCTGCAGCAGCTCGCGCTCGACGGCGAGCACCGTGCGCCCGACCCGGGTGTCGTCGGGCCCGAGGTTCGCGTGCGTGAAGGCGTCGGGCAGCGTGCGGTCGATCGTCACCCACATCAGGCGGATCAGCCTGGTCAGGGTCTCGTCGTCGACGTCCTGCGTGAACGGCTCGAGCAGCCGGTCGACGTCGCCGAGGTAGACCGGGTAGCCGGTGATCGAGGGCACCTGCGAGTACATCGAGAGCAGGAAGGCAATCGCCTCGTAGAGGTCGGTCGGCGCGGCCAGCCCGAGGAAGTCCGAGCCCTGCGCCAGCGCGCGGGAGTAGTCCGGCAGCAGGTAGCGCGGACGGTACGGCGCATGCCCCTCCGCGATGTCGCACAGCAGCCCGGTCTCCAGGGCCGCGGCGCACTCGGCCGACACCTTCGGCGGGTCGAGGGACTCCTCGGCGAGTCCGGCGAGCGCCTGCACGCGCTGGCGGTAGGTCAGCGCGGGGGAGTCGACGATCGTCCGGGCGCGCTCACGGAACTCAGGCATCTCCACGACGTCCACGGTACGCCGACCCAGGTCCGGGGACGTGGCCGAACGCGGGCGAGGTCGCAGCGCGATTCCGGGTGAGGTGAGGCAATCCTGTCCTCTGGCGCGGAGGGTGAGGATGACCGACGCGGACTGGGACCGGGTGACCGGTCTCGACGGGGGTATGCCCGCCAGCGGGCACGTGACGCGGCGACGACGGACCCGGCCTCGCGGGAAGCCTTACTGTCCCCTGACACGACTCCCACGTCCTCGGAACGACGCCGGCGCACGGTGGTGTCCACGAGCACCGGCGCCGCCCGGCGCCGCCAAGAAGGGGACACCATGACCACCACCGCCCGACGCAGGACCATCGCCGCTCTCGGCGCCCTCGGCCTCACCGCGGGCCTCGCCGTCGCGGCGCCGGCCACGGCCGACGCCGCCCCCGCCGCACCGGCGACGCAGGCCACCGGGTGCACCACCGGCACCGTGCCCGCGCCGTTCCAGGGCCGGCCGACCACGCTCAAGGCCGGTCAGCCCGCCGGCTACTGGATCTGGCACGACAAGGTCGGCTGGCATGTCGCGGCCACCCACGCCACCAAGCAGCGTCAGGTCTTCACCGGTGTCGTCCGTGCCAGCGGCACGATGCGCGCGACGGGCGTCCGGCTCGAGCACGGGCGCAACGGCGACACCTGGGTCATCGGGCCGAAGCGGCACACCCTGACGTTCCGCTTCACCAACTTCGGCGGGCTCGACGCCCTGCGGATCGGCGCCGACTGCTCGGCCACCATGTCGTTCACCCTGTACGCCGACGGGACGAAGGTGGCACCGAGCCAGATCCACCTCGGCTCGACTGCCGTCGCTGCGACGGCGAATCCCGTTGTCATGACACGGATCCCGGCCGCCTGACCGAGTGCCTCGGGGGACCCCGGACCGGCGGCACGTGTCTCGGTCCGGGGCTGCGCTGGTGGGCGGTCGGCCAACCTCGCTAGGGTCCATGATCAGACCCCGACGAGAGGACCGATCGTGGCCCTGCCGCCCCTGACCCCCGAGCAGCGCACCGCCGCGCTGGCCAAGGCCGCCGAGGCACGTCGTATCCGCGCCGAGGTGAAGAACCGGCTCAAGCGGTCCGGAGCGTCGATCGGCGAGGTGATCGCCGCCGGTCAGAGCGACGACATCATCGGGAAGATGAAGGTCTCGGCCCTGCTCGAGTCGATGCCCGGCGTCGGCAAGGTCCGCGCGGCCGAGATCATGGAGCGGCTGCAGATCGCCGAGAACCGTCGGGTCCGTGGTCTGGGCACGCACCAGATCGCCGCGCTGGAGAAGGAGTTCGCCGCCTGAACGGGCGCCTGACCGTCCTGTCCGGTCCCAGCGGCGTGGGCAAGAGCACGGTCGTGTCAGCGCTGCGGGTCCAGCGTCCCGACGTCTGGCTCTCGGTGTCGGCCACCACCCGGCGCCCGCGGCCGGGGGAGACCCAGGGGGTCAACTACTTCTTCGTCGACCACGAGGAGTTCGCCGGCATGGTCGAGCGCGGGGAGCTCCTCGAGTACGCCGAGTTCGCCGGCAACTTCTACGGCACGCCGCGCGGACCGGTGCTGCAGCGGCTCGAGGCAGGGACGCCCGTGCTGCTCGAGATCGAGCTGCAGGGGGCGCGGCAGGTCCGCGCGAGCATGCCGGAGGCCCTCCTGGTCTTCCTGGCGCCTCCCTCCTGGGACGAGCTGGTGCGGCGGCTGGTCGGACGGGGCACCGAGGCGGCCGACGTCATCGCCCGCCGCCTGGAGACCGCGCGGGTCGAGCTGGCGGCCGAGTCGGAGTTCGACGCGACCGTCGTGAACGCGTCTGTCGAGGCGGCCACCGCCTCCTTGGTAGACTTGATGGGTCTGGCCCCGTCCTGACGTCCTCGACTCCGGCGACCTGCCGTGCCGGGACGCAGCGGCAGGCACCCGCGGGCACCAGCCCGCACCTTCCCGTGAACTGAGAGGCGCCCGCGTGTCCGGCACCGTGTCATCCCCCGAGGGCATCACCAACCCGCCGATCGACGAGCTGCTCGAGGCCACCGACTCGAAGTACTCGCTGGTGATCTACGCGTCCAAGCGCGCCCGC
>DATCCY010000122.1:0-9811 GCA_036510975.1 Candidatus Nanopelagicales bacterium
GGCCGGTCGAGCCTCGTCGACACCCCGGCGCTCGAGCCCCCGACGGCGCTCGACGGGCTCACCGTTCTCAGCGCGAACCTCTGGCACGACTGGCCGCGCCAGCATCGCTGGGCCCAGCGGCTCGACGCGGTGGCCGAGCTGATCGAGCAGGAGCGGGCCGACGTCGTACTGCTGCAGGAGGTCGCGCGCACCACGTCGCATCACGCCGACGAGCAGCTCGCCCACCGGCTGGGGATGGCGCGGGTCTACGCGCGAGCCAACGGTGCGGTCGAGGCGATCGGCTTCGAGGAGGGACTGGCCGTGCTCGGCCGGTTCCCCATCGAGCGGGTCCACCTGCGCCAGCTGGGTCGCAGCCACAACCCGCTGACCCGCCGGATCGCGCTGGGCGCCGAGCTCATCACGCCGCTGGGGCGGCTGCACGCGGTCTCCGTGCACCTCGGCCTCTCGCAGCGCGCCAACGACGCCCAGCTCCGCGCCCTGCGCGCGTGGGTGGCCGAGATCGGCGCGGGGACACCGGCCGTCATCGGCGGGGACTTCAACGCACCGGAGGTCCGCCGGGAGATGGCACGCACCGGCACTGCCTGGGTCGACACCTTCCGCCGGGTGCATCCCCGCGCCGACAGCAGCACCCACGCGTCGGGTCTGCCCTGGCGGCGCTGGTCACCGGCGCGCCGCATCGACTACGTGTTCCTGCAGCAGGGCACGGAGCAGCAGTGGCAGGTCGTCGACGCCGCGCACCTCGACGCCCCCGGTGGCCCGCACTCCGACCATCGCGCCGTCGTCGCGCGCCTGCTGCCCGTGACCCAGGAGCCCGGCACCCTGGCTTAGGCCAGGCAAGGCATGCCGCGCGGCGGCTCGGCAGGGTCGAGGGTGATCGGCGATCACCGTTGTGACGTAAGGATCATCGCGGCGAGCGTCGTCTGCGATCCGCGGCCGGTGCACGACGGCTAGCGTGGGGGGAAGCGGGCCGCCGGCTGCTCGCTCATGGCGGCTCGCCCGTGAGCGGGAGAGAGCCATGCCGGATCAGACCACACCCTTCGCCTCCGACGTCCCCGCAGTGACCGCGGACGACCTCACGATGGTCTACGGGACCGGTGAGGCGAGGGTGGTGGCGCTCGACGACGTGTCGGTGGCCTTCGAGGCCGGACTCTTCTCGGCGATCATGGGGCCGTCCGGCTCGGGCAAGTCCACCCTGCTGCACTGCCTGGCCGGGCTGGACGAGCCGACGTCGGGACGGGTGCGGATCGCGGGGGTCGACGTCACCGACCTCGGCGACGACGACCTCACGCGGTTCCGCCGCGACCACGTCGGCTTCGTGTTCCAGTCGTTCAACCTGCTGCCGATGCTGACGGCGCGCGACAACATCACGGTGGCGCTCGACATCGCGGGTCGCAAGCCCGACCAGCCGTGGCTCGACGGCATCATCGACGCCCTCGGCATCCGCGACCGCCTCGAGCACATCCCCGCGGAGATGTCCGGCGGGCAGCAGCAACGGGTCGCCTGCGCGCGCGCCCTGGCAGGGCGCCCGGACGTGCTGTTCTGCGACGAGCCGACCGGCAACCTCGACTCGAAGTCCGGCGCGGAGGTGCTCGACATCCTGGTCGACGCCGCGCACCGGCTCGGACGCACCGTCGTGATGGTCACGCACGACCCGTCGGCGGCGGCGCGCGCGGACCGGGTGGTGTTTCTCGGCGACGGGCGGCTGCGCGACGAGCTGGTCGCCCCCACGGCGGTGACGGTCATCGAGCGGATGGCGAAGCTCGAAGCTCTGGTGCCGTGATGTGGCACCTGACGTGGCGGAGCCTGATGACCCACAAAGCGCGCCTGCTGCTGACCTCCGTCGCCGTCATCCTCGGCACGGCCTTCGTGTCCGGCACGCTCGTGTTCACCGCGACGCTGCAGCGCACGTTCGACAGCCTCATGGACGCCGGCATCGCGGACATCTCCATCGAGCCGAACGCGTCGGTCATCTCCTGGAACAACGGCGCCGCCCTTCTCACCGAGGCGCAGCTGACCACGATCGGACGCACGCCGGGCGTGGCGACCGCGATCGGCGACGTGCTCGTCGACGGCGTGCAGGTCATCGGGTCCAACGGCACCCCGGTCGGGCTCACGCAGGCACCGTCGTTCGGATGGGCGTGGAATCCCACCGACATGAGCGGCATCTCACTCGCGTCCGGCAGCGTCCCGGCACGCGCGGGTGAGGTCGTCCTCGACACCCAGACCGCGTCGCGCGCCGGGCTCGAGGTCGGCAGCACGGTGCACCTCGTCACGCCCGCTGCCGCGCAGACGGCGAAGGTCGTCGGCCTCATGCGCTACGGCGCCTCGGGCAACCTCGCCGGGGCCACCATGACCGCCTTCGACCCGGCCACCGCACGTCAGCTCCTGCTGCAGGGTCGGTCCGGCTACACCTCGGTCGGTGTCACCGTCGCCGACGGCACGACTCCCGACGCGGCGCGCGACCGGATCACGACGGCGCTCGCCGACCCGAACCTGCGCGTCTGGACGCGCGCCCAGGTCGTGAGCGAGGCGCAGCAGCAGATCAACCAGAGCCTGAACTTCCTCTCCGCGTTCCTGCTGGTCTTCGCCGGGATCGCGCTGCTCGTCGGCTCGTTCCTGGTGCTCAACACCTTCTCCGTCCTCGTGGCCCAGCGGTCCCGCGACCTGGCCATGCTCCGCGCGCTCGGTGCCACCCGCCGTCAGGTGGCGTACTCCGTGCTCGGCGAGGCGCTCATCGTCGGGCTCATCGGCGGCACCGTCGGGCTGGCACTCGGACTGCTGCTGGCCCTGGGCATCCAGAAGGGCTTCGCCACGATCGGCATGGACATGCCCTACGCCGGCCTCACCATCTCGTGGCAGGCGATCGTGGCGTCCTACGCCGTGGCCGTCGTCGTCACGGTCCTCGCGGCGTGGCTCCCGGCGCGGCGCGCCTCGCGGATCAAGCCGGTGGCTGCGCTGCGCGAAGCCTCGACGGCTGCGCGCCGCTCACTGCGCGGGCGCTCGATCGCCGGCACGGTGGTGCTCGTCCTCGGCGTAGTTGCTCTCGTCGTCGCGGCCGCCCGGACGCCCAGCTCGCTGGCCCTCGTCGGCGTCGGTGCCGTGCTCGTGCTGGCCGGCGGCGTGATGGTGAGCCCGTGGCTGGTCTCGGCGACGCTCGCCGGGGCCGCCCATGGCACGCGGGGCCACGCGGCCACCGCGCACCTCGCGCTCGAGAACGGCCGGCGCAACCCGCGGCGTACGGCGACCACCGCGTCGGCGCTCATGATCGGGCTCATGCTCGTGAGCGCGTTCGGCGTGTTCGGTGCGTCGAGCGAGGCCTCGAGCGACGCGGCGATCAGCCGCACGCTCAAGGCCGACTTCGTCGTGAGCTCGGTCAACGGAAAGCTCTTCGCACCCGACGTCGCCGAGCGCGTGGCCGCGGCACCGGGCGTCGGTCTCGTGTCGTCGACCACGGTGGCCCCGGTGCTGCTCGACGGCGCCGCACAGACCATCACCGGCGCCGACCCGTCCACCGTCGACCAGGCGATCGCGCTCGAGTTCGTCTCGGGCAGCCTCGCCGACGTGCACGGCGCGAGCCTCGCCGTCGACGACAAGACCGCGGCGGACCAGGGCTGGAAGCTGGGAACGACGTTCAAGGTCACCCTGCCCGGCAGCAGCGAGCAGATGCGGATCGCGGCGGTCTACCGCTCCGACCTGGGGGCCTCGGGGCTGATCGGCGACCGCGCCGAGCTCGAGCGCCTCGGCTGGCCGCACCAGGACGGAACGGTGTTCGCCGTGCTGAAGCCGGGAGCAGACGCGGCGGCCACCTCGAGCGCGCTGGCGACCTCGCTCGCGGCGTATCCCAACGTGGTGGCCCGCGACGCGACCCAGCAGAAGGAGGCCATGCGCGCCCAGGTCCGTCAGCTGCTCGGGCTCGTCTACGCGATGCTGGCGCTCGCCGTGATCATCGCCCTGCTCGGGATCGTCAACACGCTGGCGCTCTCGATCGTGGAGCGGACCCGCGAGATCGGCCTGCTGCGCGCCGTCGGCGCCACCCGCCGCCAGGTGCGCCGGATGATCACCTGGGAGTCGCTGGTGATCGCGCTCTACGGGTCGGTGCTCGGCGCCGCGCTGGGCCTGCTCGTGGGTCAGGCGTTCGCCCGGGCGATGCGCGACGAGGGGATCACCGAGGTCGCCGTGCCGTGGGGGACGCTGGTCGTGGTGCTCGTGCTCGCCTGCGCGATGGGGCTGGTGGCGGCGGTCCTGCCGGCCCGCCGGGCGGCTCGACTCGACGTGCTCGCCTCGATCGCCGAGGCCTGAGCCGGCACGGCCGCGGCGGGCCCCGCCGCGGGACGGATCGCACAGTCGAACCGGGAGGACGCGATGACGACCGAGGTGCAGCGCAAGGACGAGGGCGAGGTCACGGCGGACAAGCGACCGCGGCGCGGTCCCCAGGGCGGCGCCTCGCCGGTGTACGCCCTCGGCCTGGTCGGGGCGCTCGTCTACTACTGGCGCAGGGCGGACGACCCGTCCGAGCGTGCCCTCGCGGTGGGCAAGGCGCTGGTCTGGCCGGCGTTCGTCGTCCACGACCTGCTGAGGCACCTGGAGGGCTGACGACGGGCGACACGCCCTCGAGGTGCCACGTCGCTGTCGGACCCGGCTGAGAGACTTGGGTGAGCGGGTCCGGCGCGCGTCCTGCGCGCAGGTGCCGCTGCAAGCGCCGTACGCCGTCCAGGAAGGGGGATCGCCCGTGGTCCGGATCGTCCACGCGGCCGACCTCCACCTCGACAGCCCCCTGCGCGGGCTCGCGCGCCTCGGCGACCGCGGCCTCGAGCACGACCTCCGCGCGGCGACGCGTCGCGCCTTCGACAACCTCGTCGAGCTCTGCGAGCAGGAGTCGGCGCAGTTGCTCGTGCTGGCGGGCGACATCTACGACGGCGACTGGGACTCCCACGCCACGGGCGAGTACTTCGTCCGCGGGCTGCGGCGGCTCACCGACTCCGGGATCGCGGTCGCGATCGTCCACGGCAACCACGACGCGGAAAGCCAGATCACCCGTCGGCTGAGCATGCCGGCGGGCGTCCACGTGCTGTCGGCGACCCAGCCGGAGACGCACGTGTTCGAGGACATCGGCGTCGCGGTCCACGGGCAGGGCTACGAGGTGCGCGACACCCTTGCGAACCTGGTGCAGCACTATCCGGAGAAGCGTCGGGACCTGGTCAACATCGGGCTGCTGCACACCGGGCTGCAGGGCATCGCGGGTCACGCGCGCTACGCGCCGTGCGCCGAGTCCGACCTTGCCGCCTGCGGCTACGACTACTTCGCCCTCGGCCACGTGCACCAGCGCCAGCGGGTCGTCGCCGGTCGGGCACCCGCGTGGTTCAGCGGCAACCTGCAGGGCCGCCACCCGCGCGAGACCGGCGCCAAGGGGGCGCTGGTGGTCGACCTCGAGATCGACGGCGAGGCGCAGGTGCGGTTCGCCGAGTGCGACGTCGCCCGCTGGGAGGTCCTACGCCCCGACGTCAGCGGCTGCGCCGACGTCGAGTCCGTCGTCGAGGCGATGGAGACGGCCTACCAGGGCGTGGTCGGTGCGGCCGAGGGCCGCCCCCTCGTCGTCCGGTTCGAGGTTGCCGGCGAGACCGAGGCCGCCTCGGACCTGCTGCGCGACGCCGAGCGGCTCGACGCCGACGCGCGCGCGTTCATCCGGGCGGGCAGCGCCCTGGACAAGGTGAGCCTCGACGTCCGCCCCGCGGCTGCGGCCCTTCCTGCCGACCCGGAGCTCGCGGACCTGCTCGGTCGGGCCTCCGGTGCGCTCGCGGCCGACCCCGACGCCGTGCGCGCGCTGCTCGTGGATCTGCGCAAGCAGGGCGTGTGGCGCCTGGCCAAGGGCGCCGACCTCGACCTCGACGACGACGCCGTGGTGACCGCGCTCGTCGAGCGCGCGGGTCGTGAGCTCACCGCGCAGCTGGGCGGGGGGATCTAGGTGCGTCTCGTCTCCCTGCGCCTCGCCCCCTTCGGCGCGTTCGCCGACACGACCGTCGTGCTCGACCCGGGCGTCACGGTCGTCCACGGCGCCAACGAGAGCGGCAAGTCCACGATGCTCGCCGCGTGCACCGACCTGCTGTGCGGGATCCGCGTTCCGGCCCTCTTCGACTTCGCCGCCGCGCGCAAGGACCTGCGCATCCACGGTCGCGTGGTCCTCGACGACGGCACCGCCCTGAGCGTGGTGCGCAGCTCCCGACGCGCCCCGCTCGACCTGGTCGACGAGGGCACGGGCGAGCCGCTCGACGACGACGTCCTCGTGCGGTTCGGCGCGCTGCGGGCCGAGCACCTGCACCTGGCCCGCCGCTACGGCCTCGACCACGAGCGGCTGGTCGCCGGTGGGCGCTCGCTCATGAGCGGCACGGGCGACGTCGCCGACCTGGTGTTCGAGGCCCGCGCCGGTGTCGACGTGCGCGCCCTCGTGAACGACCTGAGGGCGCGAGCCGAGAGCATCTACAAGCCGCGCAAGAACGGCAACGCCGAGGTCAATGCCCTGCTCGAGAAGCGGGAGCAGCTCGACGCCGAGCTCCGCGAGGCGCTCGTCACCGCCGAGCAGGTCTCCGCCGCGCGCGCCGTCGAGGCCGCTGCCGTGCGTGCTCGCGACGCCGGACTCGCCGACGTGCGCACCGCGCGCGCCGAGCACGTGCGCCTGACCCGCCTACGGGAGTCCTGGACGTTCGCGAACGACCGCGAGGACGCCGTACGCGCCCTGGTGCAGCTCGACTCCGAGGGCGACCGCCTCGACGACTCCGAGGTCGCCCAGGTCGTCGCCGTCCTGCAACGCCTCGCCGCGGTCGCCGGCGAGGCCGCGGGACTGGCGGCGCGCCTCGCAGAGGCGCGCGAGGAGATCGCGCGGCTGCGGGTCGACGAGGCGCTGCTGCCGCACCGCGACGAGATCGACACGCTCGCGTCCCTGCGCAGCGCCATCGACGACGCCCGCACCGACGCGGTGACGGAGGGGGAGAGCGCCGTGGCCGCCCTCGTCCGCCTGCGCACCGCCCTCGCGGCCCTCGGCGTCGACGACGTCGACGACGTCGGCCAGGCGCTGGCCCGGGTGTGCGTACCCGCCGACACCGCCGCCGACCTCGACGCGCGGGCCGCCCGCGGCGAGTCGCTGCGGGGCGAGGTCGACTCCGCCGAGCGCGCGGTGCGGGTCGCGGCCGACGCGGTCGCCGAGCTGTCCACCGCGATCAGCCCCGTCGTGACCGACGCCGACCTCGACCACTCCCGGCTCGCCACCTCGCGCGACGCTCGCGAGCAGAGCTGGCAGCAGGTGCGCGCCGCCTGGCTGCTCGGGCGCGCGATCGAGGATGGTCTCACCCCCGAGTCCCTCGCCGACGCCTACGAGACCGCGGTCGTCGACGCCGACACCGAGGCCGACTCGCTCACCGCGGCGGCCGGCGCGCTGGGCGATGCCGAGCGCGAGGCGGTGGCGGCGGCCGCGAGCGCGGCGGCCACCCTGGCCGAGCGCCGCCGCGCACATGACCGGGCCGAGCAGGAGCTCAGCGCTGCCGTCGCACGGCTGGAGACCTGGGCGCAGGAGTGGGTGGCCGCGGCGGTCGGCGCCGGCCTCGAGCCGTCGATCGGTGCCGCCGGCTGGCTGGTGCGCGCGGTCGTCCTCGCGACCGCCCGCGACCTCGCCGCCACAGCGTCCGACCACGAGCGCCGTCACGCCCTGGCAGCCGCACGGGTCGACCAGTGGACCGAGCGCGTCGTCGCCCTCGGTGCGGCACTCGACGAGGTCGTCGCCCCCGCGACCGCCGCCGCCTTCCTGACCCGCACCAAGAACGCGATCGACGACAGCCTGCGCGAGCAGAAGGCCGTCGCCGTGCACCGCGGTCACGCGTCCGCCGCTGTCGCCGCGCTCGCGGTCCTCGACGCAGAACGCCTCGAGCTCGACACCGCCCTCGCCGCCATCGCCGCGCACCACGGCGTCGAGATCGCGGAGCTGCCCGAGCTGCTCGACCGGGCACAGCGCGCGAGCGAGCTCACCGCGAAGGTCGAGGCCACCACCGCGCTGCTGCGCGCACGTCACCTCGACGACCTCGACGACGTCGTCGACTCGCTCGCCGCGACCACCCGCGAGGAGCTGGTCGAGGCCGTGGAGCGGGCGGCCGACGACGCGGAGGCACTCGAGGCCGGGGTGGAGCTGCTCCGGGGGCGGGCCCTGCGCTGCCACGAGGAGCGGCTCTCGCTCGAATCGGCCGACGGCGCCGAGCAGCGCCACCAGGCGCTCGTCGGCCTCGACGCCCAGATCGCCGACAGGGCCGAGGCCTGGGCGCTGCTCGCCATCAAGGAGCACCTGCTCGCCGCCGAGGTGCGCGCCTACGCCGACTCGCACGCCAACCCGGTGCTCGACCGGGCCGGTCGCTACCTCGCGCGGCTCACCGACGGCCGCTACTCCCACGTCCGCGCCCACACCGACGGCACCGAGCGCGGCCTGCTCGTCGTCACCGACGACACCGAGCTCGACGCCGGTCAGCTCTCGGAGGGCACCGCCACGCAGCTCTACCTCGCGCTCGTGCTCGCCACCCTCGTGGAGCTGCAGCAGGAGCGTCGCGCCGACGGCCACGAGACGCTGCCGCTGCTGCTCGACGACGTCCTCATGACCTTCGACGACAACCGCAGCGCTGCGGCGCTCGAGCTGCTCGCCGAGATCGGCGCGGAGCAGCAGGTCGTCGTGCTCACCCACCACGACGCCGTGCGCGATGCCGCGCTGGCGGTCGAGGGCGTCGCCGTCGTCTCTCTCGACACCCGGGCCGACGTCGACCCCATCGTGGTGATCGACGACCACGAGCCGAGCGTCAAGATCGACGAGCTCGACGAGATCGACGAGCTCGACCACGACGTCCTGGTCGGCGACCCGATGGATCTGCTGGAGCTCGTCGAGCACGACGTCGCCGTTACGGCGCGGTCATCCACGAAGCGCCGCGGGCGCGAGCCTGCTGCGTAGCACCGCGCGACCCGCTGCCGGACCCGCCGTGGTGCGGTGCGGAGCGCAGGGGCCGGTCAGGCGGTGCGGCTCCGGGCCGGCTTGGCAGCGGCCCCGGCGTCCGACGTGGCCGCCTTCTTCGCCGCCGCCGAGGACGTCGACTTCACTGCGCGTCCGGCGGATGCCGGCTTGGCCGAACCGCGCGCCGACGACTTCGCGGCCGGTGCCGACGCCGTCGACCGCTTGGTGGTCGCCGACGTCGTCGCCGCCGGGGCCGCGTCCGCAGCGGCAGCAGGTCGTGCGGCCTGGTTGCGCTCGACCGACTCGCGCAGCGCCGCCATGAGATCGACGACGATGCCGTCGCCGCCATCGCCCGCGGCTGCGGCGACGACCGGTGCCCGGCCCTCGCCGCCCGCGAGCTTGGCCTCGATGACGGCCATCAGCGCCTCGCGGTACTCGTCGCGGTAGGCGGCGGGGTCGAAGTCCGTCGACAGGCTGTCGATGAGCGACGACGCCATGCTCAGCTCCTGCGGCCGCACCTCGACCTCGGTGTCGAGCACGTCGAACTCCGCCGCGCGCACCTCGTCCGGCCACAGCATCGTCTGCAGGACGAGCACGTCGTCGCGCACCCGCAGCGCACCGAGCTGAGTCTTGTTGCGCAGCACGACGCGGACGATCGCGGTCCGGTCGGTGGTCGCGAGCGCCTCACGCAGCAGCACGTAGGGCTTGAGCGCGGTGGTCTCCGGCTCGAGGTAGTAGCTGCGGTCGAGGAGCACCGGGTCGATCTGGTCGCTCGGCACGAACTCGACGACCTCGATCTCGCGCATGCCCGGCACGGGCAGGCCCTCGAAGTCGGAG
>DATCCY010000123.1:0-4871 GCA_036510975.1 Candidatus Nanopelagicales bacterium
AGCGGCATCACCTCGATCCCCCTCTACCCGCAAGACCGCGAGTGCGGAGCGCCGAGCGCCCCGCGGATCTTCGAGATCTTCAGCGGCCTCGCCCGCCACGACCTCGTCAGCAACGGACAGATCGTGCAGACCTTCGCTCCCAAGCTGACGCGCATCCAAGCCCAAGTGCTCGACCTACTCAAGGTGCCGCACAGTGCCTACGGCATCACGTCGTGAAACCTGTGCCGAGATGTGCGGAAAGCGAGACGGATGAGTCACAAGAGCCCCAATTGAGGGTTGACTCGGCATTCGGCGGCACTCGTTGTCGGCAGCCGGGCTGCAACGATGGGCTGGAGGGACTCCCCGCGAACGAGAGGGATGCAGTGCACATCGGACTCATCGTCGGTATCGGACCCGCGGCTACCGACTTCTACTACCGCTCCCTCATCGCGCGAATGGCAGCAGTACCCGCGGACCTCGAACTCACCATGGTGCACGCCGACACCCCGACCCTGCTGGCCAACCAGGCGGAGGGGAACACCCAAGCGCAAGTGGAGATCTACGACCGCCTCACCCGCAGACTCCAGGCCGCAGGGGCACGCTCGGTGGCCGTGACCTCGATTGCGGGGCACTTCTGCATTGACGCATTCCAGAACGTCTCGGTTCTTCCCGTCATCGACCTGCTGAGCGTGGTGGCTGCCGGAGTCCGAGATCGCGGCTATCAACGAGTTGGTCTACTCGGGACCCGGGGTGTGATGGCGTCCCATTTCTACGGCGCGCTCAGCGACGTCGACGTGGTGGCACCGCTTGGGCCGAGCCTTGATGCGGTCCACGACGCCTACGTGACGGTTGCCTCCACGGCAACGTGCACGGAAGAGCAGCGTCACGGCTTCTTCGTCGCTGGTCGAGCCATGGTCGAGGAGCAAGGGGCCGACGCGGTACTGCTGGCCGGTACCGACCTGGCGCTCGCCTTCCACGGGTTTGACGCTGGCTTCCCGGTCTTTGACTGCGCAGCCGCGCACGTGCAGGCGATCTTTGCCGAAGCCGTGCGCGGCTGATCCGGCCCTAGGGCGGCCCAACGGGACCGTTGCGACCTGGTTCTGTGAGGCTTGGGCACTGACGGCGCTTCAACCGTCACCACACGGCATCTAGGCGCGCCGCAATGCGATGACGAGTCGAGTCGGGTGGTCAGGGTCGTTCGCGAGGATCCGAACCAGACACGGGCCGGGATCGACCTTGCCCGTCTCGGTGCGTTCGCCCACAGCGTCCCCGATCACGACCTGGCCGCTCCCCAGCAGCGGCGGCCCCTCGAACACCTGGTGAAGGTCCGTTGAGCCGGGATCTCCAAGAGTCACGTCCACCAGTGCGTCACCCTCGACCTCGTGGAGGACCTTGGCGGCGAGCGGCGTGCCCGCCGACACCACACCTTCAGCGCCCATGGGGGGCAGAGGGTCGCGTGACGTGGCGTCGCTGACGTCCCATCGATTCGCCGGCTCAGATAGCGACGATTCCCGAGACGCCAATTCTCGGGTGGCCGTGCGTTGGGTTGGTGCATAGTCATAGCGGAATGCCGGGCCAGCGCTGAAGTCGATCACCGACTCCGTGCTCGGCGCGGTCATCACCACATGAACCCCCGCCCCGCCTGCCGCACACGGGCGCTGTGACGAGGCACCTTTCACCGGTCAACGTTGGCGCGCAGGCGTCCCAACAACGGGGTTCACCTGCGCGGCAACGTGACGAGAGGTCAGCTCGTTCCTGAGGTCACGACGTCGTCGAGGACGAGTGCGCCGTCGGCGTCGTGATGGCCTCGGCCGTCGACGCGCGCGGGCCACCAGAAGCGCTCGCCGAAGACGAAGCCCAGGGCCGGCACGAGCACGGTGCGCACGAGCAGGGTGTCGAGCAGCACGCCGATGCACACGATGAGACCCACCTGCGCGAGCGCGATGAGCGGCAGCACGCCGAGCACCGCGAACACCGCGGCGAGCAGGATACCGGCGCTCGTGATCACACCGCCGGTCGCCTTTAGCGCGGTCAGCATGCCGTCACGCGTATTCGACGCCGTCGCCTCTTCTCGCGCTCGGGTCGCGAGGAAGATGTTGTAGTCGACGCCAAGCGCGACGAGGAACAGGAACGACAGGATCAGCACGCCGTTGTCTAGCGCGGGGTAGTTGAGCACGTGCTGGAAGACCCACCACGACGCACCCAGGGCAGCGAAGAACGTGCCGAGCACCGTCGCCACGAGCAGCACCGGCGCGAGGAACGAGCGCAGCAGCAGCACGAGCACGGTGAACACGAGAACCAGGACGATCGGGATGATGACCTTCGCGTCGCGGATCGCGGCGTCGTTGCTGTCGAGCCGCGTGGCGGTGTCGCCGCCGACGACGGCGTCCGCACCGGGCACCGCACCGACGGCGGCGCGCAGCGCGCGCACCTGCTCGAACGACTGCTCGCTGCCCGGTTCTGCCGAGAGCACGACGTCGAGCTGCGCGACGTTACCGGCGCTCGGGCCCGGAGTCACCGACACGACACCCGGCGTCGCCTTCGCGGCCGCGGTGACGGCCTCGACTGACGACGGCGTCGTCAGCACGGTCGCAGGCGCGGACGAGCCGGCGGGGAAGGCGCTCGCGAGGGTCTCCTGGCCGAGCACTGCCTCTGGCTTCACGCGGAACTGCTCGTTCTGGCTGAGACCCACCTGCAGTCCGACCGCACCGAGTGCGAGCACGATGAGGGCGAGCGTCGCGCCGATGCCGATGAGATGGGGGCGACGGCGTACCGACTCACCGATGCGACCCCAGAACTTGCCCTCGCGCGGGGCGTCGCCGACGCGCGGGACGAACGGCCAGAACAAGCCGCGGCCGAATACCACCATCGCGGCGGGCAGCACGAAGAGCCCGAACAGCATCGCGACGACCACACCGACGGCCGACGAGAAGCCGATGGCGCGCAGGCTCTCCTGCTGGGCGAGCAGCAGAGCGAGCAGCGAGAGCGTGACGGTCGCGGCCGACGCGAGGATCGGCTCGCTCGTGCGCCGCAGCCCGATCTGCATCGCGTGGAAGCGGGATTCGTCCTGGCGCAACCGGTCGCGGTAGCGAGCGATGAGCAGCAGCGCGTAGTCGGTGGCAGCACCGAAGACCAGCACGCTGGTGATGCCCGACGCGGCCGGGTCGACGACGATGCCGGCGTGCGGAGCCAGCAGCTCGACGAGCTTGGTCGTCGTCTGCTCGGCGATGCCGACCACGAACAGCGGCACGAGCCACAGCCACGGGCTGCGGTAGGTGATGAGCAGCAGTACGGCGACCACGCTCGCGGTCGCGATGAGCAGCGTCGTGTCGGCACCGTCGAACACCTTGGTGAGGTCCGCAGTGATGGCAGGGCCGCCGGTGACCTGGGCACGCATCCCGGCCGGGAGGTCGGCAGCGGCGGTCGCGCGGATCTCGGCAACCTTGGGCGACACGGCGTCGCCCTTCGTGGTGTCGACCGGCACGGAGACGATGGCGACCTTCCCGTCGGGCGAGTATGTCGCAGGCGAGGCCTGACCGCCGACCCCGAGCGGCGCGAGCGCTGCGGCACGGGAGGCCACGGCGTCCTTATCCTGCTGGGTGAGGGCCGCGCCGTCCTCGCGGCTGTAGACGACGATCGCCGGCGCGACGCCCTCGCTCGGCAGTGTCTTCTGACGCAGCTCGGCCTCGGCAGACTGGTAGCTCGAGGGCAGACCCGACGACACGAGCGCCGCAGCCGGCGTCGGTGCCGGCGCAGCGAAGATCGCGCCCACGAGCACGATCACGAGGCCGAGCAGCAGGAAGGCGTTGCGGCGGCGGGCGACGTGCCCCGTCGGGAATCTCACGGCGGTTCTCCTCTGGCGTAGCCACGTCTCGCGCAGCCGGGCAAAGATCGCTAGTCTTTCTAGTGACATCGACACTAACCGAAGGTCACTAGATTGTCTAGTTACAGGGACGGTACTGCCGCGCCGGAGAACCCGCGACTGGGGGCGCCCGAGGGCTGGCCGAGGTCCGACGTCGTCGAGGCGCTCTACGCCGTGCTGCAGGCGATGCCCGAGCTGCGGGTCGCGATCGCGCGTCGTCTCGAGCTCAACCCGAGCGAGGTCGACGCGATGGAGCACGTCATGGGCGGCCCCGTCGGCCCAGTCGAGCTCTCGCGCCGACTGCACATGACGTCCGCATCGGCGACCGTCCTCGTCGACCGCCTCGAGCAGGCCGGCCACGCCGCGCGCGAGCTCGATCCGGCCGACGGGCGACGTCGCGTCGTACGCCCCACGGCCCAGGGTGCGAACGCTGTCTTCGCTCAGATCAGGCCGCTCGTCGCCGACCTGGTCGACGCCGAGGACGGACTCACCGCGCGCGAGCGAGCCGCCGTCGTGGGGTACCTGCGGCGCGTGCTCGAGGTGCTCGACCATCACACCGGCGACGCCTGACACCGGTCTCGCGCGGGATCGCTGGTATACACCTCCCGCGGCGTTGAGATCCCCGCGGGCGCGCGACCGAACGTCTCGCTGCCGCCGCCGTCAAGTCGCCGACCAGGCCTATGACGAGGATCGGAAGACGAGGATCGGAACAGGATCCTGAACGGGCCCGGTCATCGGGGTGCGCGGAGGGGTCGGAGTCCGCTGGTAGGTAGGTGAGTGGCTGGTGGTCTGGTGGCGGTGCACGGTAACAGCGTGGCCCGGGACACGCCCATGGCCTCCGGGATCGTCGGCGCGGACTCACCCGCGGCGCGCTTGCGCAGGGCCAGGGCCACCTTGTCCGCCGGGGGCTTCCGCGCGGACGGCCCAGCTGGCCGTACTCCCCGTTCCCCCACGCCCACACCACCCCGGGGGCGGCGGGCGTGGTGGGCAGGGTGTAGCCCCGGAAGTCGACGATCAAGTGCGCCGTCGT
>DATCCY010000124.1:0-15896 GCA_036510975.1 Candidatus Nanopelagicales bacterium
AGCCGAGCGCCTCGAAGCCGAGCGCGTCGAAGCCGAGCGCCTCGAAGCCGAGCGGATCGAGGCCGAGCGCCTGGAAGCCGAGCGCGTCGAAGCCGAGCGCCGCGAAGCCGAGCGCCGCGAAGCCGAGCGCCTCGAAGCCGAGAAGGTCGAATCAGAGCGGCTGGAAGCCCAGCGCGCGGAAGCCCAGCGCGCGGAAGCAGAGCGCGCGGAAGCAGAGCGCGTCGAGAAGGAGCGACTCGACGCCGATCGGCTCGCCGACGAGCTCGCCGCCGCCGACCGAGCCGCCGCCGCCGAGGCCGAGCGCATCGCTGCGGAGCTCGCAGCCGTGGAGCAGCTGGCCGCCGAGCAGCCGGCGGACGACGCGGCGGACTGGGAGCAGGACGGCATGGAGCGCCACGCCGTCCACGCCGCCTTCACCGAGCTGTCGCTCGACCCGCCGTCCACGTCGCCGGTCGCCGGCGACGCGCCCGCGGACTATGACCTCGACGAGGTCGCCCCGGCCGCCGCGCACCAGCCGCAGCGTGCCGGGTCGTACCACGACGGGCAGCGCGGGGAGCCGCACATCGTCGAGCCCGAGCTCGAGCCCGTCCTCGCCGGCGCGCGCGCCGAGGGAACCGACATGGCCTCGCTGCTGCGTGAGCTCTCGAGCCTGGGAGGCGGCTTCGACTCCGACCAGAGCCTCGCAGCGCCCGCCTCCAAGGTCGTCACCCGCCCGGTGCAGGCTCAGCCCGACAAGGGCGTCAAGAAGAAGAAGGGCTTCTTCGGCCGCTGACCCGAGGACCCGTGCGCGAGCCCGCCCTGCGACGATCGGCGGGTGAGAGCTGTGGTGCAGCGGGCCTCCGGCGCCCGGGTGGTCGTCGGTTCCGAGACGGTCGCGTCCTTCGACGGGCCCGGCCTCGTGGTGCTCGTCGGCGTCACCCATGACGACACCCCCGAGCGGGCGCGTCGGTTGGCCGCCAAGGTGCACGACCTGCGGATCTTCGACCCGAGCCACTCGGCGGCACCGGTGGAAGACGGTCGGCGCGAGCTGTCAGCCTCCGAGCTCGGCCTGCCCGTCATCGTCGTCAGCCAGTTCACCCTCTACGGCGACACCCGCAAGGGACGTCGACCGACCTGGACCGCGGCCGCACCCGGCCCGGTCGCGGAGCCGTTGGTCGATGCCGTGGCGGCGGAGCTGCGCGCCAGGGGCGCACAGGTCGGGACGGGCGTCTTCGGTGCCGACATGCGGGTCGAGCTCACCAACGACGGCCCGATCACCCTCGTCGTCGACATCGACGGCTGAAGGCCGATCGGGCCCATCGGGCCGATCAGAGGGCGGCCACGAACTCCTTGAGCCAGAGAACCATCTCGGGCCCGAGGTCCTCGCGCTCGCAGGCGAGACGCACCACGGTCTGCAGGTAGGACATTCGGTCGCCGGTGTCGTAGCGGCGGCCTCGGAAGACGATGCCCGTGACCCCTCCACCCGCCGCGGGGTCCACGTCGCGCGCGAGGGTGCGAAGCGCGTCGGTCAGCTGGATCTCGCCACCGCGTCCTGGCTGCGTGCTCTCGAGGACTCGGAAGACGGCGGGGTCGAGGACGTAGCGACCGATGACCGCGAACGCGCTCGGCGCCTCGTCGGCCGTCGGCTTCTCCACGAGGTCGGTGACGCGCACGGTGTCGGGGTCCTCGCCGGCGTCGAGCGGCTCCACCGCGGCACAGCCGTACAGGTAGATCTGCTCGCGCGGGACCTCGAGGAGGGCGACGACGCTCCCACCGCGCTCGGCCCGCAGCGCGATCATCCGGGTGAGCAGCGGATCGCGCGGATCGATGAGGTCGTCGCCCAGGAGGACGGCGAAGGGGTTGTCGCCCACGTGCTTCGAGGCGCAGCCCACCGCGTGGCCGAGCCCGCGCGGCTCGCCCTGGCGCACGTAGTGCACGGTCGCGAGGTTGCTGCTGCGGTTGATCAGGGCGAGCCGCTCGGTGTCGCCCTTCGCCGCGAGTATCACCTCGAGCTCGCGCGCGTGGTCGAAGTGGTCCTCGAGCGGGCGCTTGTTGCGGCCGGTCACCATGAGGACGTCGTCCAGCCCGGCAGCGGCGGCCTCTTCCACCACGAGCTGGATCGCCGGCGTGTCGACGACCGGGAGCATCTCCTTCGGCGTGGCCTTGGTGGCCGGCAGGAAGCGGGTGCCGAGACCCGCAGCCGGGATCACGGCCTTCGTCACGACGCCGCCGCTCATGAGCACCCTCGTCCAGTCGCCGACGCGACGCCGTCGTCGCGTTCGGGGTACAGCATGCCAAGCGAGCCTGGCAGCGGGCTCATGCGGTGACGATGATCTCCTGGGAGGCCGCGACGACGCCGGCCTCCTCGGGTCCGACGAGCAGGTCGACCTCGACCGGCACGGACCGCTTCACGACCGCGAGGGCCACGGGACCGAGCTCGGCGTGCAGCGCCACCGACGTGAGCCGGCCGACGTCGCGGCCGTCGAGGAGCACGGGGTCACCGACGCCCGGCGTGCGCGCGGCGCTCCCGTCGAGGTGCAGGAGCACGAGCCGCCGCGGCGGACGCCCGAGGTTGTGCACCCGCGCCACCGTCTCCTGCCCGCGGTAGCACCCCTTGTCCAGGTGCACCGCGGACGGCACCCAGCCGACCTCCTGGGGGATGGTCCGGTGGTCGGTCTCGAAACCGAGCCGCGGCACTCCCGCGGCGACGCGCAGCGCCTCCCAGGCCCAGGTGCCGGCGCCGGGGCGCCCGGCCACGTAGCCCGCGAGCTCGCCGCGTGGGACGACGACCTCGCGCACGGCCCAGACGGCGGGACGCAGCGGCACGTAGCGCAGCGAGGCGGCGTCGTCGGGCTCGAGCCGGCCGAAGACCGCAGGGCTGAGGTACGTCGGCCGTCCCGGCACCGGCTCGGGCACCGGCTCGCCGACGACGGAGTAGGCAGCGCTCACATCTGCGACCTCGACCCGCAGCAGGAAGCGCATCTTGTCGAGGTAGGGCACCAGGTCGGCGGCCTCGCCGGGCTCGACCGTGATCCACGTCCTGGTTCCGTCGTCGACGACGTGCAGCTCGTGCTCGACGTGACCGTGCGGCGACAGGATGAGGTCGAGAGCGGATCCACCGGGCGCGAGCGCCTCGAGGTGCTGGGTCGTCAGCGAGTGCAGCCAGGACAGCCGGTCGGGCCCCGTTACGGTGACCACACGGCGGTGCGAGAGGTCGACCCAGCCCTCGCCGCGCATGAGCAGCCGCTGCTCGCCGTGCGGGTCTCCGTAGTGCCAGGCGACGCCGGAGTCGCGCGAGCCCTCGGGCGCCGGGCAGGCGCCGTCGAGGCCCAGCAGCGGGCTGGCGGTCGCGGTGGTCACGACGGGTCCAACCGTCATCGAGCCGGGATGCTTCCCGCTCCCGCCGGGCGATCGGTCACGACGATGCCGTGCTGCAGCCCGAGCAGGTGCCGTGCAGCGCGACGTGGCTGACGTCGGTGACGAAGCCGGTCCGCGTCCTCAGCTCGTCGAGGAAGGGGTCGGCGATCGTGGCATCGACGCTCTCGACCGTGCCGCACCTGTCGCACACGAGGTGGATGTGCACGTGGTCGTCGACCGAGTGGTAGGTCGGCGCCCCGTGGCCGATGTGGGCGTGGGTGACCAGTCCGACCTCCTCGAGGACCTCGAGGTTGCGGTAGACGGTCGAGAGGTTGACCCCGGTCGCGGTGCGCTGCACCTCGGTGAGGATCTCCTCGGGCGTCCCGTGGCCGAGCCGCTCGACCGACTCGAGGACGAGCTGGCGCTGCGGGGTGATGCGGTATCCGCCGCGTCGCAGCTTCTGCTCCCACTCGGTGCTCACCGGATCACGACCGCTTCAGGCGCGCGGACAGGTGCGGCGACAGCGGTTGCCCGACCGCGGCCATGTCGTAGCGGTAGAGCAGGTCGCCCTCGACGAGACCGTAGAGCCGGGTGCCCCCGGTGTACTCCTTCGCCGACTCCGTGCGGGCCACGACGTCGGTGTGCAGCTCCACGCGCGCGCCGGTGATCTGCGCGTCGACGATCCCGGTCACGGTCACGTCGCCGACCCACACCTCGGCGTAACCCGTGGGGTGGGCGAGGAGGAGCTCGACCTTGTTGTCCGGCCGGGGTCGCCAGAAGCCCGCCTCGGTGGCGAGCGGGCGGACCCGTTCCCCCGCCTCGTCGAGCAGCCAGGTGCGGCTCCAGTAGGACAGGAACGGCCGTCCGTCGGTCGCGAACGTGGCCTCCTGGCCGTACTGCATGTCCTCGTGCGTGGGGTAGCCGACGACGCCGACGCCGACCCAGGTGCCGAGGAGCCAGGACAGCGGGACGAGCGGCTCGGGCAGCTCGGGCGGGGCGGTCATCGAGACCCTCTCTCGGTGAGCGACGTCGCGATCACTGCGGACCGCGGAGCAGCCGCGCGACGGTGGCGCCCGCGACACCGACGAAGGCCAGGATCGCGAGCAGGAGAAGGCCGTTCATGACGATCTCGCCCACGTGCGGATCCTAACGGGCGCTCCGCCTAGGGTGGTCGACGTGACCCGCCGACTCGTCGTGAAGGTGACCTGCGGCGCCGAGGAGCCCGAACGGCTGTCGCAGGCGCTCACCGTGGCCGCGACCGCCGTCGCCTCCGGCGTCGAGGTCTCTCTCTGGCTGACCGGTGAGGCCACCTGGCTCGGCGTGGCGGGTCGGGTGCCGGACCTCGGGCTCGACCACGCCGCTCCTCTGCCCGACCTCGTCGAGTCGGTGCTGGCCGGGGGCCGCACGACCGTGTGCACGCAGTGCGCTGCGCGCCGCAGCATCACCACCGAGGACCTCGCGCGCGGCGTGCGCGTTGCTGGGGCAGCCACGTTCCTCGACGAGATCTTGGGCGACGACGTCCAGGCGATCGTGTACTGACCGACGGCTGTGGACGGACATGCCCGGCGTCGCCGACGTCACGAGGTGATGCCGAGCGCGATCGCGACCAGCGCGTCGGCGACCTCGCCGAGAGGACGTCGAGCGTCGAGCACGTGCGTCGCGGTCGCGCGCTAGAGCGGCTCCACGTGCGCGAGGTCGTCGAGGATCCGTCGTCGCTCGACGTCGTCCTTGCCGAACTCGTTCGTCGTGCGCATGGTGATGCGCTCGAGGATCACGTCGTCGGGCGCGGTCAGCAGCACGACGGCGTCGAACCGGTCGTAGAACCTCCCCTGGTTGGACACGCACCCGCTCGCCACGAGCGGGACGTCGCCGTCGTCATGCGCATCGAGCAGGACCACGATGCGGTCCGCGAGCCACACCCGGTCCGCCTCGGGGTCGCCGTCGAGGGGCCGCCAGGTGCTCCAGCCCGGATCGTCCGTGTCGGCCATGGGAAAGCCGCGCCGTGCGAGCTCGAGGAGCACGCTCGACTTCCCCGTCCCCGACATCCCGGTCAGGAGAAGGCGTCGCATCCGCGGAGCGTATCCGCGCCCGGGCCGACACCGGCCGCTACGCCGGCAGCCCGACCTTGCCAGGACGCACGACCATCACGGGGCACAGCGCCTCACGGACGGCTGCCGAGGGGACGGATCCGACGTCCATGCCGGCGAAGTGCCCGCGACCGTGGGCTCCGAGGACGATGAGCTGCGCCCGCGTCGACTCCTCCACGACCGCGGTGACCGGATGCTTCTGCTCGACGCGAGTGTGGACCTCGACGTCCGGGAACTTCTCCGGCCAGCCCTGCAGCGTCGCCTCGACGAGCGCGGAGGCCTCGGCGCTCAGCTCCTCCGAGAGGCCCGGAGGCGTGCCCCAGAGCCCGTACCCGGTGGCCAGCACGTCCTGCCAGGCGTGGAAGACGACGAGCGGCACACCGCGGCTCGACGCCTCGGTGAACGCGACCTCGAGCGCGTGGCGGGCCGTGGGCGAGTCGTCGATGCCGACGGCGACCGGCGCGGTCGCGACGTGCGCGGGTCCGCGCACCACCACCGCGGTGCACGCCGCGCGGGTCGCGACGTGGTGGCTCACCGAGCCGAGCAGGAGCCGCGCGACCATCGAGCGGCCGTGTGCACCCACGACCACTAGGTCGGCCTGCTGACTGCGGGCGATGAGCGACGACGCCGGGCTGCCGACCATCGCGACCGCGTCGACGACGAGGTCGGGCCAAGCGAGCGAGGCGCGACGGCGCCCCTCGTCGAGGAAGTTCGGGACGGGGTCGAGCGAGAGCGGGGCGACCGGTGCCGCCTCCATGCCCACGACCGGCGGGGTCGGGACCTCGACGTAGATGAGCTCGAGGCGCGCGCCTCGTCGCTGCGCCTGCGCGGCGGCCCAGTCCAGCGCAGCCACCGACCCCGGTGAGCCGTCGATCCCGACGACGACGAGGGACTCCTCCGGCCACGGCATGGCACACCTCCGCGAGGGCGGCACGTCCGCGGCGGCCGACGGAGCCGACAGCCTGCGCGACCGCTCCTCGTCACCCAGTCTCCCCCGCACCCTCCCGTGTTGCCCACCTGCCTGTCGTCCCCCGCCGTCGTGGACGGCCCGGGAGCGACAGACAGGTGGGCTCGAGCGAGGTGTCGACGGTGCGGTCAGACCGACACGTCGACCTCGGCCACCTCACCAAGGCCGGCCACCACCGTGCGGTCGACGGACGCACCAGGGGCAAGGGTGCGCAGCGTCCACGTTCCGGGGGCGGCGAAGAAGCGGAAGGCGCCGGTCGCGCTGGTGGGCACCTCCGCGGTGAACTCGCCGTGGGCGTCGAGCAGGCGCACGTAGGCACCGCCCACGGGCTGGCCGTCCTTGGTGACGGTGCCCTGGATGACGGTCTCCTTGGCCATGTCGATCCCTTCGAGAGAGAGGCCTCCGACGGTCGCGGCGCACATCAGGCGGCGCCGCCCTCGGGGCCGCCCGGCGCGTCGCCGAGCTGGACGGGCACGCCCACGAGCGAGCCGTACTCGGTCCAGGAGCCGTCGTAGTTGCGGACGCTGGACTGGCCGAGCAGCTCGTGCAGGACGAACCAGGTGTGCGCCGAACGCTCACCGATGCGGCAGTAGGCGATCGTGTCCTTCGACAGGTCGAGGCCGGCGCCGGTGTAGAGCGCGGCCAGCTCGTCGTCGGACCTGAAGGTGCCGTCGTCGTTGGCCGCCTTCGACCACGGCACGCTCACGGCCGTGGGCACGTGCCCGGGGCGCTGCGACTGCTCCTGCGGGAGGTGGGCCGGGGCGAGCAGACGGCCGGCGTACTCGTCGGGCGAGCGCACGTCGACGATGTTGTCGACGCCGATGGCGGTGACGACGTCGTCGCGGAACGCTCGGATCGACGAGTCCTGCCCCTGGGCCACGTACCTCGTCGGCGTGCGCTCGGGCACGACCGAGACCAGCTCTCGGCTCTCCAGCTCCCACTTCTTGCGGCCGCCGTCGAGGAGCTTGACGTCCTGGTGGCCGTAGAGCTTGAAGTACCAGTAGGCGTAGGACGCGAACCAGTTGTTGTTGCCGCCGTAGAGCACGACGGTGTCGTCGTTGGCGATGCCCTTGCGCGACAGCAGCGCCTCGAACTGCGCCTTGTTCACGAAGTCGCGGCGGACGGCGTCCTGCAGGTCGTCGCGCCAGTCGATGCGGACGGCGTTGCGGATGTGGTTCTTCTCGTAGGCGGCGGTGTCCTCGTCGACCTCGACGAGGACGACCCTCGGGTCGTCGAGGTGGGCGTCGACCCAGTCGGCATCGACGAGCACGTCGGTGCGGCTCATGCGGGAACTCCTTGTGTGATGCCCGTTCTCGGGCGGTGAGAGGTCGTGCGGTGAGGTGGGGCGCGCGTCGCGCCCAGGTACGCCGGGTCAGGCGGCGGCGCGACCAGCGAACAGCCGCTTGCCCAGCAGGTACATCTCGCACCCGAGGCAGAAGTCGAAGGCGGCGTTCAGGAACGCGGCTCCCAGGGCGAACCCGACCGCCACGTAGGCCAGCGCCGTCGCACCGGTCAGCAGGCCGATGAGGCCGACGACCGCGAAGCCGAGGCCCACGGTCTGCGCGAACCGCGGCGGCTCGGGAGCCTCGAACTGCGTCGGCGCCGCCAGGCGGGGACGCACGACCTTGCGGAAGACCACGCCGTAGGGCTGTGCCTGCAGCCCCAGGAGAGAACCGAGCGCGAACGCGACGGTCTGCACGACGAGTAGCACGAGCGACAGCGTCGAGGGGATGGTCAGCAGGATCACCGCGAGCACGACAGTGGTGATGACGGCGCCGAAACGCGGACCGCGGGCGTCGACGAAGCCGGACGGTGCTGTGGTGGGTGTAGCCGTGGTGGCGAGCCTGGTCACGATGTCTCCTGGGGAGCGGCACGGGAAGGGGTGCGGCGTCCGGATGCTCGGGGGCCTCGAGGAGGAGGCCGGCTCACGAGGTCCGGTCAGGGGGTCAGACAGGCGCAGGAGCCGACGCGGCAGAAGTCCACTGCGCGTCGCTTGGTGAGAACCACCGTCTGCATGGTCAGGAGGATAGGCGCCTGACCTGCGGTGCAACCAGGACGGTCCGCATGCTGAGACACGGGTCTCTACCTGCGAGACCTTCGCAACAAACCCGGCCCGCCCCGCAGGCAGCCGGAGGCGCGAACACCGCAGGTCAGGCATGGTCAGGCCCCTGGGGGGCCTCAGACGACCGTGCCCAGGGCGGCGATGACGTCGGCCTTGCGGGGCGCACCGGCCGCGCGGACCCGCACCAGTCCGTCGGCGTCGAGCACCAGGACCGTCGGTGTGCGCCGGACGTCGAGACGGCGTACGAGGTCGAGGTGCGCCTCCGCGTCGATCTCCACGTGGGCGACGCCGTCGAGCATCCCGGAGACCTCGTCGAGGACCGCCTTCGTCGCGCGGCACGGCGCACAGAACGCGCTGGAGAACTGCACGAGCGTGGCTCGCTCCCCCAGCAGCGCGCCGAGGTCCGCGGAGGTGAGCCGGTCGCCCTCGTGCGCGTGGCCCGCTCCCCCCGCCGAGCCGGGAACCGGCAGGGCGTCCGTGGTGTCGGCCGGGATCTCCACGGCCTTCAGGGTGCCGTCGGTCGCCCGGCGGTAGAGACCGAACGCCGTCGCCAGGGCGAGCACGCCGAGTACCACGAGGACGCCGATCATGGCCCTGCCAACAGGGTCCGGCCGACCGTTGTTCCCGAGCGGTCCGCGGCGTCGTCGCTGCTCCCGCCGGCGAACGGCGGCAGCACGTCGACGACGGCGCCCGCGGGGACGACGACGTCCGCGTGCGGCCGACGCCCGGGGCTCACCTCGTCGACGAGGTACGAGCAGCGGCCGAGGACCTCAGCGAGCCGGGAGGCCGAGCCGTGGCGCTCGCGGATCGCGTCGAGCAGCGCCGCGAGGCTCCCGGGTGCGGCGTAGGTCTCCTCGGGCGCACCGACCGCGGCCTTCGCGGCCGCCCAGTAGCGGACCACGACCGGCGACGAGCCGCTCACGTGCGCCCCGATCCGATCGAGACGGCGTCCCGGGCCCACGCGCCGATACGGGCGACGACGCTCTGCGTCGCGGCCGACTCCGCGTGGCCGAACCCGGGCTCGATCCACTCGTCGGCACGGTCCGCAACGCCCCGCCGCGCGGCGCCCTCTGCGGCGGCCACCACGATCGAGCGCGCGTGCTCGACGGGGAAGTACGGGTCCTGGTCCCCGTGCACGACCAGTAGCGGCACCGGTGCCACCAGCCCGGCCGACTCCGACGGCGAGAGCGGGAACGGCTCCTCCCACGCGCGGTCCGTCACCCGCGTGTGGAAGCCCCAGCGCAGCACCCGGCGCCCCGGTGCGGTCTCGACCGCGCGATGGAGCAGCCGCATGGGCGGGGTGCCCCGGTAGAACCAGAAGCCCGCGGCGCTCACCGAGACCACCGCCTGCGGGGTCTCGCGGTCGTCGCGCCGCGCGAGCGCGGCCTGGCGCAGCACGACCGATCCACCCATGGAGAACCCGACGGTCACGACGTCGACGGCGCCGAGCCAGCGGGCCCAGCCGATCACGGCGTCGAGGTCCAGCACCTCGTCGTCGCCGAGGGTGGTGACGCCCGACGACGCGCCGTGGCCACGGCTGTCGTACGACACGACACCCCCGAACTCCCTCAGCGCCAGGGCGATACGGCGGTTGTCCGGACGACGCCAGCCGCCCGTGAAGCCGTGCGACACGACGAAGGACAGCGACGACGGCGTGGCCAGGGCGTCGTAGGCGACGGAGATCCGCTCACCGTCGGCGGTCAGGACGGTGCCGGTGCGGGTCGGTGGAGGCCCGCTGGGGTGCCTGGATGAGGGCCGCAGATCCACAGCCGCTATCCTGCCTCCTGTGGGACCCGGGCGATGACGCCTCCGGGTCCTTCCGCGCTTCCGGGGCGGTCCGCCCGCGCCGGAACACACAGACAGGAGGCCTTCGTGCCGACGCTCCTGCTCCTGACGAACGCCCTGCTGCCCTCGTCCGAGGTGCTGCCCGCGCTGGGGCTCCTGTCCCACCAGGTCCGGGTCCTGCCCGCCGAGGCGACCGCCCTGCTCGACGCCCCGCAGTGCGACGCGATCCTGGTCGACGGCCGGCGCGACCTCCCGCAGGTGCGCAGCTTCACCCGGCTGCTGCGCACCACCGGGGTCGATGTCCCGGTGATCCTCGTGACCACCGAGGGCGGCCTCGTGGGCGTCAACGCCGAGTGGGGCGTCGACGACGTCGTGCTCGACACCGCAGGCCCCGCCGAGGTCGATGCGCGGCTGCGGCTGGCCACCGGCAAGCTGGCGCGCACCGTCGATGACGGCGTGCCCGACGAGATCCGCTCGGGCGACGTCAGCATCGACGAGGCGACCTACACCGCACGGGTGCGCGGCCGCACGCTCGACCTGACCTTCAAGGAGTTCGAGCTCCTCAAGTTCCTCGCGCAGCACCCCGGTCGCGTGTTCTCCCGCGCCCAGCTGCTGCAGGAGGTCTGGGGCTACGACTACTTCGGCGGCACCCGCACGGTCGACGTCCACGTGCGACGCCTCCGTGCCAAGCTCGGCCCCGAGCACGAGTCCGTCATCGGCACCGTGCGCAACGTGGGCTACCGCTTCGTCCTGACACCGCCGCGCACCGACGAGTCGATCCCCGAGCCCGTCCCCGCACCCGTCGGCTGACGCCTCCCGGTCCGCGTCCGCCCCACCGCTTAAGGTCGGGCGCATGACCATCGGCAGCGGCACGGCGTCCCCCCGCATCCAGTGGGAGGTGCTGCGCCGCCTCGACGACGCCGACGTCGCCGACGTCTCCCTCCTCGTCGAGCAGGTCACCGAGACCGACGGGATCCGGCCGCTGTCCGAGCACGTCATGCTCCACCTGCGCTACGGCGGCGACACCGACGTGCGCCACGTGCTCGGACGCATCGGCCCGGTCCTCGTCGCCTACGGGCACCTCGACGTCACCGACCAGGTGGCCGGCGCCAGCGCCGAGCTCGCCGTGGCACCGGAGTATCGGCGGCAAGGGGTCGGGCAGGCTCTCGTGGCGCACCTGATCGAGGAGTCGCCCGACCGGCGGCTGCGCCTGTGGGCCCACGGCGAGCAGAGCGGTGCGACGCCGTTGGCCGCCTCGCTCGGGTTCCGCCGCTCGCGCACCCTGTTCCAGATGCGCCGATCGCTCTACGCCGCCCTGCCGGACCCGGTCTGGCCGGACGGCGTCCGGCTGCGCTCGTTCCTCCCCGGTCTCGACGACGAGGAATGGGTGGCGCTCAACGCCCGCGCCTTCGTCGACCTGCCCGACCAGGGCGGCTGGACGCTGCACGACCTGCACGTCCGCATGCGCGAGCCCTGGTTCGACCCCGAGGGCTTCCTCGTCGCCGAGGAGTCCGGACCCGCGGGCGACCGGATGGTCGGGTTCCACTGGACCAAGGTCCACGGCGCCGACGCCCACCACCACGGGCACGTGCACGCGCACGCCCACGACGGCGAGCAGCAGCACGAGCACGCCCACGGCGACGAGCACCACGGTCACGAGCCCATCGGCGAGGTCTACGTCGTCGGCATCGACCCGGGCCAGCGCGGTCGCGGGCTCGGCCGCGCGTTGACCCTCGCCGGCCTCCAGCACCTGCGGGCGAAGGGTCTTCCCGACGCCATGCTCTACGTCGACGCGCAGAACACGGCGGCGATCGCCCTCTACACCAGCCTCGGCTTCACGAAGTGGGACGTCGACGTGGAGTTCAGCAGCTGACCACTCCGAGATGCGGCGACGCCATCCCGCGTCTGGCAAGGTGGGGGCGTGAGCACGGACGTGTCCCAGGACAGCGACGCCCCGGTGCCCGGCGCCGGGCCCGAGGCGACGCCGGCGACCCACGACGCCGCCGTCCTCGAGCCGCTGCCCGACGGCCGCTTCCTCGACCGCGAGCTGTCGTGGCTGGCGTTCAACGAGCGGGTCCTCGAGCTCGCCGAGGACCGCGACGCGCCGCTGCTGGAGCGCTCCAAGTTCCTGGCGATCTTCGCCAGCAACCTCGACGAGTTCTTCATGGTCCGGGTGGCCGGTCTCAAGCGACGGATCGCCACGGGCATCGCCGTACGCGCCGCCAGCGGGCTGATGCCGCGTGACGTGCTCGAGGGCATCTACGGCCGCAGCGCCGAGCTGATGCACCGGCAGGCGACGCTGTTCCACTCCGAGATCCAGCCCGCGCTCGAGGCCCAGGACATCCACCTGCTCCGTTGGGAGGAGGCGTCCAGCGCCGAACGCGACCAGCTGAGCCAGTTCTTCCGGACGAACGTCTTCCCGGTCCTCACGCCGCTCGCCGTGGACCCCGCGCACCCCTTCCCCTACATCAGCGGGCTCTCGCTCAACCTCGCGGTCGTGGTGCGCAACCCGAGCACCGGCACCGAGCTGTTCGCCCGCGTGAAGGTCCCGCCGATCCTCGACCGCATGGTCGCCGTGGGGCCGCAGCGGTTCGTGCCGCTGGAGGACGTCATCGCCGCGCACCTCGGCGAGCTCTTCCCCGGCATGGACGTCCTGCAGCACCATGCGTTCCGCGTCACCCGCAACGAGGACCTCGAGGTCGAGGAGGACGACGCCGAGAACCTGCTCCTCGCGCTCGAGCGCGAGCTCATGCGCCGCCGGTTCGGGCCTCCGGTGCGCCTCGAGGTCGAGCAGACCATCGACCCGCACGTCCTCGACCTGCTCGTGCGCGAGCTCGGCATCGGGAGCGAGGAGGTCGTCCGGATCCCCGGGCTCCTCGACCTCACCGCGCTCTGGGCGCTCGACCGGCTGCCGCGCGACGATCTCAAGCTCCCCGCTTTCCTCCCGCGCACGGCACGCGACCTCTCCGACGTCGAGACGTCCTCGCCGCCCAACGTCCTCGAGACGATGCGCGACCACGAGGTGCTGCTGCACCACCCCTACGACTCGTTCTCGACCAGCGTGCAGCTCTTCCTCGAGCAGGCGGCGACCGACCCCAAGGTCCTCGCGATCAAGCAGACCCTCTACCGCACGAGCGGTGACTCCCCGATCGTCGACGCGCTGGTCGCGGCGGCAGAGGAGGGCAAGCAGGTCCTCGCGATCGTGGAGATCAAGGCCCGCTTCGACGAGCAGGCCAACATCGACTGGGCGCGCAAGCTCGAGGAGGCCGGCTGCCACGTCGTCTACGGCCTCGTCGGGCTCAAGACCCACTGCAAGCTCTCGATGGTCGTGCGCGACGACGGCGACCGGCTGCGCCGCTACGTGCACCTCGGTACGGGCAACTACCACCCCAAGACCGCGCGCCTCTACGAGGACGTCGGGCTGCTGACCACCGACGAGGAGGTCGGCGACGACGTCGCCCGCCTGTTCAACGTGCTGTCGGGCTACTCGATGGAGACCGAGTACAACCGCCTCCTGGTCGCACCGCACTCGATCAGGTCGGGACTCGTGGACCGCATCGAGCGCGAGGTCGAGAACCATCGCGCGGGGCTGCCCGCGCGGGTGCGGTTCAAGTGCAACTCCATCGTCGACGAGGCCACGATCGACGCCCTGTACCGCGCGTCGCAGGCCGGTGTCCCGGTCGACGTGTGGGTCCGCGGCATCTGCGCGCTGCGCCCCGGCGTGCCCGGCCTGTCCGAGAACATCCGGGTGCGCAGCGTCCTGGGCCGCTTCCTCGAGCACTCGCGGCTCTTCGAGTTCGCCAACAACGGCGAACCGGAGATCTGGATCGGCTCCGCCGATCTCATGCACCGCAACCTCGATCGGCGTATCGAGGTGCTCGTTCGACTGGGATCGGCCGCGCAGACCGCCCATCTCGGCTGGCTCTTCGACCTCGCCTTCGACCCCGGCACGAGCACGTGGCACCTCGGCGCGGACGGTGGGTGGACCCGCGTGCACCTCGCGCCCGACGGCACTCCGCTCCTCGACGTCCAGTCGACCTTGATCGCACGTCAGACCCGGCGGTCGAGCGCGTCGTCATGACCACGGCGCCGGGAGACGGCAGCGCGGCGGTGGGCTCCGTGGCCGCCGACCCGGACCTCCTCGCCCCGCCGCCGACCCCGGTCAGCCGCGACTCCACGGCGGGGGTCGCGGTGATGGCGCACCTGCGCCGCCAGACCGGCGCGCTGCTCGCTGCCGACGCCGGGCTCGACGCTGACGCCGACGGCGCCGTGCACGGGGCCCGGGTGGCCGCCCGGCGGCTCCGCTCCGGGCTGCGGATCTACGGCGACCTGCTGCGCGACGACCTCTCCGCCCAGCTCCGCCCCGAGCTCGCGTGGTACGCCGGGGCGCTCTCGCCGACGCGCGACCTCGAGGTCTTCGCGGACTCGCTGTCGAAGGCGACCGACGACGTGCACGGGTTCGGCGACGCCCTCCTGCCGTGGCTGCGACGCCGCCACTCCCTCTCCCTCGCCGCCGCCCTGGGGGATCTGCGGACGCCTCGCGCCGACGTTCTGCGGCGCACGCTGGTCGCCGTCGCTCGGCGGCCGGCGTTCACCCCCGAGGCGGGGAAGCGGGCGCACAAGGTGCTCGGCCCTCGGGTCCTGCGCGCCGATGCGCGCGCGACCAGGCTGCTCGAGCAGCTGCGCCCGGGGGACGACTCCGACTCCTGGCACGCAGCACGGATCACGGCGAAGAGGGCCCGTTACGCCGCCGAGGTCGGGGCACCGGTGCTCGGGCGCCCGTGCGAGGAGCTCGCGCGGCTGTGGTCGACGCTCACCGAACCCCTCGGGGACGCGCAGGACGCCGTCATCCAGCGTGCCTTGGTGCTGGACCGGGTCGACGACCCCTCGATGCCGCTGTCCGCCGGCGAGGCCTTCGTCTGCGGCGTGTTCGTCGCCTCCACCCACGACCGCGAGATCGCCTCACACCGCCGCGCCGGCACGGTGTGGACGGCGGCGCTGGCCGATCACGGTCGTCTCGTCAAGGCGCTGGGGAGGTAGCGGCGTGCCGCACGACCAGATCGAGGCGGCCGGCGTCGTGCTCGTCCGGCAGGGTCCGGACGGCCCCGAGGTGGCCGTGGTCCACCGACCCCACCGGGCGGACTGGTCCCTGCCGAAGGGGAAGCTGACGCCGGGCGAGCGTCACGACGTCGCCGCCGTCCGGGAGACGCTCGAGGAGACCGGCGTCCGGTGCGCGCTCGGCCCGTCGCTCGGGCACCGGCGCTACCACGTCGAGGGCCTGCCCAAGCGCGTCCACTACTGGCGCGCCACGGTGGTCGGGTCCACGCCTCGCGAGCCCGACGCCGAGGTGGACGAGATCCGCTGGCTGCGACGCAAGGCGGCGAAGTCGCTGCTGACCTACGACGACGACCGTCGGCTCGTCGACGACGCGCTCGCCCTACCTGACACGACCCCCACGATCGTGCTGCGGCACGCCGAGGCGATCAAGCGCGCCGTGTGGAAGGAGTCGGGCGACCCGCTCTCCGAGAACGACGCGGCGCGCCCGCTCAGCGACGACGGCGTCGAGCAGGCCCAGCTCCTCGCCGAGCTCCTCGACTGCTACTCGGCGTGGTTGGTCGCGTCGTCCGACGCGCTGCGCTGCCGCGCGACCGTCGAGCCC